>DASTRX010000161.1:0-178525 GCA_035760985.1 Polyangiaceae bacterium
CATCATGCCGGAATGCCATCATGCTGGCGCCACCCCCTCTCGCGACGAGATGGCCATCACCCAGCGCGCTTACTGAACGCCGGTGCGATGCCCACCGAACACGTGGCGCCGAACGCCATCAACCACGTGGCGCGCGCACAGCGAGCTCGCGCTCACTCGGGTCACGTCGGTCCCGCCAGTGCGTCGAAAACACGCCTAAGACTCGGCCGGATCGGGTCACGAGCGGCGTCGATTGGAGGGCGGCGATGCCGCTCAATGCGTACTGCCGCCGAGCTTTCAGGTCCTCGACCAAATCAGAGTCAGTGGCATCGGTCACGACGACGCGTTCCCCCCGGAGGAAGGCCGAGGCCGAGCTCGTTCCCTTGCCCATGGACACCTTTCGCCAGAAAGCGGCGGAATCGGGATGAAAGTTTCTCGAGGCGCACAAATGCAGCTCGCCTTGTTCCTCGTCCAGCAGCTGGAGGCTACCGAATTGAGCTTGCATGAGCGCGATCCCGGAGTCGAGAATCTCCTCGTACATCCGGTCACCGGCTTCATCGGCGAGCGACACAGTGCTCAGTTTCTGCAGGCGCCGTGCATGGTCGAGATCTTCCGCGAGCGTGATGCGGACCTTGTTCTGTATTTCCTCGGCGCTCTTGCGATCGGTGATGTCCATGAAGGTGATCGCGACCCCTGTGCCATCTCCCCTTCCATTACGGAATGGCCGAATGCGCTTGAGGTACCACCGGCCCGAGCGTGTCTTGATCGTCCCGAGCGGGATTGGCAACGCCGACCTGATTGCTGGGTGGTCGGCTGCCGCAACTCGCGGCGAGGATGGCGAGCGCCACGGAGCTCAGGATTGAAGAAGCGAGGGTACGGTTCGATCGCGCTGCGTGGCTCAAAGTGAAGCTCCCGGCTCGTGTAAGGAGCTGCAGCGTCGAGAGCCCGCTCAACCCCGCTGGCGCCGACCGCCTGGCGGTACAGCAAGCGCCGAACCGACTCAGCCCCGAGCTATGATTTTACCATTGCAGATCTCCTCAGCAACTGTCGCGCTCCGGAACTGGGGGCGTGTGGTCGTAAGCGCACTACCTGCCGGTTCGCAATACAGCGAGCGAGTTACCAGGACCAAGATGTTCGGCGGCCTCGGCTTCATGCTGAACGGCAACATGGTTGCCGCCTCCGGCCAACGTAGCTCACGGAGCCGCCCCGCGCGCGGAAGCCAGGCGCTGCCAGGTGGGCTCATCAACGACCTGCTGCTTCCACACCGCGTGGCACGATGTGCACGCTTGCAAGGTCGTTCCCAGCGCCATCAGCACTTCGCCAGCGTTGCGCTCACGGGCGGCGGCGGCAATGCGATCGGCGGTGTGATGGAACTCGATGGCTTGGTCCGAAAATCCGCGAGCGCCTGCGCCCATGTGCGTGCACATCTGGCCCATCGACTCGGAGAACCCAAGGCGCTGCGCGGCGGCTTCCACGCCGGCGAAGTTCGCCGTGGACAGCGCGGCGATCACTTCCTGCACGGCTACCAAGTGGTCCCGCATGTTCTGCTTCTGGTGGGCAGCCATGGTCGGCAGCAACGGGACCGGGGAGCGCGGATCGAGACGGTCCAGCTCCAGCGCCGCCGGCCTGGCTCCAGGCGACGGTGCCGTTACTGGTTCGGGCGGAGCAGGCGGTGAATCGGGGGAGCGGGAGCAGGCGACCGTGAGAACGCAGGTGCAGATGCCGGCGGTGAGCTTCATTCGTCCGCCCTCCCCTGGTCACCGGCGCTGGCCTCGATCGCGGAAATGAGCTCGTTCAGGCCCGCGACAATCCCGGCGCGGCGGGAGGCTTTCACATGCGACAGCAGCGCCACGAACCGCTGGCGGCTGGCGGCGTTCACCTCTCGGGCCAGCCGCTGGCCCGTGCTCGTCAGCGAAACCACGCGACTGCGGCGATCCTCGGTGCCAGCCCTTTGCTGGGCATGGCCAGCCTCGACCATTTTCGCACAGAGCCGCGCGACGTTGCTCTTGTCGATGCAGAGCTCGGCGCCCAGATCTTGCTGCGAGAGCGCACCACGGCTCTGCAGGATCAGCAGGGCATGGGCGTGGGCGAGCGACAGCGGCTGACCACAGGGCGTCGTGTCCGTCCCCAGCGTCCCGAGCTTTCTGAAGAGCCGCTGCACGGCACTCCGAAGTTCGTCCACCTGATCGGTTTCCATGCTTCGACGTATAGGCTCAATTGGTTGCGATCGCAACCACAAATGGGCCGTTGGCGCGGCGCCCGCGAACCAGGCGCCGAAGCACGATGGGAAAAGCTCAGGGCTCGAATTGCATCGGATATTCCACGCTCACGTCGCCAGCACGCGGGGCCGGGAAATGGAGCGCGAGCAGCACGCGCTCGAGGCACTGCCCCAGCGCCGGGCTTGCTGCCGAGTCGACCTGGCCCGCTGTGACATTGCCCGCGGCGCCGATCGTGAAGTTCAGGTTCGACGCGACCGCCGGCCGCGGCTGGGGCAGGCCTTCGTAGCACTCGCGGAAGTGGCCGAATTGGTCGCGCAGCACAGCTCGGATCACGGCGGGTGCCATGGCCCCGGAGACCGCGATGCGCCCCGCCTGCAGCTCAGCGGAATGGCTGGGCGGTGCCGCCGTCGCCCCGCTGCCTGCAACGCCCGCGGCCCGACTCGGACCTGCTTCGGCCTGAGGAGCGCCGCACGACGCCGGAGCCAGGGCGGCCAGGCCGAGCCCGAGCGCCGAGGCTCCGAAGAGCGCAAAGCGCTTTGGTGCTGAATGAGTCTGTCGCGATGATGAAGTGAGCATTTCGATCCTTCGTGCCAGGGCCGTGTCGGCCATGAAAACCGAGCTCGTGGAGGCCGCGCGCGCGAGGCTCCAACGTTCTGCCGACGCGACCAGGAAATGGGCGTAGCCGCTTGGACTGTCCCCTGCCACGCGCGCATCGACCGCCGCCTCGCGCGCCCAGCCCAGCTCCTCGATCAACCAGCGCGCGCTGGGATGCCCGAGGAAGCAGCGGCGCACGAGCTCGACGCAGAAGGCCAGGCGCGTGTCGCCCCGTGCGATGTGCGACAGCTCGTGCTCGAGCGCATAACGGAGCTCGACCGGGCCGAGCGCGCAGCTGCGTGGGTCCAGCCCGACCACGGGCGCAAGAAGACCAGTGGCGAAGGGCGCGACAAACTCCGCGCTCACGAGCATGGCCGGCGGGCGAACACCGAGCCTTTGCGCCAGCTCCGCCGCCTGCGCTCGCACCGCTTCGGGAGCGGGCGCCGCCGCGCGCAAGCGACGCCGGAGGCACGCCCGCGCCCAGGCGAGCTGCAGCACACCGAGCGCGAAGACGCCCAGCCACAGGCCGCCGATGGCAGCGAGCACGCGCCCGAGCGGCGCCACGAACGCGGCTCGGTTCGGAGCCGCCAGGATCGGCTCCGCCCACTCGAGCAGCACGCGACCGGGCACCGAGACGGGCAGCGTGTCCACCGCCCCGCCCTGCAGGAGCAGCGAACCAAGCGCCAGCTTCGCTGCCGGGGTGAGCGCCAGCAATGGCGCCGCCAGCAGCGCGCAGGCGAGCGTGCGATGGTACGCAGCGGGCGTAGCATCACGGCTGCGCCGCGCCAGGGCCGCGAGCAACGGCAAGAGCGCCCAGCTCAGCAGCACTCCGACGCCCAAACTCGACAGCGCTTCAGCCCCCACGCGCTCCGCCCTTCTTGCCGGCGCGCTCCGCCTCGGGAGCCCGCGCCGCGGTATCGGCGGGCTCACCGAGCCGCTCGTCAATCAACGCCCGCAGCCGCTCGAGCTCCGCCCGTGACATCGGCTCATCATCGATCAGGCCCACCAGGAGCGCCCCCGAATGGCCGCCAAACAGGCGCTCCACCAGATCGCGCACATGCTGCCGGCGAGCCTTCTCGGCGGGCACGAGCGCCCGGTAGACGTGGGCACGGCCCCCGTCGGGATGCGGCGAATGCTGCACGTAACCCTTCTTTTCCAGGATGCGCAGTACGGTGAGCGCGCTGGTATAGGCCACGGGCCGCGGCATCTGCGCCACGACCTCGTGCACCGTGGCCCCGCTGCCCTTCCACAGGATCGCCATCACCTCCGATTCCACTCGCGTCAGGATCGGAACCTCGCGTCGCTTTGCGGCGGCCATGACTATAGTTTTAGTATTAAAATATTAGTAGTCAATGGGAAAGCGACCCCCGCCGCACTCGGAAGCTCGAAGCGCCCGGGATGACTCGTGGCAAGGGCTCGCCGCTGCACGAGATCTTCCGGCTTCAGAATGTGCCAGCCGCGCCTTTCCTGACGGTCCGGACGCCGTCCTGGGCCAGCGGCATCATTGTGCTCGGGAGCCGCTCCGCTCGGGAGCCCCATCAGCGGCATCGGGCGCGGAACGGGCAGCGTCGATCAGGGCGGCGAACCAGATCTCCGGCGAGACCGGCACCGGGTCCGCGTCGCTGGCCACGGCCTGCACTTCGGCGAGGGAGCAATCGTAACCCTCCGCAGCGCTCAGCTCTCCGAACCCCTGCACGCCCGAGGCGACGACGCGATCCAGAAAGCGGGGATCGCAGAGCAGCCGTTCCAGAAAGCGCCGCGCGCTCTTAGCCGACATGCCGCAGCCCTCCTGCCAGCGCCACCGGTTCGGGCATGGGTAGCTGCAGCTGGATTCGCGTACACTCCAGGAAGGACCGCCCCGCGGGCGTGAGACCGGGGGAGCGGCTCAGGTCCCCCAGCATGTCGCCGGCGACCTTGCGGTAGTGCTGCGAGTAGTGCGCGCAGTAGCCGTCATCGCGATAGCCGTGCGCCAGGCTCGCGCGGTACAGCAGCAGCATGTTCACGACCGCGTGGTAGGCGAGGAAGATGGACCGTATGGGGCGCCCGCACTTGCGCAGCGGGGAATAGTAGAGCAGTGGGTCCGCGCCGTTGACCAGTTCGCTGACCCGCTCGGCCATGGCGAAGTATTCGTGGCTGGACTCGTGCACCAATGCCTCCGCCAGCTGCACGGGACTGCATCCGACGGACGCCGCGACGAAACCGAAGCGATGGGGGTGCGTGCTCGAGCGTGTGCTCGTGCGAGAGCCACGGAGCGGGATGAGCCCTGCGACCACATCCCGAATCCAGCCCACAAACTCGGGCGCGTGGAGCGAGACAAAGCGAGCGGCGCCCTCGAACTCGGCGCAGACCTGTGGGGTCAGCTCGTCCAAAGATTCGAGCCGCTCGTGCGCCTGCAGCAGCTCGAGATGCTGCGTCGCAAACAGCGGCAGGTGCTGCTCCCACAGGCGAGCAGCGGGCAGTGCCCGCGCACGAGCGCGAGCCGACCAGCTCACGGGAGAGCGTTCGAGCAGCAGGCTCACGGTGCCCGCTTCGCAGCGCGTCTGCACCTCGATGAAGTCGGCCGCAGCCTCTACGCGATGCTCCGCGCCGACAGCTGTCAGCCAGCGCCCGAAGCGCAAGCGCCGGGGCCCGCGCAGCCTCACGGACCAGGAGCCCGCTCGCCCTTGGAGGTGCAGGTGCGCGGCCGCGCTGGCCAGCGCGTAGGCGGGATCGACGGCGCCGGTCTCGGCGGCCAGCTCCAGGGCGCCCACGGGCAAGCCGCGCAGTCCCTGGAGCGGGATACCCGCGGGCTCGACGCCGCCGCAGAGCTCCAGCAGGCCGCGGCTGTGCGCGCGCACCTCGCGCGCGATGTCGCTATCCTCACACAGCGAGCGCAGAGCGCGCTGCACGCGCGCGCGCCAGGCAGCTGTCAGCACCTTCGGGCGCTGCCGCGGCCGCTGTACGGGACAACTGAAGCAATCGGCTGGGTACGCGTGGTCCATGATCCTGTCTCCGCGGGTCCTGGCCTTGCTTCGGTCGGAGCCGTGGTTCGATTGCGCGCCGTTCAGGGTTGGAGCTCGATCGGATAGGTGATGGTGACGCTGTGTTCGCCGTCGGGCGGCGCGTCGAAGAGGGTCGAGTACAGCGATTCGGTGACACAGGTCTCGAGCTCGGGGTCACTCAATGTGGAACCCTCACCGAGCGACACGTCGTTCACCACTCCCCCGACGGACTCGTCGCCCACGACCTCCAGCTCCAGGACCAGCTTGCCCTGGGCCGACGGCTCCCGCCGCAGCAGCTCGTCGTAGCAGCCGGCAGCGAGCGGAATGAATTGCTGCTGTACGGTCTCTCGAATGTATTTGCCGAGCGGGCGCTCTGCCTGATTGCCGCTGCCTTCGAGCGCGGGCATGCGCGTCGAAGTCTCAGCCGTGGCCAGTGGTCGCGGGGCGAAGGCGGCGCGGTGCACCTGCTCCGCACCGCGGCTGCTCGTGCCGGTTCGGGTGGCGCCGGGCTGGGCGCTGGCCCCCAGCTCCTGCCGGAGCCGGGCGCGGACGGCATCGGCTCGCTGGCGCCGCGCGGCGCGGGAATCGCCCGCTGCGAGCTGGGCTGGAGCCTCGGCGCCGGCGCTCGGCGCCGGGCTCGCCGTGGGCGTCGGCTCCCGCGACGACGGGCGGGGCGCCACCGGCGCCGCCGAGGAGCGCTCGGTCATGGGTCTCCTGGCAGCGGGAGACCTCAGCAGCGCCAGTGTCAGCAACGCGAGGGGCGGCAACGAGCCAAGCGCCAGCAGCGTACGACGCTTCATTCGCCAGACCTCCGCCGGCCATCGGCGCAGCCAGCTTCCACGGGCGCCCCAGAGCAGCAGCGCAGCCGCTCGAGCTGACAGCGAAATCGTTCGATCAGCGCGGGCAGCTCGCGAAAGTAGCTGTCGAGCGAGGTGTCGATCGGCAAGAACCACACGTCGATGCACGGTCGAAGCCCGAGCTCCGTCTCCAGCTCGTCGACGACGGTCCGCACTCCGAGGCTTGGATGCTCCAGCTCGGACATGGTCTGCGAGGCAGCGACGACCAGCCACTCGAGCCGCTGCTGGAGCGGCGGCGCCCCGCCCCCGCCCTCGTCCAGCGACTCCGGCAGAATGCCGACGTGCGCAGCTCGGAACGGAGCGCCCGCGGCGGGCCAGTGGCCTTCGCAGCTCGAGTACGTGATCAGCCCCAGCTGGTCGACCAGGTACAGCACCAGCGGGCGAATGCGCGGCTCGATCGACTCCACGAAGGCCGGCTGGCGCCGGACGTAGGTGTAAGCCTCGGTGTCCGCGGCCGAGCCCCACAGATTGCGATTGCCTGCCGCGCTCTGGCGCGGGAGGGGGGCCGGCACGGCAGCCGCTGCAGCGCCGGCTCGCCAGCGCTCGACGAAAGCTTGGATCCCGGCAAATCGGTTCATATCGGCTCCAGGTCAGGCATTGGCGGCTCGAGCGAGCGTGCTCGGTAGACCGAGCGTGCTCGGCTCGCGCAGCCGCACGCCGGCTGCGCTCAAGCGCTGCTCGATGTGCGCGATCAACCCTGCGAAGACCTCGCAGCGCAGCGAGCCATCCGCGTTCTTCCCCCAGTAGTCGCGCGCCCCCTCGACCACGCCAAAGCCGGTGCAGCTCGCGCCGTAGTGGGCGCAGCGACCGCAGGCCTCGGCCGCGCGCTGCCCGGTGTGCGCGATCACGGCGCGGTGCGTGGCTCCGTCCAATACCTCACTCAGCTCGTGGCTGAGGATGTTGCCGTACCCCTTGCTGCGATCGTGAATGTCGTCATAGGAGGAGACGAAGCCCTCGCGGTCGATGGCGATCATCGGGTCCCAGGTCGCCTTGTCATAGACTCCCACGCGCCGCCCATCTGCGTGAAATCGGAACACGTCCTCGATGATGTCGGTCACGGGGTGAATCGGTGGAGCCGAGCCAGCATCGAGCCACAGGTCAGCGAGCTCACGGAACGCCCGCAGCGCGTCCGCGGCCCCGATTTCGAACCATTGCCCCGCGCGGAAATCGCCCGCGTGCAGGGGTAGCAAGCGGAAGGCCATGTCGCGCTCGCGGTAGAACTCGAAGATGCTGCGCACTCGGCTACGGTTGGCTCGGGTCAGCACCGTGACGCCGCCGAGCAGCACGCCAGCCGCGCGCGCTCGCTCCAGATTGGCGAGCGCGCGATCTTCCTGGCACTTGCCGGCCTTGTTCACGCGCAGGCTGCCGAACAGATCCAGCGACACGCCACAGCTGTCGAACCCATCGCGCAGTAGCTCGATGCGCGCGTCATCCAGCACGGTGAGATTGGTTTGCGTCACGTTCACGATCTGGGTCCGAGCGCCCGCGAAACAGCTCCGCTGGAGAGCGAACGCTTCATGATAGTACTCCGGCGGCAAGAGCAGCGGCTCGCCTCCATGCCAGATGAAGCGGGCGCTATCCACGCCCATCTGTTCGAAATAGCGCGCCACGCGCTCGAACACGATGGCGAGCGACTCCAGGCTCATGCGGCGCTTGTCCGCGAGCTTGTCCAGCTCGTAGCAGTACGAGCAGCGCAGATTGCACAGGGTCGAAGGGATCAGAATGACTTCCATCTTGCGCTGGGTCATGCCAGGCCTCCTGGTTCATTCGGGGTCGCACCCGCCTCAGGCCGGGGCAACCTCGGGATGGGGTGCAGCGGCCGCCTCTGCCGGTCCGAGCAGGCCGACCTCGGTCAAGCGCCGCTCGATGTGCGCGAGCGTGCCGCGCTGTATGCTGCACAGCGGGGCTCCAGAGGCATCTCGCTGCCAGAACTCCTTGCCGCCCTCGGCAGCGGGCTGGCCGTCGCACGCGACGCGAAAGTAGGGGCAGCGGCTGCAGGTCTGCCGCACGTTGGCCTCCGACTGCGCCGCCCGCTGCGCGAAGGCCTGCCCGGCGAGGATCTCTTCCAGGCTGCTATCGAGCAAGTTGCCATAGGCCGATCCGAGCTCGAGCAAGTCGTTCACGCCGCCCACGAACCCGCGCGGGTTGATGATCAAGAGGGCCGCCTGCCGCGGTCGGTCGTAGCGAGCGAGGCGTGAGCCGGCGCTCCGGGCCCGCAACACTGCGGCCACCAGCTCGCCGAGCGGCGCGATCGGGCGCGGATCGCCGGGATCGCTGAGCCAGAGGTCGAAGCATTCCGCAAACGCGCGCTGCACGGCGCTGGGTGAGAGCGCCATTGTCCCCAGCGTGGGCAGCGGGCCGCGGTGCATCGGCAGCAGCCGAAACGGCAGGCGCCGCGCTTGCCAGAAGCGGTAAATCTGCGCGATCTCGGCCACGTTCTGCTGACTCAGCACGGTGATTCCACCGATCCTCACCTGCGCTTCGATCAGCCGGTCCAGATTCGCTTCCACGGTTTGCGTGCGCGGCCTGCCTCCGGCATCGACCCGCAAGTCACCGATCACATCGTGCGACACGCCGACTCCGTCAAAGCACTCGCGCAGCAGCTCGATGCGAGCTTCGTCGAGCACCGTCAGGTTCGTCTGCAACACGTTGCTCAGCCGGTGCGGGCTGGAGCGAAAGATCTTGGCCTGTCGCTGCAGCGCCCGGCGATAGTACTCGGGCTCGTGCAGCAGCGGTTCGCCGCCTTGCCAGGCGAAGCGAATGTGGATCGGCGCGCGGGCGGCATAGTGACGAGCCAGTCGTGAGAACAGGAGCTCGAGCTCCAGCTCGCTGATCCGGTGGCGATTGGCGAGCTCTGGATATTCGTAACAGTAGCGACAGCGCAGGTTGCACAGCGTGGAGACGATCAGCACGACCGTCACGTCGGGATTTTCCCCCGGTGAGCCCGGGATGTCGCCGTCGACCTCTTGGTTGGCTTGGATCATGGTGAGCTCGCTGGGGGTGGGCGGAACTGGGAGCGACACGCGGGGGAGACCGGCTGATCCGGCCCCCCCGAGTATCGCTGGCGGGTCAGCGAGCCAAGCGCGACACGATGCTGCCGACGTCGAAGTATCTCGGCGAGTTGACCCAGGTAGGCCCCGAGTCCTTCACGTGCGAGGCGGTATTGCCCAGGTCTGCGAAGCGCGAGCGCAGCAACCCGAGATCGAGCCGATAGCTCGGGCTGAGCCGGGCCGGCGTGTACAAGTCGAAGCCGCCTTGCACCCCGGCCAGCTCTTCAGCCTCCAGCGTTTCGCCCGTTACCGCAGGCGTGTTCTTCTCACTTTCCATCTTGCTCTCCTGACGTGTTGAAGCGTGAACGATGGTCGGCACACCTCACGGTGACCGCTCATCAACCACGGCATCGACACGGCGCTCGAGGGAGTTGCTAGCTTTCCACATGCCTGAGCAGCGCATCGTCGCTGCAAGCGAAGGGGTCATCGAGTGCCCGCGGAGGCCTGCGCGCTCGCGGAGGGCTGGCGATATACGCGCAAGATGGGGCCCTGCTCATAGCCGAAGATGTCCGTGCTTTGGACGGCCGTGCGAGCAGCCGCCACGTCGCGCAAGCTATTCGCCCACACCACATCAAAGGTCTCCGTCACGGCCGGGTTCGGAGCCGGCGGATAGTCCTTCGGATAGCGCAGATCCCAGTGGTCTGCTCCGGCGATGGTCACCTGGATGTCCGCCGGCGGTCCTACGAGATAACGCAGGGGCCAGTAGATCCCAGGCCAGCCGAGAGTACCCGAGCTGGATCGGAAGCACGGCCATGAGCAGCCCGAATATCGCGGCAAAAGACCATCCGCGCTTCCGGAACGCCCAGAGACCGAGAACAACGCCGAGCACCGACGAGATCACCGCAGCAAGCCGTACCGTCCAGAAGCTGGGCGGCAGCAGGTAGCTCAGCGCGACCACGATGCCAAAGAACACCGGGTTCATGGGCAGATTGGTGCCTGTGCGCAGCTGCGAAAGCGGGGTGCCTGATCGCCACTCCGCGGCGTGGACCGGGAACACGGTCTCGTCGCCATTCACTCCGGGCACGTGATCGAGTGCCACGAGTCGGACGACCAGCGCCGCCGCCAGCACCGCGCCCAGAAGTCCCCACGAGCACAGCTGCCAGCGCCGCTCGCTCGCCGCTATCTTGCCGCGCATGCGGCCACTACGGCCGGCGACGTCTCGTCATTGAGTGCGAGCCAGGCGGGCTCGAGACGCGCTTGATGCTTGCGGCCCCCGCCCTCGCCTCAGATCGGCGGCACGACCACGAAGCTGTAAAAGCGGCCGCCGTTGGAGACGATGAAGGCGCGCTGGCCGTACACGGCGGGCGGCATCGAGAAGCCCTCGCCGGTATGGATGCCGTCGATCACCCGCCCGTCCAGCGGGGAGAGCAGGAACAGCCCCTGCTGCGTGGTCGAGAACATCAGCGCGCCCTCGACGGGCACCGCGCGCGAGGTGCCGCCGAGCGGGACTTCGCGGTGCCAGACTTCATTGCCGCTGCTGGGATCGATCGCCCACAGGCCGGTGGTGCCCGTCGAGGCGATCAGCAGCTTGCGCGCCGGCACCGGCGTGGACTCGCCGGGCGGTGTGTAGCCGGGCTGCTCCCAGAGCATGAGATCGCTCGTGCCGCGCACGTTGGTGTTGCTCCACACCCGCGAACCGGTGTCCGCGTTGAGCGCGAACACCCCACCCTCGTAGCTCGCCACGTACACGACCGGCTGCTCCTCGAGCACGTCCGGCACCGGCGTCGTGTCGACGTCGAGGTACGTGGGCAGCTCCCCGAGCGTCTGCTCGGCGACCGCGGAGAGATCGACCGGCGCCCAGCGCTCGTCACCGTTGCGCGCGTCGAACGCCGTCACGGTGCCGTCGCTGAAGCACGTGAAGACCAGGCCGCGCCAGACCAGCGGACCCGCGTGGCCCGCCACTTCCATGCCCAGCGCGGGGGGGCGGTGCTGGTTCCAGACCATCGCGCCGCTCTTGGCGTTGATCGCCACCACCGTGTCGTTGGCGTTGGTGATGTAGACCAGGCCGTCCTTCAGCACGGGCCGGTGCGACACCTCGGCGCCCGTGGCGAAGCGCCACTGCATCTGGCCCGTGCCGGCCGCCACCTTGTACAGGGCGCCGTCGTTGGAGCCAAAGTAGAGCGTGTCCTCGCGCGGGTCGTACTTGGCCTCCGCCTGCACCGGGCCCAGCGTCTCGAAGCGCCAGAGCACGTCGCCATCGGTGGCTTGCAGCGCGTACATGCCGTGGTCGCGCGAACCGACGAACACGCGCCGGCTGCCGACGTCGAGCTCCGCGCCGCCGCGCTCGTACGGCTCGCCGACGATGCGCGACTGGGCGACAATCGTGCGGCTGAAGAGCAGCTGCATGGAGCCGCTCGGTCGATGCACCCAGAGCGGGACCTCGGGATTGACGCTGGCGCTCGACTGACAGGCGCTCGCGCCCAGCACGCCGGCGCCCAGCACGCCGGCGAGCAGCGCGCCGCCGCAGCGCCCAGCGCCCAGCAGCGCGCCGTCACTGCGCAGGCGCTGCCGGTCGCGTGACGACACCCTGCTCCTCCAGTTGCTTCAGCATCTGCTGTACGGCGTCGTTCCCGAGCGGCGGCTTGGGCACCTGCACTTCCTTCTCCATCGGATCGATGACTCCCGCCAGTGCCGTCGCGCGCTCGCGCAAGAAGTCGGGCCGGTCCGGCAAGCCGCCGAGGTTTACCGCCCTGGGCGCACCCAGCGCCTTGAACAGCTTGTTCAACGCCGCCTTGGCGGCGGGCAGGTCGTTCTGCGCCGTCGCGATGCGCGCCTGCTGATACAGAGCCTGGTTTTCGAAGCCCGGCACCGTCGCCAGCTCCTCGAAGGCGCTGCGCGCTCCGGGCAGATCGCCGCGCGCCTCGAGCGCGTGGCCCTTGCCCTCCAGCGCTGCGGCGCGCAGCTCCGGGTACTTCTGCGCGAGCGGGCTGGCTGCGAGCTTCTGGAACACATCCAAAGCTTCGTCCGCCTTGCCCATGTCGAGCAGCACGCCGCCCTCACCGATGCGCGCGAAGCCTTCGATGGGGCTGCCGGGGCGCTCCGCGGCTGCCTTCCGATAGCCCTCGAGCGCGGCGGCTTGCCGGGCTGCGTCCGTCTCGAACACCGGGTTGGGCGAGATCACGCCGTTGGCGTCCGGCTTGCCCTGGTCCTTGGGGTCGCCGATCGTGCCCTGCTCGGCCTGTGTGGCCTCGAACAGCAGGTCCGTCGTCTTGGCATCGACGCTGCGCGCGCGCCACGTGTAGATCTGGAAGCCGAGACCGCCGAGCAGCCCGAGCCCGATCACCCACTGGATCACGTTCCAGTGCTTGCGGCCGAAACGACTCACCTTGTCCGTGACGCGCACCAGGGCGTCGTCCACCATTTCGCCGGCGTCGAGCCCGATGGCCGCTGCCTCCGTGCGCTCGCGCTTGCGGTCGGCGCGCGCCTTGGCCGCAGCCTGACGCCGTGCCTGGCGGTTCGGGACCGGCGCCGCCGGCGGCGCGCTGGTCTGCCGGACAGCGGCCGTTCCGGCCTCTACGTCGGCGTCCGCCGCGCGTTCGGCTTCTGGATGTTCCGAATCCTCGGCAGCTCGGCGCTGGGCGCGCTTGGAGACCTTTGTTGCTTCTTCCTGGGCCACGCGCCGCCTCTATACCACCGCTGCCCCGGACGGTAGCAATCTCGCAATCATCGAGACGCGCGGCGACCGGAGTCGAAAAGCGTAGGTCGTTGGGCCAATCCTGGTGACGGGCGGCGCCGCGGGGGCGCCGAGCCCACTATTTGAACTCGACGTCGGTGATTTCGTAGGTGCGACGCCCACCCGGCAAGGTGACCGTCACTTCATCCCCGGCTTCCTTGCCGATCAAGGCCCGGGCGAGCGGGGCGGACACGGAGATGGTGCCCTCCTCGATGTTGGCCTCGTCGGCGCCGACGATCTGGTAGGTGGAGGACTCCGACGTCTCCAGGTTGGACAACGACACGGTGGCGCCGAAGCGCACCTTGCTGCCCGAGAGCTTCGTGGGGTCGATGATCTCGACGCGCGCCAGCTTGTCCTCGAGGTCCTTGATCTGCGCCTCGACCATCCCCTGCCGCTCTTTGGCGGCGTGGTACTCGGCGTTTTCGCTGATATCTCCGTGGTCGCGCGCGATGCCGATTTCTCGCGAGATCTTGGGGCGCTCGGCCTTCAGCCGAGCCAGCTCGTCTTTGACCTTGGCCGCGCCACGGGGCGTCATGGGAACTCGTTCCGGCATGTCGACTACCCTTACTGCCAGGCTTCGGGATTGGCAAAGGGTTGCGCGAGCCGGCTCGAGCGGCTACCACCGCCACATGAGGCCGAAGGGCTGGATCGGATTGTGCTTCCTCGCGCTGGCCGCCAACGCCTGTGCGCCCGCGGCAAAGCCCGCCAAGACCGCGGAGCAATATCAGGAGGAGGCCCGCGTGGCCTACGAGGAGGCGGTGGACGCTTTCCTCGATCAGGACTGGGAGGTCGCGACGCGCCTGTTCGATCGCGTGCGCAAGGACTTCAGCTACACGCGCTATGCCCGGCTGGCAGAGCTGAGGCTCGCGGATGCTTCGTTCCGTCAGGAGAAGTACGCGGAGGCGACGGTGGCTTACAAGACCTTCGCCAAGGACTATCCCAGCGATCCCGAGGTGCCCTACGCGCGCTATCGCGTGGTCCGCGCGCAGTTCCTGCAGTCGGGGTCGAGCGTGTTTCAGCCGCCGCTCGAGGAGCGCGACCTGGCGAGCGTACGCGGCGCGTATACGTCCCTGCAGGCCTTCCTCGCCGACTATCCGAACTATCCGCGGCGGGTCGAGCTCGACTACATGTTGCAGGTGGTGACGGGCGTGCTCGCTCGCCACGAGCTGTACGTCGCGCGCTTCTATCTGAAGCGCGATCAGTATCCGCCGGCGATCGAGCGCGTGCGCTACGCCCTGGACCGCTACAAGAACTCGGGGCTGGAGCCCGAGGCGGTCACGCTGATGGGGGAGACGTACCTGAAGATGAAGGACCAGAAGCAGGCGGCCGCGGCCTTCGAGCGCGTGCTGAAGGAATACCCCGCCAGCCCGTTCGCGGTGCCCGCGCGGCGCTTCCTCGCCCGGCTCGAGCAGGAGCCGCAGAGCTCGGCGCCTTCCAGCGCGTCGCCAGGTAGCGGCGCGGCGCCGGCGGGGGCGCCGCAGTGACGGAGACGCAGGCCTCCGGAGAACCAGCGAGCCCCGTCACCCCGCCCTCCACCGTGCTGGTGGTGGACGACGAAAAGAACATCCGGCGCACCTTGAGCATGGTGCTCTCGGGCGTGGGCTACCGCGTGCTCGAGGCCGGCAGCGCGGAAGAGGCGCTGGAGAGCTTCAAGAATCCGCTCCACCCGATCGATCTGGCGATCGTGGATCTGAAGCTGCCCGGGCGCAGCGGGCTCGATCTGCTGGAAGCGGTCAAGGGCGACGAGGCCACGCGCGACATCCCGGTGGTGGTGATCAGCGGGCACGCCAGCGTGCAGGACGCGGTGCAAGCCATCAAGTTTGGTGCCAGCGACTTCTTCGAGAAGCCGCTGAACCGCGATCGCATCGTGGTCAGCGTCGAGAACAGCATCCGCGGGGCGCGTCTGCGCCGCACCGTGGAGCAGATGCGGCTCGAGATCGAGCGCCGCTATCAGATGGTGGGCACCAGCGAGCCGCTGCAGCGCCTGTTCCGGGACATCGATCGCGTGGCGCCGACCAAGGCCAACGTGCTGATCACCGGCGAGAGCGGCACCGGCAAGGAGCTGGTGAGCCGCGCGCTGCACCGGCTCAGCCCGCGCCATGACGGCCCGTTCGTGAAGGTCAACTGCGCGGCGATGCCGCGCGACCTGATCGAGAGCGAGCTGTTCGGCCATGAGCGCGGGGCGTTCACCGGCGCGCACGGCGCGAAGCGCGGCCTGTTCGAGCAAGCGCACGGCGGCACGCTGTTCCTGGACGAGATCGGCGACATGGATCTGAGCGCTCAGGCCAAGGTGCTGCGCGTGCTGCAGAACGGCGAGCTCTCGCGCGTCGGCTCGGAGCACGTGATGCACGTGGACGTGCGCATCCTGGCCGCCACCAACAAGGACCTCGGCCGCGAGGTGGCGGCCCAGCGCTTCCGCGAGGACCTGTTCTTCCGGCTGGAGGTATTTCCCATCCACGTGCCCGCCTTGCGCGAGCGGCCTTCGGACATCCCGCTGCTGGCCGAGGCCTTCGTCGAGTCGTTTTGCAAGGAGAACGGGCTGCGCACCAAGCGCATCGACCCCGCCTTCTTCCAGGCGCTGCAGCAGCGCAGCTGGCCCGGCAACGTGCGCGAGCTGAAGAACGTGGTGGAGCGTGCGGCGATCCTGTCGAGCGACGTGATCAGCATCGCTGACTTGCCGGAAGATCCGCACATCAGCCCGTTCGATGACGATCCGCGCCCCGCTGCCGGCCTGGCCGCCGCGAGCGCGGGGGCCGCGCTGGTCGCGGTGGCCCCGCCAGCCAACGGCGAGAAGCTCTCGCTGCGCGAATATCGTGACGCGGCCGAGCGCGCCTACATTCTGCAGACGCTGATCGATACCGACTGGAATATCTCGCGTGCCGCGGTCATCCTGAGCGTGGAGCGCACCAACTTGCACAAGAAGATACGCGCCTACGGCATCAAGCGGGGGGATCCATGATCGGTGGCGTGCCGCTCGGAACGCTGGAAGCGACGGGCGCAGCGCCAGGAGTGCTGGGGTTGCACGGCTTCGGCGCCACGCCCGAAGAGGTGCGGATGATCGTCGAGCTGGCGCGTGAGCTCGGCTTGCGAGCGCTGGCGCCGCTGCTGCCGGGGCACGGCCAGAGCGTGCACGCGCTGGCGGTGTCGCGCTGGAGCGACTGGCGGCGCGGCGCGGAGGCAGGGCTCGACGCGCTGCTGAAGGCGGGCGCGGGCCCCGTGATCGTGGTGGGCTCCTCGATGGGCTCGCTGCTGGCGCTGGAGCTGGCCGCCGATCGCCCCGACGACGTGCTGGCGATCGGCATCCTGGCCTCCCCCATCCGCTTGCGCTGGCCCTTCCCGGCTCTCGGTTTGCAGCTGATGGCGGCGCTTGGTCTGCCCGACTTCGCGCTGCCCAAGGCCGGGGTGGACATCCGTGATGCGGTGCAGCGGCACACGCAGGTGACCTACGACGCGCAACCCGCGTACGCCGGCAATGAGCTGCGGCTCGCCGGGCGCCGCCTCGAAGCGCGGCTCGGAGAGATCCGCTGCCCGGCGTTCATCGCCCACGGCCGGCGGGATCACGTGTGCCCGGTGAACAACGCCCGGCGCGTCTACGCCGGGCTCGGCACGCCCGCGTGGGAGAAGGAGCTGCTGATCTTGCCGCGCTCGTATCACATCATCACGCGCGACATCGAGCGCGGGCAGCTGCGCATGCACCTGCACCGCTTTCTCAGCCGCGTGCTGCCGCTGTCCCGCGCGCAGCGGGCAGCCGAGGCGCCGGGCGCTGGTGCCGAAGGCGCCGCCCGCCCTCAGAGGCCCGTCGACCCGTATCCACCTGCGGCCCTGCCGGTCTCCGACAGGCTGAGCGCGAGCTCGAACTGAGCCGTCGCAACGGGGGCGATCACCAGCTGCGCGATGCGGTCCAGCGGGGCAATCTGCACGCTTTCTGCGCCATGATTGATCAGCACGATCCCCAGCTCTCCGCGGTAATCGGAGTCGATGGTGCCGGGCGAGTTGAGCACGGTGATGCCGTGGCGCAGCGCCAGCCCGGAGCGCGGCCGTACCTGCCCCTCGTAACCCGGAGGGATCTCGATGCGCAGCCCCGCCGGGATGAGCCGGCGCTGGCCGGGCTCGAGGCGCACCGGCTCCTGCAGCGCAGCACACAGGTCCAGACCGGCGGAGCCGGGCGTCTGGTACGCGGGCAGAGGAACCTCGATCGGACCGACGCGTTGAACGCGCACCTGCACTTGCAGCACGCGGGCTTGATACTGCGCTCCGCGGAGAAATGCGCGCGGCAAAGCGGGGCCCTCGACGCGGCTCGGGCGCAGGCGAGCTTGGCGGGCCCTGGGGCCGCCCCACCGTGTGCGCCAAGGTGCGCTCGCGCTCCCGCGAAGCGCGCGCGCAGGGCGGTAGAAGTACAAAATATTTGCGCTTTGGAGCGGGGTTTGAAACCCTGCACGCATGCTCGGGCCCCTTGTGGTGGCGACGCTTCGCGATTGTCGCGGGGACAACCCGCACCCCGGCGAGGGGCGTGGGGACACCGCACCCGAGGTGGGTTGAGCGGCGAGCGGTCTGAGCTCGACGCGGTGTCGGGAACCACCTCTTGTGATATCGAGGAGCGGTGAGTCGTAATCTGCAACAGAGCCTGCAGCGGCTGTATGGCTTGCTTCACCGCGGCAGGCAGTTTGGCCTCGAGCGCATCCAGGCCGCGTGCGCCGAGTTCGGCCACCCCGAGCGCTCGTTTCGGGCGATTCACGTGGCGGGGACCAACGGCAAAGGCAGCGTGTGCGCCTTCACCGCTTCCATGCTGCGCGCTCAGGGCAAGCGCGTGGGGCTGTACACTTCGCCGCACCTGAATCGTTTCGCCGAGCGCATCCAGATCGACGGAACGCCGATCTCGGACGAGCACCTCGCGCGCCTGATCGAGGAAGTGATGGATCGGGCTCCCGATCTCACCTTCTTCGAGGTGGCGACGCTGATGGCCTTTCTCGCGTTCAAGGAGGCGAAGGTCGACTGGGCCGTGCTGGAGGTGGGCATGGGTGGCCGCCTCGACGCGACCAATGTCATCCCTGCGCCGGTGATCGCCGCCATCACGCGCGTCTCGTTCGACCACATGGACGTGCTCGGCAACTCGCTCAGCGATATCGCGCGCGAGAAGGCCGGCATCATCAAGGCGGGCTCCAAGGTCGTGGTCGGTCGGCTGCATCCGGATGCGATGGCCGAGGTGGAGCGCCGCTGCGCCGAGGTCGGCGCGGAGCTGCTCCCGCTGGGCGACGCGGAGCCCTACCAGGGGGCCCAGCTCGCCTACCCCCGGATCGCGATGTACGGGACCAACCTGGCGGTCTCGACGACCATCGCGCGCGCGCTCGGCATCAGCCCGGATGCCATGGCGCTGGGCGTGGAGACGGCGGTCTGGCCCGGTCGCAACGAGCTGCTGCATCGCAGCGGCCAGGAGCTCACGCTGCTCGACTGCGCGCATAACCCCGACGCGGCGGTGTGCCTGTCGCACATCATCGATTCCAGCCTGGCCGGCGGCGCGGGCACCCGCTCCGACGTGGCGCTGGTCTTCGGCGCCATCCAGAGCAAGAACTGGAAGAGCATGCTGGATCGCCTGGAACACAGCGCGGCGCATCGCTTTTACGTGGCGCCGCCGGTGAACAGCGCCGTCGACCCCGCCGAGATGGTGAAGTACTATCCCGGGCGCATCTTCTCGGACGTCGGCCGCGCTATCGAGGGCGCCCGGGCCAAGGTCGGTCCTCAGGGCTTGGTGGTGGTCACCGGCTCCTGCTTCCTCGTGGGCGCCGCTCGCGCCGTGTTGCTGAACCTCGAGACCGATCCGCCAGCAGATTCATGAGCTCGAGGCGTAGCGCAGCGGGCGCATCCCGCACCCGCGATGCCGGGAAACATGCAGGGAAAAATGCCGGGAAACATGCAGGGAAACCAGCGGCGTCCCGGGCGGACGTAGCACCGATCGCCGTGGCGATGCCCTCAGCGGCCCCACCGCCGCCGCTGCGCAAGCTGTTCGGCACCGACGGCATCCGCGGCCTCGCCAACAGCGAGCCGATGACCCCCGAGCTGGCGTTGCGCCTGGGGCGCGCCATCGCTTGGGTGGCGGGCGGCGAGGGCAGCAGGGCGCCGCGCGTCGTGATCGGCAAGGACACGCGCCTCAGCGGCTACATGCTGGAGACGGCGCTGGCCTCGGGCATCTGCGCGATGGGCGGGACAGTGCTGCTCTCCGGGCCGATTCCCACGCCTGCCGTCGCGAATTTGACGCACAGCATGCGCGCCGACGCCGGGGTCGTGATCAGCGCCAGCCACAACCCGTTCCAGGACAACGGCATCAAGCTGTTCGGCCCGGATGGCTTCAAGCTGCCCGATCCGCAGGAAGCAGCGATCGAAGCGCTGCTCACCGACAGCAAGCTCGACCGCAACGGCAGCACGGGCGCGCAGGTGGGGCGAGCCGAGCGGATCGGCGACGCCGCCGGCCGTTACATCGTGTTCGCCAAGAACACGTTCCCCAAGGACCTGACCTTGCGTGGCCTGCGCATCGTGGTGGATGCGGCGCACGGCGCGGCCTACAAGACCGCGCCGGCGGTCTTCTCCGAGCTGGGCGCGGCGGTGTTCGCGCTCGGCTGCAAGCCGAACGGGGTGAACATCAACAAGGAGTGCGGCGCGCTCCACCCCGAGCACATGGCGAAGGAAGTGGTGCGGCGCAAGGCCGACCTGGGCATCGCGCTCGACGGGGATGCCGATCGGCTGATCATCGTCGACGAGCACGGCGAGGTCGTGGACGGGGACGCGGTGATGGCGTTGTGCGCCACGCGCATGCTGGAGGCCAAGCGCCTGCCCAAGCGCACGCTGGTGGCCACGGTCATGAGCAACATGGGGCTCGAGATCGCGCTGGAGGCGGCGGGCGGCAAGCTCGCGCGCACCCCGGTCGGGGACCGCTACGTGGTGGAAGAGATGCGCAAGCTCGGCTGCAACTTCGGCGGCGAGCAGTCCGGGCACCTGATCTTCTTCGAGCACACCACCACCGGCGACGGTGTGGTGGCCGCGCTGCAAGTGCTCGCGATCATGGTGCGCGAGCAGCGCCCGCTGAGCGAGCTGGCCCAGGTGATGACGCGCGTGCCGCAGGTGCTGGAGAGCGTGGTCCTGCCCCAGCGCAAGCCGCTGGAGCAGATGGCCCAGCTCAGCAAGGAGATCTCGCGCGCGGAGCGCTCGCTCGGCAAGCGCGGGCGCGTGCTGGTGCGCTGGAGCGGGACGGAGGCCAAGCTGCGCGTGATGGTCGAGGGCCCCGATCAGGACCAGATCTCGCTGATGGTGTCGAGCATGACCGAGGCGGCGAAGCTCGACGCGAGCGCCGCCTCCTGAAAGCCAGAGTGGACATGGCGCACGGCTTGCCGGATGGGTTGCTCGAAGCACTGACGCCGGCCGAGCTCGCCGGTCAGCTGCTGGTGGTCGGCTACGACGGCACGGAGCCGCCTGCCGAATTGCGCGCCGCCCTGAGCGCCGGCGCGCGCGCGGGCGTGATCGTGTTCCGGCGCAATCTGGTGCCCGGGCTCGACGGCTTGCACGCGCTCCAGCGCACCTGTCGAGCGCTGGCGGAGCTCGCTCCGCCGGAGCTGCCGCCGCTCATCACGATCGATGAGGAGGGCGGTCGCGTGGCGCGCTTGCACCCGCCCGCGCTGCGGCTCCCCCCGATGCGCCGGATCGCTGCCCTCGGCGATCGGGCGCTCCTGGAGCGCGTCGGCGCGGTGATGGGCGCCGAGCTCGCCTGTCTCGGCTTGACCATGAACTTCGCGCCGGTGGTCGATGTCGACACGAACCCCGACAACCCCGTGATCGGCGATCGCGCATTTTCGCGGGATCCGCAGGAGGTCGCCGAGTGCGCCGCGGCCTACCTGCGTGGCCTGTGCGCGGGCGGTGTCCAGAACTGCTTGAAGCACTTCCCCGGGCACGGCGACACCTTGCTCGACAGCCACCTGGCGTTGCCCACGGTCGCGCACGACCGCGAGCGGCTGGAGGCGGTCGAGCTGCTCCCCTTCCGCCAGCTCTCGCCGCTCGCGGACAGCATGATGACCGCGCACGTGGTGTACCCTGCGCTGGACCGCGAGCGCGCCGCGACGCTCAGCCCGCGCATCGCGGGCGAGCTATTGCGCGGCGAGCTCGGCTTCGACGGCGTGCTGTTCTCGGACGATCTGGAGATGCAGGCGATCGCCGGGCACGCGGCGCCGGAGGACTCGGCGCCTCTGGCGATCAAGGCCGGTTGCGACATCTTGCTCGTGTGCAGCCGCGCGGACGCGGCGGCGCGGGTCCACGCGGCGCTCCGCGAGCACATCGCGAGCGACCCGGAATTTCGGACCCGTTGCCTGGAGGCCGCGCGCCGCTCGTTGCAAATGCGCCGGCGCTGCCGGCCGAGGCCCGGCACGGAGCAGGAGCTCGCCGCCGTCCTGCAAGACGCAGCGCGGCTCGAGGCGGAGCTCGAGCAGAGCATTTCCGCGTAGTTCCTCGCCGGCTGGAGCGCCGCTGCCGGATCACGCTCGACATCCCACACTCTGCGCGCAATGCGCTGCGCGGCGATGATGCTGGCGTAAGGCCGGAGTCCTTCGCACCCGGTGAGCATCCCTACTTGTTCTCGGTCCAAGTTTTCCGGACGCGAACAGCTCGTGTACCGGCTCGCGCCCGCCGGGCGGCGGCGTCGTGCGCGCCGATCGCCACTCACCAGTGTGCGCTGGCGGTGCCGCGTGCGACGCGCAGCGGGCCGCCGAGTGCTTCGACGGCCGCTTCTCTCGCAGCAACTGCATCGCCGGCTGTCAGGAGTTGGGGCAGTTCTTCCCGATCGCCTGTCTGGCGCCGCTCGACGCTCACGACCAGTGTGTGGCCGCGCTGCCTCCTGCCGAGGAGAACTGGATCTGCGATCCCACATTCATTCCGTAGCCGGTCGCGTGTCAGGAAGAGTTCCTCGCTGCGCTCGGTTGTGCCGGATTCCTTTGAGGATCCGAGCTGCGCCCGGTTGTGCCCGTGGAACACGGCGGGCGCGGCTCGGCATCCGAGTGGCTCGTCACTGCCTTTGCGTCTAGAATCTGAGTTTCGAGCGAGGGGTCCGTGCGACTCCCCGCAGGATCGCTCGGTGCGCGCTCGCGCGCCGGCGGAGTCTCGACAACAGCCAAGGAGGCAAAATGGTGATGCGCCCGGCGGTGAAGCGGACGAGCTGGTGGGGTGTGATGAGCGTCGCAAGCGTGACGCTCGCGATCGCGTGGCCCGTCGCGGCCCAAGGCGGCTCTGCAGAGAGCGCCCGGCCCGATCACGATGTGGACGGAGACCACGATGGTGGTCAGGGGCGCGCGCGCTGCAGCGAAGTCGAGTTCTCCGTGTCGCTCGCGGACGACTCGCCGGATACCTATCGCGTCGTGGGCGAGCTGTGCGTTCCGCGCGGGCGGCACGCGCAGACGTTGCAGATCCTGATCCACGGCTCCACCTACAACCGCAGCTACTGGGATTTCCCCTTCCAGTCGCAGCGCTACTCCTACGTACGGCACGCCAACCAGGCCGGATTCGCGACGCTCGCCATCGACCGGCTCGGCTCCGGTGAGAGCGATCACCCGGCGCCGGAGTCGATCAGCGTGCACGGCACCGCGCATACGGTGCATCAGATCGTGTCTGCGGTCCGCAGCGGTTCACATCAGGCGGCCGACGGCCAGCGGCTCGATTTCGATCGCGTCGTGCTGGTGGGGCATTCCTTCGGCTCCAACATCGCCTGGACCGAGGCCGGCATCTATGGCGATGTCGATGGACTGATCCTGACGGCCATTTCGCACGACATGAATCCGCCGGGGGCTCCGCTGACGCAGACGCTCGCTTACCCCGCGGCCTTCGATCCCGCGTTTGCTGGCGCCGGGCTGCCGCTGGGCTATCTCACGACCCTCCCCGGTGCACGCGCCGAGCTCTTCTATCATGTGCCGGGCGCGGATCCCGACGTGATCGCGGTGGATGAGGCGACCAAGGATGTGATTCCAGTGGGTGTGCTGTTCGATCAGTTCACCACCTACGGGCTCACACAGAACATCCACGTGCCCGTGCTGAACGTGGTCGGCAACTTCGACACGCTGGCGTGCCAGCTGCCCTCCTGCGATGCCAGCGGCAGCATCGCCGACGAGGGCAGCAACTACCCCGCGGACGCGGGCTACACGCAATTGATCGTCCCTGAGGCGGGCCACTCCGTGAACCTGCATCGCAACGCACCCACCTGGTATCGGCAGGCGCAGGCCTGGCTGCGCGACCGCGTGGAGCCCCACCACCACGGCCACTGAGTTGCCGCTCGATCAGCGCGGCTTCGGCGCAGTCCCGCTGCCCGAATGCCGCGCGATCGCCTCCTTCAGGAACTGATCGAAGCGCTCTCGCTCCGTGGTTGGCTTCAGCTTGCCTGCCGAGGTGAGGTTCGAAACGGCGATGCCCATGGCGACGATCTTGGACTGGACGAACACTCGTACCTCGCCGAACTCGCGGTACATGCGCGCGCCCCAGGCCGAGATGGCCTTGCGATAGTCGGAATCGTAGCCCGTCATCTGACCCAGATCGATGAACAGATCGGGGCGCACTCCGCTCTGCAGCACGCGCGCCACCGAGCGCTCCACGAAGGGCACCACGCTCGCGCCCATGTGGCCATGGTAGGTGAACACCATCACGCCGTGCACGGGCTGCGAAATCACCAGGCTTCCGCGCGCGGACTGCCAGGTCTCCACGGCCGCGTCATCTGCTCCCGCAGTGTCGCGCCGCCCCGCCTGCATACCCTCTCCCCTGTTCATGTCCTCTCCCCGCTCGCTGGCGCCGGCAGCTGCAGCGCAAACGTCGAACCCCTTCCGACCTCGCTCTCGGCGAGCAGCTTGCCACCAAGGCGCGCCGCGAGGGTACGGGAAATGGCGAGCCCGAGCCCCATCCCGCGGTCCTTGGTGGTGAAGAACGGTTCAAAGACCCGCTCCAGCTGGTCCCGCGGGATGCCGGGGCCATTGTCGCACACGGCGACCAGCACCTCGCCCGTGTCCCCCGTCGACACCCGGAGACGGATGAGGTTGCGAGCCGGGTCCGTGTGCTCGAAGGACTCCGCGGCGTTGAACACCAGATTGAGGAAGATCTGGCCCAGTTTGGCCGGATCCGTCTTCAG
Source organism: Polyangiaceae bacterium (assembly GCA_035760985.1). Classification (GTDB taxonomy): domain Bacteria; phylum Myxococcota_A; class Polyangia; order Polyangiales; family Polyangiaceae; genus SZUA-265. The sequence goes on from DASTRX010000161.1 coordinate 24,494, forward strand.
GCTCGGCACTTCACCGTAGTCGCGCTCGATCCGGGCGCGGCTGCTCAGGGCGTGCATGGCCACGTTGAGGGCGGAGTCGAGCACCTCGCGCACGTCGACTGGCCAGCACTCGGTGCTGTTGGGCAGCGACAGACGCTGCAGATCGCGCACGATCGCCGCCACGCGCTGCAGGCCATCGCGGGCCGCGGCGATCTCCGCTTCCAGCCCGCCGCGCGAGCTCTGGAGTTGCCGCACGATGGTCTCGAGGTTCAAAGCCGCGTAGGCCAGCGGGTTGTTGATTTCATGCGCCACGCTCGCGGCCAGCATGCCCAGTGAGGCCATGCGGTCGCGCAGCGCGAGGTGGCTCTGCAGCAGCTTGCGGTCCGTCGTGTCGCGCAGGAAGGCGACCACGGCGGGCTCCCCCGACAACGGCACCAGCGAAAACGCGAGCTCGACCGGGACCCGCGAGCCATCGGCGCGCAGCACGGTCGTCTCCACCAGACCGGGAGCGAGATCACCGTGCCGCGAGCGGGTGAGCAGATCCCCGATGCGCTCGCGCTCCTCCGGAGCGAAGCTGAGCAGCGTCTCGGAGCCCATCAGCCCTTCGACGCTGGCGCCCATGACCTGTGCTGCCGCGTCGTTCACGTAGATGTGCCGCAACGCAACGCGGTCATCGAAGCTCACCGTCACTCCGAGCCCCGCGACGCGCGCGGCCTCCAGCACGGCCTCCGCGAGGGCCTGGACCTCATTGACGGGATCGCCCTCCCGAACCAGGGGCGTCGAGCCGGGCGCGGGGGCGGGGAGCGCGGGTGGCTTCACTCTCCGAACGGCAAATCCATTTGCTGCGCCGACGCCTTGGTGGCCTTCGCCTTGGGCTCCGCGCGATCGAGCAGCTGCTCTTCGCGCTCGATGTCGGCGAGGATCACTTCTTCGTTGTCGTAGGCGAACGCCAGCGCATCCAGAATCTTGGCCGGACCCAGCTTGGGAAACCGCTTGAGCAGCGTGTCGACACTGACGCCCTTGCGGTAGAACGACCAGAGGCGCCGCACCGGAACTCGCGAACCGACGACGTGCGGGCTGCCACCGAGCACGTTCTTGTCCACTCGCACGTGCGGATGCGGAACGAGAACTATCGGTAGATCCATGCTCGGTACTCCTGGCACGGGGCTCAGTCCTTCAGTGTAGAGAAGCTCCCGGCAAAGCGCCAGTTTCTCCCGGCGGCACGCCAGGCCCCGCGATCGCGCGCTCGTGCTCGCCGAAGGTGCGACTGAACACATGGCGCTTACCCGGACCGGCCACGAAGAAGAAGTACTCGGTCCGGGGCGGATCGATCACCGCCTCCAGCGCCGCTTCGCTCGGGTTGGAGATCGGTCCCGGTGGCAAGCCGGGGTGCTTGTAGGTGTTGTATTCGTTGGTCGCGTCTCGCAGCATCGCGGCGGTCACGATGCCGGTGTAGCGGGCGCAGCTGGGCACGCGCTCGCGAGCGAGCAAGCAGCCGTAGCCCGCGGTCGGATCCGACTGCAGCATCTGGCGAGGGCGAAACCCCTCGTCGTTCAAGCGGTTGTAAAACACGCTGGCGATGTTGCCGTCTTCCTCGCGCGAGCCCGCCTCCTTCTCCACGATCGATGCCAGCACGATGAACTGGTGCATCCCCCAGCCCGCCGCTTCGCGCTCGCGCACTCGCGCGCTGTGCCGCTCGGCGATCTGGCGATAGCGGCGCGACATCTCCTTCACCAGCGTGCGCACCACGAGCGCGGGATCGCTGTCCACGAACAGGTCGTAGGTGGCCGGGAACAGGTAGCCTTCGGCGGAGGCCGCGGGGATGCCGAGCTCGGCGAGCAGCGCCGGATCCTGGCAGGCGTCGAGGAATGCCTGCGCCGAGCTGACCTCGCGCTCGCGCAGCCGTTCGGCGATCTGGAACTGGTTGTAACCCTCCGGGATGGTGAGCTTGGCGTAGGGGCGAGCGCGGTTGCGGGTGAGGCGCGCCGCCAGCGCAGCGGGGTTCAGCCCGGGGCGCAGCAGATGCACACCCGGCGCCAGCGCGGGGCCCGAGCGGCTCATGCGCAGGTACCAGGCGAACAGCTTGGGTTGTTGCAGCACGCCGGCCTGCGCCAGCTGTTCCGAGAGCGCTTCCGGCTGGATGCCGGGCTCGACACGGAACTCGATCACTTCGCCGAGCAGCGCGCTGCGGCGGCCCCACGCCCAGAAGCCCGTGCCGCCGATCAGCCCAGCGAGCAGCACCAGCCCGCCGATCGCCAGCCAGCGGCGGCGCGCGCTCCGGCGAGCGGTGCCGCGCCGGCGGGGGGCAGTCGAGCGGCGGCGCGTCATCCGCCTCCCGCAGCACGTCCGTCGAGCCAGCTCTGCAGCAGGACCGCTGCCGCCGCGCTGTCGACCCGCTGCCGGCGCTCACGGCTGGAATGCCCGCCCTCCTGCAAGCGCTGGTGCGCCTGGCGTGTGCTCAACCACTCGTCGCAGAGCGTCACCTCGAGCTTCGTGCGCCGGGCGAGCGCCGCGGCAAATTGCCGCGCCTCGCGCGCGGCGCGCCCTTCGCTGCCGTCGAGCTGGCGCGGGAGTCCCACCAGGAAGCGCTCGATGCCCTCCGCGCGCGCCAGTTCGGCGAGCGCCTCCAGCAGCGCCGGACGCGAGCCGCCCGGAAGATGTGGCCTGGGATGAGCCAGCAGCCCCAGCTCGTCGGAAATGGCCACTCCCACGCGCACGCTGCCGAGGTCGACCGCCGCCACTCTCATCGCTCGCAACCTAGCGTGAGCCCCCGCCCGAGAGCGAGCCGGGAGGCGACCGGCTTCGGGGTCGACGCCCGGCGCTCACCCGTCGCCTTTCACGTGGCCGGTTCCAGCTTGACCTGTTCGCGCGCAGCGAGCATAAGCGCTCGGTCACGGCGCTTTCCCGTTCGAGCGCACGATGATGCGGGGGGCGCCCCCCGCGCCCCGCTCAGGTCCGCCAAAGCCCGCCATGACATCCCGTGCCGTCCGCCTCCAAGCCGCAGCACTGGTTTGGTTGGTAGCACTGCTCTGGGCGCCGCTGGGCCTTGCTCAGGACCCGTTCGGCGGGGACATCGGCGGCGCTCCCGGTGGCGGTTTCGGGGCGGGCTCATCCCCGCGCCAGAAGCCGAAGAAGAAGAACCCCGACGAGCCCGAGACGCACGCGGCCTCCGGCGCCGGTGATCATGTGATCCCGCCCGGCGGTGAGCCCACGCTACCCGACGATCCGCTGGCGGTTCCGGAAGCCGTCGCCAAGAGCATCGGCAGCGACGCGAAGCTCGACGAGCCCAGCCTCGCGGAGGACAAGGACGAGTTCAAGCGCCGCTTCTACGGCTTGATGTACGAGGAGTCGAACACCAGCGGCTATCGCTTTCGCACGAGCTTCCCGCCCCTGTGGTTCGAGCGCGTGCAGCCGAGCCTCAAGGATCCGAGCCAGCCCGATCGCGCTTCGCTGTTCGGTCTCTACTACAACCGGCGCAGCGCCGAGCGCGCGGATGACGTGCTGTTTCCGCTGTTCTGGAACCTGCGCGACAACGACAGCCGCACCACCGTGATCGGGCCGTGGGCGCAGCGCGTGGCCCCCGATCGCGCGGATCACTGGCTCGCGCCGCTCTGGTTCTGGGGCCGCCGCCCCGGCGGCGGGTACCTGATCCTGCCGCCGTTGCTCACGTACATGAATCATGACGCGGACAGCGGCTTCAACCTGTTTGGTCCGGTCTTCTGCAGCTGGACGGGCGGCCCGGGTTGCAGCTGGGACGAGACCAAGAGCCTGCACCGCGGCTTCGCTCCGCTCTACTTCGCGGGCCACTCCGAGGACAGCGAGTACCGCATCATCCCGCCGCTCCTGCACTATCACACGCTCGACAAGCGCGAGGGCACGAGCGTCGACTTCTTCGGCCCGATCTACCGCAAGCACACGGAGACCTGGGACTCCTTCCACATCTTCCCGCTGTACTTCAGCGTGTGGGGCAACGACGAGCGGCACACCACGCTGCTGCCCTTCTTCCACTACGGATACAAGGGTGACGCCTCGCTGTTCATCAACCCCCTGTTCCTGACCGCCAAGAGCGAGCTCGGCTACAGCACCTTCATCACCTATCTGTACGCTCGCTACCGCGGCAAGACCGAGCTCGACATGGTCACGCCGCTGTACTGGGACTATCGCGACCCGGAGATCGGCCTGTCGCAAAAGCTGCTCGCGCCCTTCTGGTTCAGCCGTGTCAGCCCGCGCGAGAACACCCACGTATTGTTCCCGCTGTTCGCCAACATCGAGCGGCGCGGCCTGAGCGAGACCACCTGGATCACGCCGCTCTTCCAGCACAGCACCGATCTGCGCGGCTGGAGTACCAACATCTATCCGTTCCTGTTCGTGGGGCGCGACGGCTTCGACACGCACACGGTGATCGCGCCCTTCTTCTGGGATTTCGCGACTCGCTCCTCGCGCACCACCATCGGCTTCCCGCTCTACTGGCGCTTCGCCGAGGAGAACTCGGTGAGTCAGCTGATCGGCAACGTGTACTACTCCGAGCATCGCGGCCGGCAGGGCCTCGACTGGCAAGTGCACATTTTCCCGTTATTTTCCTACGGGGAGACGCCGGACGGCCACTTCTGGAACGTGCTCTACGGCTTGGCGGGCTACGAGCGACGGGGTAGCATGACCAAGATCCGCACCTTCTGGGTGCCGATCCCGCTCTCCAACTGAGCTCTCCACCGACCACCGTGCGGCGCCCATGCAACTGACCATCAACGGCGAAGTCCGCGACGTCCCCGAAGGCCTGAGCCTGGCGGGGTTGCTCGGGCACCTGGAGCTCACTCAGGGCCTCGTCGCGGTCGAGCGCAATCGCGAGGTCGTGCCGCGCCGAGAGCACCCGAGCGTGTTGCTCCAGCCGGGGGACGTGCTCGAGATCGTCCAGTTCGTCGGCGGCGGCTGAGCCATCTTCAGAGCTGCCATCCAGAGCTCGCGCAGCAACCTGCGTTCCCCGTCGCGGCGCGGGCTCCCTGCACCGCCGCGCGCCGGAGGGGCTTGTCGTGCAGCCGAATGCTCCACTCGCGCAGGTTCGGAGGAGGGGCTCGGCGCTGATGCAAGCCCGCCGACGCCAGTATGGGCCCTCCGCGCGGCCCACACCCGCGTGCGTCGGCGCTTGCTGGATCTGCGCCGCGCGGATCGGAGCCGCGCGCTGCACACTCCGGCGAGTGGCACAGACTAGAGACGCCGGAGACGTGAGGCGCCGAGCCCTGCTCGGCTCGACTCGATCCACCCTCCACTCACTCGGTTCGCGCCGATTGCCCTCTGGCGATCGGGCCGCGAGCGCCAGAGGCGAGCTCCGCCGCGGCGAGAATGCGCCGAATCGGCGCGTGGGGAGGACGATGGTGCACTCTTGGTGGGGGTCGACTCTACGGGTCAGGAGCAATGAATTCCCGGGCGTTTTCGCAGCTGCCGTCGCTATGTTGCTCGCATCGAGCCCGGCCCAGGGGAACCGGGCGGCGGCTGCAGTATGCGCCCTCCGCGCGGCCCGCAGCCGCGCGTCGGCGCTCGCTGGATCCGCGCAGCGCGGATCGGGATCCTCGCAACGTGGATCGGAGCCGCGCGCCGCACACGCCGGCTAGCGCACCGCCGGGCACCGGGCTACGCCCGCGACATGATCGCGATGCCCTGTTTGACGCGGCGGCGCTGAGCCGTCTGCGCCGCGTCAGCTCCGCCAGCCCCTCCCCCTGCGGCTGCTGCCTGGCGCTCTGTGTGCTGCGCCTGGACGCCGACGAGTCGGCGTATGTCTCGGATCTGTGGCGCGTCGCAGCTGGCGCGCGGCGCTTCGAAGGACGTCGCGCCGCAGTATCGCTGTGACGGCGCGCCCGCGTTTCTGAGCAATCGCAATCCGCGCGACGGCAAGCCGAAGGAGAGCGACGAGAAGCGACAGCAGGTCTGGCTGCTGCCGGCGGAGGGGGGCGAGCCGCTGCCGCTCAGCGACGAGCCGCTCGGCGTGAGCGCGTTTCGTTTTGCCCAGCGGCAGCCGGAGCTGTTCGTGATCGCGGACGTGTTGCCCGGCGTGGCGCAGGGCGATCAGCGCCAGCGGGCCGCGGAGCTCGAGAAGCGCGGCCCATCGGCGTTGCATTTCGATCGCATCGCAGCGGGCAGCTGCCACAGCCGCGGCTCTGGCTGTACCCCGCGCGGACTCCGGATCATCCCGGACGCTTGCTCACCGACTGGGAGCCGTGGCCCACGCCGTGTTGCTGGACGGCGGATGGTCGCGGTGTGCTGGTGACCGCCGACGTGCGGGCGAGGTTCCGGTGCAGCTCGTGGACGTCGAGACGGGCGCGGTGTCCCGCATCACCTCGAGCGCCTGCGCGCGCAGCCACTCGTCCGAGCGGATCTCGGGGGATGGCAGCGCCGTGGTCGGGCTTCGCCACCGCACCAGCCCACCCGCCGGAGCCGTTTTGCGTGCCGCTGTCCGGTGGTGAGGCACGGCTGCTCGCGCGGCTGAGTGGCTTTGACCCCGCGCTGTTCGAGCAGCTGGCGCGGCTCGAGTCGTTCGAGGTGGCAGCTACGGACGGCGGAAGCGTACACTCGTTCCTGCTCACGCCGCGCTCGGCGGGCCCGCATCCGCTGCTCCTGTGGGTGCACGGCGGTCCGATGAATCCGTGGGCGGATGGCTGGCACTGGCGCTGGAACCCGCTGCTGGGCTCAGATGAGAGCCACGTCGTGACGGACCAGCAACTCCCACCAGCCGGTCCGGCGAGGCGGCCCGGAGCGGATCCGCGTGTTCTCCCGCGCTGGCGGTGGAATCACATGCCGACCTGCTCGCCATTTGCTCGTCCGTGAACAGGTACTGGTGAAGCGGTAGACCTGGCTCAGCTGGGCGTCGTTCCTTCGCGGGGTTGTCGCTTCGACTTTGCTCGATCCATGTGGGCGCGGCCGTAGGCGTGCTCGGCAGCGAGCTGATTGTGGGCTCGACAGAGGAGCCGGATGTTTTCGGCTTCCGAGCTTCCGCCCTTGCCGCGCGGGTGCCGGTGATCGAGCTCCAGCCAGGCGCGTGAGTTGCAGCGATGGCCGTTCTCATCTACCCACGTGCAAGCGAGGCCGTCGCGCGCAACGACCACGCGGCGGCTGGCGAGCGGGACGTGCGTCGACGATGAACCGGCCGATGTCGAGGGCGGCGCGGCCGATGGTGACACGTCCGAAGCCGCGGCCGTCCCGGGCGCTGGTTCGCCGGCGGCCGCGCGCCGCTTGCCGACACCGAAGCGGTGGCGCAGCAGGTCGGCGATCAGCAGCTCCAGGGCCCGCGAGAGGACGAGCGCGAAGTCGCCGCTGGGCTCGGCGTGGCGCAGCAGGTCGCGGGCGGTTTCAAGCTGGCTCTTTAGTGTTGCGTCGATCGTGAGCTGGAGATGCGCAGGTTGTAAAGCCCAGAGTCGTCTGCTTGTAGCGCTGGGCGGCGATCGGTTCGATACGATGCCGGGGCGGCGCGGGACGTGAGGGGACGCTGGGAGGCACGTTGGGCCATGGCAAATGGGGCGGGAGCAAATGGGGTTGGGGTCGAGCGGCGGCGTCGGCCGGCGGCGCGAGTGCCGGTGCGTCGATGCGTGGCGATTCAGCGGGCGGAATCGGTGCCGCGAGGAGCGGCTCCGCGAGGCTCGGCTCGGGCTGCGCTGCCGGCGCCGGCCTTGGTTCGGGGAGCTTGCGCAGCGTGGTGGGCACGTCGGGGCTCGGGAAGCGAGCCGCCACCAGCTCGCGAGTCTGCTGGATCGATTTGTGCCGCGCGGCGGCGATCAGCTTCAGGTGATTTTCGGCGGTCAGCACGTGCTTGAGAGCGAGGGCGCCGGAGAGCGTGAGCTCGCCGCCCGCGAGCGGCGGAAAGAGCGCAGGAAATCTGCGCGCCAGGCGGGCGAGGTCGATGCGACGGCAAGCTTCGTCTTCGCTCATGTGGAGCTTGCGGACTCAGTAGTCGAACAGGGAGCTGTGCGCCGCCTCGAGGTGCAGGCGCCGTCCTTCCACCTCCATCAGATGAGCGACGATCTCGGCCAGGCTGGGACGCTGATTGCGTAGCACATGACCGAGGCTATCGAGCAATTGTTGATTCGAGAGCTGCTGGAGCTGCCCGAACTCGGTGCCGGAGAACATGCCTGCAGCATACACCCTGGAATTTGAGGCCTCAGAATGGCTCCAGGACGGGCGAGTCGCAACGTTGGCGGGTTGGAAGTCAAACTCATCGAGATCGGCGAAGGTGGTCTCATAGAGCCGCCGTGGAAGCGGTTCTTGCCGACCGTCGGCGCTCTCGAACCTATGTACCGCCGGATCGCCGTCAAGCCAGAACGATTCGGTTCATCGATCTTAACGGAGCGAGCATCAACGCTGACCGATTTCCGCCCATCGCGGCCGAGTGCGTTGTCGGATCCGCGCAGCGCGGATCCGAAGCTCGACGGGAGTTATCCTCCCACGCCCGGTCGCGCCTTGGCGCAGAACCTCCTGTCGCGGCCGAGCGGAGTGTGAGATCCGCGCAGCGCGGATCGGAGAGTGCCACGGGAGTCGTCCCCGTGGGCGTGGTTGCGGAGCAAGCCGCGGGTCGTCGTGCGCGCGCGCTGACGCCGAGCGCTTCCCCCATTGCGGCCAAGCGCGGTGGTGCGATCCGCGCAGCGCGGATCGGAAGGTGCTTCTACACTCCTGATCGCATCCGGCATGAAGGAAGCGTAGCAACACTCGACGCTGCGAACCGTGCACGGCTGCCTGGTTCGCGGACTGATACTGGCACTCCGGTGCTTCTTGCAGAGCCCGTGCGCCTCGCGCAATCCTCACCGATCGGGTCAGGCGCCCACAACAGTTCGACCGAAGCGCGGGCAGCGCGGGAGGGCTCGGCGCCGGGCGCGCTCAGCGTCGCCAGAATGTGCCCAGTGCGCGGCGCCGGGCGCTGGGCATCTGCTAGTGTCGCCGGGCGCTGCGCGGCGACGAGCCCTCTCCCTGGCACAGCTCCGCGCGAGGTCGAGCGCTCGCTGAGCAAGCCCAGCAACCCGCAGCCCGCCAGTCCCGATCCCTGCAAGGGATCAAGGTCACGACACCGGAGGCATTCTTGCGCATCCGACAAGCGTCATGCCTCGAGGAGGTGCAGGCCATCCTGATGAGCCTGCCGCCGAATGTCGTGGTGGCGGGGCTGGACGGTGAGCCCGTGCTCCGGTACACGCCAGCGCAGCAGGACTACTCGGGGCAGCAAGCGGAAGCTGAGGTCAGGCGCCTGCTGCGACAGACGGGAGTGCACGGCGCGCGGGTCCTGGTCAGCGATGAGTCCGTGCGGATCACATTCCGAAACCCCGATGTCGATAACGAGCGCTACGCCTATCTGAAGTGGCATCTAGCGCGGGTGACCCGGCGTGCGGTCGAGTACGACGCGCTCGGGGCGAAGGGGAAGCGGCTCAACCCACGAGCGGTGCTCCGCACCATGCTTCCGGAGCACTGCAGGCTCGATGCCTTCGAAGCGGCTGATTCCGGTCACGTGGCGGTCGCGACGATCTCCGGGCTCGCGCCGCACGAGATGGCGGCCGTCGCGACTGAATTTCGAGACGAATGTGGCGTCGAGCAGGAGCTCAGGGGCCAGATGTCTCTTGTCTGAACATCGTCACGTCATCCCTATAGTGGCCGCGCCCATGTGCTGACCGCTCTCCCGATACCTGTGCCCGCGCTGGTGACGATCGCCACACGACGGACATCCGTGACGTTGCCGGGCATGGGCCGGTCATCCGTCACTGGTCCAATTCTATTCGGGTGCTAGGTTCGAAGCTTGGAGGGGGTCATGAAGCATTCGTTTACTGATCGGTCGTGTGCTCGCGTCGCTGGCCTCGGTAAAGGGCACCTGTTCCCCAGGCTCGCGCTCGCCAGTTCGGCGTTCTTGTTTGTGTCGTGCGGCAGCTTCGAGCTCGAGCAAGAGCTCGTGGGCACGCCAGCGGCGGAGTCCGGTGGCCGTGCGATTGCCCTCGGCAAGTCGCTCGCCGCCGTCGGCGTCGGCAGCGGCAGCGTCGACAGCCCGTTCGCCGTCGATGTCTTCGAACGCAACCGCAGGGGCGGCTGGAGCTTCGTGCAGCGGCTGACGGCCTCAGCCGATGACCGCGGCCGCTTCGGCACGGCGCTCGCGCTGCACGGGAACACCCTGGTGGTGGGCGCGCCCGAGAACGACGATAGCGGCACGCCAGAGGTCGAGACCGGCTACGTCGCCGTCTTCGAGCGCGGCGCTGGGGGCTTCGTGCGCACGCACACCGTGCTGCCCGAGAGCTTCACCCTGCCCCCCGGCGAGACCACGCCGGGTGAGTTCTCCTTCGGCGCGTCCGTGTCGCTCGACGAGCAACACCTGGCCGTCGGCGCCAAGCGCTTCCACGGCGGGCGCGGCCGCGTCTTCGTGTTCGACCGCAGCGACTACTCGCAGCAGGTCGAGCTCGCCGAGCCCGCGGCTCTCGAGCGCTTCGACGCCAACTTCGGCGACACCGTGCAGCTATCGCACGGCACCCTGCTCGTGACGCGCCCCGACACGCCCGCGAACACGCCGCCGCCCAAGAACGGCAAGGTGTACGTGTACACGAGCGCCGACGGCTTCGCCACAGCCGAGGTGCTCCAGAGTGTCACCGCGGACGGCAGCTTCGACGGCTTCGGCAACGCCGGCACCATCTTCGGCGGCACGATCGCCGTGCGCGACGAGCTCGGCGTGCAGCTCTTCGAGCGCAGCGCCGGCGCCTGGCAACCGCTGGCGCAGATCGCGACCGGCGACGGCGACCGCTTCTCGATCGCGCTCGACGCCGAGCACCTCTTCGTGGGCGAGCCCGACGCCACCGTGGCGGGCCTCGCGGGGGCGGGTCAGGTCCTGGTGTTCGATCGCAGCGACGTCCCGCCCACACTCGAGACCACGCTGCGAGCGCCGGCCCCCGAAGCCGGCCTCGGCTTCGGCGAGCAAGTCGCCGTAGCGCTCCGGACCCTGGGCGTGACCACGGGCGACTTCGAGCAGGCGTTCGTGTTCAGACGGAACTGAGCGCGTAGCGCGCGTGCCGCACCCGATCTCGGCGGCTTTGCCAGGGCAACCGTCGCCTTGAACTGGTCACCGGGGTTGGATTTCGTAGGCTGAGCGCGTGGAATTTCGAACCCGTCTGCTGGAGACGCTCCGGGCAGTTCGCAGCGTGCTAGAGGCGCCCGGCGTCCTGGTGGGCGGGTCCGAGGTCCCGAATCTGCTCGAGCCGCGCCTGGCGCCGGACAGCGCCGCACGACCTTGAGCCACTCTCTCTACTCTGGTTCTCGTACGGTCGCGCCCCAGGCGCGAAAGGTGCACTCGGCTTCCAGCAACCGAGACGAGTGGGCTGTCGGCGCTATGCGAGTTCTTGGCTCAACTGTCCTGCGGCGGCCTTCGCCGCATCCTTGACCATGCGGTTTGCTAGCGATTGGGCGCTGGCCTTGACGTCGGACTGAGAACACTGGTGCAGCGCCTGGGTCATGACATCCGCGTTCAACTGGTGACGGGGCGGGCACGACACGCCGATGCCGAGCTGCTGCACGCGCAGCGCATGATAGAACTGATCGAACATGTGCGGCACGACGACCTGCGGCTTGCCCGCGCGTGCTGCGGCGTGCGCCGTCCCCGCGCCGCCGTGATGCACGATTGCCGCGACGCGCGGGAACAACGCTTCGTGGTTGACGTCACCGATCGAGATGCAGTCCGCTCCCGAGACGCCCGACCCGAGATTCCCCCAGCCCTGCGAAAATGACCGCACGGAAGCCGCACGCGCGCGCTGCCTCGATCAGCTGAGCGCCCGTCTGCTCTGAGCCTGCCATGCTACCGAAGCCAAAGTACACCGGAGGCTCGCCTTTGGCGAGGAAGGCGTCCAGCTCCGGGGGGAGCTGACTTTGGTCACGCAGAAACCACGCGCCGCTCTGTACGACGTGCAGATCCGAGTGCGACGGGGCCGGCGCTAGTGTCGGGTCTGAGCACAGCCACGGACGATCCGTGAAGATGTGACGCCGCACGTCATCGACCTCGGACAACCCGAGCTTGGTTCGCCGCTCGTTCAATACGGCGAGGAAGACGTGGTTGAAGCGCTTCGCGTCTTCCTTCCAAGCAACGGCGAAGCGCTGCGGTTGTTCCGACGGATCGGCTGGAGCGCTGCCCATCTTCAGCCATTCGGGGTTCATGAGCGGAGGATACTCCGGGGTCGGAAACGTCACCGGGCAGTACGCCACAAAGACGTACGAAATCCCCAACGAGTCAGCCACCGAGCGCGTGGCGATGGCCAACGCACCGCCGCCGACGATGAGGTCACAGCCGCGCGCCGCCTCGGGAAACACATCGAACTGCCCGTGCACCATCTGAATGCCAGCCTCGCGCATTTGTTCTTCCGACGGCCTCGGCACGGCTCCCGAGGCTTGTGCTGCGGTGAGCTTCTCCAGATCGGGTCCAATCGGAAAGCAGCGCACCCCGAAGGACTCAATCCAATTCTTGAAGTTGGGAGGTGCGCACAAGCTCGCTTCGTGCCCGAGCTCCCGCAGCTCGAGCGCGAGCGCGAGCAGCGGCTGCACCTCGCCACGCGGGCCGATGGTGGAGAGCAAAACCTTCTTCTTCTTGCCCCTTGTACGCTTCTTTCGGCGAATGACGTCATGGTCTGGAACCTCCCGCAGCGTAGTCGACAGTTGCTGAAGCGAGACGGAACAGCGGCTGTTCCGTCGAGCTATCACGAAGCGATTTCGAATCCATTAGAGGGGCAAACTCCTTACTCTGATACTTCTGTTTGAGTGGTGTCATCGCTCCTGACCTTCCCACCGATTGACGGAGACCCATGGATCGGGCTGGTCGCTGCCGCGCTGCTGGCCCCGGTTGCCTACACCGAACCCGATCCGGTGTGGGTCTGGTACCGCAGTTCCGAGGGCTGTCCCGATGGCGCGGCGTTCATCGCGCGACTGGCGGAGCTGGGCCAAGCGGCACGGCTGGCGAGGTGGGGGATCGCGTCGACTTCGTGGTGACCTTGGGGCGCGTCGCCGACACCGCCAACAGCTCGGGCAGGCTCGAACGACAGACGCGGCTCGGCACCGTGGCGATCCGCGAGTATCAGGACGCGCGCTGCGAGCAGGTGGCCGAAGCTCTGGCGCTCACCTTGGATCTCGCCCTCGATCCTCGTGCGCCCGAGCCCAGCGCCGCGCCGCCGGCAGCCGCTGCTCCCGCGCCGCCCCCGCTCGCTGAATCCGGCTCGACGACGCGCGCGCACACGAGCGCACCTACGAGCGCCTGGCAGCTCGGAGCACAGGGCTTGCTCGAGACCGGTGTCGCACCGCAGCCGGCGTTCGGCGGCGCCGCGTCTGCAGCCCTCGACGACCCGGATGGGCTCGTGCGGCAGCTGCGCGCCTCGCTGTTCGTGGTGCATGGGCGGGGGCAGGCGCGCGATCGCGAGCTGACTGTCACCCTGTTCGGCGCACGGCTCGAAGCCTGTCCGCTCGCCTGGGAGCTGCCGGGCGTCGCGTTCTACCCTTGCGCCGGAGTCGATCTGGGTGCGCTTCAGGCCGCCGGCGCCGATGCGCTCGGCACCTCCGACACGGGCTTCTGGGCCGCGGCTCTCGCGCAGGGGCGCGGCGTGTTTCAGCTCGGTTCGTCGCTGGCGCTGGAGGCCCAGATCGGCGGCATTCTGCCGCTCGTGAAGTACGAAATGGGGTCCGCGCAGGGCGGCGAGGCGTGGTTTCGCACGCGCAGCCTGGGCTTGCAGGCGGGCCTGGGCGTCGTCTGGCGAGGCCCGTGATCGTTTTTCGCCGCCGAGGACATGGCGGCGCCGTGAATTCGGCGCGCCGCAGCGCATCCGAGCCCAGCGCCGCCCCTGCCCCGGCCACCCGCCATGACTTCGACGATCTCGTCTCGCAGCACCTCGACTTCGTGTGGCGGCTGCTGCACCGTTTCGGCGCGTCGGCTGCAGACGCCGACGATCTCGCGCAGCAGGTGTTCATGATCGCGGCGCGCAAATGGGACGAGCTGCCGCGCGGCAAGGAGCGGGCGTTCCTGTATGGTATTGGAGGTGGCGCTTGAGCGATCCCTCCGGACCCGACTTCGACCGCCGTCTGTTCGTGCAGGTGCGGCGCGAAGGCCCCTCGCGGGCGCTGCGCGAGCGCATTCAGGCGCTCGGGCGCGCGGAGATCGAGCGAGCGCGGCACGACGCGCCGAGCTCGGCGCTGCCAAGGCGCCGAGCATTGCGGGCAACGTTGCTGGCGTGCGCCGCGGGGCTGGCTGGCCTGGTGTGGCTGTGCGGGAGAGCCGACGAACCGATCCCCATCTCCGCGGAAAGCTCGAGGACGAGCCCGAGCCCGAGTAACCCGAAACAGAGCAGTCCTGCACCCGAGCCCCCGCGCAACGGGGAACCGGGTCTGCCGGATCTCGCGCCCCTGCCCGCGCGGAGCGCCGCCACGCGCCCGCCCGTCGCGCAGCGCACTGTTGCCCCGCGCGCTTCGACGCGCGCAAAACCAGCGGACGCCGGCACGATGGCCGCGGCGCCAGCAGCGAGCCCAGCGCCTGCGGCACCGGCGCGCAGCCTGGCCGAGCAGATCGAGCAGATCAAGCAGGCTCGCGCAGCGCTCAAAGCGGGGCAGTTCGGGCGCACGCTCGAGCTGGTCGACGAGTATCAGAGCAGTCCCGGCGGCAGCGAGTTCTCCGCCGAGGCACGCCTGCTCCGGATCGAAGCGCTGGCCGGCGCCGGGCGCCAGGAAGAGGCGGCGAGCGAGGCGCGCCGCTTCGTTACAGACTATCCCACGAGCCCGTTGATCGATCGCGTGCGGAGCTTCTTGCACTAGCTTCTGGCATTCGTGATTCCCGTTGGGCCCTTCCAGTGCCGGCAACGCCCCCGTCGCCATCAGCGCCGATGGCAATACGATCGTCGGCTACTATATGAGCCGCATCGGCTCCCCCGCCTCGAATGAGATTCTCTGGCGCTGGACCGCGGCCGGGGGCGTGGAAACACTGGCGTACGCTGCGGAGCCCGACACCGAAATAGCGAGCCTGTTTTCCACCGCGGACGCCTCGCTCGTCGTGGCCGTAGCGAGCCCACTCCAGGGTAGTACGTTCGCCCCCAACGCCATGCGCTGGAGCTCTTCCGGGGATCCCAGCATCCTGTTCGCGGGTGGCGCCGGGGACATGAGCGCAGACGGCTCGCTGATCGCGGGCTGGGACGCCAACGGCGCGCCCCTGCTCTGGACCGCGTCCGACGTGAAGTACTTCGCGGACATCGCCGCTGCCCAAGGCATCGACACGCAGGGCTGGCAGCTGGGCAAGCCGATTTACGTCGCTGAGGACGGTAGCTTCGTGCTCGGTCGCGGCGTGTGCGGCGAGACGACCGTCACCTATCGGCTGTCGCTCCACGAGTGAGCGCCCCCGTCACTCGATCACGACGCGCTGAAACAGGGGGGGCGCCGGGCCGTCGAACGGGGCTACCCGTATGCGGCGAAACACCATCTCCACGCACTTCGCCGTCAGTGAACCGCGAAACTCCGCCGTGACCACCAAGGCGCGCTGCACGGAGCCGTCGGGAGAGAAGCGCTGAACGCGCACGCACTGGCCTCGATCCCCAAGGGCCTGATCGCCAACCCGAACTGTACCACCATGGCGGCCATGCCCGTGCTCAAACCGCTGCACGACGCCGCGGGCCTCACGCGGCTGATCGTGAGCACATACCAGGCCGTGTCCGGCGCTGGCATTGCCGGCGTGCAGGAGCTGGAGGGGCAAGTGCAGGCTGCGGCAGCGGGCTCCACCGCGCTGGCGCGGGACGGCGCGGCGATCCCGTTTCCCGCGCCCAAGAAGTGGGCCGTGCCCATCGCCTTCAACGTGGTCCCGCTCAACTATCGCATCGTCGAGGACGGATACACGGAGGAGGAGCTCAAGCTGCGCGACGAAAGCCGCAAGATCCTGGAGCTACCCGACTTGCTGGTCAGCGGTACGTGTGTGCGCGTGCCGGTGTATGCCGGTCACTCGCTGTCCATCCACGCGCAGTTCGAACGAGAGTTGAGCGTGGCGAGGGCCACGGAGCTCTTGAGCCGGGCTCCGGGCGTGATGCTGAGCGACGTGCCCAATCCTCTGCTGGCGAGTGGCCGCGATCCGGTGTTCGCCGGGCGCCTGCGTCGCGATCCGACCGTGCCGCACGGCCTGGCGCTGTTCGTCACGGGTGACAACCTGCGCAAGGGCGCGGCGCTGAACGCGATTCAGATCGCCGAGTGCCTGGTCCACGGCCCACCGCGCTGACGAGCACTCCGCAGCTTCTCGTGCAGAGGACCCGCTCAGCGGGCATTCCTGGAGGGCTCGGTGCCGAGCGGACCGAGCCCAACCCCAGGACTGCCCGCTGGGACACCCGTTCGACGCCGAGACGACGCGTTCGCTGCCACCAGAAAATTCGCCGCGCTCGCCCGAGGAAGCCGGCGGTTGGCATCGCGGCTGGGTTTGGTAGGACGAACCATGCCGATCCGACGGACGAAGCTGGCTCCACTCGTGGCGCTCACGCCGGCGGTGTTGATCACCGCGGTGGCGTTTGTCGGCGCGATCGTCTGGACCGTCTACCTGTCCTTCACCGACTCGCGGATCTTTCCCAAGTACGCGATCGCGGCCAATTGGTCGCGCCAGTACGAGAGGTTGCTGTACGACAAGGCCTGGGCAGGAGCGCTCGGGAATGTGCTCACCCTGTCCGCCGGTGGCGCTCTCGCGATCGCGTTCGGCTTCGTGGTGGCCGCGCTGGTGGAACGGGAATCGCGCAGGGAGAGCTGGTTTCGAACCATCTTCCTCTATCCTCTGGCGCTGTCCTTCATCGTCACGGGCATCGTCTGGCGCTGGATGTTCAATCCGGATCTCGGGGCGGAGCGCCTGCTGCGCCAGTGGGGGTTTGCCCATGCCACGTTCAACTGGCTCGCGGATCCGCGCACGGCGATGTACGGCATCATCCTGGCTTCCATCTGGCACAGCGTCGGGTTCTACATCGCGCTCCTGCTGGCGGGCTTGAAGTCCATCGACAAGGAGCTGTGGCACGTGGCCCGGATCGACGGTGTGGGCGTCTGGCGGCTGTACGTGGAGGTCATCATCCCGATGCTCCGCTGGACGTTCCTGACGTGTGGGATCTTGCTGTCGCTCGGCGTGGTCAAGGCGTACGACATCGTCGTCGCCATGACCAATGGGGGCCCCGGCACCGCGACCTGGACGCCGGCTTACTTCGTGCTCAACGCCTACGCCACGCGCGGCAACGTGAGCTACGCCTGCGCCGCGGCGGTGGTCATGCTGGGCATGACGGCGGTCGTTTTCTTGCCGCTGGTGCTGACCACCACCTGGCAGCTGAAACGAAACACGGCGAGGAAGGCATGACGAGGCGCCGAAAGCGGCGGCTCCGCGCGTCTTCGGTCGCGGTGTGGGCGTTCCTCCTCATGTGCGCCGCCTTCATCGCCCTGCCTCTCTACGTGGTCGTCCTCACGTCGTTCAAGACGATGGATCAAATCGCGTTGGGCGAGATCTTCTCCTGGCCGACAACGTGGACCGTGGCGCCGTGGCGTGAGGCTTGGTCGGAGCTCTGCGCCGGAATGACCTGCAAGGGGATCCGCATCGGATTCTCGACGTCGTTCAAGATCCTCCTACCCAGCCTCGGCCTCTCCATCGGGATCTCAGCGCTGACCGGCTACGCCCTCGCGCTCTGGAACGTGCGCTGGGCGGGCACGTTTCTCTTCGTGCTCTTCTTGTGCGCTTTCGTGCCCTTTCAGATCGTCATGATCCCGCTGGTGGTGCTGGTCGCGCAGCTCGGAGTCTATGGCACCGTGTGGGGCACGGCTCTGGTTCACGCCGTGCTCTCCATGCCCTTGCTGACGCTGATGTTTCGCAATTTCTACAAGAACATTCCTCGCGAATTGATCCATGCCGCGCTGCTGGATTCGGGGAGCTTCTGGCGAATCTTCTGGGAAATCGTGCTACCCATGTCGAAGAACATTCTGATCGTGGTCGCCATTCTGATGGTCACCACGGTGTGGAACGACTTCATCGTGGGGCTCACCTTTGGCGGAATCAGTGCGCAACCGATGACGGTCATCCTGGCGAACACCGTGCTCAGCCAGTTTGGTGAAGTGAAGTACAACGTCACGATGGCGGCCGCGCTGCTCACGGCGATCCCTCCGTTGGTCGTGTATTTCGCGCTGGGGAAGTTTTTCGTTCAAGGGATCACCTCGGGGGCCATCAAAGGTTAGGCAATGCCCGCAGTCTCCTTCTCCAACGTCACACACGAGTACGGCCAGCATCGTGTGCTCCAGGACCTCAACCTCGACGTGCAGGATGGCGAGTTCCTGGTGCTGCTCGGTCCGTCCGGCTGCGGGAAGACCACGCTGCTCCATTTGCTCGCGGGATTGCAGGAGGTCTCGGCGGGCTCGATCCACATCGGTGGCCGCGACGTCACGGAGCTGGAGCCGAAGGATCGCGGGCTGGCCATGGTGTTTCAGTCCTACGCACTCTATCCAACCAAGTCGGTCGAGGGGAATCTGAAGTTCGGGCTCGCAGCCCAGCGGCTCCCTCGCTCCGAGGTCGACAAGCGTGTCCGTTGGGCGGCGAAGCTGCTGCGCCTCGAAGGCCTGCTCGGGCGCAAGCCGGCAGAGCTCTCGGGCGGGCAGCGCCAGCGCGTGGCAATCGGCCGGGCGCTGGTGAAGCAGGTGGGGCTCTTCCTGTTCGATGAGCCTCTGTCCAACCTGGACGCCAAGCTGCGAACGGAGATGCGGCTCGAGATCAAGCGCATCCACGCCGAGCTGGGCAATACGGTGGTGTACGTGACCCATGATCAAGTGGAAGCCATGACGATGGCGACGAGAATTGCCGTGATGAATGATGGCGTCATCCAGCAAATCGCCACCCCAGATGAGATTTACGCCGCGCCTGCCAATACCTTCGTGGCGGCCTTCATCGGTTCCCCGCCCATGAACCTCTTGGATGCGGAGGTCTCCCATGTCGGAGAGAAGGTCACGGCGGTTCATCGATCGACAGAGACGCGCATGGAACTGAGCCATTACGCCTTTGCGCGTCGCCCACGGCCCGGCCAGCGCATCCAGATCGGCATGCGGCCGGAACACTTTGTCGTGGGCCAGGCGCCGGGTCTCAACCCGGCGGCGAGCTTCGCCTTACCTCTGGCCTACGCGGAGAAGATCGGCGACCGCGGAGTCGCCTTCTTGAAGCTGGGCGAGGGTTTGCTGGCCGCTGGAGGGGACTTCTCGACGTTTCGCGCGCCCGCCGCGGGGGAGACGGTGGAGGCGCACTTTCCCGGCGATCGGTTCAGCATCTTCGACTCCGAAACCGGGGCGAGGATGTAGCGATGGCTCTGTCGCTTTTCAGCCAGGCGGCGATCGCCGCGACCATGGCCGTGGGGAGTCTGCTGGCGGCGCCGGCAGGGGCCGACGAACTGACGCTGCTCCATTCCTGGTCCAACGAGAGTGAGATCGCCGCGCTTCAGGTGTACGTCAAAGAGTTCGCTGCGCGCGGGCACCAGCTCGTGGAGCTGTCGGCGCCGCATGAGCAGGCAGGGCTCAGCCCCCTCGTCAGCCTCATTCTGGCGGGAAAGCCCCCCAATGTGTTCGTCGCGAGCCAGACGAACATGTATCGAGAAATCCGAGACCGAGGTCTGGGGCAGACTCTGGGCGAGCATTTCCGGCGCATTGGCGCCTGGGACAAGTTTCCTCCCATCGTGCGCGAGGTGATCTCGATCGACGGTGAGGTCCGCAAGATCCCGACCGGGATTCACGTGGACGGCATGCTCTACTACAACACCCGGGTCGCAGCGGCTGCTGGGGTCAACCCGCTCGCCTGGCGCACTCTCGATGAGATGTTCGCGGACATGGCCAAGGTCCAGCAGGCTGGGTACCACTTCATGGCCGTCGGCGGGAACACCTTTCAGGCCGGATACCTCTTTCATGCCTTGCTGGCGGCGATCGGCGGGCGCCGTGTGTTCTACGACTTCTATCGAGACGCGCCGGACGTGGCCGTTTTCGAGTCCCCCGAGCTTCGGCGCACGATCGAGATATTTCGGCGCATCACCTCGCAGGCGGATGCCGGCTGGAGCAATCGCTCGTGGTCGGAGTCGACGAACACCGTGATCAGCGGGAAGACGCTGATGCACTATCACGGCGACTGGATGAAAGGTCAGTGGAGGGCCAACGGCAAGCGCCTGGGCGAGGACTTCAATTGCATCAACTTACCGGGAGCCAAGGCGCTGTCGGTGACGGTGGACGCGCTGGGCATTCTGGGCGGCAAAGGCGTGACGGCGGAGACCCTCGCATCCGAGCTGGAGTTCGCGACCGTCGTGGTGGACCCGGCTCAAAACGGCAAGTTTGCGCGGCTGAAGGGCGCCACTCCGATCCGCACGGACGCTCCTGCCAGCGACCTGGACTCCTGCAATCAGCTGGTGCTGAGCTCCCTCACGGCAGGGGATGTGGCCGTGCAGAACCCCTTCTACGTGGGGGACAGCGATTGGATCAATTCGGTCTGGAACACGATGTATACCTTCCAGTGCGACGAGCGAATGTCGACCGAAGATGTGCTCCGGCGGCTGCGCAGCGAGCACCATGCGATCTTTCGCTAGTCATCACCGTCCGCCGACCAATTGCCTTTTAAAATCAGAATTCCGGTGGTCGCATCGATGACCATGAGCTCACCGGTGCTATGCAGGCCTTGCCGGGTCAGCGTGGTTTGCACGACCCAGGCAACACGCCGATAGTTGACATTGTACTCGAGCCTGGACTTCAAAGCGTTCAGGCCTTGTGGTAAGCCCTCCGCGAGCGCGACGCACTCCACGGCACTCTGGCTCATGAAGCCGCTTGCGTTGCAGTCGCTCGCCCCATCCCGCGTGCACTCGTCCTGAAAGAACGCAGCTCCTGCTGGCACCTGCTGCGCTGGGCTCTCGCGCATGCACCGATCTTTGGCCTTTGCGGACGGATCACAGCTCGCGTGCTGCTGGGCGCACTCGAACTGACCGGCCCACACCGTGTCGCAGTCCAGGCCCGAGCACGGGCAGAACAGGCCCTGGCAGACCGCGCCTTGCCAAGCAAAGCTGGGTGGCAGCACCCGTGGGGTGCACTCGGCCGGCGCCCAAGCATCCTGAGCGACGCACTCGAAGGCGAGTTTGCCGCTGCGCCAAGCTTCGCAATCCGTGTGCCGCAGCTCACATTCGTCCAGGGTCTCGCTGAGGGCGCCGCACTGCTCGCTCACACAGCAGTCGGTGTGCGCGCAGCTGCTACCGTCGTAGTACCAGCCGCTCGAGGCACCAGAACAGTCGAGTCCGGGCATCCCCACGTCGACGCCCTGGCACAATCTCGGCACTCGGGAATCGCGCGGAGCTACTTCCTGCGTCGTTCCCTGTCCGCAGGCCACCACGGCAAATGCCGCAGCGGCAGCCCCTGAAACCCAACGATGCCCCATCCTGCGGCAGTCTAGCCTGGAGCAAGCGGCACGGCACGTGCCGGCGTTGCGCAATGCAACTCGCTAGAGCGCCGAGTGGCGCGTGCCGTAGCTGCTCCGAGGTATTTCGTGCAAACCGCGCCCCGCATTCAACAGCCGAAGACAACGTAGCGAAGCGCCAGCGCGGCCCGGTTTCGCTCGTAGGCTCCAGTCAGGTATTTGAATGCGCTGGGCACTTGGCTCAGCACGGTCACTCTTTCCCTGCACAGCAGTTCGAGAAAGCTCGACGGCCTCCGGGCAATCTCCGGCGGCACGACAACGACGCGCCCGCCAAACAGCAGCGCCCCCCAGATCTCCCAAACCGAGAAGTCGAAGCTATAGCTGTGAAACCAACTCCACACATCCTCCGCACTGAAATCAAACTTCGTACTGCAGGATCGAAACAGCTCGAGCACGGCGGCCTGGGGAACCTCTACCCCCTTCGGGCGTCCCGTCGAACCGGATGTGTAGATCACATATGCCGACGAGCGCAGCACCGACACAGCGTCGTGCCCGGCGAGGAGTCGCTGGCTGCTGTCGAGGGCCCGGTCATCGTCGCGGTCCGCTGGGCTCGCGACGGAGAGCAACTGGGGCCAGCGCACCTCCAGGCGGTGGCAAG
This sequence comes from Polyangiaceae bacterium, assembly GCA_035760985.1. Classification (GTDB taxonomy): domain Bacteria; phylum Myxococcota_A; class Polyangia; order Polyangiales; family Polyangiaceae; genus SZUA-265. Next base: position 46,507 of record DASTRX010000161.1, read on the forward strand.
GATGTTGCGCGTCCCGACCGCCTGCCTCGAAAAGCGGTGCGTTCAGTGCGGCAGCGTTCAGTGCAACAGCGGCAGCGAGCGCCCCGAGATCCGCGCGGGCTCGGCGCGCGCGGGCTCAGCGTTGGATGCCGCGTGCGGGGCCGCCAGGCCTGGCGCGGTGGGCGTGCCCTGCAGGGAGTGCTTGAGCGCGCGCGAGATCTCGACCTCGACGAGTTCGCCGGTGAGATCGCGCGAGGCGAGCAAATGCACGATCTCGTTGCGCTCCGTCCGGCCCGTATAGCCGCCGCGCTCGCCCGGGCCCTCCACCAGCACGCGCTGGCGCGTGCCCTCGAGCCGTGCGAGATGCTCGGAGCGCAGGCGCTCGCTCAGCTCGAACAGCCGGGCCAGGCGCTCCGCCTTCTCGCGTTCGCTGACATCATCTCCGAGCTTGAGCGCGGGCGTGAACGGTCGCGGCGAATACTTGAAGCCGAACAGGCCGACGAAGCCGATCTCCTCGACCAGCGCCAGGGTCTGCTCGAAGTCCTGCTCGGTCTCCCCGGGGAAGCCGACGATCACGTCCGTCGATAGCGTCAGACCGGGTACGGCCTCGCGCAGCGCATTCACGCGCTCGCGGTACTCGCCGACCGTATAGCGGCGCAGCATGCGCTTGAGCACGCGGTCGCTGCCCGACTGCACGGGCATGTGGACATGGCGAGCCAGTACGCCGAGGTCGCGATGGGCCTCGACCAGGGCGCGCGTCAGATGGCGAGGATGCGGGCTCGTGTAGCGCAGGCGTTGCAGCGCCGGCACGCGCTCCGCGATCACGCGCAGCAAGCTGGGAAACTCGCTCTCGTCGCGCGGCTGCCGCCCCGCCCGGCTCGACTCGAAGGCGCCCGCGCCAGCGGGCTTGGGCAGCAACCCGAGCGGATCCTGGTAGCTGTCCACGGTCTGGCCCAGCAGCGTGATCTCGCGCGTGCCCGCCTGGACGCGGCGAGAGACCTCCTCGATCACCTCGCTGGAGGCCCGGTAGCGCTCGGGGCCGCGCGTGGTCGGCACCACGCAGAACGTACAGCGCTCGTCGCAGCCCTTCATGGTGGTGACGAAGTCGCTCACGCGGCCGCGCCCAGCGCGAAACGTGGCCGGCAGAAAGCGCGGTTCGTCCAGATCGAACTCGGTGCGCACCTGCGGCAGACCCCCGCTCTCCAGCTCCGCCAGCAGCCGCGGCAGCGCCGGCGCCTGGTCGGGCCCGATGACGACGTCGATCTGCGGCATGCGTTGCACCAGGCGCTCGCCCTCCTGCTGCGCCACGCAGCCCGCCACGGCGAGCACCAGGCCCGGGTGCTCGCGCTTGAGCAACGCCAGCCGCCCCACCTCGCTGCGCAGCTTCTGCTCGGCCTTTTCGCGCACGCTGCAGGTGTTGAGCAGGATCAGGTCGGCCTGGCCCGGCCCTTCGCAGGGCTCATAGCCTGCCTGTTCCAGCACGTCGCGGATCCGGTCCGAGTCGTGCTGGTTCATCTGACAGCCGAAAGTGATGAGGTGATACCGCTTCATGATGCGCGTCGCCGAAATGGGGCTTGCGGCCAATGGGCCTGGCGTTTTCGCTGGGCTATTGGGCGCCGGGCTGCCATGTGCCCGACACACCTACCGGCAAGATCGGCCCGCGTCCAGGGCGGGCGAGCCGTGAGCCGCCCAAAACCACGCTAAAGTGCCAGTATGTCCAACCCGAAACCGGACTTGGAGCGGGCCATCGACGAGGTCGTCGCCAGCTACGATGGGCCCGAAGAGATCAACAACCTGGAGAGCGCAGCGCTGCCCAATCGGCGCGCGGTGATCGAAGCGTATCATCACCTGACCCAGGTGATCTTCATGGGTTTCTACAGCCTGCGCTCGCTGACGCGCGCGAATCTGCGCTACTCGGTCAGCGAGCACCTGTACCCCGCTCACGAGATCCTGGTCGACCAGATCGCTCGCGCACGCTGCTACGAGGAGTCGCAGCACCGGTTGGCCCCCTGCGCGCAGAACTGGAGCGAGCAGGTCGTGCTCCGCCTGTTTCACCTGCTGCCGGACTTGCGCCGCGTGCTGGCCGGAGACGTGACCGCCGCCTACCAGGGGGATCCCGCCGCAGGCAGCATCGAAGAGGTCGTCTTCTCCTACCCTGGCATTCGCGCCGTCACCGCGCACCGGATCGCGCACGTGCTCTACGAGGAGAACGTGCCGATGATCCCGCGCATCATCGCCGAGCACGCGCACAGCGAGACCGGCATCGACATTCACGCGGGAGCGCGCATCGGGGAGCGCTTCTTCATCGACCACGGCACCGGCGTGGTGATCGGCGAGACGACGGAGATCGGCAACGACGTGAAGATCTATCAAGGGGTGACGCTGGGCGCGCTCAGCGTGCAGCGCCAGCGCACACCGGAGCGTTCTGGCCGCTACAAGCGGCACCCGACGATCGGCGATAGCGTGACCATTTACTCTGGCGCCAACATCCTCGGCGGCAACACCGTGATCGGCTCGGGCTCGGTGATCGGCGGCAACGCCTGGATCGTCGAGTCGGTGCCGCCCAACTCGCGCATCTTCGGTCGCGAGCGCGAGCCGCAACCGCGCGAGCGCGAGCCGAGCAGCCGCGAGCTGGACGAGCCGCTGAAGCCGCTCGGCAGGCAGCCCTCCACGGTCTGAGCTCCGCTGCACGTGGCAAGCCGCGTGCACAGCGTCAACGCGGCGCCTCTGCGCCCAGACAATGCGTTGACGCTCCTACCGCGGGGTGTGGCAAGCTGTGCTCTTTTGGGCCTGTTTCCACGGTGCCCTGGCTTCACAAACCGGCGGCCGACTCCGTTTCTGTCGGGGTGAAGGTCGAGATCGATGAAGAGCTCTGGTATGGCGTCAGCTCCGATGAGAGAGCCGAGGGGCTGGCGGCCAAGAGCATGGCCGCCAGGATGGGGCGCATCATCGGAGCCAAGCCGTTTCCGGCGGCGGCGCATCGGCTGAGCCAGATCACGCAGAACCCGAACTGCTCGATGGATGAGGTCGTGAGCGTGCTGGAGCGCGACCCAGCGCTCTCGGCGCGCCTGCTGCGGCTGGTCAACTCGGTCGGCTTCTCGTTGCGCACGGCCTGCACGTCGGTGCGTCACGCCGCGACCTTGGTCGGCACCGAGAAGCTGAACCAGGTGGCTTCGACCGCGGCCATCCTCGACATGTACGAGTCAGGCAGCGAGCAGGCGGCGCAGCTGCTGGAGCACGCGACCGTGGTCGGCGCGCTGTGCCGCTACCTGGGCTTTCATTTCGGCTTGCCGCCGGACGAGCTGTTCACCTGCGGCTTCTTGCATGACATCGGCAAGCTGATGCTGCTGGACACCGAAGGCGAGGAATATCTGAAGCTGCTGGTCGAGGAAGACCCGCAGTTCGACACCCTGTTCGTCGAGGAGCGCAAGAAGCTGGGCTTCGATCACGCCGTGCTCGCCGGGCACGTGCTCGCGGCCTGGAACATCCCCCACCCCGTGCCCAAGGTCGTGGCCTGGCACCATCACGTGACGCGCGCCTACGCGGAGTCGACCGAGATCTCGCAGCTCGTCAGCACGCTGCGACTCGCCGATGCCATGAGCTACGCGCTCGAGCGCGAAGACAAGGCCGAGCAGATCCAGGCCATCGCCAAGACCGAGGCCGCCTCCTACATGGACATCTCCGAGGGGCAGCTGGCCGCCATGTGGGAGGAGGTCCGCGCGCTGACCCGGCGCGCGCGCGCTGTCTTCCGCGGTGAGAAGGTGGACGAGCCGGAGCTCGGCGGGCACACCAGCCGACCCTCGGCGGCCAGCTTGCGTGCTGTCGCCAGGGCCAAGCTCCAGGAGCCGCCCCGGATCCTCAAGACGAGCATCGCGCCCACGCTCAGCAGCGAGCGTCCGCGCAAGTTTCCGTGCGTGGTCTGCGATGCGCCCAGCTACGCGCATCGTTGCTCGGCCTGCCACGGTTACGCTTGCCCGCTGCACATGGGCAAGGACGACGAGTGGTGCGAGCTGTGCCAGAAGGCGTACCGCGAGGAGGGCATTCCCCAGATTCGTCCCGCGATCTCCACGTTGCTCGGTGCAACTGCCGGGGGCCTGCTGGCAGCCGCGTTCTTCGGTGCCGCATCGGCGGGCGCTCAACGCCCCCTGAAGCTGATGGTGGGGCCGACCTTGATCCTGATGTTGCTGGGCATGCTGGTCGGCGTCGGCCACCGCTGGGTGCGGCGCTGGTGGTTTCTGCGCACCCGTCCCAATCGGGCCTCAGTGCGCCCGCGCAGCGTCGAGGCCGTGATCGACTCGGCGTTGAAGCCCGGGCTGGAGATCGCCATCAAGGAGATCGGCGCTTCGCCCCCGCCTCCTGCAGGGCACTCGGCGTCCGATGTGCCGCTCTCGCTGAGCCAGCCCCACTTCCCGGCCCCGCCCGCCGTGCCGGTCGTGGAGGCCTCGAATCGTGCGGCTTCGTTCGTGCCCGCGCCCCGGAACGAGGGTGGCGAGCGCTATACGGACCCGCCCCAACTCTCGGAGCCGGCGCGCGCCGAGCGCCCCTCCGAGCCCCTGCCCACGGAGCGGCTCTCGGAGCCGCCCCGCAGCGAGCGGCGTTCCGATCCAGCCTTCGCGGAGCGGCGCTCCGAGCCTTCGTTCGGCGAGCGGCGCTCGGATCCTGCCTTCGGCGAGCGACGCTCCGATGTTCCCGCGCACCGGCCCTCGCTGCGCTCGGTCCCGCCGCAGCACTGGATGTCGAACGCTCCGCGCACGCCGCGGCCACCTTCGGAGCTGCCCGCTGAGCTCGCTGCCAGCGCCGAGCCCCGGCACTCGTCTGCGGCCCAGGAGGCCGACGCGCGGCGCTCGTCAGCGGCGGTTCCGCTCGCGGCGGCGGTGGCAGGGCTGCCTGCGCCGGCGGCCGTGGCGGTCCCGATCGAGCTCACGACCTCGATCCTGGCGCTGGAGCAGGCGCTCAGCGACGCGCCCGCGCCGCTCGCCAGCGGAGCGCCCCATGCGTCCAAGAACTCGCGACGTCCCAGCCGGCGCGCGGCGCGGTCGTCCAGCAGCACCACGATGGCGCGCGTCTCGCGCGCGGCCAGCCAGGCTCCGGCGGCGCAGGTCGCCCGCGCCTCCGCCGCCGCGCTCGCGGCACCGCCTGCTGCGGTGATCGCCGCGGAACCCGAGCCGCCGGCGCCCGCGCCGAAATCCGCTGTGCAGCCCGTCGCGGCGTCCCAGCCTCCCGCTCCGGAGAAGCCGGAGGGTTGGAAGGACGTGCTCGATCTCGGCGGCACCGCTTCCGGTTGGTGAGCGCTCAGCGCCGCGGCGGACGGGGTGCCGGATGCCGCGGGCCCGCATCCGGTCGGGGCCGCGCTGGTGCCCCGGCGTCTAGAGCCGCAGCGCGGCGGCAGCGGGCGACGCAGCCCTCGCCCCGGCGCACACATTGCTTCTCGCAGCTCACGTGGCCATCGCAGTCCTGGATGCAGTCAGTCTGCCGCGATTGGCACTCCGTGATGCATTCCTGAGGGCTCAAGGCGAGCGTCAGCTGGCGCGAGCGCTCCGCAGGCCCTCGCTGCCACAGCGCAGCCAAGCCGGCGCACAGAGCCAGCCCCAGGCCGCCAGCGATCCAAGCGGAGCGGCGGCGTGTCAGCGGTTCTTGGCCGGGGGCTGGGCCGCGCCCGGGGCGGCGGTTGGGGTCTGGTGCTGCGCCTTCCAGTCCGCGTACGGCATCCCATACACAATCTCGCGCGCCTCGTCGTCAGACAGGGTTTCACCGCGAGCCTCCGCCTCTGCGCGGTACCATTTGGCCAGGCAGTTGCGGCAAAAGCCCGCAAGGTTCATCACGTCGATGTTCTGAACGTCGCTGCGCTTGCGGAAATGTTCCAGCAGACGACGGAACGCCGCGGCTTCCACCTGGGTGCGAGTGGATTCGTTCATGACCGGAGTCTACACGCTCGGGCGCGGAAAATCGAAGCCCACCGCATCTGGCAGCTCGGCTCTGGCGGCGGAGAGCTAATACCAGCCCGGAAGCTCGGGCAGCGGCCCCGCGGGCAGCGTTCGCGCCGGCGTGGTCTGCGGTAGAGATTTGGGCCGCAGTCGAGAGGAGCGCGGCGCGGGCGCCGAAGCGTTCGGCTCGCTCACGTCCTCCGCACCATCTGAGCACGACTCGCCGTTCAGCAAGCGCAGCGCGGCATGCAGCTGCGCCTCGTCCGCATCCCCCAGCTCGTGCAACAGGTCGTCGGGCGCCTCGCAGTCGGGCTCGATGCCATCGAAATAGTCGCCCTGACCAGAGGCGTTCAACGAATGGAAGGTGATGGGGGCGATCGCGTAGTCGCAGTGCGTCCAGCTGTCGGCCCCGACGGGCTTGCCCAGCGTGCGCGAGCCGACGACCTTCACGTCCAGGTAGGGTGCGAGCCCGTTGATCACCTGCTCGCTCGCCGAGGCCGTGCGGCCCGTGACCAGGAACACCACGCTCGGCACATCCACGGCCTGAGGCTCGGTGAACATCAACCGGCGTCGGTTCATCTCCTGGTGCAGCTTGTTGTACGTCTCCACGATCAGGGGCTTGCCGGCTCCGTCCCGGTCGATCAGGCTACCGAGCACCGCGGCCGTGCTGAGCAACCCACCGCCGTTGTAGCGCAGATCGATCACCAGCTGCGTCACTCCCGCCTCGCGGAACTTGCTGAAGGCAGCACGGAGCTCATCCTCTCCGGGTCGAACGAAGGTCGTGAACATCAGGTAGCCCACCGGACCGCGCGCGGACGGGAGGATGGTCAGCGACTTGACGCTCGTGATGTCCACGTCCCCCTGCTGCAGCTCCACGTCGTGGATCGTGCCGTCCAGCTCCTGGATGCGATGCACGACCAGCTCGCGAGACAGCTCCTGGTTCAGCTCGGCGGAGCTCAGGTCCTGGATGTCCTTCCCGTTCACGCCGAGGATCAGCGCGCCGCGATCGAGCTTGGCTCGCCCTGCGGCAGAGCCCTCGTGCACCCAGGAGATGCGCAGCCCGCCGTTTGCGTCGACACCCAGCGTGTAACCGAAGCCCTGGAAGCGCCCCTGGTCGTAGAACTCGCTGCGCTCCTGCTGGCGCTGGATCCCCGACCAGTGGTCGAGCTCCGGGTAGATCATCTCTTGCATGAGCTCCTCGGGGGAGTCTGCTGCCGCGTAATCCACCGGAGGAACTCGATCGTACCAGAGGTAGTAGTTGCTCATGATGCTGGCGACGAAGGCCTTCTGCCCCTTCACGCTGCAATCGAACTCCGTCGTCGACAGACCGGAGCAGGCGCACAGCGCACTCGCCAGCCCGAGCAAGGACCACCTGAAGGAAGAGAACATGTCGGTCACGTGCGATCCGCTCGCTTCAGGACAGAACGTCCCTGGCCTCGTTGAGCTTAGCCGTCAGATAGGTGGAGCCACCCAGATCGGGATGTAGGCGCTTGATCAGACGGCGATATTCTCGCTGGATGTCTTCGCGCGTGGCGCGTTCGTCGAGGCCCAGCACGTCCAGAGCTTCGCGCCTCGACATGCGCGCCGGCCGGGGCGATCCGGGCTCTCGCCGCTCCGAGCCGCCGCCAGAGCTGCCGGTGCCCCCTGCCCCGAAAGAGCTCGCCGACTGGCCCCAGGAGCGAAGCGATGAGAGCCGCAGCAGGACGCCGAGCGCCCTCCACAACGCGCCTGCGACCCCGGCGAGCACGGCGAGCTGGCTGCGGCCCAGGAGAGCCAGCACGACGACCAGCAGCAGCAAACCGAGCAGCCACCAGCCCGATGAGGATGCCGTCTGCGAGGCTGCCCCGCGAGCCGCTGACGCCTCTGTGACCGGGCGCGTTCGCGCCGAGTGCAGGAGCAGCGCGATCCCGGCTAGCAGGACGAGGTACGTCACGGGCACCTCGTCATCGTGGCTCCTCCCACTGGCTTCGCCAAGTCGGATTTCCGTCCCGACCCTGCCGCTCCGCCTTCCCGCAAGCGCGGGTTGTCATTTTGCGGGTGGCTCGCTACACCCGGAACGGACTGGTGCAGAGCAGCATGTCATGGTGGACGTAGCCGTCATCGGCGGGGGAATCGTGGGCGCCAGCGTCGCCTATCGCCTTGCCCGGCAGGGCGCCCGCGTCAGCGTGATTGATCGGCAGGATGTGGGTCAGGCGACTGCGGCGGGCGCGGGCATCCTGCCGCCATTGGATCACTTCAGCGGCGTGCGCGCGATGCTCCCGCTCGTGCGCGAAGCGCGCCGCCATTACCCCGAACTGATCGCGGCTCTGGCGGAAGACGGCGAGGCCGAGACGGGCTACGCGGTCGTCGGCTCGCTGCAGGTCGCAGCGAGCGAGTCCGAGGCGCAGCGCCTGGACGAGCTGCGCCGGGAGTGTGAGCAGAGGCGGGCTGAGGGGTTTCTGCACATCGGCGAGCTGTCCCTGCTGGATGGCGCACAGGCGCGGCGCCACTTCCCGTTGCTCTCGGGCCAGGTGCTGCGCGCGCTGCATGCGACCGGTGCCGCGCGGATCGATGGACGCCGCTTGCTTTCCGCGCTGCGCCGCGCGTTGGAGCGGCACGGCGCGCGCTGGACCGAGGCCAGCGCGGAGCCGGCGCTGGAGGCCGGGCGTGTCGTGGGAGTGCGCACGCCTGCTGGCGTCTGGCCGGCAGATACCGTGGTCGTCGCGGGCGGCGTCTGGTCGGGCGCTGCAGGGGCGCAGCTCGGGCTGCAGCTGCCGTTGCGGCCGCAGCGGGGCCAGCTCGTCCACCTGGAGCTGACCGGCGAGGACACCAGCGCCTGGCCGATCGTGCTCGGGTTTGGCACCCACTATCTCCTGAGCTTCGCACCGAACCGCATCGTCGCCGGAGCGACCCGCGAGGACAGCGCTGGCTACAGCGCGGTGGAGACGGCAGGCGGAGTGCACGCCGTGCTCGGGCAGGCGTTCCAGCTCGCGCCGGGATTGTCCCGCGCGCGCTTGCTGGAGGCACGCGTCGGGCTGCGTCCAGTCAGCGCTGACGGCCTGCCCATCTTGGGGCGCTCGCCGCGGCACCCCAACTTGTACGTGGCCACGGGCCACGCTGGCTATGGGCTGGAGGTCGGACCCTACTCCGGGGCGCTGGTGGCCGACGCGATCTGCGGGCGTCCGTCGCCCGTCGACCTCGGCCCCTTCGCCCCGGAGCGGTTTGTCACCTCGTCTTCAGGGTGACTTGCGTCAGGCGCTTGCCACCGTGGTTCACGACCATGTTGTTCTCGACGAAGAAGCCGTTCTCGACGATCAACAGGTCCGTATCGTTCAGGCGCCGAATACCGTCGGGATTGGCCAGCACCACGGCCCCCGTCACACCTGACTCCACGAGCTCCACCAGGTGCAGATCTGCCGAGACCGGCGCCTCGAGCGTCGGGTCGATGCTGAGCAGCCAGCCCCGCGACGAGTTGACCACGAACAGCTTGCCGCTCATCAGCGCCAGGCCGTTGGCGCCGAATTTGTTGACCTCTGGCCCGTTGGGTCCCGACAGCTCCGATGCCTGAAGCCAGGCGGTCGCCGGCGCGTCGCTGTTCAGGTCGGCGGCCGCGATGCGAAATAGCCGCCCGCCGAACGACTCCGTCGCCCACAGGTTGCCGTTGGCAGCGATCGCGATGTCGTTGCAGAACGCTCCCGCGGCGGACGGCGGCAATTCGTGGGTTGCCTTCACCTGGCCATCTGCGGCGCCGATGCCGACGATCGCAGCGGACGGTAGAGCCCCGTCGGGCGGGGACGTGTCGGTGTTGCACACCCAGAGTGTTTGCGCGTCATTGCTGACCGCCATGCCGAGCACCGAGGGCTTCGGCAGCGTCTTCGGCGCGACGAAGACCTGGGCTGTCGTGCTGTTCGGGCCGATCGTGTAGATGCTGCCGTTGGCGACGCTTCCGATGTAGAGGCGATTGCCCGGGGACACCGCGATGCCCTCGGGGAAGAACTGCTCCGGCAGATCGATGATCTGCACGCCCCCACCGCCCGCGGCGAGCGGGACGCCCACGACGCGGAACGCTCCGGGGTCCCCCGTGCCACCGAAGGGCGCGTAGTGATCAAATTGCGACTCCGCGATCCAGGCCACGTTGTCGCGCACCGCGACCGCGGTGGGGATGTCGAGGTTGCTATTCGTGAGCGCCGCGAGGCTGCCGGAGTCCGCGAGGGTGACCGTCTCGGCCCCATCGTCCCCTCCGCAAGCGAGCGCACCGGCGAGAAGGCCCACTGCCCAGGTCAGCCGCCCGCGGGCCCCGCGCGGCAGGACCGTGCACACTCGCGCGTGCGTGTCTTCGAATCCAAGCGAACGCATAATTAACCTCTCATCAGGAAGCGGCGACGGCGGCCCTCTTCGATTTCTTCGATGGAGCATCACCGGGCGATCACCTGCGCAGATGGCGTGGCATCACCGAGCCGGCCTTCAAACTGCGCTTTCCGTCGAGGGCGTGTCAAGCCATAGGCGACCGGCGCGCCGAGCCGTGGTGGAGCATTGTAACTTTCGTGATGCGGCCGCGCCCCAGGCAGCGGAAGCGCCCCGCTTTGCCACGGCTTTTTTCCGGCTTGGAACGCCCCCGGACGAGCCATGCGAGGGCGCAGATCACACCATTCGCCAAACGTTTCCAGTACCGCGGATCAGAGGGCCGACCTGGATTGCAGCACGACTTGACGCGATCCCCAAGCCGTCGCAGCATCGGTCGCATGCGTGGGACGCACTGGTGGATGGGCAGCCTGCCGCTGGCCTGTGTAATGGCCGCTGCGGTGGGCTGCGGCCAGGCGCCGCCAGCGCCCACGGCGATTCCGGAAGCACAGAGGGTGGGAGCCGGTAGTAAGGGTCAAATGGAAACGGACGTGTTGACCGTCCGTCCCAGCCCGGACGCGGTGATGCCCACCCCTCCCACCCCCGCCGATGAAGAGATCGAAGAGGTGGAGGCCTCCGCCATGGATGCGCCGGCGGACGAGTCCGACCTGGAACCGGTACCGGTTGCCGGGCAAGCGGACCAGGTGTTTTCGGCCTGCCAAGAGACGAGCCTCGGTGGATGCGACTCGGTGTACGTGCGCATGGTGAAGTCCGCGCCTGACGTGTGCGTCCAGTTGGTGCTGGACGACTGTGGCGAGAGCGGGCGCCAGGGTTTGCAGGTCGTCCTTCCCGTCGCCTGGCGCTTGGTCTCCGGCTCGGCCAGTACCAATCGAAGCTGCGACGTGCGCGCCTATGACCCCAAGAGCCAGCCCGTCCTGTCGGCGAGTGGCAAAGTGAGCTTTGCCCAGCAAGGCCGCCAGGTCTCTGCGCTGGAGGTCGATGTGCAACTGCTGCTGGGCTCCGGGTCCGAATCGAAGGTGCCGGCGCAGATCACCGTGGAGACGCCCTCGCCGATCGCCGACGTCGGCACTTGCGAGCGTTGACACCTGCGAACGCCAGGGCCTTCGTGCGATAGTGCGCGCCTGCGAGGAGCGCCAATGTACGAAGCCAAACAAGATCGCTACGAGCTCATGACCTATGCCCGCTGCGGGCGCAGCGGCCTGGATCTACCGCGCATCTCGCTCGGACTCTGGCACAACTTTGGCGGCACCTCTGCCCTGGAGAACGCGCGCGAGATGCTCGTGCGCTCGTTTGACCACGGCATCACGCACTTCGATCTGGCCAACAACTACGGTCCCCCTGCTGGGTCGGCGGAGGAGAACTTCGGGCGCATCCTGGCGCGCGATCTGCGGCCGTATCGCGACGAGCTCGTGATCTCCACCAAGGCGGGCTACTGGATGTGGAACGGCCCATACGGCGAGTTCGGGTCGCGCAAGTACCTGATCGCCAGCCTGGACCAGAGCCTGAAGCGCATGGGGCTCGACTACGTCGACATCTTCTATTCGCATCGCTACGACCCGGAGACCCCGCTCGAGGAGACGATGGGCGCGCTCGACCAGATCGTGCGCCAGGGCAAGGCCTTGTACGTCGGCATCTCTTCCTACGGGCCCGAGAAGACGCGCGCCGCCGCGGCCATTCTGCGGCAGCTGGGCACTCCCTGCCTGATCCATCAACCCTCTTATTCGTTGCTCAATCGCTGGGTTGAAGACGGCCTGCTGGGGGTGCTGGCGGACGAGGGGATCGGCTGCATCGCGTTCTCGCCGCTGGCGCAGGGGTTGCTCAGCAGCAAGTATTTGAGCGGCACTCCGAGCGGCTCGCGCGGGGCGCTGGGCGGCTCGTTCCGTCGCGAGCACCTGAGCTCGGCCAACCTCGACAACGTGCGCGCCCTCAACGGCATCGCGCAGCGCCGCGGTCAGTCACTCGCGCAGATGGCGATCGCATGGGTGCTGCGGCAGCCGGCGGTGACCAGCGCGCTGATCGGCGCCAGCCGCTGGGCACAGATCGAGGAGTGTATCGGAGCGTTGAAGCAGACCAACTTCAGCTCGGACGAGCTCGCCGAGATCGATCGCTACGCGCTGGAGGGCGACCTGAACCTGTGGGCGCGTTCCAGCGAGGCGGGCTGACGTCATGGCCCCCGGCGATGCTCGCGAGGACTTCTATCAGGCATTGCGCGCCCGCATCACCCAGTGGCTGGAGGGCAAGGGCAAGGGGTTTCGCCATGCGCAGCTGCTGCTGCTCGCTCCGGACCTGTTTCATTTGCTGACGCGGCTCGTGCTCGATCCGCGGATCCCGGTCAGCGAAAAGGCGGGGCTCGGAGCGGCGCTGGCCTATTTCATATCCCCCATCGATCTGCTTCCAGAAGCATTTCTGGGTCCAGCTGGCTATGTGGATGATGTCGCGCTCGCGGCGTATGCGCTGCACCGCTTGATCAACGCTGGACACGGCGAGGTCGCCAAAGAGCTGTGGGCGGGCGACGGAGACTTGCTCGACGCCATTCAGCAGATTCTACAGGTCGCCGACCAGGCACTGGGCTCGGGCGTCTGGGAGCGGCTCAAGAATACTTGGCGCGGGCTCCGCTGAGCCTCCGGGGGATTTGCCTCCCGGGGGATTTGCCCGCGCGACCCGCTCGCGCGTTGCTGGACGCCGCTGTCAGGAGTTTGCCGCGCAGCCCGGCGATGTTGCTAAGCTACTCGAACCGCCATGTCCGAAGCTGCGAGCCGCCCCGCGCGAACGTACGTGTCGTTGGTCGGGCTGATCCCTGCCCTGTGTTGTTCGATTCTCCCGGGCTGTGCCCGCGAGGCACTGCCTCCGCAGCTGAAGCCCACTGCATCCGCGCCCTTTTCCGGGCCCGAGTGGCGCGCGCCCAACCTCCCCGCGCGCATCGCGCCGCCCGTGGTCCCCTATCGCTGGCCCGACAGCAAGCAACTCTGGCCGCGCATTCGCCCGCCGGAGTGGGCAGGTCCCGAGGCAGCCCCGTGGGTCGAGCCGGTGCAGCGTGCGGCGTCCTTCTATCAGCTGCCGCCAGAGCTGCTCTGGGCGGTGATCAAAGTAGAGAGCAACTTTCGGGATGAAGCGGTGTCTCGCGCCGGAGCGATCGGCCTGATGCAGCTGATGCCTTCGACGGCGCGCGCGATCGGCGTGCGCGACGCGCGCGATCCGGTGCAGAACATCCTGGCCGGCGCTTACTATCTACGCAACCTCGCCAACCGCTTCGAGGGTGACCTGTATTTCACGCTGGCCGCGTACAACGCAGGGCCCGGCGCCGTGAAGCGCTACGGTGGTGTGCCCCCCTATCCAGAGACGGTCAGCTACGTGAGGCAAGTGCTCAGCTACTACTGGCGCAGCCTGCCCACCGCGCAGCTCGACTGAGCACGGGGACGAAGTGGGGATCGCTCGCCGTCCCCACTTCGCCAGCACACGGACGAGCGCTCAGATGCCCAGGTTGTAGCCGATGTGCACGCCCGCCCAGGCGATGAACTCGTCGGAGAACTCCGCGCCATCGATGTCACGCGTGACGAAGGCAGCGTGAATACCTGGGGTGACGTACATATCGGAGAACGGGAAGGTCGCGCCCACGTTGGCGGTCAAGTCGAGCGCGTAGTCCTTCGGCGCGCCATCCGCGAGGTTGGTGTACACCTTGTAACCGCCGGATAGGCCGAGCGCGAGTGCAATGTCGCCGGAGACCGGGAGCGTCTTGCCGACGCTCGGGTTGATGTACACGAAGCTGGCGGGCTTGGTGCCCTCCTGCAGCCCGCGGTAGTAGCCCACGTAAAGGCCGAGGTCGGCCGCGGTGCTGTAGGCCAAGCCGACGCCGGGCTCGAGGTACATCGGAGTGGCCTCGGGCGCCGGCGCGGTCGGCGACTTGTCGTCGGCTGCCAGGTAGATCCAGTACGTGAGCATCCCGTACGCGGTGAGGTTGTCCGCGAGGGTGGCGCTGTACTTCGCGATCAGGTCCGTCTCCGCGCCGGCGCCGGAGTCGACCTTGTCGCTCTTGTTGTCGCCCGACAGCTGGAACGCGCCCCAGTAGCCCAGGCTCAGTCCGCCAAAGGTCGCCGTGATGCCCGGGAACACCGAGAACGCCTGCGTGTCCTGGTTCTCACCGAACAGGTTCACGCCACGCCACACATAGGCGCTGGCGCCTTCGATATCGAGGTTGATGACCGTGCTGGGGGCGGCGCCGCTCTCCGGGGCCACCTCGGTGGCTCCGGTGTCCGCCGGAACCGCTGCCGGCGCTGCGGCGGCGGGGGCCGGCACGGGGCCGGCGGGATCCGCCGCAGGCGTGCCGGGCGGGGGCTCGGGAGCGGGCGCCGGCTCAGCCGCAGCCACTGGAGTTGCTTCGGCTGGCGCGGCCGGTTCATCCGCCGCCGCAGCCAGCGCCGGGGCCAGACACAAGCCAAAAACTGCCGCCATCGAATGAATCTTCATTGTTCGCATCACGAGTTCCTTCCGCGCTTCCGCGTGTCCACAGGCTTCTGCGAGCCGGCAGGGTCAGTCCGCGCCAACGCTCACGGGTGCGTTACGTAATGGGTTGATTGTTTCCGCAGATTTTCCGGAACGCTGTGAGCTGGTGATCGCGCGCTCGAACCGTCATCTTTTTGCTGCACAGGGCGCCACCCATCCCTTCACGAGGGATTGCCGCGCTGGGTCACGTTACGGCGGTGTTTCAGCGCGGCGGCACCGTCGTGACTTGTTGCACGGGGCGAGCGCGGGGTCGTGAGGAGCGCCTTCAGCGGGGATCGATGCCGCGGTCGCGCCGAAACTCCAGGCACTGCGGGCTGCCCGCTTCGAAATCGCGGCACACGTCGCCCCGCTCGGAGTAGATGCGGCAGGCGTGCGGATGCTCTGCGGTTCCGTGGTGGACGCACGCACCGTTCGGGCCCATGCGGAACGCCATCTGGCTGAAGTGGCCGGGTTCGAGTTGCTCCAGCACGTCGTTGCGACCCAGCCGCCTCCAGCGCACCAGATCGGCTTCGGACACCAGGATTGTCCCGGGCCGCTGAAAGCAGCAGGCTCCGCACGTGAGGCAGTCGAACTGCCCTTCGCCGCCACCTGTCTCCCGACGCCCCACGCTCGATCGTCCCACTGTTTCGCTCGAGCTCTAGCCTACTCGAGCTTGTGCCGTCGACGCCCACCCGGGCGTCCCCAACGGCTGGCCGGGCTTCGCCGCGGGCCGGGGCAGTGATGAGCGCTGCCACGTGTGCTGCTCCGAATCCAGTCGGCAGCGCGACAGCGGCGCCGCCGGCACCGGCTCAGGCACAGCGTGGCACATCCAGGAACCTCGAGGTTGCGCTGCAAATGGGCCGCAGGACGGCGCAACGCCCTGGCATCGAGCGTGCAACTCCTGGCGCATGCGCTCGCATCGCTCGACCACCGCTCTACGTGTTTTCCTGCTCGGCGCCCTGGGTGCGCTGGGCTGTAGCATCCACCCCCGCGCTGTGGGAGATGCGGATCCGGATGCGCTGGATGGCGAGCGGATCGGGGACGGAAACGGCGAACACAGACAGGGGTCCGTCGATGTGTGCGCCAGTCCCGAGCCGATCCTGCCCGGAACGGACACGGGGATCTTCTATTGCGACAACTATATCCTGCACCGCGCCCAGGCGCGTCTCTGTCCGACGGAGCTCCCGCGCGAAGCGGGCGCGGCCTGGCCCGCCGTGGCTCTCGCTCCCGACGCAGGCGCCGGCGATCCGCCCTATACGACCTCCGGGGACGAGTGCTCCCGTGACACCGACTGCGGCGATGAGCTTTCTCGCTGCGAAACGATCCGCACCAACCAGCCCGGCGTCTGTTCCTACCTTGCCTACCCTCGCGCGGACTACGCGAGGCTGTGCCTGCGCGGCTGCCGGCAAGACTCGGACTGTGGCGTGAGTGGGGTTTGCGTGTGCTCGAGTCCCATCGGGTATTGTCGGCAGGTGAGCGCGGTCGCGGGTTGCCATTCCGACGCCGACTGCGCCGGAGGTGCGCGCTGCCTTGCGAACGCCCACAGCGACATCTTCGAGCCGCCCAGCTTTGCCTGCGCGCTGCCCGGAGACGAGTGCAACAGCGACGTCGACTGCGAGGGCGGGCAGTTCTGCGCCATCGGCGAAACCGGTCGCCGCTGTAAACCCGGCGCCGTATGTGGAAGGCCATTCTTGGTGGATGCCGAGCCGCGGGTCGCGGCCGCTCGCCGCAGCTGTAGCTGGCTGGTCGCGAGCGAGCCTGGAGCGAACAGCGCCCGCCACGAAAGCCCCGGTTCGGTCTCGCCAGAGCTCGCGAGCGAGCTCGCGCGACATTGGACTCGAATTGGCCTGACGGAGCACGCTTCCATCGCGGCGTTTGCACGCTTCACGCTCCAGCTGCTCGGGATGGGCGCGCCCGTCGAGCTGATCGAGGCATCGGGGGCGGCCCAGGCGGACGAAACGCGTCACACGCGCGTGGCTTTTGAGCTGGCCAGCCACTATGCGGCTGTACCGCTGGGCCCCGCCTCCCTCTCGCTATCGGGCTCGCTCCTGGACGCCGATTGGGCACAAATCCTGGTCACCACGATCGAGGAGGGCTGCATCGGCGAAACCTGCGCGGCGTTCGAAGCCGCCTACGCCGCGGAGCTCTGCGCCGACCCTGTCATCGCGCGCGTGCTCCGGTCCATCGCAGACGACGAAGGCCGCCACGCCGCGTTGGCGTGGCGGACCGTGCGCTGGATGCTCGCGGAGCGCCCGAGCCTCGAAGCGTTCGCGAGAGCCGCCTTCGCCGAGGTCGCTCGTCGCGAGGCGATGTCGAATGAGCCGCTCGGAGCCGAGCCGCTCGCTTCCAGGGCGTCGAGCGCGGCAGAGAGCCACGGCGCGCTAGAAGCCAGCACCGTCGCGGCGTGCCGCCGCAGGAGCCTGCTCGAGGTGGTGATGCCGTGCGCGCGGGCACTGCTGGACTTGCGTCTGCAGACCGCAGCCCCTGCCGCGTGGGACACCGCGGTCGCGAACAGCTAGAGGCCCAAGGGGCTCATACTGGGGCCTTGCAGAGCGCCCGGTGCCGAGCCCCCTCGCCCCCCGGGTGCCCGGGACCCGCCGCCACTCTCGAATTCGCTCGACCGCGCTCTATCGCAGCTCACGTCGCTGGACCGAGTCTTCCACATGGGCCGACGAGCGGGCCACGACAACTCCGGCGCAGGAGATAACGCTATGATAACTCAACAGAAAACGGTGGCGTCCCCAACGGGATTCGAACCCGTGTTACAGCCTTGAAAGGGCCGTGTCCTGGGCCTGGCTAGACGATGGGGACTAGGGGCGCACCTATACTCGGAAGCGCTCAGCCGAGCAACGCTTTGTCAGCGCTTCCCGGTGCTTCCCGGCGCTCAGCGGCCGGGGCGCCGAGGCGACCCGGATTCAGCCGATCTCGACCAGGATGGCGGTGATGTTATCGCGCCCGCCGCGCCGATTGGCGAGCTTGATGAAGCGATCCACGCTCTCCTGTCCGCCGCTGTTGGCCACGCTGGAGATCTCGTCCGTGCGCAGATAGCTGTGCAGCCCGTCCGAGCAGAGCAGGAACTGGTCCCCGGGGGCCACCGGCACGATCGCCGTGTCGACCTGCACGTATTCTCGATTGCCGACGGCCCGGGTGATCACGTTGCGATGGCGGCTCATGCGCGCCTCCTCCTCCGTGATCAGTCCCTGCTTGATTTGCCAGTTGATCAGCGTGTGATCTTCGGTCAGCTGCTCCGCCTTGGAGTCGCGCAAGCGGTAGATGCGGCTGTCGCCGACCTGAGCTGTGACGGCGTGCGATCCCAGCGACATCATTGCGCTGATCGTGGTGCCCATCCCGGCCTTGTTGGCGTCCAGCTCGGCCATTCCGTAGACGAGATAGGTCGCCGCCTGAACGGCGCCTTCCAGCAGGCGTGCGCCGACGCGCAGAGTCTCCTCGGAGTCCGGGTTGGCCAGATCCAGCTTGGGCTTGTCGCGCTTGACCATGCCGTGAATGGTGTCGACCGCCTCGCGGCTGGCGACTTCTCCCGCCGCGTGCCCGCCCATTCCGTCGGCTACCACCCACAGCCCCAGCTCGTCGTCGCAGAGGAACGAGTCCTCATTGATCTGGCGCTTCTGTCCGACATCGGTGGCCCCGCACGAGTAAAATTCGAGGTTCTGCCCGTTCATGCGGTCCACCGCGCGCCGCGGACACTGACAAAGTTGCCCCCCGAGGGGACCCCGTTTGGCGTCCTCACGCCTGCACCCGCCTCCATACCCAACGACACTACGCACATTTTAGCGTTTGCTCAGGGCCCAGGGCCAGAATTCTAGTTCGAACCGCTTGCAGTGGCGGCGCGTGCCAAATAGGTTCGGCCTGGATGGCGCGGAGGGCCCAGAGCTTCGAGGTGCGTTCGAGCAACCCCGAGCGGGTGCTGGCCGGATTTCTGGCGGCCTTCGAAGAGGTCCCGCGCTGCTCCGCGGGCATCGTCTTCCTGTGCGGGGCGCTGCTGGAGCGGCACGAGGCCCTGGCGAGGCTCCTGGCAGCAAAGGGGCTGGGGGTCCCGCTGCTGCTCGTGGGCGGCACCGGCGTCTTGAGCGAGCGTGGCGAGATCGAGGGAGCCGCCGCGGCAACGGGCCTGGTTTGGTCGGGCGGCTCGGCGGCCATCGGCATCATCGACTCCAATAACGACGACGACGGGCTCAGCGAGGGGCTGCAGGGCTTCCTGGCGGATGCGGGAGAGCGGGCGACATGTGTGTTGTTCGTTCCTCCCGGGGGCTTTACGCCGCGCGCCATCCAGCGCCTCGGGCGCTGTGCGATCGGAACCCGAGTCTTTGGCGGCGGCGCCGTCGGCGCGCCCGGCGTGATCGCGGTCGGGGCGGACGGAGAGGTGGTGACGGGTCGGGCCGTGGCCATGTCCTTCCGCGGCCTGGGCCAGGCGCGCATACGGACGACGCACTCCTGCCGCCTGCTCGGGCCGCTGCGGCCGATCACCAAGGCGCGGGGCTCGCTGGTGCTAGAGCTTGGCAGCGAGCCGGCGCTCGATGTGCTGACCCAGTTCGGCCACAATTTGAAGGGCCAGCCGCTCGTGTTCACCGTGCTCGCCCAGAGCGCCTCCAACCATGATTCGCCCGACGGGCGCCCGGAGATCCTGGTGCGCGGTGTCCAGGGCATCGATCCACATGCGCGCGGATTGATCGTCTCGGATGAAGTCCGCGAGGGCATGTTCATGACCTTCGGCATCCGCGACGGCCAGGCGGCACGCGACGATCTGGAGCGCTTGACGCGCGAGTTGCGGCGCGACATCGCTGGCGCCGCGCCGCTCTCCGCGCTGTACGTGAACTGCGGCGGCCGAGGCCGCAGCCTGTACGGGCGCTCCAATGTGGACACCCGCATCTTGCGCGAGCGCTTCGGTGAGATTCCGGTGGCGGGCATGCAGTCCTCGTTCGAGATCGCTCCCTACGGCGACTCGCCATCGTTTCAGCTCTACACCGGCGTGGTGGCGTTGTTCTCCGAGCTGAGCTGAGGCCAGGTTGGCGCACGGTAGTCGTCTGCTCGGTTTCCGCTTGACCAGCTTGCGCCCGGGCAGCGCCGATGCCGCCCTGGCCGCCCTGGTGGTGGCGATGGTGGGCATGATGGTCGTCCCGCTCCCGACCTGGCTGCTCGATCTGTTGCTGGCGAGCAACCTGGCGATCTCCGTCTCCATCCTGCTGGTCACGATGTATGTGACCGGAGCGCTGCAGGTCGCGGCGTTCCCTACCCTGCTGCTGATCACCACGCTGGTGCGGTTGGCGCTCAATGTCTCGTCCACCCGCCTGATCCTGCTGCGCGCCGATGCCGGTCAGGTGATCCAGGCGTTTGGCTCGTTCGTGGTCAGCGGCAACTACGTGGTCGGTGGGGTGGTGTTCCTGATCCTGGCGCTGATCCAGTACATCGTGGTCGCCAAGGGCAGCGAGCGAGTCGCCGAGGTCGGCGCCCGCTTTGCGCTGGACGCCATGCCCGGCAAGCAGATGGCGATCGATGCGGAGCTGCGCGCCGGCAGCATCGACCATCATGAGGCCCAGCAGCGGCGGCGCACGCTGAGCCGCGAGAGTCAGTTCTACGGCGCCATGGACGGCGCCATGAAGTTCGTGAAGGGCGACGTGATCGCGTCCTTCGTGATCACGCTGATCAACATCGGCGCCGGGCTCGCCATCGGCGTCGCGCAGCGCGGCATGCCGTTCGCCAGCGCGCTCCAGCGCTACGCGCTACTGACCATCGGTGACGGGTTGGTCTCGCAGATTCCGTCGCTGATCCTCGCGACCTCCGCCGGTATCCTGGTCACGCGCGTGTCCGGGGAGGACACGGGCAACGGTCTCGGGCAAGAGCTCTCGAGCCAGCTGCTCGGTGTACCCCGGGCGCTGCGCATCGCGGGCATCTTTGTGCTCGGCCTGGCGCTGGTGCCGGGGCTGCCCACTCTGCCCTTCCTGGTGATCGGGGCGCTCCTGGTGCTCGTTTCCTGGCCCGGCTCGGAGCGAGCGGAGGCGGCCTGGTCTGACGCGCCCGCGGTGCGCACGGCTCGCCCGTCGCGCTTGCCTGCGCCGTGGTCGCTGAGCGCGAGCGATGCACTTTACGGGCGCCTGGGCTCGGCTGAGCAGCGGGGGTCGGGCGCAGACCTGGGGCTGGCAGCGGCCACGGAAGCGGCGCGCGAGCGCTTGTTCCAGGAGCTGGGAGTGATCGTGCCTCCCTGCCGCCTGGTGCGCGGTAGCTGGCCTGCCAACACGGCGCTGCTGTCGATCGGGGAAGTGCCGGCGAAGACGCTGATCATCCCCGAAGAGCTGAACGCGGCCGCGGCCACTCGGTTCCTGTCCGAGGCCCTGGCGGAGGTGCTGATCGCGCGCGCGCCTGATTTCATGGGCTTGCAGCCGGCACAGTTGCTGCTCGAGGAGCTGCAGCGAGTGGCCCCGGCGAGCGTGCAGCAAGTGGTCCCCAAGCTGGTCTCCCTCGCCACCTTGAGCGAGATCTTGCGGCGGCTGGTCGAGGAGGGCGTGAGCGTGCGCGATCTGGCCAGCATCCTGGAGGCGCTGGCGCAGGTCGCGCACGTGGAGAAGGACGCCCTGGTGCTGACCGAGCATGTACGCTCCTGGCTGCGCCGCGCGATCACGTACGAGGTGACGCGCGGCTCGGGCCTGCTGGAACCGCTGACCCTCGACGAATCGATCGAGGAAGTGATCCGCGGAGCGATCTCGCAGACAGCCGCGGGCAGCTTCTTGACGCTCTCGCCCGCCGCGGGGCGCGACATCGTCTCGAGCCTGCGGCGCGCCCTCGACGGGTGCCCGGAAGAGTTGCAGCGCCGGCCGGTCTTGCTCACACAGCCGGACGTGCGCCGCTTCGTGCGCAAGCTGATCGAGTCCGAGCTGCCCGGAGCGCGCGTGGTCACATTCTCGGAGTTGCTGCCGGAGACGACCATCCGCGCAGCGGGTACGGCGACGCTGCGCAGTTGATGCCCTGGGCAGGCGCAGCGCGCTAGCGCCGCTGGACCTGCATCTTGCGCGGCACGGCGCCGGACTGCTCCAGCAGCTTCTTGGCTTCCTTCTGCAGCAGCGGATGCGTCTTGCGGCCCAGGAACGAGCCGAGCAAGCGCGGCTCTTGATCGGCGAGCCTGCGCAGAGCTCGGCGCGCGCTCTTCAGATCGTCGGTGTGCGCGAAGGCATACGCCTGCGCGCGAAACAGCTGTGGCCGCAGTTGCGCCAGCTCGGCGTCATCTGCGTCGAACACGGAGAGCGTATCGGCGGCGCGTTTGGCCTGCCCGCTGCGCGCCCAGGCCTCGGCGACGATCGCTGCCAGCATGGCGCGGCTCTTCGCGTCCTGATGCCGGGAGAGCTGAATGCCATCCACCAGATCGCGCGCGGGGGGCACCTCATCGAGCATCAGGTGGATCATTGCGCGCTGACCGCGCGCCTCGTCCGCCACGTTGGCCATCACTTTGGAGAGGTTGATGCTTTCCAGCGCGGCCAGTGCCTTGCGCGGCTCGCCATCCTGTAAGAGCAGCTGCGAGCGCGCAAAGATCGCCGTCGGATCCGAGCCCTTGTACTTCGCCTCCAGCTCGGCCAAGGCCGCCTGGCGGTCGTCCTTGGTCGTCGCCCTCGACAGGATTCCGGCCACGCCCTGGGCCTTGCGCGCCTGGCGCAAGCCCCAGCCCAGCAGCACCGCGGCGGCCACGGTGAGCACCGCCGGCAGCCCCAGCGCGATACCCTGGATGATCTCCGAATGGACCACGCCGGCGATCAACGCGCCCACCACCCAGATGGCCAGCAGCGGCAGACCGAGGCGCAGGCCCAAGCTCTTCAGTCGATCGGGGCTCAACGGGTCCATCGCGGCGACTGCGGCGGCCGGATCCGGCGGCGCAGGACGACCCGATGGCGATGCAGCGCCACTTTGAGCTGGCGCACCCGAAGCGCCCTTTTTGACCCTGCGTGATTCCTTCGCCACGACGACGAGTCTTAGCGCCAGCCCCCGAGTGGACGCAAGGCTGGCGCCCGCGCACGTGCCTGAACGGTGCAGCGGGTCCGCTCCGAGCGCCGTCTCACGCGCGCCGCCTCCAAACCGAAAGCGTCGAGGCTAGTCCAGCCGCGCCGGGGGTGTGGTCAGGGCCACGCTGTCGGGCGGCACGTCGGGCATGGATTCCAGGCGGAAATGGTTGAACAGGCTGTGCGTCAGCGACAGCGTGGGGACCGCCAGCAGCGCTCCCCAGAGACCGAAGAAGTGCTCGCCGACGATCAGCACGAACACCACCAGCACCGGATGCAAGCGCGCTGCGACTCCGATGATCTTGGGGTTCAGGAGGTTCGCTTCGACCTGATGGATCAGCAGGATCCAGATCAGCACCCAGAAGGCCGTGAAGAAGCTCTGCGTGAGCCCGATCAGGACCGCGGGGATCGAGCTCAGGATCGAGCCGAAGATCGGGATGATGCTCATGATGCCGGCGATCAGCGCCATCACGGGCCAGTATTTGAGACCGAAGATCACGAAGCCGATCGCGGAGAGCACGCCGTTGACGCAGCAGATCACGAGCTGTCCGCGCACCACGCCGGCGAGCCCGCGGTCCATTCGGTACAGCAAACGGTCGAAGCTGCGCCGGGAACGCGGCGGCACGAGCGAACGGAAGAAGCCGAAGACCTGGTCGCGCGTCAGCATCAGGTAGGCCGCGACCATCAAGGTCATGAAGGTCAGAAAAATGCCGCGGCTGACGCTGCTGACGATGGCTTGACCCACCTTGAACAGCTGCATGCCGTTGCCGCGCAGATAGTGGATGGTGTTCTCGACGCCGTCGTTGAGCAGCTCGGTGATGCGGAAGCCGGCCACGTCCGGCTCATGCTCTCGGAGCACCCAGACGTTCGAGTTCTCCTGCACGATCTCGACACCAGACCCCACATTGATGCCGACGCTGCCGTCGGGGCGCTGCAGGAGCTCCAGCGCGGCGGGCGGATGAGGTGGCGGTAGGTCCGGATGCGTGCGCGCCCGGGGCCCGGGCGGCGGCGTTCCCGTCAGGTCGATCAGCGACTCGATGCGCGCCTCGATCACCGGCCCCCACTGCGTGGCCAGCTGGCGTGCGATCTGCGGGCTCTCGCGCGTCAGGCCCAGCGTCTCGCGGTAGATGCGCGGGGCGATCAGTGCGACCGAGGTGGATGCCACGGCCAGCGTGCCCAGGTACACGACGATGATCGAGACGGCCCGCCGCAGGCCACGACGCTCGCACCAGCCGACCAGCGGCGTAAAGACATAGGCGATGATGACGGCCAGGACGAACGGGAGCACCACCTCCCGCGTCAGCCAGAGCACCAGCAGCACGAACAGCGCGCTGCTGGTCAGGAAGATGATGCGCCGACGCCCCCAGATCTCGCCGATCTCGATCTCTGGTGGGTCGCTATCCCGCGGCGGGCCCATCGGCTTCCTCCCGACAGGAACGTCAGCGCCGCGAGGATCTTTCACGGAAGTCGCACCGGAGGGCTCAACGGGGCGGCCGCCACCCTTGGCAGCGCCGCCCCTCTGAGACGCGGTCATCCCTCGGATTCAGCGTCGGAGCTGGCGTCGTGCTGCGCCATGCTGCTCAGCTTGTCACCGAACTTCTGCTTCAGCAGGTCACCGAGCGTGCCGCTCTGACCGGAGCTCTCGCGGCCGGAGCTCTTGCCGCTGATGTGCTCGGAGACGGCCGACTCACCGACGTTGCGCAGCGACATGCTGATGCGCCGATCCATCGAGTCGATGTTCGAGATCTCGGCCTTCACCTTGTCACCGCGGTTCGGACGCTTGCCGTCCGGGATCTCGTTGTTCGAGATGAAGGCATCGATGCCGGGCTGCACCGACACGTACACGCCGTGCTCGGACACGCTGGTCACCACGCAGTTCTCGAACACCTGACCCGTCTTGATGTCGTCCAGCAGCGAGGCCCACGGGTCATCGTGGATCTGCTTCACGCCCAGGCTGACCTTCTTCTCGTCGTGGTTGATCGATAGGATGATCGCCTCGACCTCGTCGCCCTTCTGGTACAGATCGGCAGGGTTGCCGACCTTGAGCGTCCAGGACAGGTCTGTCTTGTGGACCATGCCGTCCACGCCATCCTCGATGCCGACGAACACGCCGTAGTCAGTGAGCGAGCGGACCTTGCCGCTGATGCGATCACCCGGCTTGTACTTGTCGGTGAAGAGCGCCCAGGGATCGGGCTCCAGCTGCTTCAGGCCCAGGCTGATGCGCTTGGCGCGCGAATCGACCTCGAGCACCTGGCACTCGACCTCGTTGCCGACCTCGAGCACCTTGGAGGGGTGCTTGACCTTCTTGGTCCAGCTCATCTCGGAGACGTGGATCAGGCCCTCGACGCCCGGCTCCAGCTCCACGAAGGCGCCGTAGTCGGTGATGCTCATCACCTTGCCGCTCACCTTCTTGCCGAGCGGGTAGGCCTCCTGCACGTGGTTCCACGGATCCTCTTGCGTCTGCTTGAGGCCCAGGCTGACGCGCTCCGTCTCCGCGTTGTACTTCAGCACCTTCACGGTGACGCTGTCGCCGACCTTGAACACCTCGCTCGGGTGGTTCACGCGGCCCCAGGACATATCCGTGATGTGCAGCAGGCCGTCGATGCCGCCGAGATCGACGAAGGCGCCGTACTCGGTGAGGTTCTTGATCGTCCCCTCGCAGACCATGCCTTCGTGCAAGGTCTCGAGCGTCTTCTGCTTCATCGCGTCGCGCTCCTTCTCGAGCAGCACGCGCCGCGAAAGCACGATGTTTCCGCGCTTCTTGTTGAACTTGATGACCTTGAACTCGTAGGTCTGTCCGATCAGCTTGTCCAGGTTGCGCACCGGACGCAGATCCACCTGGGAGCCGGGCAAGAAGGCCTTCACGCCGCCGCGGATCGTGACGGAGAGCCCGCCCTTCACGCGCTGGCTGATCGTGCCTTCGATGATCTCGTCGCGCTCGCACGCGCCGGAGATCTCGTCCCACACCTTCATTTTGTCAGCCTTCTCCTTGGAGAGGCTGATCAGACCGTCGTCGTTTTCGCGGCTCTCGACGAACACGTCGATCACATCGCCGCGCGAGACCTTGAGCTCGCCATGGGCATCCAGGAACTGGCCCTTGGAGATCACTCCCTCGCTCTTGCCCCCAATGTCCACCACGACTGCATCGTGCGTGAGCTGAACGACCAAGCCGGAAACGATCTGCCCTTCGCTGCCGTTTTCGGTGTTGCTCGGATCGGTGAGCGTCGCCTCGAAGAGGGCGGAGAAACTGTCCTCCGCGTTATTCTGAGAAGTCATGGTTTCAGGCATGGGTTGGGTTATTAACTCCGTGTTCAATGCTGCAGGTGGGGCGGGGTTGGCGGTCGAGCCAGAATCGACAGCCCTCCCCTTGGGGTTTGCGAGGAAGAATCCTCGCGGAAGTGAGTGCGCGGATAAAATTTGCGCGCGCGCCCACGTAACGTGCGGCTCCGGCCGCGTCAAACCAGAAACGCCGCACAAACCAGAAACTCCCTGGGTATCACCGGGAGGCTGACTTTCGCGGGGGGGTAGATTGTAGCCCCTCCGGGGCGCCGCCACCACCCTTGGCGGTGACTTTGGGCGGATGACCCGAGAGGCTTTTAACTCGGTGTAGCAGCCGCGAGCGACAGCCGACGCTCCAGCCATGCGGCGAAATCGCGCGCGGCTCGATCGAGCTCCGCCTGACGCCAGACGCTGACAAATTGCAGAGTATTTCCGGATGTCTGGAGTTCTTTGGCGCGCGCCAGAAAGCCCCACGGGTCAAGCCCAGCGGCCGAGGGGTCCCCGATATCGTCCGCGGCCGTGGACGGCAGGTGGTGTTCTGCCAGCGCGACCAGCGCCGTGGCGGCGCTACCATCCCGTAACTGGAGCCGCACATCGACCTCGATCTCGCGGCTCAGCCGCAGCTCGAGCGCGGCGCTCTCGATCGCGCCGAGCCACTGGGGGGCCCCACCCTCAGCGGCCCAACGGTCCAGAACCGAGCTCGGGACGCGGGCGCTGCCCGCGCCTTCGCGCTCCAGCCCGAGCTCGCGGAAGCGCGTGGAGCTGGGCAACGTTGCCGCGAGCAGCGCGCGATCGCTGGCCAGGAGCAGCGCGCCGTCGGAAGCCTGGGCAAGCGCTGCGCCGGAGGGCGCGAACTCCAGCGCGTCGTCGGCGCGCCGCCAGCCGGTCGCGGCCTCCTCCGTCAACTCGCGCGCGATGCCGGACACCAGCCCTTGCTGGAACAAGCCCCCCAGGACCAAGACCCAGCGGCCCCCAGGCGCCGTGACGACCAGGATCTCGCGCAGATCGAGGCCGAGGTTCAAGCCGGCGTCGCGCCGCAAGCGGCTCGTCCGGTCCAGCTCCGGAGCGCCTGCGCCGGAAGGCGCCGCAGCGAGCGGCAAGCGCTCGATCAGCGGGATCAGGTGCCGCCGTACGGGCTCGAACAGCACCACCTGCTCGACGTCCAGGCGCGCCACCAGCTCCGCCCCTGGCGGCAAGTGTTCCACTGCGCAACGCCGATAGTGCACCAGCCGCGCGTAAGCCACCCAGGCGCCCGCGCCGGCCACGGCCGTGAAGAGGACCCCCGCCCAGGCCAGCTTGCGAAACGAGGTTCCGCGCCGCTCTTCCCTGCTTGCCATCACTGCTCCGACTGTGGCGCCTGGCTCTCAGCGGCGCGAGGCTTCGACGCCGGCCTTCAAGCGCGCCTCGGTGCGCCGGACGGAGCTCACGATGCGCTCGACCACCTGCTCGATACCGAGATCGCTGCTGTCCAGGAATTCGGCATCGGCGGCCTGAAGCAGCGGCGCGATCGAGCGCTCGGAGTCGCGCTGGTCGCGCTCCGCCACCTGATTCTTCACTGCGCCGAGGCTCGGCGGATCTCGGCTGGTCAGCTCGCGGAAGCGCCGCTCCGCGCGCCGATCGAGGCTGGCGGTGAGAAAGAACTTGGACTCGGCGTCCGGGAACACCACGCTGCCGATGTCGCGCCCCTCGACCACCACGCCGCCGCCCTGCCCCATCGAACGCTGCAGATCGAGCAACGCTTTGCGGACGGCTGGAAGAGCCGAGACCACGCTGGCGCGCGAGCTCATCTCGGAGGTGCGGATCAGGAGCGACACGTCCTCCCCGTCCAGCAGCACACGGCTGCCGCCGTCGGCGCCGGGCTCGAAGACGATCGCACCGCGCGCGACCAGCTGCTCGCAGAACTGCCCGAGATCGTCCCTGCCCGGTTCCAGGCCGGCGCGGCTCGTGGCCAGAGCCAGGGCTCGATACAAGGCGCCCGTGTCGAGCACGACGTAGCCGAGGCGTTGGGCGACCAGGCGCGAGACGGTGGTCTTGCCGGATCCGGCGGGGCCGTCGATCGCCACGATGGGTCGGGTTCTGCTCATGGGGTGACTCGTGCCACGGCTTCGCGATCAGCGGGAGTCTGATCCGCCCAGCCCGGGCCAGAGTGTTGTACCAAAGGAGGCGGCGGCGGAAGAAAGCGCTTCATCAACAGCTTGATCGCGTCGCCCTCGACCGCGATCACCAGCTGGGCATCGTTCCCCACGGCCTGGGTCTCCAGCTTGCGGATCGGCCTTCCGAGGCCGAGCAGCTGGGCGTACACGTTGACGCTACCTCCGACCTCGCGCAGCGCGGTCGCGCTGTGACCGGCCGCAGTCGGATTGGCGTGCTGGATCGTGCCGGCGAGGTTGACGCCTGGCGGTGTGAAGTTGCCGACCACTCGCAGCTGTGAGGCCCCTTCGAGCAAGGCGAGCCGCCGCGGCAGCGTCGCGGTGACAGCATTGCCGGAGAGGTCGCCGCCGAAGGAGAACGAGGCGTTGGGAGTTCCCAGCAGCTCCTTGACCCAGGCCGGCAAATCGTCGGCGACGCGCGCGTCGGCGATGCGGTCCAGACAGCGGCGCATGCCCACGTCGTTGCCGAACAGAGCGGTGTGCGCGGTCAGGATCGAAAATCCGACGTTCTGCGCGGTGAACAGCGTGCGCCCCGCATATTCCGATTTCGTCAGCTGGGGAGCGAGGGGGCCGCCCTTGTACTCGACTGCCGCCGCAGCGATCTTGGCCGCGTCGAACGAGCCGAGGGCGACGCCCGCGAAGTCCACGCCTTGCAGCGAGTAGGCCGCCAAATTGAGCTGCGTCACGTCGCGTCGCAACGAGAACCCGGCCTGATCCGGCATCGGGAAACGCGCCTCGAGATCGGACAGCACGTACTGGCCGAGGTCCGACTGCGCGCTGCTGGTCACGTCGAGATGAAACCAGGCGATGCTGCCCGGCGGCAGCAGCTGCAGCGGATCGCGGTCGATGTCGGCCGCGCTCACGGCGGCTCCCGCCGCGCTGCGCAGGATCACCTCCGGTCCTTTCCCACAGGACAGCTGGAGCAGCGCGAGCGACAGCGCCTTGGCCCAGCTGACTCGCAACTTCACCCGAGCACCGCCTGCAGGGCGGCGAGGCAGCGCTCGTTCTCGTGGCGAGTACCGAGGCTGATGCGCAGCATCGAGGGCAGCGGCGGAATGGCGCGCACGATCACTCCATGGGTCAACATCGCCTCGTATACGGCCGCCGCGGGCCGGGCGATGTTCACGAGCACGAAGTTGGCCTGACTCGGCACCACGGCCAGGCCCATGGCCTCTAACTCCTGCTGCATGAAGGCCTTCTCGGCCAGATTCAGGGCACGGCTGCGCGCCACGTGTTCCCGATCCGCCAGGGCTGCAACCCCTGCGGCCTGGGCGACGCTGCTCACGTTGAACGGCGCTCGTACCCGATGAAGATAGCCGGCCAGCTCTGCCGGCAGAACCGCGTACCCCAGCCGCAGCCCGGCCAATCCATAGATCTTGGAGAAAGTGCGTACGACGATCGTGTTCGGGTGCAGCTCCCGGAACTGCAACCCATCCGGGTAATCCTCTGCGTCGGTGTATTCCGCGTACGCCTCATCCAGGACCACCAGGACGTCCGCTGGCATGGCCTCCAGGAACGCGGCGAGGGCTTTGCGTCCAACGTAGGTGCCCGTGGGGTTGTTGGGGTTGGCGATGAAGACGAGCCGCGTCCCCGGTGACACCGCGCGGGCCATGGCGGGCAGATCGTGCGTGTAGCCGTCCAGCGCGACCTCGGTGAACGGCACACCGTGAGCGAGACACGCCAGTCGGTAGACGACGAACGAGGGCTCGGCGAAGACCACGCGCTGATCACCCGAGCAGAACGTGCGCACCAGCAGCTCCAACAGTTCGTTCGAGCCGTTGCCCAGCACGATCTCTTCGGCGCTGACCCCGAGGTGCCCTGCGAGCGCGTTGCGCAGCAGCGGTGCCTCCGACTCGGGATAGCGGTGCACCCCGGCGAGCTCGGCCCGGGCTGCAGCGAGCGCTAGCGGGCTCGGACCGAGCGGATTTTCATTCGAGGCGAGCTTGATGATTTCAGGCGGTGCGTCCGCTCCGAGGCGCCGGGCCACCTCTTCGATGGGCGTACCGGGCTGGTAGGGGCGGATGCGTTCGATGCTGGGTGTGACCCATTTGGTCATTTTCCCAGACTAGCCGGGTTTCGCGCCCTAGGTCGACGGTGCGCTGGAGGCTTTCGCCTCACTGGGCTTGGCAGCCTTGCTCTCCGAGGCGGCGGAGGACTTGGCGCCGGCGTCGCTGCCACCGCTGTCGGACTTGGTGGCCGCGGAGCCATTGCTCGACGCCTTGGTGGCCGGCGTATCGCCCGAGCTAGCCGCCGACTTCCCGGCGCTGGAGTACAGGTCGGCGTACCAGCCGCCGCCTTTCAGCAAGAACCCAGTGCCGCCCGAAACCAGGCGCTTCGCCTTTTCCTTACCGCACGCCACGCACTGCCTGAGCGGGGCATCCTTGATTGACTGTTCGGCCTCCCACTGGTGGCCACATGCTTCACAAGCGTATTCGTAGGTCATTGCCGCGGGTCCTCAGATGTATCGCATTTCTCGCCTGTCAACGCCTTCGCAAAGATTGCGGTCGGTCGAAGGGGGGCAGATGCGAGGCACCAGGCTACTCATTTGATGTTCAGGCACTTGAACGCTTGTATCGCTTGCTGCCGCGTGTATCATGACGTTGTCATGTGGGGCACTGTACTGCCACATATGGTCATAGTTCAGGAAACGGCTGGTGACGTCCGGTCGGCTCAACTACCCTTGGACCAAGGGCACGTAGAAAGGTCTGCGGGACCGGCATGCATATAAAGAAGTTGGAAATCTCCGGTTTCAAGTCCTTCGTGGACCGGACAGTTATCCACTTCGATCATGACGTGATCGGAATCGTCGGGCCCAACGGCTGCGGCAAGTCGAACATCGTGGACGCGCTTCGCTGGTGCATGGGCGAGCAGAGCGCCAAGCACCTGCGCGGCCGGTCCATGGACGACGTCATCTTCAGCGGTTCGGAGTCGCGCCCGGCCCACGGTTTGGCAGAGGTCATCCTGACCTTCGACAACACCGACGCAGGTTACGCCGCGACGCTGCCGGAAATGTACCGCGACTACCCCGAGATCTCGGTCGCGCGCCGGCTCTATCGTGACGGGACGAGCGAATACCTGATCAACAACACTCAGGTCCGCTTGCGGGACATCACCGAGCTCTTCCTCGGCACGGGCGTTGGCACCAAGGCGTATTCGATCGTCGAGCAGGGCCGGATCGGGCAGATCGTCAGCGCTCGCCCCGAGGATCGCCGGCTCTTCATCGAGGAGGCAGCGGGCGTCACCAAATACCGGCAGCGCCGCCGCCAGGCCGAGAAGAAGCTCGAGCTGACCAAGCAGAATCTGTTGCGCATCACCGACATCGTGTCGGAGATCGATCGCAATCGCGCCTCGCTCAAGCGCCAGGCCGCCAAGGCGGAGCGCTTTGTTCGCTATCGCGAAGAGGTCGAGGACCTCACCCTGCACCAGGCCTCGCACCGCTGGCTGGAGCTGAGCGTGGTGCGCTCCTGCGAGCTCGAGCGGCGCGCGACCTTGGCGAGTCGCTCGGAAGAGCTGAGGCAGCTGGTGTCGACACGCGACGACGAGATGGCTCGCGCGCGCGGCGAGGCCGCCAGCATCGAGGCTCGTGCCGAGGCAGCTTCGAAGGCGGCCTATGAGGCGGACAATCGGGTCGCCACGCTCCAGGCCGAATATGCGCGCGGCCGGGATCGGCTGACTCATCTCGAAGAGCGGTTGCAGAGCTCGTCGCAGCAGGGGCGAGAGCTGGAGGGCCGCCGCGAGCGGTTGGCGGACGAGGAAATCGGCCTCTCGCAGCGTGCGGAGCAACTGTCGCAGCGCGAAGCGGTGCTCGCGGGTGAGACCAAGGTCCAGGCAGACCTGTTGGCGCGGCTGCTCCAGGAGGAGTCCACGGCGGTGGCCCAGGCGCAGAGGCTGCGCCGCAGCGTCAACGATGTCACCTCCAGGATCGCCGCGGACGAGGTCCGGATCCACGCGACCGAGCAGCGGCGCGACTCGGCCCGCCAGCGCTACGCAGCGCTCGGAGCGCAGAGTGAGGAGCTGGAAGCGCGGATCGCGTCGCTCCTGGAGCGCGAGGCGGAGGCGCAACCGAAGCTGGAACGCGCGCAGCTCGACAAGCAGACGGCGGATGCAACCCGTGCCGAGCTCGAAGCGCAGCTGCGCGCCGCGACACCGCGCGTGGCCGAGAGCGAAAAGGCGCGGCGAGCCGCGGAGCGCGAGCTGGACTCGAAGCGCAGCCGAGTGCAGGTGCTGGAGGAGCTCGAGCGCCGCCTCGAGGGCGTGAAGTCGGCGGCGAAAGCCGTGCTCTCGAGCGGCAACCCGGACGTGCTCGGCTCGATCGCGGAGCGCATGGTCGTGCCCGCGGAGCTGACCGATGCGGTCGCGGGTCTGCTCGGCGAGCGGCTCGAAGCGGTCGTCACGACCGATCCCGCGCGCCTGACGGCCCTGATCGAGGAGCTGCGGCGCAACAAGAAGGGCCGCGTGGCCCTGCTCCCGCTGCGCCCCTGCTATGTCGCGGGCGCATCCGCCAAGCAAGATGGTGTCTCGCTCGATGCCGAGCTGCGCGAGCAGGTGCTCGGCCGTGCCGCGGATCTGGTGCAGTACAGCGCAGAGGATGAGCCTCTGGTGCGCGCGCTGCTCGGCGCTGCGCTGGTCGTGCGCGACGCGGCGAGCGCGGTGCTCGTCAGCCGGCAAGCGGGTCTAGTCACGGTGGCGCTCGACGGCACGGTGGTGGATCCGAGCGGGGTCGTCACCGGTGGGAGCGTGGCCGCGCCGCAGATCGAGCGCCGGCGCGAGATCGGCGAGCTGCGCGCAGAGATCAGCGAGCGCACAGCGCAGGTGGCGGAGCTCGCGGCGATCGCCGTGGCCGATGCCGAGCGTGTCGCGCAGCTCCGCAAGGATCTGGAAGCGGCCAGCAAGGCAACGCACGAGGTCGCGCTGCTCCTGCTGGGTGCGGAGAAGGACCTCGGGCAGCTCGCGAAGGAATTGAAGGCGACGGAGCAGCGTGCCGCCGAGCTCGTCGAGGAGCGGCGCTTGTTGGAGCAAGCCGCCGCCACCGCGGAGGCGGAGCAGCAGGCCTGCATGGCGGCGCTGGAAAGCGCCACCGCAGATCTGGAGGGCCTGCGGCGCGAGCTCGAGGAGAGCGAGCGAGCGGCCGAAGAGGCCAAGCAGCGGGTGGCGGAGCACTCCTCCAGCGTGACCGAGCAGAAGGTACGACTGGCCCAGCTCACCGAGCAGCGCGAAGCGGTCTTGTCGTCCTTGCGTAGGGTCGAGGAGACGCGCGATGCGACGGAGCGCCAGGCGCAGGAGCTGGCTCGAGCGGCGCAGGAATCGGCCACGGCGCACGGGGAGACCGCTGCCAAGTTGCTGGGCTGGCGTGAGGAACGCATTCAGGCAGAGGCGACGGCGCGCGACGCGCACCAGGATTTCGAGAGCGTGCGAACCGTCCTGGAAGAGATCCGCAACTCCCTCGGAGTGGGCGAGGAAGAGCTGCGGGCGATGCGGGCCGAGTCCAGCGAGGTGGATGGCCAGCTCGCTGAACGCGAGATGAAGCTGCAGAAGCTGGAGATCGAGCTGGAGCACCTGATCACCGGCGTGCGCGAGCGCTTCCGAGGCCTGGAGCTGGCGCGAGTGGTAGGCATCTACCACGCTCGCCCGCCGACGGATGAGGAGCACAAGCGCCGCATCGATGAGCTGACCAAGATCATCGACCGCATGGGTCCGGTGAACCTGGACGCCATGGCGGAGTACCTGGAGGCGGAGAAGCGCTTCGAGGAGCTCTCGGGTCAGAAGACGGACATCGAGCGCGCCATGGCGGACCTCGACAACGCGATCAAACACATGGATCGCGAGAGCCGGCGCCGCATGCGCGAGACGTTCAAGGCCGTGAACGAGCTCTTCTCCCAGACCTTCCGCCGCATGTTCAAGGGCGGTCACGCCGAGCTGGTGCTGACCGATCCGGAGAATCTGCTGGAGAGCGGTGTCGACATCGTCGCCCAGCCTCCCGGCAAGAAGCTCGGCACGGTGGAGCTGATGAGCGGTGGAGAGAAGGCGCTCACCGCGGCCTCGTTGATCTTCGCGATCTTCCAGCATCGTCCCTCCCCCTTCTGTGTGCTGGACGAGGTCGATGCGCCGCTCGACGAGGCCAACGTGGCTCGCTACAACGAAGCGATCCGCGCGATGACGGACAAGTCGCAGTTCATCGTCATCACCCACATCAAGACCACGATGCAGTCCGTGGACTTGCTCTACGGCGTGACCATGGCGGAGCCCGGCGTCTCGCGCGTGGTGAGCGTGAAGGTGAACGAGCGCGCTCAGCCCCGGGCAGAGCAATATGCGGCGCGGCCGCCTCGGAATACCGTGGCCGCTCCCCAGCGAGAGCTGGGCGACGAGCTCGACGAAGCGACGAGTCAGGTCGCCTGAGCTGGTACCTCCGCCGGCGGTTCAAGCGTTCAATGGAAATCGCGCGAGCTGTGGCGCAGCTCGCGCCCTGGCAAGCTCAGCCGCTGGGCGGACTCGACGATCAGGTGAATGATCGATGCCACCCCGTTCTTTTGGCGTGGATCGCTGACGTCCACGGAACCCGGTTTCGGATCCTGCCGCTCGACTTTGCCTCTCACCAGCAGCAATGACGAATGCTGGGCCGCGCGCCGGTAAGCCTCGAAGACCCGCGCATAGAAGACGAGATTGGCGATGCCCGTCTCATCTTCGAGCGTGACGAACACCACGCCGCTGGCCGTTCCCGGGCGCTGGCGAGCCAGCACCAAACCGGCCACCGCCACGCGCTCGCCCGTCGAACACTGTGCCAGCTGGGCCATGGTGATCACGGAAGAGCCCGCGAGTTTGGCGCGCAGATGGCGCAGCGGGTGATCGTGGAGCGAGAGCCGTACCCGCTCATAATCGAGCGCCAGCAGCTCGACGTTTTGCAAGCTGGGCAGCTGCACGCCGGGTTCACTGGCCGGGGTATTTCGGAACAAGCCCAGCTGGCGAGGCGCGCGGGCTGCCCACAGTACTTGTCGGCGCTCCCGCAACAGCGGCTCGAAAGCGCCGGCTTCCGCCAGGGCGTCCACATCCTTCTTGGGCAGGGGCAGCTGGCGAAGCAGCTCTGGAAAGCTCTCGAAGGCCTTGCCGCCGGCAGATAGCTCCGAGCGGAAGCCGAGCAAACGCTCGGCGCTCTCGCGACTCAGCCCCTTGATCATCCGCAATCCGAGCCGCAGAGCTTTCTCTCGGCCTGGGGCCGCGGGCTGCTGCCCCCATCGAGAGGCGGAAGGCTCGAGCGTGCAGTCCCAAGCGCTGTCGAGCACTGAGACGGGGCGCACCTCCACCCCGTGCTTCTGCGCATCCTTGACCAGGCTGGCGGGCGAGTAGAAGCCCATGGGCTGCGAGTTGAGCAGGGCGCAGCTGAAATGAGCGGGATAGTGCGCCTTCAACCAGGCCGATTTGTAGACCAGCGATGCGAAGGAGGCGGCGTGTGACTCGGGAAAGCCGTACTCGCCAAAGCCCTTGATCTGCTCGAAGATGGCCTCGCCAAAACTGCGATCAATGCCGTTCCTGGCGAAGCCGTCGAGCAAGCGCTGCCGGTGCCGCGAGAGGCGGCCCGTTTTCTTCCAGGCCGCCATGTCCCGGCGCAGCTGATCAGCTTCGCCGCCGCTGTACCCCGCGCCGACGATCGCGATCTGCATCACTTGCTCTTGAAATAGCGGCACGCCCAGTGTCCGCTCGAGAATCCCGCGCAGCAGCGGCTGACAATCGGCGGGCTCTTCACCGTTGCGGCGCCGCAAATAGGGATGAATCATGCCTCCCTGAATGGGGCCGGGCCGGACGATGGCCACCTCGATCACCAGATCGTAAAAACATCGAGGGCGCAGCCGGGGCAGCATGGCCATCTGCGCTCGGCTTTCGATCTGAAAGACCCCCACCGTATCTGCCTGAGCCGTCAGGGCATACACGGCTGGGTCTTCATCCGGAATGCGGGTGATCACTTCCAAGCAATCGAAGCTCTCTGTACCTGGCTCAGCGGACCGCAGCGCTTCGTCCGACCAAACCGTGTGCAGTGCTTTGCGGACGGCCGTCAACATGCCGAGCGCAAGCACATCGATCTTGAAGAAGCGCAGGATATCGAGGTCGTCCTTGTCCCAGGGCACCACGGAGCGATCGACCATGCGCGCCGGCTCGACCGGCGATACCTCGTGCAACGGTCGAGACGACAGAACGAAGCCGCCCACATGAATACTGAGATGGCGCGGAAAGCCGACCAGCTCCGCCGCCATCTCGAGTACCCCTTGCAGCTCCGGAGCTGACGCATCCAGCCCGGCTTCTCTCACGCGCTGCCTCGTGACTTCGCCCGCGCGATCGCGATCCCAAAACGAAAATACCTTCGCCAGGCGGTCACATTGATCGAGAGACAACCCGAAAACCTTGGAAACCTCGCGCAGGGCGCTTCTTCGACGATAGCAGATCACCTCCGAGACCATGGCCGCCTGCTCGCGGCCGTAGCGTTGATAGATCTCTTGAATGACTTCCTCTCGCCGCTCGTGCTCGAAGTCGACGTCGATATCGGGCGGCTCATGTCGCTCTGAGCTCATGAAGCGCTCGAAGAGCAAGTTGCTGCATTCTGGATTCACGGCGGTGATGCCGAGCACGTAGCAGACAGCGCTGTTCGCGGCGCTCCCCCTGCCCTGGCACAAGATGCCGCGCTGGCGCGCGATCTCCACCACCTCCCAGGTGCTGAGAAAGTATGCAGCCACGTTCATTTGCTGGATCAGCGCCAGCTCCGTCTCCAGCTGGCGCTGGACCTTTTCCGGTACGCCTCCAGGGTAACGCCGCTGAGCTCCTGCCCAGCTCAGCTTGCGGAGCTGGCTGTCCGGAGTTTCACCGGGCTCGGTCGTGCAAGGGAAATGGTAGCAGAGTTCATCGAGGCTGAAGTGGAGCTCGCCGGCGACTTCGCCCGTACGCGCCAGCCAGTCTGGATGATCGATGAAGAGGCGGGACATCTGCGCCTCGCTGCGCAAATAGGCCTGCCCGTTTGCCGACAATTTCGTCCTTGCCTGTGCCAGTGTGGTGCCCAGGCGGATGCATTGCAGCACATCCGCCAAACGCTTGCGGCTCTTGCAGTGGTAGGTGGGCCATGCCGACGCGAGGATGGGGACGTCCTGCTGCTGCTGCCGCTGCAGCGCGATCGCCTGCCGCAGGCTGTCATTGCGGTTCAGGCGCCGGTACGTGAGAGAATAGAGCGCGCGCTGGGCATGAAATAAATCTCTCAGCTGCCCCAGCATGCGTTCGGAAAAAGCATCGGCTTCCCCGCTTCCAGCGGGAGCGCCGCGCAAAGAGAAGGAGGGGTGGATCTGAGTGGGAATGAGTGCCACCAGTCCAGCTGTTCTGCCCTGGACTTGCTCGAGATCGAGCAGGCACTCTCCCTTGGGCAACTCGGCATGAGCGCGGGTCAAAAGCCAGCACAGGTTCTGATACCCCTGCAGGTTTTTGACGATCAGCTGGATCGAGGGATAGCCATCCTGGGCCAGCAACCGCTTTCTCAGCTCGTTCGGCCTGGCTGTTCGTGTGAGCTGACGCCGTTGCCGCTCGGAAAGCGGACCCAAGATCGCATCTGCGTGACCGGATTGCAGCTCGTGTTCGGAAAAAGCCAGCGGCAATTCGGCTCCCAAATGGAATGTCTGGCCAATCTCTTTGGCTTTGGCGTGAGCTCGCGCCACACCATACACACCGTCCCGATCACAGAGGGTGATGCCGGACAGCCCGAGCGCGCGCGCTTGCTCGATCATCTCTTCTGGGTGGGACGCACCACGAAGAAATGAAAACGAAGAGCGGGCCGAGAGTTCGACAAATCCGGACATCAGTCATACAGCCCTTGCACATAGCTCTTGCCGGTCACACCGGGAAGTTGCCCGAGCAGAGTGCTCTGTTCGTGATCCCGGTACAGCCGATCTCGATATACCAGCGCCTCGAGTCCGCTGCTCCCTGGCTGAGCCTCGTGCGCGCGAGCGCGCCACGGCTGACGCTGCGAGTACGGTAGGCGGCTGCTCGGGACTTCAGCTAACCAGACCCGAAAGTAATCGCGGAAGATCTTGTTTCGAGCCCACCACTCGACGCCTTCGAGCCGTTGCTCGAACTGGATCCTGGAAACAATGAAAGCCCGCTCATGAATCACCCAGAGCTCGCTCTTGCGAATCGGTGCGTGAACTTCGATCGGCGGCTCGAAGAGGCGCGTGGGCACCCGCGGTAGCTCGAGAAGCGCAGCAGACTCTTGCCAGCGTGCCGCCGCCGGGGGGCTGCTCGCGGAGACCTGCGCGGAACCGAACGGCAACAGCGTGCTGCTTTTCTCCGGCAAGTGCGAGTCTAGCAGGGCGAGCACGCCCACAGACTCCGCTCCGATGTCCGCCGTCAGCTCCGCCACCAACACCGCCAGCGTGCGCGGATCCGGGGCCATCTCGCAGGCATTGCCTGACCACTTGCCGGATTTGCCCAGCCCCAGCTGGCAACAGCGTGCCTCCGTCACGGAAGTAGCTTGCAGGCTGAGGCCCAGCGTCGGAGCTATCAGAGTTTGCTTCTGCAGCCGCGGGCGCAGGACGCGCTCCAGATCCTCGGCATGGAACAGCGGCGATGCGAGCTTGAAGGAGAGCGACTTTGCTCGAACCGAGCTGTGGGACGCGAGCGATCCACCCACGTGGGCCGGGACTGCAATGGAACTGGCCGCATTGGAACTGGCCGCATTGGAGCTGGCCGCGTTGGAGCTGGCCGCGTTGGAACTGGCCGCGTTGGAGCTGGCCGTGATGGCATGCGCGGCGATGGCATGCGCGGCAATGGAACGGTCGTAATGAATCGTGAGCCGTAGCTCCTGAGCAGCTTGGCCCCGGCCTTCCAGGCGAGCACTCAAACGCCCGGACAGACCCTTCAACACGAACAACAGCGGCTCGACATTCTCGAGCGGATCTTCCCAGAACAGCTCCTCGCAAGGCACCTCTTCGGGTTGATGCGGAACGAGCACGCCGGTGTCCCGGCCTTGAATCAGGTCCAGGATGGTTTTCAACGGCACATCGAGGACGCGATCTTCCAGGCGAGCAGCCAGTGCAGAGAGCGGCAAAGCTCGCAGATCTTGGATGCTGAGCAGCCCCAAACGGGAAAACCAACTGACCGCTTCTCGATGGATGGGCAAGGCGATGATCGGAAGCTGACTCACGGCATGGTCCGTGCTCTCCGTATCCACCAGTAGAATTCCCGGAGGCTCGAGCTGTGCATGGCGCGCGAACGACTGAGCGAGCCAGGGCCCATCCGCGACCGCCACGCGCGGCGCATGACCCAGCGCTCGGATCTGCGCGGCGAGCTCCAGCGCCAGCTCGCGTTCGCTCGGATAGAGGTGCCCCGATCCCGAAATGTCTACCCAGACCGTATCCGGCGCCTGGAAAGAAACAGGAGCCCCAAATCCGAGCGCGACTTCTGCGATCTGCTTCAGCGCAGAGAGCAGGCGCGCGCGGGGCAAGGCATGAACGACCAGATTTTCGACGATGGCGCAGGCCTGGGCGATGGTTTGTCGGGGGCGGATCCCCAGTCGATGGGCAGTCGCATTGACCGCATCCAGCTCCGTCTTGCTCTCCAGCTCCGTCTTCTGCTCGACGGGACCCCGGGCGGTGCAAGACCGCGTATCCGTGAGCACGATGGCTCGGGGTGGTTCACCTGCTCCAGATGACCTTTGTTTGAAAGTAGCGGGTTGCCCGGAAGAGACACGCCCGGAGGGACCGGTGAGCGCATACAAGGCCGATTCCGCCTGCACCAGCTCGCAGTGCAAATGCGGCAAAATGGCGGCCAAGATGCGCCGCTTCCGCGCGCCAGCCCGTTCCATCAGGAAACCCGGCGCACGGCCGTCAACGATGAGGCCGCCATCGCTGGCGCCGCCAGCGAAGCGACCCGAGCAGCTGCTGGGTCGAAAATGGAGCACGGGAAGCTGCGGGCGGAAGAAATGCGCCCGCAGCGTTCCTTACCTACCCGGAGCTCGAACGACTCGGTCGATCGGCGAGTGAACTCCAGGCGCATGAACGCCGGCAACGGCAGAGTCTGGAACTGTTCGGAGCGAGTGAGCAACAAGATGCTGGTCGCGGTGGACTTTGCGGCCAGCGCGAGACGGCGCACGTTCCGTTCCCAAATGTGTTCGTTGATCGGCTGTGTTGTACCCGTCAGATCGATCACCAGTACTGAGGCGAGGTTGGCTTCCACGATCCGGAGCGCCGCGCGCCCCACGGCCTCGAGCTCCGGGCGCACCACCAGCAAATGATCGAGATCGACGCCCACTCGCGCGACTCCGGGTGCGTACAGCGTGGCGGCTGGATCGATGAAGGCGCACCAGGGACTGGCAGCACCGCTCTGCTGAGCGGCGCGACAAGCACACAGCGCAAAGGAGGTCGCCGTGCCACTCGAGCCGCGCACCTGCAGCTCCGTGACGCCGCCGAATGGCAGCCCTTGCAGAGGCAGAAGGGCGTCGATCGCCGGAATACCGAGCGGCAGCACTCGCTCCGACGCTTCGCCGGCGAAGGGGGACATTCGATCCAGGCGATCCAACGAGGACCGCAGTGAGCTCAGGGTCTCCGCTCTCATGACCCTGAACAAATTATCAGATGAATCTCCGGGCGCAAGAGCCACGCTCACGAATTGCCAAAAACATCAATGATGTGGAGAGTTTCTATGTCTGAGGCTCCGCTTTGCGGACAAAGATGTTAGCTTCGGTGCGCCATGACTCCCGAGCTCGCTCCCATTCCCGGCCCCTCTCCCGAAGAGAAGCTGGCGGCCCTTCGCGAGTACCTGCGCCGCCTCGGCTCTGCCCTGGTTTGCTACTCGGGGGGGATCGACAGCGCCCTGGTCCTGGCGGTGGCGCACGAGCAGCTGGGCGAGCGCGCCGTCGCCATCACGGCGGTGAGCGCCAGTCTGCCGGCTCGCGAACGCGAAGAAGCCGCGCGTTTTGCCCAGCAGCTGGGAGCCCATCACGAGTTCCTGGAGTCGCGCGAGATCGAGCGACCGGGCTACGTCGCCAACGGTCCGGACCGCTGCTTCCACTGCAAGAGCGAGCTGTACGAGATCGCCCATCGTCAGCTCGCTGCGTACGGCGTCAGCCACATCCTCAACGGCACCAACCGTGACGATCTGGGAGACCATCGTCCCGGACTCGAAGCTGCGAGCCGCGCCGGCGTGAAGAGCCCGCTGGCGGAGCTCGGATTCGGCAAACGCGACGTGCGCGCCAGCGCCCAGCTGCTCGGTCTCAGCAACTGGCAAAAACCGGCCGCAGCCTGCCTCGCCAGTCGCATCCCGTACGGCATCTCCGTCACGCGCGAGCGGCTCGATCAGATTGGTCGCTTCGAGCAGGACTTGAAAGATCTCGGGTTCGTTCAGGTCCGCGTCCGTTGGCACGGCAAGGTTGCGCGCCTGGAGCTGGCCGTGGAGGAGCTGCCCCGCGCGCTCGCGCCCGCGCTGCGCCAGGAAATCGTGAGCGCGGGCAAGCGCCATGGCTTCCAGTACGTGACGCTCGATCTCGAAGGGTACCGGACTGGTTCACACAACGAAGTGCTGCCCGGCTACGCTCTGAAGGTCGTCCAGCACTAGGTTTGATAAGTTCTTGCCACCGATGGCGGCGCCGAGTGGCGTCAAATGTAGCCAATAGTAGGCAAACTTATGGAATCGTTACTTTTCAGCGCCAATATCCACAACGGTTTTGACTTGGCCGCGGGCGGGCATTAGCACCACGAACTGCGATGTTCAGGGTTTCCCCAAAGGGACTCGCGGGTCGCCTTACAAAAGGGCGAGGTCGAGGAAGACTCGCTTCCCCTGTCGCGTAAAGCACCCGCAGGCATCGCTGTGTGCCCCCGCTGTGTCATCGGCCCGGGCTAGCAGATGGAAAAAGTAACAAGGATTAGGTTCATGTTCCAAACGCGCTCACTCACCACTGGGTTTCTCGTTGCATCCCTCGGCATCGCGGCCGGCTTCGCCGTGATCGGCACCTCC
Source organism: Polyangiaceae bacterium (assembly GCA_035760985.1). GTDB lineage: Bacteria > Myxococcota_A > Polyangia > Polyangiales > Polyangiaceae > SZUA-265. The sequence goes on from DASTRX010000161.1 coordinate 88,633, forward strand.
ACCTCGGCCTCCGCTGGCGATGCGGCTTGCGGCAAGCTCAAGGTTGCCGAAGTCAAGGCAGTCTGTGACAAGGGCGGCGTTGCTGCCGTGAAGAAGTCGATGAAGTCCGCCATGGACGAGGCTGCCAAGGCCGGCAAGAAGCACGAGTGCAAGGATTGCCACTCGAACCAGACCGACTACGCGACCAAGGACAACGCCGGTAAGGACTTCGACGACCTGAAGCCCTACTTCAAGTAATCGAATGCGGCTGCCCTCCTGACTGGAGCGCACTGCGAATGGCCGCGGGCTTTGCCTGCGGCCATTCTGTTTTGTTCCGCTACAGCTCGTCCCCCTACCCGCCCGCGGGGGGCAGCGGCGTGACTCGCTCGCAGACGCACGGCGGGGGCTCCTGGAGGGCTCAGCGCCGGATGGCGCCGAGCCCTCTTCCTCCGCCTGGCAATGCGCCTGGCACGGTCCTGGGCTGCCTCAGCCAGCCCTCGCCGCGTCAGTTGCGCGGGCGCCGCTCGCGCCGGCCGCGGTCGCGGTCACCGCCGCCGCCGCGACCGCCGCCACCACCATCACGCCGGCCGCCGGCCGGCCTGGGGCGGCTGCCTTCTTCGGGCAGGCTGCCGTTGTACCCTTCTGGAACCGGCAGCAGGGCGCGCCGGCTCAAGCGGATCTTGCCGTCGCGCTCGACGCTCAGCACCTTCACGTCGATCTCGTCACCCTCGTTGATCACATCCGCGACGTTCTCGGTGCGCTCGTAAGCGATCTCCGAGACGTGCAACAGCGCCTCGGTGTTCGGCAGGATCTCGACGAAGGCGCCGAAGTCGACGACGCGCTTGACGACGCCATGGTACGTCTTGCCGACCTCGGGCTCCTCCAGCAAGCCCTCGATGATCTTGACGGCGCGCGCGACGGCATCGGAGTCGGCCGAAGCGATCGAGACCGTTCCGTCGTCCTCGATGTTGATGGCGCAACCCGTCTGCTCGGTGATGCCCTTGATGGTCTTGCCGCCCGAGCCGATGATGATCCGGATCTGGTCGGGCTTCACCGTCAGCGTCGTGATGCGCGGAGCCCACTTGCTCAGCTCGGGTCGCGCCACCGGCAGCGTCTCGCGCATGCAGCGCAAGATGTGCAGGCGGCCCTCGCGCGCCTGGTCGAGCGCGCGCTCCAGGATCGCTCGCGACAGACCCGCGATCTTGATGTCCATCTGGATGGCGGTCACGCCGCGATCGGTGCCGCAGACCTTGAAGTCCATGTCGCCCAGGTGATCCTCGTCGCCGAGGATGTCGCTGAGGATGGCCATGCGCTCGCCTTCCTTGATCAGACCCATCGCGATGCCCGCGACCGGTGCCTTGATCGGCACGCCGCAGTCCATCAGGCTCAGGGTGCCACCGCACACGCTCGCCATCGAGCTCGAGCCGTTCGACTCGAGGATCTCGCTCACGATGCGCACCGTGTACGGGAAGTCCTCGTGCGGCGGCAGCATGCGCGCGAGCGCGCGCTCCGCCAGGGCACCGTGGCCGATCTCGCGCCGGCCCGGGCCGCGCAGCGGCTTGGTCTCACCGGTGGAGAAGGGCGGGAAATTGTAGTGGAGCATGAAGCGCTTCCACGATTCGCCGATCAGTGCGTCGATCTTTTGCTCGTCGGTGGCGGTGCCGAGCGTCGTGGTGACGATGGCTTGCGTCTCGCCGCGCTGGAAGAGCGCCGAGCCGTGCGTGCGCGGCAGCAGCCCCGCCTCGCACATGATCGGGCGGATGGTGGTGGAGTCACGGCCGTCGATGCGGCGCTTGGTGTCGAGCACCATGTTGCGCACGACGTGATACTTGCGCTCCTCGAACTCGGCCTTGATCAGCCCCTCGGATTTCAGAAAGGCTTCGTCGCCCAGCTGGCCCTTCAAGGTCTCGTACAGGGCCTTCTTCGCTTCCGAGTAAGCCGCGTAGCGCGCCTTCTTGTCCTTGATCACGCATGCCTGCTGGATCTTCGCGTCCACCAGCGCGGAGACGCTCTGGGCGATCGCGGGATCGAGCGTGGGCACGGTGAACGCCGCCTTGGGCTTGCCCACCGCGGCGCGCATCTTCTCCAGCAGCCCGATGACCTTCTTGCCCTCCTCGTGGGCAAACATCAGGGCGTCGATCACCTCGGCCTCGCTGGCCTCGGCGGCGCCGCCTTCCACCATCACGATCGCGTCCTTCGACACGGCGACGGTGAGGTCGAGGTCGGCCTTCGCGATCTGTTCGAACGTCGGGTACGCGATCAGCTCACCCTCGATGGAGGCCACGCGAACGCCCGCGAGCGGCCCATTCCAGGGGATATCGGAGAGATGAACGGCGGCGCTGGCCCCGATCATCGCGAGCACATCCGTCGGATTGGAACGGTCGGAGCTCATCACCGTGGCGATGACCTGCGTGTCCTTCTTGAAGCCCTCGGGGAACAGCGGCCGCAACGGGCGATCGATCAGGCGCGCGGTCAGCACCTCCGTGTCGCGCTGACGCCCTTCCCGCTTGAAGAACCCGCCCGGGATCTTGCCCGCCGCGTAGGTCTTCTCGATGTACTCGCAGGTGAGCGGGAAGAAGTCCAAGCCCGGACGCTCCTCGGTGGACACGGCCGTGACCAGGACAACGCTCTCGCCGTACGTGACCAGTACAGCGCCACTGGCTTGTTTAGCCAGCCGGCCCGTTTCGATCGTGAGCGTCTTGCCGCCCACCATCAAGGATTCTCGAACAAACATGCTGCGCTCCTTTACACCCCGACGGGTCGCGCTCCGTTGGGTCTGCGCCCGATCGGGTTGTGCGCTCCCTCGAGGGAGGCCGTCCACAGACGGCGTAACGCCTGGTTCGGAGGCGCGCGCTTCAGCCCCGGTTCCCAAGTCTGAGGGTTCCTCGAACCATCAGGCTCATGAGTCGAAGTTGAAACGAGTCGCGCCCCACCAGGGCTTTCAAATGACTCGAACGAAATACGGCCACCGCCCACGCGGAGCCAGGCCAACAAGTCGCATGGGCCAAGCAAGAAAGACTGCCGGTCGCTTCATCCCCGTGCGGGCGCGCACTCGCGGCGCTGCGCTCGGGGGCCCCGCAGGACAAGCGCTAGGCAGTCGTTCCGGGCCTGGCCCTCTCCGCTCCGCTGCTATCGGCGCAGGTTGAGCGAAGAAACGATGCCCAAGTAACGCTGAATGTCCGAATTTTTCAGATAATTCAGGAGCCGCCGGCGCTGGCTGACGAGCTTGAGCAAGCCGCGCCGCGAGTGGTGGTCCTTCTTGTGGGTCTGAAAATGCTCGGTGAGGTACGTGATCCGCTGGCTCAGAAGTGCAATCTGAACCTCCGGAGATCCCGTGTCTTTTTCGTGCAGGCGGTGCTTGTCGATGACGCCCTGTTTTGCGCCTACGGCTAATGGCATGAGACAGTTTCCCTATTGTTTTTGTGCACTATATTCCGATGGGACGGTCATGGTCAACGAGCACTCGCATCGGCACGAGCTTCGCGGTCGGCTTCCCCGATGTCTCGGTGACTGACGTCGACCTGGATCGCCAGGCGGCGCCGCAGCTCTTCCGCGATCCGTTCGGCAATGGCCACCGACCGATGCCGGCCACCGGTGCAACCGATGGCCATCGTGAGGTAGCTTTTGCCCTCCGCCTCATAGCGCGGCAACAAGAACTCGAGTAGCGCCAATGCGAGCTCGAGAAAGCTCTGCGTGTCGGCCCTGTCAAGGACGAACTTGGCGACCGGCGAGTCCAGGCCGGAGAGAGGCCTCAGATCGTCGACGAAGAACGGATTGTCGATGAAACGCACGTCGAGGCTCAGATCCGCGTCGACGGGGACGCCGTACTTGAAGCCGAAGGACATGACCCGGGTGCGCATCCGGTCACCGCGCCCGGCACCCGGGCCGAAATCGGCGATGATCCGCCGCCTCAGCTCGTGCACGCTCAGGCGGGTGGTATCGAGCACGCGGCTGGCCATGGCGCGCAGGGGGGCGAGCCTCTCCCGCTCCAGAAGCACCGCCTCCAGCACCGCGCCCGCCGGCCCGGCGGGCTCGACGGTGCTCAGAGGGTGCGGACGCCGCGTGCTGCTGTAGCGTCGAAGCAGCGCTTCGTCCGAAGCGTCGAGAAAGATGACGTGCAAGGTGCGGCCGGAGGCGGCCAGCTGCGCCAGGGCATGCCCTGCACCCTGCAGAAAGCTGCCGACACGCACATCGATGCCCAGCGCCAGGCGGCGCATGCCACCTCGTTCGCAACTGGCCACGGTCTGCTCGACGAGCAGTGTGGGCAGATTGTCCACGCAAAAGAAGCCGAGGTCTTCCAGAGCGCGGAGGGCGGTAGAGCGCCCAGCACCGCTCATGCCAGTGATGACGACGACCTGCGACTGGGCAGAGCCCGTGCGCGCCAGGCCCTGCTCCGGGCCTTGCCCCGGATCGGGTTCGGTGTTCTCAGCCTGAGTACCTGCCACGCGGCAAGAGTATCAGGAGGAAGTGTCAGGTTTGCAGCAGCACGCGCCTGAAATCGAGCGAGCGCACCTATCGGTGCTCGCCCGCTGGCTGCTTCAGCGCAAAAACGCGATCAGCTCTCGGGGGGCACGTCCGAGGTGGTCGCGGCGGGCTCGGGCGAGACGGCCTCCCGGAGCGAGGAGCCTCCGCGCCGCTGCTTGGACTGCGCGCTGCCCTTGGAACCCGAGATCTGGCGCTCCAGCTTCTGCACGGCGCGATCGATCGCCATGTACATGTCCTCACAAACCTCGTGAGCTTCCAAATGCTCGCCTCCGCTCGAGATCCGGATCTCCGCACCCTGCTCCAGCTTCTCCAGCGACAGCGTGATGCGCGCGCTCATCGGCTGGCGCAAAAAACGCTGCAGCTTCTGAACCTTCTCTTCCGCGTGGGCCTTGATGGCGTCGCTGGGGTCCACATGCCGAAACGTGATGCTGATATTGTTCATCGATCCTCCTGCCCCGCCGGGATGCGGGGTGCCGCCCACAGAACCGAGCGCGGCGCGAAAAACGCCGAGCGCCCTGGAATAGAGTGCCGGGCCGCGAGCGTCGAAAAGGTGTCGCTCACGCTACGGTCTTGTGACCGACGCGAACGCGACGCAACCCCCGATGTGACGACCCCAGCCGCTGTGCTCAAAACAGCTTCTTCCTCTTGGACGACGCCAAGATGCAGAGCATCTCCCGGTACTTTGCCACCGTGCGCCGAGCGATCTTGATGCCGTGCTCCTGCTCCAAGATCTGAACGATGGCCTGATCGCTCAGCGGGCTCTGCTTGTTCTCTTCGTCGATGATCTTCTTGATGGCCTGCTTGACGCTCTCGCTGGCGATGTCCTCGTCCGCCACGCGCCGGATGCTCGAGTTGAAGAAGTACTTGAGCTCGAACAAGCCCTTGGGCGTGTGCATGTACTTGTTGGTGGTCACGCGCGAAATCGTCGATTCGTGCATGCCCACCGCCTCCGCCACGTCGCGCAGGATCATCGGCTTCAGGTAGGCGACGCCCTTCTCGAAGAAGTCGCGCTGCTTGTCGATGATCGACTCGGAGACCTTCACGATGGTCTTCCGGCGCTGCTCGATCGCGCGGATCAACCATTGCGCGTTGCGTAGCTTCTCTCCCACGAACTCCTGGGCCGCAGGGTCCTTGAGCAAGCGCTGCGTCAGCGCCTGATTGATGTGCAGCTTCTGAACGCCGCGATCGTTGTCGGCCACGACGAAGTTGTCGCCGTCCTTGATCACGTACACGTCGGGCGTGATGCCGATGCTGCGGTCGGTGTGATCCACGAAGTTTCGCGCCGGGCGGCTCTCCAGCTTCTGGATCTCCTTGGCGGCCTCGTAGACCTCCTCCAGCGAGATCTTCATGTCCCGCGCGATGGCCTGGTAGTTGTGTTTCTCGAGGTTCGCCATGTGCTTCTCGAGAATGGTCAGCTCGACCGTGTCGTAGCCGAAGGCCTTGGCCTGCACGAGCAGGCACTCCTGCAGATTGCGCGCAGCCACGCCCACGGGATCGAAGTTCTGGATCAGCTCCAGCACCAGGGGCGCGTCATCCGGATGCAGCCCGGCCTCCTCGGCCAGGTCCTCGATTGTCAGGTCGGGTGTGCGAGTGCCGTCGGGGCGCTCCACGCCCTCCAGATCGAGATAGCCCTTTTCGTCGAGATTGCCGATGACGAGCTCGGCAAAGCGGCGCTCCTCCTCGGTGAAGTCGCTCATCTGCAGTTGCCAGTGCAGATGGTCGGCGAGGCTGTTGGGCTTGGTGAGGTTCTGCTCGAACGGCGGAAGATCGTCGGTGCTGCGCGGCCCGAGCGACGGAGCCTGCTGCTGCGTTCGGTTCTCCAGGAACTTCTCCCAGTCGACCTCGCGCGTGGCCTTCTCGGCCTCGACCTTGTGGTGCTCGCCGCCGGCGAAGTTCTCCCCCGACTCCGGGGGCCCGGCGACGGGCGGAGCGCCCGGTGCGCTCGCGCCCTCGTCGGAGGCGCGCGTCTTGGGCTCGGGCTCCTCCTCGGCGGAGAGGATGGGATTGCCGTCCAGCTCTTTCCTGACCTCGTCGATGAGCTCGAGCCGCGAGAGTTGCAGTAGCCGAATGGCCTGCTGCAACTGAGGCGTCATCACCAGCTGCTGAGTCAGTCGAAGCTGTTGTTTGAGTTCCATTGAGTCAGTCGATTACTCGGCGGATGGCAGGAAAAGCCCCGAATTATGCGCCTATTGTAACATTTCCAGGGCCGCCCGGCGGCATTCAATTTGCCCACTGCGTCAAGAAGCTGCAACTGCTACCGCCAAGACCCCCGAAGCAGTGCCATAGGTCATCGTATTTGTTACTCGACCCGGCCGTTCGAGCAAGCCCCCATCGTCACGTGCGGCGGATCTGGTCGACCACAGGGCATGGCGCCCAGGCCCTGGGTGTGGGGTCATATGCCGGCGGGTCGGCGCCCGGCGGCTCTCGGAACCCCCGGCCCCCCGAAAGAATCGCCGGTTCTCCGGCTCCGGCCGCGTCAGCCGACGCCGTCCGGAAGCTCCGCGCCTAGCTGGGTTTGAGATGGCTGTCCACTCCTCGGCAATAGTTTCGGAAAAGTTCTGGTCACCGCCCGAGCTCCCTAGGATGGCCAGCGATGACCGCTCTTCACCTGGTGGCGCACGCGAGCCCCGTCAAGCTGGCCTCGAGACTCGTGGATGGACGGCTGTTCGAGCTGCTTGCGGGCGCCCGCGACGCCATGCCCGCGCTGTCCCGCACGGAGCTGCTGGAGCTGCTGCTCACGCTCGGTGAGGCCACCCACGAGCTGCTCGGCGGAGTGGCGGGGCGAACGACCTTTCAATTCGATGCCGACCGCGAGGTCTGGGAGTGCGGGCTGGAGCTGTGTGGCCGCGACGTGCTCATATCCCTCTTTCGTCCGAGCCCCGCCACGCGCCTCGTCGCGCACGAGCGCCGCGTTGCACGCAGGGATTTCGTGGCCGCTCAGGTGGAAATGCTGACCGCCATCTCGCGCGGCCGTCGCGATGGCGCCCCCGAGTCCAAGCGCGACCGCTTTGTTTTCGCCTCCGAGCGCATCGCGGCCAAGCTGTCGAGCCCGGCGCTGCTCGGGGAGAGCCCGAGCGCCGCGCGCGCCGAGCGCAGCGTGGCCGGCCCGAGTTTCGGCGGGGTCAGCCTGAAAGCCTCCGGGCGCCTGAAGGTGACCCGCCCGCGGCTCGTGGACTCCGAGCACGTGGAGCGCAGTGATCTGCACGCTCTGCTGGTGGAAGGTACGCTCAGCATCCAGGCCGGGGGCGCCAACATCGTCTCCACGGCGAGCCAGCTGTTCATCGATGCCGAGCGCCTGGTGCTCGGCGCCGAGGAGGTGCTGTTGACCTGGGAGAGCGGCCGCGTTCTGGCCACCCGCCTGAGGCTCTCGGAGCTGGAGCTGGCGCTCTACCGCACCCGCTCCGACGGCTTGATCGAGCTCGGCGCGCGCGGCATGCAGCGCGAACAGCGGCGCCGCCAGCAGCTCGTCAACGTCGACTCCGTGTGCTGGGTGAGAGCGGTGTGTCACTTCGCCTTGACGTTGACGGCGGCGTACTGCGCCGTCGACGAGCGCCAGCAACGCAACTTGAGGCTCACTGCGCTGGAGCGCAACGCGCGCGCGCTGCTGGAGCGCGCCTCTGCGGAGGAGCAGTCGCTGACCAACGAGCACCCCGAAGATTATCGGCGCTTCGCGCGCCGGCGGCGCTCGATGGCGACCGGCCTGTGGGAGCACGGCGGCAAGATGCGCTTCTCCGCGCGCTGGGTGGCCACCGTGCCGGGGCTCGATCTGCGCGCGACGTTCCTGTGCGGCAACAGCGTGATCGTCGACTCCAGCCGCGAGACGGCGTGCATCGATCGCCTGAACGGCAAGATCAGCTGGCGCGCTCCGAGCGGCCCGGCGGCGTGCACCGTGTCTCCCGCGGGCCTGATCCGCTTCCGTCCCGATGGGCACCTGAGCAGCATCGATCTCAGCAACGGCGTGCAGCGCTTTGCGTTGCAGCTCAAGCCGCGCACCGGCGGCGGCGCCGCCGGCTCCGTCGTGTACGCGGATGGCTTGCCCAAGATCCTGGCCCTGACCGAGGGTGATCGCCAGATCAGCGCCGTCGATCTGATCACGGGCGAGGTGCGCTGGCGCCACACGGCAGCGCGGCCCGGCAGCTATCGCTTGCGCCGCGTGGGCAAGCTGTTCCTGGTCGTGGGCGGCAGCAGCACGCTGTTTGCGCTCGATCTGACCAACGGCGAGGCCGTCTGGCGCTTCGTCAGCCGGCTGCCGTTCACTGGAGCCCTGGCGGTGGATCAGACTTCGGCGCTCGCCATCAGTGGAGCCCCGGGCAACTGGCAGCTGCAACACCTCGATCCCTGGACGGGCCAGTGCCGCTGGACCTCCGAGTTGCTGGAAGCCCCCCTACCGGGCAAGCACCCGCTGCTGACGCCGGAGGTGGTGGTGGTGCCGGTCGGCAACGAAGGCTCGTCCGGCGCGGAAGCCTTCGACCGCAAGACGGGCCGTTCTCTCTGGCGCCATCATGCGGATCTGGCGTCGGCCGCCAGCGCCTGGTTGGCCTTCGATGACCTGGTCCTGATCAACGACGGCGCGGGCGTGCTGATGTGTCTGGAGGCGAGCACCGGCCGGCCCCTGTATAACCACGTCTTCGCGGGCAGCTCGGCCAGCGACACGCCGCGGCGGCTCGAGCCGGTGCTGCGCAACGGCGCGCTGTTCGTGCCGCAACAGCAGGTCCACGTGCTGCGGCCTCGCACGGGCGAGATCATCGGCACCGTACCTCCCGATCTCGTCCCCGACCTGCTGCGCGTCGATGAGCGCTGCGACGTCTACGTGGGCGAGGAGAGCGGGCATCTGGCCGCGTTTGGCACCGCCCCTCGCCTGGCCGTGGTGGGCTGAGCGTCAGCGAGGCCTGGCGGAGGCTGGATCTCGCTCGCTCGGCGGAAACGACGAGGGCAGGCGCTTGGCGCCCTGCGCCCGCGGGACGGACACGCGCGCCGCGGGCGCGTTGGCTCGCACGAAGGCGGCCAGCCGCCGCAGTGGAACGCGGGTGGGACAGAGCTGCTCCTTGCGCTCCAGCTCGCTGTCGCTCACGTGAGCAAAGGAGCGAGCCGCCGCGGCGAAGTCCGGCATGCTGCGCGTGGCGGCGAGCACGAGGTTCATCGTACCGGGATACTGACCCTTCGACGCTGCGATGCGCGGGCCGTCGTCGCGATCGCAGCGGCCACAGGCGATGCAACGTCCGAAATCACTCATCTGCGCGCGGTCGCTGGCGGAGACGGCGCTCAGCCCGTCATCGGCGTAATTCTCTCGAAAGCGCTCCAGCCCGGGCCGGCGCTCGCCGCGAGCCAGGCGCCAGAGAGTGCGCAGCAAGGCCAGCGCCAACAGCAAAAGAGCCTTCAGTCTACCTGGCATACCAGCTCGGCGAGGTTAGTCGCGGATCGGCGTAGCCACAATCGTGGCTGCCACAATCGTGGCTGCCACACTCGTTGGCTGCCAGAATCATGGCGCACGGCCTGCCACTTGGCCCTGCCACTTGGCAACGAGCCGTGTGCCGTATTACTCGGAGAGGACGCGCTTGTTGCTCGCCCAAAACCAATTTGTCCTCGGCGCTCTCAGCGCGGGCCTGGCGGTGGCCACCGGCTGCTCGAGCTCGGTGCAGGTCAGTCCCCCGGCGGCCGCGATCGCCAGCGCCCGGGTACAGAGCCAGACCAACCCCTACCGCCCGAGGCTCACGCTCGTCGAGCGCGAGGGCGATCCCAGCCGCGGGCTGGCGCTGGCCGTGCATGTCGCGGCGGCGCCGGCGGCGGTCGCGATGCTGTCCTGGCTGGTGGAGGGGCGCTTGCGGGGCGCCGGCTTCGATCGCCTGAGCACGCAGACCAGCTCTTCTGGCTTCGTGGTGTACGCGCTGGGCGACGACGAGGCGCAGGTGGCGCGCTTCCTTCGCGACGGCAATCGTGCGCTGCTCACTCCTGTCAGTGCGACGGACGCCGAGCACCTCGCGGCGCATCTGGCGCGCGAACCCCTCGCGATCGCCAGCAGCGCGAGCGAAGCACTGCTGGCGCAGTGCGCTGGCGAGCCGCTGTACGCGCCGGGGAGCGAGGGCACGCGCGGCACGGCCGCGGACGTGAGCAAATGGCTCGACGGCGTGCGTGTGGGCGACGTGGCCTTCGCGGTGGTGGGCTCGCGCAAGTATCTCGACGCGGCCACGGACGCGGCCGCGTCCCTGACCGCCTGGACGCGCCTGGGCTCGAGCCGCTGGAACATGCCCGGCGCCGACCAGCTCGGCAGCGTGCGAGCGACGGGGCCGCTCACGCTCTCCGTCGCGCTGAGCGGCGGTCCCCCGGCGCCCCTGATGGCCACGGCGGAGCGCATCGCGCAATCCGAATCACTCTTCGCCACGCGGCTCGGAGCCGGGTTCCCCGCCTGGCAGGTGGCAAGCGTCTCCACCCACCTGGACGCGGGCAGCGCCTGCTTGCGCGTGGATCTGCAGTCCACGGGCGCGGCCCCCACCGCAGAGGCCGTGGCGCACTCCGCCTGGAGCGCGCTGGACGAGCTGCAGCACACGCTGCCGCGCGTCGACTCCGGCGCCTGGGTGATCGCCAAGCAGGTGCTGGCGGCGGAGTCCCCGCTCGACGCGGCGGCCGTGGCGGCCTGGCAAGCGCTCAACGCCGAGGGCCAGTCCACCGAGTTGCACCGGCTGGTGCACTATGCAGGCGACCTGGCCCCGCCCGCCTCCAGCGAGCGGCTGGCGGAGCTATTTGCGGCCGCGGCTCCCAGCGAGCGTACGGGGCCGGAGGCCGCCAGCGAGGTCGAGCCCGGGCAGGCCAACTTCTGGATGCTGCTGGCCAGCCCTTGCGGTACGAGCGCGGAGGACGCGGCGACGGCGGGCACGCTGGCGCTGGCGCTGCACAGCACGGCGCTCAGCGCCACGGGTAGTGACGGCGTGGTGCTCGAGCCCTGGCTGAACGTCGACGCCGTGGGCATCCTCGCGCATGCGCCTGCCGCGAGCGCTCGAGAGAGCCCGGAGGCGCAGGCCGAGCGGGTCGCGGAGGCGCTCGCGCGAGCGCTGCTGCGCCCAGGGCCCAGCCCGGAGGCGATCTCGGCGTCGCGCGAGGTGCTGCTGGGCACGCTGGCGACGGGCCCCACCCCCGCCTGGTCGCTGGCGCTGCGCCAGACCTCGGGCAACCATCCGAGCTGGCTGGACGCTCGCGGCAGCTGGTCGACGCTCTCGGCGCTGTCCGCGCGCAGCGTCGAGCTGCAGCGTGAAGCCTTCCTGCGCGGCAGGCTCAGGCTGGCCAGCATCGGCAACCACGACGAGGCGCAGATCGCCGCTGGCGAGCAGCGCTTGCGCAGCCTGTTGCACGGTGCAGAGTCGGGGCGCGCGGCGTGTCTGCCGCGCCGTCCGGTCTTGCCGGTGGCGGGTCAATACCGGGTGGAGGCGCCTGCGCAACGCAACACCGACGCCGTGATCGCCGTGCCGCTGCCGACGAGCGCGGAAGGCCTGCCCGAGGAGGCGCTCTGGACCGAGTGGCTCATGAACCGAACGGACGGCTGGTTGCGGCGGGCGCTCCTGCTTCCGGGGCTCGTCAGTACGGCGCGGGCTCGCGTGCTGGGCGGGGTCGCTGCGGCGGCGCTGGTGATCGAGCTGCGGGCGCTGGACGGCAAGCGCGACGTCGCCGTGGCCCAGGTTCGAGGCCTGCTCGGGCGCCTGCGCGCTGGCGCGGCGACGGGCGAGGACGCGCAGCAGGCTCAGGAATCCCTGGAGCGACGCCGCGCCGAGCTGGCCCTGAATCCTCGCGCGCGGGTGGTCGAGCTCTGGCGGCGCGGCTTGCCGCACGCCCGCCCGGGCACGTTGGAAGGGCTGCACGCGCTGCATCGCTTCGCGTTCGAGCCGGGGCGCGAGGTGGTGGTGCTCACCGATCCACCGCCCTGAGACTGAGGTTTCGCATCCGCGCGGCTCGTGCTAGTGGGCCGAACCATGACGGCCCATCAACGAGTCATCGTGCTGGATTTCGGCGCGCAGTACAGCCAGCTGATCGCCCGCCGGGTGCGCGAATGCAGCGTCTATTGCGAGCTGCATCCAGGCACGCTCTCGCTCGAAGAGATCCGGGCGCTGAAGCCCGCCGCCATCATCCTGAGCGGCGGCCCCGCTAGCGTCTACGAAGCCGATTCGCCCAAGAGCCCGCCCGGCTTGTTCGAGCTGGGCGTGCCCGTGCTCGGCATCTGCTACGGGCAGCAGCTGATGGCGCAGCAGCTCGGAGGGCGCGTCGAGCCCGGCACCGAGAGGGAATATGGCCGCGCCGACCTGTCCGTGCTCGACCCCGTTGGCATCCTGGCCCGCTTTGCCGGCGAGGCCAGCTTCCCGGTCTGGATGAGCCATGGCGATCGCCTCACCGCGCTGCCGCCGGGCTTCGTCACCCTGGGCCGCAGCGACAACGCGCCGTTCGCCGCGATCGCCGATCCCGCGCGGCGGCTGTACGGCATCCAGTTTCACCCGGAGGTGACCCACACGCCGCGCGGCCGCGACGTCCTGGAGGGCTTCCTGTTCGAGGTGGCGAAGCTCGCCGGCGACTGGACGCCGACGCGCTTCATCGAGGACACGATCGCGGACATCAAGGGCCGCGTCGGGCCCGATGCCAAGGTGATCTGCGCGCTCAGCGGCGGCGTCGACAGCAGCGTGGCGGCGGAGCTCGTGCATCGCGCGGTCGGGGATCGCTTGACCTGCATCTTCGTCGACAACGGGGTGCTGCGGGATCAGGAGGTGCGCGAGGTCGAGACCAACCTGCGCGCGAAGCTGGGACTCAAGATCATCACGGTCGATGCGCGCCAGCAATTCCTCACGGCGCTCGCCGGTGTCACGGATCCCGAGCGCAAGCGCAAGATCATCGGGCACCAGTTCATCGAGGTGTTCGACGCGCACGCCAAGGAGCTGCGCGGCGTGTCCTTCCTCGTACAGGGCACGCTCTATCCGGACGTGATCGAGAGCGTGGCGGTCAAGGGCAAGAGCGTCGTGATCAAGACCCACCACAACGTGGGCGGTCTGCCGGAGCGCATGCAGCTGAAGCTCGTGGAGCCGCTCCGCGAGCTGTTCAAGGACGAGGTGCGGCGCGTCGGCGAGAGCCTCGGCCTCTCCCACGATCTGCTCTGGCGGCAGCCCTTCCCCGGGCCCGGCCTGGCCATCCGCTGCCTGGGCGAGGTCACGGAGGCGCGATTGGCCGTGTTGCGCAAGGCCGACCGCATCGTCACCGAGGAGATCCGCGCGGCAGGCTTGTACGAGAGCCTCTGGCAATCGTTCGCGGTGCTGTTGCCGGTGAAGAGCGTGGGCGTGATGGGCGACAACCGCAGTTATCAGGAGACGTGCGTGATCCGGGCGGTGACCTCGAACGACGCCATGACCGCCGACTGGGCTCGCTTGCCGTACGAGCTGCTCGCGAGGATGAGCTCGCGCATCACCAACGAGGTGCACGGAATCAACCGCGTCACCTACGACATCAGCTCCAAGCCTCCAGCGACCATCGAGTGGGAATGAGCGCCGGCCAGCACGTCGCGCGCTGGCTCCGGCGGCGCTCCAGCGCGGCGGCGCTGCTGCTCGCGGGTGCGCTGTCGGGCGGCTGCCAGGCTCAGCGCGCTGCGGTGCACTTGAGCCTGGCGCGAGCCGCAGAAACGCCGCGTGACGCCAGCGTGTACATCGACGAGCAGTTCGTCGGCTTTCTGGGTGTCGTCGCCGCGCGCGGCGTGCGCCTGCCCGAGGGCGAGCACCGCATCAGCGTCGAGAAGGTCGGCTACTTTCCGTGGGATCGCCTGGTGGTCTCGGATCGAAAGCCGATCTCCCTGAACGTGGAGCTGCGCAAGATTCCGGATTGAGCGATCGCTCGGGCTCCGGTGCACGGCCGCGAAATGACGGAGTCAGGCGTTGCCAGACTCACTGGGCGGTCACCAGGGATAAATCGTCGGGGTGGTGCGATTTGAACGCACAACGTCCTGCACCCAAAGCAGGCCCTCTACCAAGTTGAGGTACACCCCGAGGTGGTCTACCGAATATACACGTGTTTCCAGCCCGAGCCAACGACCTTGTGATTTGTGGCCGGGCCTGCGCCGACGCACACCGGGCGGCGCATCGGGGCGCGTTGCGGGCTGCCGCGCTCGGCGCCGTGAAACGTCAGATCGGCGCCGTGAAACGTCAGAGGTGGTCTTTGCTGTCGCCCAGGGCCTTGCCCATCGCGTGGAAGCCTTTGTCCACGTACAGCGTGGTGCCGGTCACGGCCGAGGCGAGCGGGCTCGCCAGGAACGCGGCGACCGAGGCCACCTCGTTGGTGGTGAGCTGCTCGGGCAACGGCGCGTTGGCGGCGTAGTAGTCGACGATCTCGTTGATCACGCCGGTGACGCTGGCCGCGCGCGTGGCGACGGGGCCCGCAGAGATGGTGTTGACGCGCAAGCCGAACTTTCTGCCCGCCTGGAACGCGAGATAGCGGGTGTCCGCTTCCATCGCCGCCTTCGCAGACGACATGCCGCCGCCGTACCCCGGGATCACGCGCTCGCTGGCGAGATAGGTGAGTGACAGCACGGAGCCCCCGCGCGGCATCAGCGGAGCGAACTGGCGAACCATGGAGACCAGCGAGTACGAGCTGACGCTGACCGCTGCCAGGTAGCCCTGACGGCTGGTCTCCAGCAGCGGCTTGTGCACCTCGGGCCCGTTGGCGAGGCAGTGGACCAGGATGTCCAGCTGCGGCGGCGCGAACTCCTCTTTCATGCGTTGAGCCAGCCCGCTGATGGTGAAGTCGCCGCGGCCGGCGTAGCGACGGTTGTCGCGCACCTCGGCCGGCACGTCGTCCATGGTGTCGTACGCGGCGTCGAGGGGGTAGATGCGCTCGAATTGCAGCTCGCGACCGTCACTCAAGCGACGCGAAGCGTCGAGCTTGCCACGCCGCAACAGCGTCTCGAAGATTCCCAGCGCCGGAGGCCAACACGCCAGACACACGGATGCGCCTGCATCCGCCAAGGCTCTCGCGATTGCGAAGCCGAAGCCGACGTCATCTGCTACCCCTGCGACGAGAGCTCGGCGACCTCTGAGGTCCACTGAAATCATGGGGCGGGATGATCAGCGCAGTCCGAGAAGACACGCAAGAGCATTTCGACCCCGCGCAAGATGAGCGCTCGTGTGCTTCGCAACGCGGACAGCGCGGCGCTCTCGCGCGCCGTGAATCACAGCGTCGCCTTCGCGCGACGAGCTGCGCAGGACACGGATGTGGCGTCGCGGCGGCACGTGCAACGAAGTCAGCACACCACTGCGAGTGTGCTCGAAGGGCGAGCGTGGCGCGCTCCGCGTTCGCTCCTGCAGCAGGCACGGGCTCGAAAGTGGCAGCGTTGCCAGGCCGGCACTGAAAACCGCCGCGAGTGAGCCCCCCGCCCGCCTGCGAGCGATCCGCCGCGACCTTAGAACCGGCTCGCTCGGCAAAGGCAATCAGATTTTGCGATCTGCGGACGCGAGCGGCTTGCGAATGCCCGCCAACTTGCCTAGGGTGCAGCGCCCGTTCAGAGACCTGGGAAACTTCATGAGCAATCGAGCGATTTGGAATGTTCGCCTGCGCCACGTCTGGTTGGCTACCCCCCTCAAAGGCAAGCGCCTGAAGCGGCGTCAGCGCCTGAGGATCGGCCTCGAAGACGCGCTTCAGCGCAAAGCAAAGAGCAGCGCGGCAGAGCCGGCACAGACTGAATCCGGCTCCTGAGAGTCGCGTCGGCGGGCCCCTGCGCCGCTCCGGCGCAGGAGCCGTGAATTCCCTTCCGAACGAGCCTGTCACGGCCGACTGAACGTCGCCGGGGCTCGATCGGGAGGGTTGTGTCGTTTGTGCTGAATGGTCGGCCGGAGTTCTTGACAAGTCCGATGTGGAAATGCATATCGGTACCCCCGTGAAACTCTCGAACAAGGGGCGTTATGCGGTGCGCGCCCTGTTTGATATCGCCTATTTCAACGCTGGCCAGCCCACGCAGGCCAAAGACATTGCCGAGCGACAAGGCATCCCGCCGCGCTTCCTCGAACAGATCTTCCAGGATCTGAAGCGCGCCGGCATTGTCGGTTCCAAGCGTGGGCCGCAAGGTGGATACAGCCTTTCCGGCGAGGCTGAGACCATTCGTCTGGGCGATGTGATCCGCGCGCTGGAAGGCCCGCTGTTGCTCAGCGAAGGAGTGCCGAGCGACAGCGCGGAGAAGGGCGAAGGCGGGGTCGTGCAAGTCACCGAGGCGGTGTTTCGCGACCTGTCCCAGAGCGTGGAAGCCTGCTTTGATGCCGTAACCCTGGCGGACATCTGCGCTCGTGCCGAACGCATGGGCCTGCCTCGCGCCACGTCGGAGAGCTACTCGTATGTCATCTGAAGCGCCCGCGGCGAATTCCGGCTCGGAGCAGCCGCGCCGCGCCCTTCCCGCCCATCCGCTCGTGTACGGCAACGTGCTCGATCTCGTGGGTGACACCCCGCTGATCGAGATCCCGGATCTGCTCGCCGGACCGGTGGAGCGTCCTCGGCGCGCCTGCGCGCCGCAGGTCGGCGCGAAGCTATGGGGCAAGCTGGAGAACCTCAACCCCGCGGGGTCCGTGAAGGACCGCATCAGCAAGGCCATGATCGAGCAAGCCGAGGCGCAAGGCGTGCTGCGCCCCGGCGGCGTCGTGATCGAACCGACCAGCGGCAACACCGGGATCGGCCTGGCGCTGGTCTGCGCCCAGCGCGGCTACCGCTGCATCCTGACCATGCCGGCCAGCATGAGCCTGGAGCGGCGGGCGCTGCTGGAGGCGCTGGGCGCGGAGGTCGTGCTGACGGACGAGGACGCGCAGATGGAAGGCGCGATCAGCAAGGCGCACGAGATCGCCGCGCGCGAGCCCAACTCCTTCATGCCGCAACAGTTCGACAACCCCGAGAATCCGCGCGTGCACTATCGCACCACGGCGCGCGAGATCCTGCACGCCCTGGGCGAGTTGCGCATCGACGCGTTCGTCGCTGGTGTCGGTACGGGGGGAACGGTCAGCGGGGTCGGCCGGTACTTGCGCGAACACAGACCAGGCTGCCGCGTCATTGCGGTGGAGGCGGAGTCGTGCGCCACGATCTCGCGCGGCGAGCGCGGCCCGACCAAGATTCAGGGCTGGGCGGCGGGGTTCGTGCCGCGCAACTATGCGCCGGAGATCCCTCACGAGGTGCGCACCGTGAGCGATCAGGACGCATACCGCACCAAGCAGGCGCTGGCGCAGAATCTGGGCCTGCTGCTCGGCGTCAGCTCGGGCGGAGCGGTGCACGTCGCGGCGGCCGTGGCGCGCGAGCTGCCGAGCGACGGCAACGTCGTGGTGGTGCTGCCGGACACGGGCGAGCGCTACTTCAGCCTGGATGAGTACTTTGGGGCCTGAGCGCACGCTCACGCCTGCAGCCGATTGGCGCGTGCTGCTGATCGGGCTCGGAGGGCTGGGCTGCCCGGCGGCCCTGGCGCTGGTGCGCGCGGGCGTCGGCCTGCTGAAGCTGTGCGACGACGACCAGGTGGACGAAGGCAATTTGCATCGTCAGATCCTGTACGGACCCGACGACGTCGGCAGCGACAAGTTGAGCGCCGCCGCGCGAGCCCTCGAACCCATGGCGAACCGGTCCGGGACGCGCATCGAGCTGGTGCGGAGCCGCTTCTTGCCGGAGAACGCGCGCGAGCTCGCGCGCGGCGTCGACCTGGTGATCGAAGGCGCAGACAACTTCGCGACGAAGTTTCTGACCGCCGACGCCTGTCACCTGGAGCGGCGTCCCGTCGTGCACGGAGCGGGGCTGCGCTGGGTCGGAACGGCCTGGAGCGTGGCCGCGGCAGGCCGGCCCTGCTACCGTTGCCTGTTCGAGGACCTGCCCAGCGGGCCGCAAGCGAACTGCGACTCGGCGGGCGTCATGGGCCCGGTCGTCGGCATCGTGGGGGCGCTCATGGCGGAGCTGTGCCTGCGCAGCTTGAGCAGCGGTGGCCGGCGCAGTGAGCTCTGGACTCTCGACGGTAAGACGGACACGTTGCGCCCCGTGCCGGTCACCCCTCGCGCGGACTGCCCGCTCTGTGGAAATGAACCGCGCATCCGCGAGATCGACGAGGCCCGTTACCTGGCAGAGGCGGGGGCCCTGGCGTAGCCGCGCGCGGCTCCCCACCTTGAACTCGCCCCAAAGCTCGACTTCAATTCAGGAAAACCAAGGAGACAGTCATGGCCGTAACCGTTCGAATTCCCACTCCCCTGCGCAGCTTGACCAAGGGCCAGGAGCAAGTTTCCGCCGAAGGCAGCACGGTGCGCGCGGTGATCGAAAGCCTGGAGCAGAAGCATCCGGGCATGAAAGATCGCCTGCTCGACGAGAAGGGCATTCGTCGCTTCGTCAACGTCTACCTGGGGGACGAGGACGTGCGCTTCCTCGAGGGGCTGGACACGCCGCTGCAGGCCGGCGCCGAACTCAGCATCATTCCAGCGATCGCCGGCGGCTGATGCTCCCGTTCGAGGACCGTTACACGCGCCAACGGCGGCTCGCCGAGGTGGGCCCCGAGGGGCAGCTCCGTCTTCAGCGCCAGCGCCTGGCGATCCCCCCTCACCCGGATCTCGACCTGGAGCTCGAGTATCTGCGAAGGGCGGGCGTGCAGCAGGTGACGGTGCTGCAGGGCGGAGTCGACGCGGAGCAGTCGGCGCTGGACTTTCCCTGGACGGCCCAGTTTGACTTCAGCGGCCCGCTCGGGGTAGCCCGCGGCGCCTGGAGCGCCCTGGCCCGCATTCGAGCCGCGCTCGCCTCGAAGGAAGGATGACGAGCTAGCCATGCCGAACCTGTTGCGCCGCTCGCGCCGGTTGTCGTCGGTGGTCGATGCGATCGGCAACACGCCGGCGGTGCGTCTCGATCGGATCGGGCGCGAAGTGCCCGGCGTCGAGATCTATCTCAAGCTGGAGTTCGCGAACCCGGGGGGGTCCGTGAAGGATCGCCCTGCCCTGTCCATGGTGCGCAACGCGCTCGCGACGGGGGCGCTCTCCGAAGACAAGATCTTGATCGACGCGACCAGCGGCAACACCGGCGTCGCGTACTCCTTGCTGGGGGCGGCGCTGGGTTTTCGCGTCGAGCTGGTCATGCCTGCCAACGTGACGCGCGCGCGCAAGGACATCACCCAGGCGTTCGGCACCAAGCTCACCTATTCCAGCCCCATGGAAGGCTCCGATGGCGCGATCGTTCTGGTGCGCAAGCTGGTGCAGGAACATCCGGACAAGTACTTCTACTGCGACCAGTACTCCAATCCGGAGAATCCTCTCGCCCACTACCGCGGCACCGGGCAGGAGATCCTGGACGCCTTCGGCGATCGCATCACGCATTTCGTGGCCGGGCTCGGTACCAGCGGCACCGCCATGGGGACCACCCGGCGCCTGCACGAGCACTCGCGCAAGGTGTATTGCGTCGCGGTCGAGCCGGCGGAAGCGCTGCACGGGCTGGAGGGTCTCAAGCACATGGCCTCCAGCATACAGCCTGCGATCTACGACCCTCACGTGCCGGACGAGATCTTGTCGGTCGGCACCGAGCAGGGCTGGGAGATGACGGAGCGCCTGAGCGCCGAGGAGGGCTTGCACGTGGGGCATTCCACCGGCGCCAACGTCTTTGGAGCGCTGGAGATCGCTCGGCGCCTGCAGCGCGAGAAGCGCGAGGGTTGCGTGGTCGCGATTGCTTGCGATCGCGGCGATCGCTACTTTGCGCCGATGAAATGGGAGCGGAGGTACACGTGGTGAGCAAGCCCGCATGGACTCAGGGTGGCGTTCAAATCACACGAGCTGCGTTGTCCCGGGTGGAGCAGGCCGGGGAGGACGCCTACGGGCGCGGCGAGGAAGCGTGCGGCTATCTGGAGGGGCCGGCAGGGCAGCCTCTGCTGTGCGATGCCGCCGTGGAGCTCGAGAACCTGGCCAACAAGTACCATGCCGCCGATCCGGAAGGTCACCCGCGCACGGGGCGAGAGTACTTCAAGATCAACGGTCGCAAGTTCGAGCGCGCGATCGACGCGGGCCGAGAGCAGCAGCGCCCCGTGAAGGTGTTCTTTCACTCCCACCTGGATTGCGGTGCCTACTTCAGCGCGGAGGACGCCGCGAGCATGACGCTCGGAGGCACCCGTGAACCGACGTACGACCTGGCGTACCTGGTGACCGCGGTGGACCAGGGGCAGGTCACGGCGCACAAGCTGTTCGTGTGGGAGGCCGCCGGCGCACGCTTCGTGGAAGCACCGTTTTCGGTGATCGAGTGAAGCTGGGGCGCGCGCTGCGGGTCTCGCGAACGGCGCGAGCCGAGCGCGCAGCCCGGCATCCGAGCCGACCCTTCGGCTGAAGCAGCAGCTTTCCGGCGCCGGTCCACTGTTCGGGGAGCGGCCGTTCTTGACGGTTTGCGCCCACAGCTCTATTCGACTCGCCGGCGGAAGCGCCCTCTCGAAGAACGCAAATGAAGGAACTTGCTGACGCTGCGCCGCCCGTGACCGCAGAGCCCCGCGGTGGCTCCGGCGAGATGTTCGATGCCATCGCGCCGCGCTACGACTTGCTCAACCGCCTGCTCTCGTTCGGCATCGACCAGCGCTGGCGGCGCGAGCTGGTGCGGCGCCTGGAGCTGCCGCCAGCCGCGCGGGTGCTGGATCATGCGACCGGTACGGCGGACCTGGCGATCCTGATCGCGCGCACTGCGCCTGGCGCCAGCGTGCTCGGCCTCGATCCCTCGACGGAGATGCTGCGCATCGGGCGTGACAAGGTGAGCGCGGCGGGCCTGGCGGACCGCATCGAGCTGCGGCGCGGCGATGCCGAGCGGCTCGATGATCTGGAGTCGGGCAGTTTCGACGGAGTGAGCATGGCGTTCGGCATTCGCAATGTGCCCGATCGGCCGCGCGCGCTGGCCGAGCTCCGCCGCGTCACGCGGCCCGGCGGGCGGGTGGCGATCCTCGAGCTCTCCGAGCCTCGCTCGGGCTTGCTCGGGCCGCTCGCACGCTGGCACGTGCACACCGTGGTGCCGTGGCTGGGCGCGCTGCTCTCCGGCGCGCGCGAATATCGTTACCTGCAGCGTTCCATCGAGGCATTCCCAGCTCCCGCAGAGTTCGCCCAGCTCATGGAGCGCGCGGGGCTGCGCGTGCTCGCCACCCAGCCATTGACGTTTGGCGTCTGCCACCTGTACGTCGGAACGCCCGCCACATGACTCAGTCCCCGGTATCGCGCGCTGCCTATTGCGCGGACGGTCCGCAGCCTGGATCGCGCGGGGATCATCCGCGCCAGGGGAGCGTCGCCGGAAATAGCGACTCGCTGCGCGGCTGCCTGGAGGCTGCTCGCGCGCAGAGCTCGGCGGGTGCCGATGATTTCGTCTGGGTGCAGATCGATGCGCCCAGGGCCTCGCCTGAGGCGCTGCTGCAGCGCTTCCCCGAGCAAGACTCGGTGCTCTGGAGCGCCCCCGATGGTCAGCAGTTTGCCGGCATCGGTGTTGCACAGAGCGTGTCGGGCCGGGGCCCGCGCCGCTTTTCCGAGCTGCGGCGGCGCACCGGGGAGCTCTGGTCGCGGCTGCGCGCGCCGGGCATCGCTCGCGGCGCGCTGGAGGCGCCCCGCCTGTTTGGCGGCTTTTCCTTCAGCGCGCGCGCGGAGAGCGAATCGGCCTGGTCGGACTTCGGCGCCGCGCGTCTGGTGTTGCCGCGCATCACGTACGGCATCGAGCGCGGCCGAGCCGTGCTCGGTCTGGCGATCGAACGATCGGAGCTGGACCGCGCGGGGGCCAGCGAGCACGTGCAGCTGCTGGAGCAAGTGTACCAGGCGGTGCTGGGGCAGCCGGTCCTCGACCCCGGACAGCCGGCGGCGCCCCATCGCGAGCAAGCGAACGCGGAGGAGTTCCGGCAGCGCGTGGACGCAGCTGTGGCCGCCATCGGCGCCGGCTCGTTGCAGAAGGTCGTCGCGGCGCGCGAGGTGCTGCTGGACTTTCCTTGCCGCATCGACCCCGTTGCCACGGTCAGCGCGCTCGCCGAGCAGGCGCCGGAGTGTCAGCGCTTCCTGTTCCGCTGGGGCGCGAGCGCGTTTCTCGGTGCCACTCCCGAGCGCCTGGTGCGCAAGCGCGCTCGCTCGCTGGAGACCGAAGCTCTCGCCGGCAGCATCGAGGCCGGTCCCGACAGCCCGGAACGTCAGCTCGAGGCCAACCTGAAGGAGCTCGAGGAACACGAGCTGGTGGTGTCCGCCATCCAGCGCGCGCTTGATCCCGTCTGCGAGCAGGTGCAGCTGCCGGGGCGTCCCGGGGTGCGCCGGCTCAAGCACCTGTTGCACCTGCGTACGCCCATTCAGGCCACCCTGCGTGCCGAAACGCACGTCCTGGAGATCGTCGAACGGCTGCATCCGACACCCGCGGTCGGTGGCGTGCCCACGGCGGCCTCCCTCGACTGGATCGCCCGGCACGAGCCCTTCGATCGCGGTTGGTACGCCGGCCCCGTGGGTTGGTGTGACGCGTTCGGTGATGGCGAGTTCAACGTGGCGTTGCGCTCCGGCTTCGTGCGCTCGCAGCAGGCACGCCTGTACGCGGGCTGCGGCATCGTCAGGGGCTCCGTAGCGGCTGCCGAATACGCCGAGACGACCTGGAAGCTGGCGCCCGTGCTCAGCTCGCTGCGAGCCAGGCCCTGAGCCGTGTCCAGCGCGCAGAGCGAGTGGGCGGAGCGCTTGCTGGCGACGCTGGCCGAGGCCGGGGTTCGAGATGTGATCATCAGCCCGGGCTCGCGCTCGACGCCGCTGGTCTGGGCGGCGTGTCAGAATCCGGCGCTGCGCCTGCACGCCCTGATCGACGAGCGCAGCGCGGGCTTCTTCGCGCTGGGGCAGGCACGTCTTTCGGGCCAGCCGAGCCTGCTGATCTGCACCTCGGGCAGCGCGCCCAGCCACTACTTTCCCGCGCTGATCGAGGCCCGCGCCAGTGGCATTCCCTTGCTCGTCCTGAGCGCGGATCGGCCGTTCGAGTTGCAGCAATGCGGGGCTCAGCAGACGATCGAGCAGACGCGGCTGTTCGGTGGCTACGCCGGCTATCACGAGCTGGGCACGCCCGTCAGCGATCGCGCCGCCACGCGGGCGCTGGAACGCATCGCCTGGCAGGCAGTGGCCGAGACGTTGGAGCCGCCGCGCGGGCCCGTGCACCTCAACTTTCGCGCAAAGAAGCCGCTGGAGCCGGCCAGCGCCGAGCGCGGCGCCTCTCCTCCGGGCCCTGCCCGGCGCAACGCCGTCCGGTGGCGGCCGGCTCCGCCGGCGGCCCCGCTGCGCTCGGATCTGGACGAGCTGGTCGAGCGACTGCGGGCCAGCCGCTGCCCGCTGCTGCTGTGCGGCGCGCTCAGCCCTGCCGAGAGCCCCAGCCCGGATCTGGTGGCGCGCTTCGCGAAGGCGAGCGGCGCCGTGGTCTGCGCCGAGAGCGTCAGTCAGCTGCGCTTCGGGATCGATCCCGACGCCGGCGGCGCGCTGATCGGCGATGCCTACGAGTGGCTGCTGGCCAGCGCTCCACTGTTGCAGCGGGCAACCCCCGACTTTCTGCTGCAGATCGGGGGTACGCCGCTTTCGACGAACCTCGCGCGGCTGCTGGAGAGCGCCGATCAACGCGAGCTCTGGATCTGCGCGGAGCTCGGCTGGCCTGATCCAGCGCATCACTCCGCCCGCATCGTCCGGGCCCGCCCAACCGAGCTGCTGAGCGCGCTGTGCGAGGCTCTGGAGGCCCACCCCCCGCCCGAGCCGACGCCGGAGCGGCGGCTCTGGCGCCAGGCCAACACGCGCGCACGTCAGCTGATCTCGGCCCGGTTGCAGCGAGACTTTGGCGAGCCCGAAGCCGTGCAGGCGCTGTGCGAGGCCCTGCCCTCGGGCTCCATCTTGATGCTCGGCAATAGCCTGCCTCCGCGACTGGTCGATCGCTATGCGCCCGCGCGCGCGCGCGCGATTCGCGTCTTGAGCCAGCGCGGCGCAAGCGGGATCGACGGGCTGGTGGCGGGCACGCTCGGCGCGGGGAGCCTCGCGGACGCGCCGACCACCCTGCTCTGCGGCGACATCAGCTTCTTGCACGACGTCGGTTCGCTCTGGGCGGCACGCCCCGAACGCACGCACGGGGCGCGCTGGTCGCAGCCGATCGCGCTGGTCGTGCTGAACAACGGCGGCGGCCGCATCTTCGATCAACTGCCCATGGCCAAGCTCGCCGGCCCGGACCAGCGCTTCTGGACCACGCCGCATCAGCTCGAGCTGCGCGCTGCGGCGGAGCTCTATGGGCTGCCGTACCGGCGCGCTCAGACGCGGGCCGAGCTGGCGCAAGCGCTGCGGGGTGCCTATGCGCAGCCCGAGGTCAGCTTGCTGGAGGTCGTGGTCGAGCCCAACAGCGCCGCGGAGCGGCTGCAGCAGCTGACGGGCGAGCTCGAAGCAGAGCTGGTGCGATTGATCGCTGCGTCATGAGCGGGCTGGTCCTGCTGCACGGCTTCACCGGCGCGCCCGCCAGCTTCGACGAGCTCTCGCAAACGCTCCGGCGCCGCTGGCCTCGCTTGCGCGTGCTGTGTCCGTCGCTGCTGGGGCACGGAGCGACACCGGAGGGCGCGGCGCGCAGCTTCGAGCAGGAGGTCGATCGGCTGGCGAGCGTGATCCGCTGCGCGGGATTCTCGGGAGCCCACCTGTGTGGGTACTCCCTGGGTGCTCGCCTGGCGCTCGGCTTGCTCGCTCGTCACGCCTGCTTGTTCGCCGGAGCCACCCTGATCGGCGTGCATCCCGGGTTGACGAGCGAGGCGGAGCGCGCCGGCCGGGTGGGCAGCGACGAGCGCTGGTGCCAGCTGCTGGAGCGCGAGGGCACTCCCGGCTTTCTGCGGGCATGGCAGGCGCAGCCGCTGTTTGGCACGCAGGCGCGGCTGTCGCCGGCCGAGCTCGCGCGGCAAGCCCAGATCCGTCTGGCCCACTCCGCGTCCGGTCTGCAACAGTCCTTGCGCGTGCTGGGCCTGGGACAGATGCCGGACTTGCGAGGCACCCTGCACGTCCAGCCGTTGCAGCTGCAATTGCTGGTGGGGGCGTTGGACGCGAAGTTTTGCACCATTGCCCAGCGCCTGGCCGCCACGGCGCCGCTGGCACTGGAGATCGTCGCGGGAGCCGGCCACAACCTGCTGCTGGAGGCCCCCGAGCGAGTGTCCCGCGTGCTAACCAGAGCGCTCGAGGTTCAGCTTTGAATCCGACCCAGCCTGCCACGCTCGTGCCCGAGCCGGCGCTCCAGCCTCAGCTGAGCCTGTTTGGCCGCTGGTGGCTGGCGTCCCGGCCCAAGACCTTACCCGCCGCGGCAACGCCCGTCCTGGTGGGCTGCGCCTGCGCCCATGCGGCGGGTGGCTTCGCTCTCGGGCCGGCGGCAGCCGCGCTCGCCGGGGCGCTGCTGCTGCAGATCGCGGCGAACTTCGCCAATGACGTGTTCGATTTCGAAAAGGGTGCCGACACCGCCGAGCGGCTGGGGCCGGTTCGGGCGGTTCAGGCGGGATGGATCAGCGCGCGCTCGATGCGGCGCGCGCTCTGGCTCGTGCTCGCGCTCGCGCTCGTGGTGGGGCTGTACCTGGTGAGCGTGGCTGGCCCGCTACTGATCGCGATCGGCATCGCCAGCATCGCCGGTGCGGTCGCTTATACGGCAGGCCCCTATCCGCTCGGCTACCACGGCCTGGGCGACGTAGCGGTCTTTCTCTTCTTCGGCGTCGTGGCCGTGGCAGGGACGGCGTTCGTGCAACTCGGGTACGTGACGGAGCTCGCCTGGGCCAGCTCCGTACCGGTGGGGTGTCTCACGACCGCCATTCTGGTCGTCAATAACGTGCGAGACGCCGCGACCGACGTGCTGGCGAACAAGCGCACGCTTCCGGTCCGCTTTGGCATCGGCTTCGGCATCGCCGAGTATCACGTGCTGCTCGGTCTGGCCTATGCGTTGCCGCTGTGGCTGCTCTGGCGCGGTCAGCTCACGCTTTGGGCCCTGTTGCCCTGGCTGTCGCTGCCGCTCGCGGTCGACCTGTCGCGGCGCATCCGGCGCGAGGCGGGCCCCGCCTTGAACGGCGTGCTGGCGCATACCGCCCGGCTGCTGCTCTGCTTTGGGGTGCTGCTGAGCGCCTCCCTGTTGCTGGGGGCGCCGTCGAGCCCGCGCGGCGCCGCGCACGGTTCGCTGCAGCTCCGGCCCGCCTCCGGCAGCCATGGCGTCGGCTGAGCGCGCGCTGCGCTGCGTTCGCCAGGAGTTCGAGCTGGCGGTTCCCCAGCGCAACGCTCGCCAGCAATGGCGTCGGCGCAGCGCGCTGCGCGTCGAGATCGCTGACGAGGCCGGGGTCGGAAGAGGGGAAGCGGCGCCCCTGCCAGGTTATTCCCCCGACACGCTGGAGCAGGCCGAGAGCGCCGTGCTGGCCATCTCCGGTGCGGCGCTGCAGCGCGCGCTGCGCCTGTCGGAGCCGGCGCAGGTACTCCAGAGCGTCGAGTCCTTGATCGGGGTGGACGCTCCGTCAGCGCGCTTCGCGCTGGAGACGGCTCTGCTCGATCGCCTCGCTCGGCAACGCGGGCGGCCGCTGTGGACTCTGCTGGGCGAGCTGCTGCCGCCGCGCGCGGCGGCAGAGCGGGTACCGCTTTGCGCTCTGCTCTCGGGAGACGGTCCGGCGGCGCTGCTGGGCGAGGTCGCGCGCCAGGTGGCCCGGGGCGTGCGCTGCTTCAAGCTGAAGATCGGCCCCGAGCGCCTGCAACCCGAGCAGGCGCAGCTGCTCGCGCAGCTGCGAGCGGAGCATGGCACGCAGATCCAGTTGCGGCTCGACGCCAACCAAAGCCTGCTGCGTCCCGAGCTGGCGTGCACCTTCGAACAGCTGGCGAGCTACTGCCCCGAGTTCGTCGAGGAGCCGCTCGCCGAGCCGCGCGCGGAGGAGCTCGCTGGGTTGCCCTGCGGCTGGGCCCTGGACGAGTCGCTGCAGCGTCTCGGATTGCGGGAGATCGAGCTGCTGTCGAGGGTCGCCGGCTGCCGCGCCCTCGTGCTGAAGCCGACCTGCCTCGGGCTCGGCCGCTGCATCGCGCTGGCCGCGCAGGCCCGGCAGTGCAGCAAGGCTGCCGTGGTGTCGCATGTCTTTGAGGGCGTGCTCGGCTGGCGCGCGTGTGCCCAGCTGGCGCTGGCGCTCGGGCCTGGTGCCGCTGCAGGGCTCTGGCCGCCCGCGCTGGATCAGGGCCTCGAGGACCTCGTCTCGGAGGGTTGGTTGCAGCCGTCGGCACGCCCCGGGCTGGGAGGAGACGCATGAGCACATTATCGATCCTGGATGCGGCGCGCGAGCTGCCGGCGCACGTGGCGCTGGCTCTCGGGGAGCAGGAGATCTCCTTCGCGGGTCTCGCGGAGCGCGTGCGAGAGCGCATGCGCGGACTGCCGGCGCCGACGGAGCTTTCACCCGATGCGCCGCTGCTCGCGTTCCGGGCGACGGAGAGCCTGGCCACGCTCGAGTTGATCTACGCCCTGCTGGAGCTGGGGTTGCCGTTCTTGCCGTTGCATGCCCGGCTCACCGGAGAGGAAGCCGAGCAGTTGCTGGCTCGCCTGCCCGTGGCGCGGCTGCTGGAACCGACGGAGTCGGGCTGCGCGTCCGTGGTGCGAACTCCGGCCCCGCTCGCCGAGCGGCAGCGCAGCTGGTTCGCGTCCACTCCCCAGCTGGCGGCGCTCGCGACTTCCGGCAGCAGCGGCGCGCCGCACGTGGTGGTGCTGAGCCGTCGAGCCTTCGTCGCTGCGGCGAGCGCCAGCGCGGCCAACTTCGGTTGGCTTGCCGATGACCGCTGGCTGTTGTGCTTGCCGCTGGCTCACATCGGCGGGTTGTCCGTGGTGACGCGTTGCCTGCTCGCGCGCCGCGCGGTGGTGCTGGGCGGCCCGGCCCAGCCCGGGGAATCATCGGATCAGCGCCTGGCCCGGGCCATCGTGAGCGGGCGGCCGCGGTTGCTATCGCTGGTGCCCACCCAGCTGAGCGCCCTGCTGCAGCTCCAGCCCCGTTTCGAGCTGCCGGCGCGCGTGCGCGTGATCCTGACGGGAGGCGCCGCGGCGCCTCCGAGCTTGCTGGCGGCCTGCACGGAGCGCGGCTGGCCTGTGCTCACGAGCTACGGCATGACGGAAGCGTGCTCGCAGATCGCGACCGAGCGCCCCGGTGGCGCCGCTGCCGCCGAGCGCGGCTGTGGCTGGCCATTGCCCGGCGTGGAGCTGCGGCTCTCGGACGGCGCCATCCAGGTGCGCGGGCCCACGCTGCTCAGCGGCTACCTCGTGGGCCCTGAAACTCCGCTCAATGAAGAGGGTTGGTTCACGACGGGCGATCTCGGTCGCTTCGATGCCGCGGGGCAGCTGCACGTACTGGGTCGGATCGATCAGATGATCATCACCGGCGGGGAAAACGTGGCCCCGGCAGAGGTCGAGGCGGCGCTCCTGGCCTGCCCCGGCGTGCTGGAGGCGTGTGTATTCCCCGTCTCTGATCCGCACTGGGGGCAGCTCGTGGCCGCCGGCCTGCGCGTGGAACGGGGCGCTGACCTCGAGTGGCTGCTCGACGGGCTCCGACGCGAGCTCGAACGAAGACTGGCAGCCTTCAAGCGCCCGCGCCGGTTCGCGTTTGCGAACGCCTTCGTCTACGGGCCTACCGGCAAGCTGGATCGACGAGCGACGGCCCAGGCCCTGCTCGCCGGCCTGCATCCCCTCTCCTCGCTTCCCTGATCCACCTCTCCTCGCCAGATCAGGGGGCTAGAGCAGGAGGGCCTTCCATGCATCCACCGCCCCCGAGACGCCACCGCGCAACACGTCGAACTGCAGATCGAGGTGCTCCGAATCCGTCTCCACTCCCTTGACGCTGATCAACGGCGTCACCAGCCCGATCAGCTTCTGCACCCGGGGACTGGAGAAAGTGCGATGGCGCTTCAGGTCGAGCACGATCCGGTCGTCCTTTGCTTCCACCAGGAACGCGGGACGGCGCGGCATCACCGCGACCAGGTTGCCGATCTTGCCCAGGTCGAGCGCGCCGCTCCGGATCAGCGCGGCCAGCGGCGATTCAGACTCGGCCAGCAACGTCAGCGCGACTTCATTGACCCGTAGCTCGATGCGCAGCTCTTCGCCGCCGAACTGGACGTGCTCGATGAACAGCAGCGCGGACACTCGCAGCGGGGTACCCATCAGCTCGACCGACATGCCGACGCGCAGCCCGGGTGGTACAGCCTCCAGCGTGACGTCGCGCAGGCCCTTGCCGCCTTTCGCACCGTTCTGCATTGCGGCCCAGCGCAGCGCCGCAAGCGGCACGCCAAACTTGAACAGCGCGGCATTCCGCAGCAGCCGGAGCAGCTCGTCGGGATGCTGGAACAGATAGTTGCCGAGCTTCTGAAGCAATTTCGACTGGAGCATGGCCTCGGGATGTGGGGCGCCGCCCCGCGACTCCGGGTGCGGGTTGTCCCCGCGGTCTGCGCCAAGCATGACCCGCAGTAGCACGGTCCGGACGTATACGATAGATCCCGGGCTGGCGACGGTGCTACAAGATCCGACCCCCGATTTCCGGGCCATTTTCCTAGACCGTGTCCGAAAGCGAACAGATTTCTCGCGGGCAAACTCCCCACTCAAAAGGCGGGGATACCCCGCACCCCGAGCAACGCGGGGACAGCCCGCAACCCGGCGGGCATCCGCCGGCAGCCGCACACTCCAGCGCGCTGGAGCAGGCCACCCACCAGCAGTCCTCCCCGGAGGGGGAAGCCTCGGAGGACGTGGAGCTGCAGAGCATCACGGGGGAAGAAGAGCGCTGCCTGGCTCGGGTGGTCGCTCACGTGCGCGCGAAGCCGACCAATACGGTCGCGCGTCGGCTGATCGACTACGATCGCCAGCTCCTCGACCTGCGTGACCAGATCGCGCAGGCACGCCTCGAGGATGTGCCTCCCCTGCTCGAGCAAATGGAGCGGCTACAGAACCTGGCCGCGCGCCAGGGCCAGTCGACTGTCGGTCACGTCGATGCCAAGTCGCCCTACTTCGGGCGCATGGTTTTGCGCGAGGCCGGCCGCAATCGCGAGATCCTGATCGGACGCTCCACGTACGTGGA
Source organism: Polyangiaceae bacterium (assembly GCA_035760985.1). Lineage (GTDB taxonomy): Bacteria > Myxococcota_A > Polyangia > Polyangiales > Polyangiaceae > SZUA-265. The sequence continues at coordinate 119,114 of DASTRX010000161.1, forward strand.
CACCCGCGCGTCCGTGCGGATCGTGGACTGGCGCGATGCTCCGGTGAGCCGGCTCTACTACCGCTACGACGAGGGCGACAGCTACGAGGAGACCTTCGGCGAGCGCGAGGTGGAGGGCGAGATCGTCACCCGCCGCAGTCTCACCATCGTCGATTCACGCCTGCGGCGCATTGTCGCGCCGCAAGGCGTCTTCGTGCATCCCAGCAACGGAGACTGGAAGCGCGGCGGCGCCGGCTTGCGACTGCAGGGCGGCCAGGGCTCGGCGTTGCGAGCCGATCACCACCGCCCGGGCAAGCTCGGCATCGGCGGCGATGATGGCAGCGAAGACCGGCACCTCAAGGCCATCACGGCGCTGATCGATCCGCGCCAGTTCGAGCTGATCACCAAGCCCGATTCGGGCCTGGTCGTGATCCAGGGTGGCGCCGGCAGCGGCAAGACGACGATCGGACTGCACCGCCTCGCGTATCTCGCTTTCCAGGATCGCCGGCGCTTTCGCCCCGATCGCATGCTGGTGATCGCGTTCAACCAGGCGCTGGTGCGCTACATCTCACAGGTCTTGCCCGCGCTCGAGGTGACGGGCGTAGGGGTTCGTACCTACACGGAGTGGGCCTCGCGCCTGCGCAGCACGCACTTCCCGGAGCTCACGCGCAAGCACGCCGAAGACACACCAGCCGTCGTCACGCGGCTCAAGAAGCACCCGGCGATGTTGCGTGCGATCGACGACCACGTGGAGGAGATCGCCCAGACTTTGCTCGGGCGCTTCGAACAGGTAGCTGCCGAAGTGCCGGAGCTGCTGGCCGAGGTTCGCCGGCGCTTTGCGAGCCAGCCCGAGCGCCCGCTGTCGCACCGCTTGCACGCTCTCTCCAGCTGGCTGGAGCAGTCGCCCACGCACGGCCCCGGCCGAGGCCCGCTCTTGCGCGAGGTGAAGCGCGGCCTCGCGCTCAGCCAGGATGTCGTGAGCGCGTGGTCGGAGTTGATCACCGATCTACCAGAGCTCACCAGCGCAATGCAGCGCCACGCCCCTGGGCAGTTTTCCAGCGCCGAGCTGAACCAGGCCCACGCCTGGTGTGCGGCTCAGAGCGCGCTGGTCATCCTGGAGCTGGAGCGCGCGAGGGAAGCCGCCGAGCGCCGCGAGGAGGCGCGCGGAGCGGCCCGGCGCGCGGAGTCGGACGGCAAGAACGGGCGCGGCCGCGCTGCCCGTGATGCCGCTCGCGAAGCGTCGCAGCGCGAGCAACTCGAGCGCGACGTCGCGGAGCGGCTCGAGCGCGACGTCGTCGATCGCGAGGTGGTCGATCGCGAGGCTCTGGGCCGGGATGATGGCGAGCGCCGCCGGCCGGCAGACGGCGACGGCGACGCTGGCGATCGCGAGCCCCATGATTCGGACATGCTGGACACGTTGGTCGAGGCCGAAACGCCGCCAGAAGCCCAGCTGGATCCGGAAGACGACACCTTGCTGCTGCGGCTGCATCAGCGGATGCGCGGGCCCCTGTTGCGTCCTGGCGGGCAGGACGCGCTGAGCTACGAGCACATCCTGGTCGACGAAGCGCAGGATCTGAGCCCGGTCGAGCTCGCGGTGCTGACGCAGACGGTCAGCGGGGGACAGAGCATCACGCTGGCTGGCGACGTGGCCCAGCGCCTGCACATGGAAAACGGCTTCACCGGCTGGAGAGACCTGCTGGAGGAGCTGTTGCTCTCGCACGTGCAAGTCGAGCCGCTGCGCATCAGCTATCGTTCCACGGAGCAGATCGTGCGGTTTGCCGAGGCCGTGCTCGGTCATCTGGCGAGCGCGAGCCCGCCGCAAACGACCAGGGCCGGCGTCCCGGTCGAGCTGTTCACGTTCGCTCATACGGGCGATGCTGTCGGTTTCCTCGCCGAGGCGCTGCGGGAGCTGTGCGCGGACGAACCACAGGCATCCGTGGCGGTCGTGGCTCGCTACCCGGAACAGGCGGACCTGTTCCATGCGGGCTTGCGTCAAGCCGAGATCCCCAATCTGCGCCGCATTGCCGAGCAAGACTTTCCCTTCAAGGCCGGCGTGGATGTCACCGACCTGCGGCAAGTCAAAGGCCTGGAGTTCGACTACGTCATCCTGGTGGAGGTCAATCAGTCGACCTACCCGGTCGACGACGAATCCCGTCACCTGCTCCACATCGGGGCCACGCGCGCGGCTCACCAGCTCTGGCTGCTCTGCGCGGGTAAGCCGAGCGAGCTTCTGCCGCGCGAGCTGCGCGACCGCGAATATTGAGAGACGCCGGGGTGCCCCCGAGGCTGCTTCGGCCGTGTGTTCAAATCGGCGTCATCGGGTATCGAAGCACGAGCTGGCGCGTATCTCTCTGGAGGTCGTAAAAAGCATCGACCGGATGCGGAGGCTCATGGAAAAGCGGTGGAACTCGGATCTCGATGCGGTCGCGGAGCTGCGCTCCCGGCGCCGTTTCATCCAGCAGGCCGCGGCCGGCACGGCGCTGGCGGTGCTGGGTGGGATCTACGTGTTCGAACCCGGCGCGCACGCGCAGAGTACCGAGAAGAGACCTGATGGGCGCCCGAGGTTGCCGCCGGGCCAGCGCGTCTTGCAGGCGCTCAAGCCGATGGGCGGGCAACCGGGCAGCCCCTTGCGCAAGGACTTTCGGCTTCGCATCTCGGGCGAGGTCGAGCAGGCGCTGGAGCTGGACTTCGAGCAACTGGCGGCGCTCGGAGCCCGCGAAGTCAGCGCGGATGTGCATTGTGTGACCGGCTGGAGCGTCCTCGGCGCGCGCTTCACCGGGGTGCCGATCCAGGCCGTGGCGCAGCTCGCGCGGCCCAAGCCGAGCGCGCGGCACGTCATCTTCGAGGCCGCTCATGAATACACGGCGAATGTCCCGCTGCAGCAAGCGCTGAGCCCCGCATCCCACATCGTGTACCAGCTCGGCAATGAGCCGCTGGCTCCACCCCACGGCGCGCCGGTGCGCGCGCTGGTGCCCGACCTGTACTTCTGGAAGAGCCCCAAGTGGCTCACGGGGTTACGCTTCGTGAGTCGGGACGAGCCGGGCTTCTGGGAGCGGCGTGGTTACAACAACCACGCTGACCCCTGGCGCGAAGAGCGCTATGCCTGAGCGCGGTCGCGAGGGGCGGCGCTTCCGCTGGCGCTTGTGGCTGCGAGCCATCCATCGCGACCTGGGCTACTTCTGCGTCGGCCTCACGTTTGTGTATGCGCTCTCCGGCTTGGCGGTGAATCACATCGCGGACTGGGAGCCGAACTTCCGCCAGATCAACCGGCAGCTGCAGCTGCCTTTGCCCCTGCCCGACTCCGACCAGCAACTCGCCGAGCTGGCCGCTCGCAGTCTGGCTGTGCAGGCGCCGGTCCGCGAGTCCTATCGGACCGACGAGCAGACCCTGCAGGTGGTGTTCGACCGGAGTACGCTGAGCATCGACAGGCGCAGCGGGCGGGTCAGCGAAGACGCCCAGGAGCCGCGCTTCTTTCTGCGGGCGGCGAACTGGCTTCACCTGAACCGCGGCAAGAAGGCCTGGACGTACATCGCAGACGCTTACGCCACTGGGTTGCTGGTATTGTCGTTGACAGGTTTATGGATGTTTCCTGGTCGCAAGGGGCTGTTGGGTCGCGCTGGGTTGATCGCGATGGCGGGCGCGCTGGTGCCGGCCCTCTACGTCACCCTTTCTGGCGGGCCCTGAGGGCACGACGCATCTGCCGTCCGCTGTTGGCGCTGTGCCTGCTGGCGGCGTTGCTGCTGGGCCGCGTGACGCCTGCGCGGGCGCAGGCACCGGCGGATCCGCTGGTCCCGAAAGTGAGCGTGATCACCTTTGGACCGGGGGACGAGACGTTCTCCAAATTTGGTCATGACGCGATCCTGCTCAGCGATCCGCGCCAGCCACCCCAGCGCCGCGAGCTCGTCTTTAACTACGGCACCTTCCGCTTTGACTCGCCGTGGCTGATCCTCGACTTCCTGAAAGGCAAGCTCAGCTACTGGTTGAGCGTGAGCACGCTCCAGCAGACCCTGGGCGTGTACCGTCGTGCCAACCGCAGCGTGTCCGTGCAGGAGCTGTCCCTGTCGCCCGAAGCGGCGCGCGCCTTGAGCGCTTTCCTGTACGACAACGTGAAGCCCGAAAACGCCTACTATCGCTACGACTACTATCGCGATAACTGCGCCACACGCATCCGCGATGTGATCGACCGATTCACGGGCGGGCGGCTCGCCGCCGCTTCGCGCGGCCCCGCCGCGCTCACCTACCGCGAGCATACGCGCCGTCTGACGCTGGGGGCACCGTTCCTGTTTTTCGGCCTCGATCTGGCGATGGGTCCGCTCATCGATCAGCCCGTGACCGAATGGGACGAGATGTTCCTTCCGTCGCGCGTCGCGGCCAAGCTCGAGCAGCTGACCGATGCCGACGGCGCCCCCCTGGTGCGCGAGCACTACACGCTCTTCGAAGCGGACAGGCCCCCCGAAGCGAGCGAGGCACCGGGCTTTCGCTGGGGCTGGTTGGTGCTGGGCGCCGCGCTGGGCGCGGCCTTGTACCTGCTCGGGAGGATTCCGGGAGCGGCAGGTCGAGCCCTGCAAGCGCTCGGTGTCTCGGCCGCGGGACTGCTGACGGGGCTCCTCGGTGCAGCGCTGCTCGTGCTCTGGCTCCTGACGGATCACGATGTGACCTATTGGAACCAGAACGTGCTGCTGTGCCCGATCTGGGCTTTGGCGCTGCCGGTGCTGGCCTTTGACCTCGCGCGACAGCAACCCCGCCGACCGCGCTTAATGATGAATCTGGTGAGCGCTTGCGTGGCGAGCGCCTTGCTCTCGTTCGTGCTGTTGCTCTCGCCGCTTCGCCAGTCGACGGGGCCTGCTGTATCCCTGTTCCTGCCCCTCTGGCTGGGCTTGGGCCTTGGCGTGTGGGAGCGCCTGGGTAGACCTGCGCTGCGGTTCTCCTCGCGTGCGCCAAGCGGGGTCACCGATCCTGCGCCGGTCGCTCGGGGGCCGCGGTCCGACCACTGACTCGGGCAGGGCGCCTCGAGCGCCCGCGCTGCCGCTCTGGCGCGCCCGGAGCGGGAAATTCGGCGCTAAGCGGCGGCTCTGGAGCTGCCGTTACCGAGACGAAGGACCATTCACAAACTGGGTTGCGATTCGCATTGGCTCGATACAACATCGGCGGGAGCTCGTTGCCGGTGGTCGATAGGCTTCGATGCTCGGGAGTTTGATTGGAATGATTCGCTGGTCGGCAAGCGTCGCGGCGCAGTTGCAGGCCGTCGCGGCCGCGCTCCTGTGCCTCGGGTGGGCCCTCGTGGGCTGTGGTGGCGGCTATCCCGAGCCGCGCAACCAGTTGATCGCCTCCGAAGCGGCGGTGCGTGCTGCCGAGGTGGCTGGCGCTCAGGACGGGCCCCAGTCGGCGTTGCACTTGAAGCGCGCGCGAGAGCAGGTCGAGAGCGGCAAGTCCCTGATCCAAGAGGGGGAGAACGAGCGGGCCGAGTGGGTCTTGCGCCGGGCCCAGTCTGACGCGGATCTGGCGCTCGCGGTCGCGACGGAAGAGGCTCGCCGCAAGCAAGCCGCGGCGGCGAAAGCCGAGCTGGACCAGCTCCGCGAGAACGTCCGGCAAGGCAGCACGCCGCAGTAGCAGCGAGCCCCAGGCGAGGACGGGGCTCCAGCGCGGGCTCTGGGCTCCCTCAGCAGTGTGAAGAGGACAGCAAGAATGAATCGGTTCGCCAGCATGTTGCTCGCTGCTTTGGTTTGCGGATGCGGAGCGGCGGCGGCGCCTCAAGAGCTGCACAACGCGCGGCACGCGTACACACAGGCCAGTCAAGGGCCTGCCGCGCAGCTCGCGCCCGCGCAGCTCGACACAGCCCGCCAGGCTGTCGAGCGAGCCAACATGGCGTTCGGCAGCGGCGCGGACGAGGCCGTGGTCAAGGACATGGCCTATGTCGCCGAGCGTCAAGTAGCGATCGCCGTGTCCGCTGCCGCGTTGGAACAAGAGAATCGCAACCTGACCAAATACCAACAGGAAGAGGCGGAGCTTCGGCGCAAGCTGCAGGCCGCGACCCAGTCCGAGCTCGCGCGCATGAAGCGAGAGCTCGAGCAGCAGAAGCAAGCCGTCGCGACGGAGCACGAGGCGCGCCTGGTCGCGGAACGCAGCGCGGCCGCGGCGCTCCAGAGCCTGGACGAGGTGGCGCGGGTGAAGGAAGAATCGCGCGGCATCGTGATCACCCTCTCCGGCTCGGTGCTGTTCGCGGCGGGCCAGCACTCGCTGCTGCCGATCGCGAAGGAGAAGCTGCGCGAAGTCGCGCAGGCCCTGCTGGAGCAGGGGGACAGCACCATCGTGGTGGAAGGCCACACGGATTCAGTGGGGCCCTCGGCCAGGAACCACGAGCTGAGCCTGCTGCGTGCGCAGGAGGTTCGAGGCTACCTGGTGAGCCAGGGCATTCCGACCAACAGCATCCAGGCCATGGGCATGGGGGAAGATCGTCCGGTCGCGTCGAATGACACCGCCGAGGGGCGTGCCAACAATCGCCGTGTGGAGATCATCGTCAACCCCAAGAGATCGAGGCCGCGGGCTGGCACCTCGAGCATCGGCGGATGAAGTGCTCCGGCGACGGTTCGGAGCCACGGCGCGCGCTCTGCGCAGCCATGCGCGCAGCGGCTGCTCGATAAAATTGCCCTTTCAGTGAAATCACGCCCTCACCCGCCACCGGTGGTTCGGTGAGCGGTTCGAAGCGAGCGCCGGGCCGCGCGCCGCGCTCGCAGCGTGTCTCTACGGCACACCCGCTGGGGTGAGCATGGCTCAGCGCGAAGCCAGCACGAGCAACCAATCGTGCAACAGTGCGAGGCGCAGCAGGTCGCTCATCGCTGCGGAGTTTCGTGTCTCTTTGTGATAGAGCGATCGCCCGCGCGACCCCCGGCGCGAGAGTTGGAGGCGTGCTCGCTGTCGAGCCGCAACGGTACGAGTTTACAAGCGGAATCAAGTTTTCCCCGCGGGCTGTGCGAGTCGAGCGGGAAAGCGCGAGTTGGCAGAAAAATCTGAGCAAAAGTCGGTCAGGCGAGACACAATGGAACCGACGCAGGATCTCGTGAGAAACGAGCCCAATGCTGGCTGAAGCGCTCCCTCCAGAGGGAGCCGTTCATTCGGCGTCGGGTCAGTAGAACCTGCTCGAGAGATCCGCGATCTTCGGATGGATCGAGCCGCACGGTTGAGACGGAGCCAAGGCAGTCCACATGACACAGAGCAACAACGACATCGAGGAACTCGAGGAGCTTCTCACTGAGCTGGAGGGCCAGGAAGCCCAGCTCGTGCGCCCGTACGCAGAGGACGATGACGCGGTCACCCAGCTGATGGATGCGCCGCTCGGTGACCAGGAGTGGATGGTTCAGGTCACCGCGTTGGATCGGCGCATGATGTCGACGGATCAGGTGCTCGCCGAGCTGAGGGCCGGCAAGCTCAGCAACCGCACGCTCGTGTGGCGCGGCGGGATGGACGATTGGCTGCCCATCTCTCGCGTGGAGTCGCTGTCTGGAGCGTCTGCAGGCGGAGTGTCTCACGGCGGAATGCCCGTTGCGGCGCCGGGCCGTCTCGCGGCGCCAGCTCCGCTGCCCGCACCTCCCATGTGGGCCACGCTGCCCAGCGCGGCGCCGTTGCCGCCGCCCCCGACGGCGCTGCCTCCCGTGGTTTCCTCGGCACCGATGACGGGCCCGGTGGGCTTGCCGCCCGCGGCGGCCGCGCCGCTGCCGCCACCGCCCAGCGAACCGTCGTCGCCCCGTCCCGTGTCGCTGCCCCCGCCCCCTCCGGCGATGATGTCCACGTCGAGCAACACCGCCCGTCCGGTGGCGATCGACTTCTCGGAGCTGTCGGAAGACACGACCAGCCCGCTGCGCGGCAAGCGCGCCATCCTGGCGCTGAGCGCCGTGGCCGTGCTGGCAGTGTTCGTGAGCGTGTACGCGCTCTCGTCGAAGAGCGATGGCACGGCGACTGCGGCGCCGAGCAGCGCCGAGCAGCCGCGCTCCGTGGCCGCGCTGCAGCCCGCGGCGGAGAAGAAGACCGAGCCTCCGGCGGCAGCCGAACCCGCTCCCAAGCCCGCGGAGCCCGCGGCCGCGCCGGCCTCGGCGCCCAAGCCCGCGGAGAGCGAGCTGGCCGCCAACGACAGCTCGGCGTCGAGCTCGGCTCGGACGACGGCGCCGGCGCGCTATTCACCGCGTTCGGAGTACCGGCGCCGCTCGCGCGGTGCCGCGGAGCGCCAGGATGACAGCGAGGCGTCCGAAGCTTCAGACGCACCCGCGCCGCGTTCGCCCGCGCCTCGCGCCGCGGTGGCAGCGCGCGCTTCCGCAGAGGACGAAGCGCCGGCGAGCGAGCCCGCAGCCGCTCCCAGCTCGGGCGGCGCGTCCGACGATGCCGACGCCACCGAAGCTCCCAAGAGCACCGGCGGCAAGTCGAACACCTTCAACCGCGAAGCAGCCAAGGCCGCGCTCGCCGAAGCCGCCGCCCAGGCCAAGAACTGCCGTCCCGCGGGTGGACCGAGCGGCACGGGCCGCGTCCAGGTGCACTACGAGCCGTCGGGCAAGGTCTCAAAGGTCGACATCCTGACCGGGAAGTTCGAGAACACCACGACGGGTAGCTGTGTCGTGATGTTGTTCCGCCGGGCCAAGGTCCCCGAGTTCACCGGGGCGCCCGTGGTGACGGTGAGCAAGAGCTTCGAGATCCCCTGAAGGCAGCTGAGCGGAAGGATTCCTAGCGGGTTTGCCGCGCCAGGCTATAGGCCGCCGCTTCGGCGATGGCGCGGCGCAACTCGGGATCCTCCACCAGCTCGAGCGACTGGCGGAGCCGCGCGGGGATCTCCGCGCGGCGCACCGTCGTGACTGGCTGGCTCGGGCCCTGAGCGGGCGCGGCGTGCACCTGAAACCGGAGCCGTTGCACGGCATGGCCCGAGGCGCGGAGCCGCTCGGCGACCACGTCGGAGAGCAGCGATAGCTCCTGGGCCCAGGTGGAGGATGGTACCCGGACCGTCAGGACTCCTTCCGTGAGGCGCTCGGGCAGGGTCTTCTGAGCCAGGCGCGAACCCACTGCCCGCTGCCAATCGGCCAGGCTGATGTAGGCCGTTCGAGCCCCCAACATCGGGCTGCCGGCGAGCAACTCTGCAAGGGTCCACGGGCGCCGCGAGCTCATGCACTGCCTTCTTTCGCTTCTTTCGCCAGCGAAGTGAAGACCCCGCGCTCCGCCGCGTCAAGTGCTGCCCCCAAATTGAGGACGGCCCGCGCGGCAAAGTCAGTGATGCGGTCGGGTGATGCGGCTAGGTGATGCGCAGCAACTCTTTTACGGTTGCCATCACCCGCGGCGCCTGAATCGGCTTGGTGATGTAGGCATTGGCGCCCAGTCGCAGCGCGCGCTCGCGATCCTCGCGGCCCCCTTCCGTCGTGATGACCACGATCGGAGTGTCCTTGTGCGTGGCGTCCATGCGCACGCGCTGGATCAGCTTGAGCCCATCCATGATCGGCATGTTGATGTCGGTCAGGATGATGTCGAACTTACCCGCCGCCAGCTTGCGCAGGCCATCCACGCCGTCGTCGGCTTCAGTGACCGTCAGATTGCTGATGCGGCCCAGCGCGAACACCACGAGCTGGCGCATCATGGGCGAGTCTTCCACCACGAGGCAGGAGTATTCAGCCATGTGCTCCCGAGGTGCGGGGAGCTCCCGCGGTCGAGTCATCGGGGCAGAACAGATCGTGGTCCATGCGTCGAGGTCGGCCTTCTCTGAACGCTGCAGGGCCGAGATTACTACTTGTTACCACCACCTGGGGAAAGTTTGCCGGTCTCTGCATGGCCTCGGACGCAGTGCTCGCCGCGCCCGTTAATGAAGGCGTGGCGCTGGTGGCAAGCCCGGTCTGCTCGAACGCATGGCGCGGCGGGCTCCCACCATTCCGACCTCGCGCGGCGCTCATCCTGCCTATCGGTTACGTGCGCGACTCCCCATCGATTAAGCCCTGTGAAAGCGGAGGACCACCACCCCGCTGGCTTTCCCTCAGCGAACCCCGCCAGTCCACGGGCCAGGCCCGAGGGAAGAACCCGGAACTGCGGGCTACCCAGCACGAGCTAGCCGGGCGCCTCCGGCGTTTGCTCTGCAATCGGTAGCGAAGACCGGACTTGAACCGGTACGCCCTTGCGGGCGGCGGATTTTGAATCCGCTGCGTCTGCCAATTCCGCCACTTCGCCTCGTGCGCGTTTCGCTGCCGACTGTAGTGCCTGGGTTTGGACGAATCGAGCCCAAAGCGACGCGGGATGGCCCAATGCGCGGCGGATGGGCCTCGCACCGGACCGCACGCCGGCGTCCCTCGCAGGATACCACCCCTCGAGGTGTCATCCCCAGGCTGGCCTGGGCCGGCAGCTACTTGCCCGAGATGGGCAGAATGGGTGCCCATTCCAGCCGGCTCAGCATCTCGTCGCTGATCAACAGGCCGCGGTCGCCGAAGCTGAGCACGTTCTGGTCGGCATCTTCGCGGCGCTGGCCGACGAAAATGATGCCTCGCCCACGCTCGTTGTAGCCGAGCTGAACGATGGCGTTCTTGAGCCAGAAACCACCGCCCTCCAGCTCGATGCGTTCGGGCAGCGTGTAGAATCCCTCCGAGCGCAGGGGAAAGAGCGTGGCTGCCCAGCTCGGTGAGCGCAGCGGCGTGGTCGGCTCACCCCAGTACCAGCGATTGTGTTGATTCCGTCCGGGGCGCGTGACGAACTTCACGCCGCCGTTGCTGGGCTTGCCCAGATACACCAGCACGTCCGCGGGGAACTCTTGCTCGTGCCCGGGCATGGGCTCGGTTGTCCTATAAAGTCCGGGATCAGGCAGTTCCAGCATGAGATAGCTCCGATGCGCGCGCCGGGATGTTAGACGGCGCGCTCGATAGAATGAAGTAACAAACGACTCGAGAAGAACCACGACCGCGAGCTTCGATCGAGCGACCAGCGCTCGGTGGGCCCGTTGTCAGCAGTCTCGATACGGAATATGAAGCGTTCTCATGGCGGCCAAGAAAAAAAAGGCGAAGCGGGTGAGCAAAGCAGCTCCCGCGCGAGCGAAGGTGGGGGCAAAAGTGGGCACAGCGCCGCGAGCAGCGCGGAAGAAGCGCGCCAAGGCCGCCAGCCCCCGCGCGAGCGGCGCCGGCACACGGCCGCGCATCAGCCCCAAGGGTGACGGTGTGGGCGATTCGGCGCTCGCCGGCACGATCGGCGCAGGAGATGCCGCGCCCAGCTTCACATTGCCCGACGAGTCGGGTGCCCAGGTCTCGTCCGACGAGCTGGCGGGGAGCCCGTACGTCCTTTATTTCTATCCGAAGGACGACACCCCCGGTTGCACCACCGAGGCCTGCGGTTTTCGGGACGCGCTGCCGCAGTTCGAAAAACTCGGCGTGCGCGTGCTGGGCGTGAGTCCCGACAGCTCCGCCAGCCACCAGCGCTTTCGCGCAAAGTACGAGCTTCCGTTCACTTTGCTCAGCGACGCGGACAAGTCGCTCTCGACGGCGTATGGTGCCTGGGCACTCAAGAAGAATTACGGTCGCGAGTACATGGGCGTCGTCCGCAGCACCTTTCTCGTGGACGCCCGCGGGGTGATCCGGAACGTCTGGCGAGGCGTGAAGGTCAATGGCCACGTCGAGAAGGTCCAGGCAGCGGCCGCGGCGCTGGGCTGAGCGAACGGGGCCCATTCATCATGAGCAGCTTTCATTGCAGGCGCGCCATCCTGCGCGGGGTCGCCGCGGCGCTCGTCGCCTGTGCCCTGTCGGGATGCGAGCGGACCAATCAGGAGAGTCTGAACCGGGCGCTGGCGCATGCGCAGCACCTCGTTGAGACCGCCAAGCAGGACGCGTCGGAAATCCGCAAAGGCTTGCCGCTGGGCGCTGAGGAGCTGGCCAAGCATTGGGCGGACGAGCCCGATCCGCTCGCGGATCCGGAGTCCGCCCGTCGCCTGCTCACGCGTGCGCACGACAAGATTCAGGACCTGCGGGTAGCGAAATCGAGCTTCTTCGCGCTCGCCAGTCTGGATGGCAAGGTCGTGCGCAACGACCGCGAGCAGGACCGCATGGCAGGCACACAGCTGTTCCCGGCCTTCCCCGGGCTGGCGAAGGCCGCCAACGGTGATTACGTGGAGGCGCTGGGTTCCCTGCCCGAGGCCCACGGCGTCAAGGGCAAGCCCGACGCGGAGTGGGTGGCGGCCAAGGCGGTCCAAGTGGGCGACGCGGCGCGGGCGCTGTACGTGACCGGTTGGGCTTGGTCGAGCTACGCCTATCGCCTGGAGTTTTCCCTGCGCAACCAGGTGGAGCTGGAGCTCCGGGGAACGCGCCAGAACGTCCCCTTGCTGTACGTGTTCGTGATCGTCGGCGCCGACGTGTACGGAGCTCCTGCGTCGCCGGAGGTCAGCGCGCAAACGATCGCGGCCCGGGACCCGCTCGCACATCTGAGCCCACAGGGGAGCTTCTCCACACTGCTGGAGATCACGGGGCGCACGTTCGCGCTGGGGGTCCAGTCCGCACCCGACCTGGCGCCGCGCGTCGCGATTGCCGTGCTGCGCTCAGAGCTTTGAGGGGCCGGCATCCGCTACTCGAGCGGCAGGCGGATCCGCGCCCAGCCTGCCGAGGCGGTGAAGGCCATAGAGCAAGAGCAGTGCGCCTCCCAGGGTCATGCCCGCAGCGAAATCGCCGCCTCCGAACAGGCTCAACGCGACGCCCGCGACCGTGCCGAGCGCGCCCACGCACAGCGGCCCCGTGGCTAGGCGAACTCGCTGCTGGCGGTTCTGGTCGCCATTTGCCCTCATTGCTGCGGAAAGGGTAGCCAAGCTGCCCGGGTTTCGCTAGCCATCTGCGATGCTGAACCGTGCTGCCGGAATCGTCTCCGCGCTGCCGGCGATTTCGCTCTCCGCCCTGCCCGCGCTCACCTGCCTGGCTTGCGCGCCGGCGCAGCTTCCCGATCCCAAGCTGGCGGCGCAGCACTGGAAGGAAGCGCTTCAGCGCGGCGACGCGGACGCCGTGTACGCGCTGTTGAGCTCGTCCGCGCGAGAGGCCCTGGGCCGCAAGGGGGTCGAGCAGGTCCTCGCGCGGGATCGCCAGGAGCTGATCGCCGCCGCGAGCGCTGCCACGAATGCGAACGCGCGCGCCACCACCTCTGCGCGCGTCGAGTACTCCGAGGAGCGGATCGCGGCCGTGGTATTGGAGGACGGCGCCTTTCGTGTGGAGGCGGCGGCGGCCCTGCCCGCCCGGGCCGCAAGCCCCGAAGACGCGCTGCGCGAGTTGCGCGAGGTGCTTGCCCGGCGCAGCTTCGCAGGGTTGCTGCGCGTCTTGACGGCAGATGCTGCCCGGTCTTTGGACGCTCAGCTGGCGAGCGTGGTCGAGGCGCTCGCGGATCCGGCGACGGTGGAGATCGAGGTCGACGGGCGCCGCGCCACGGCGCGGCTGCCGGGTGGACACACGGTGAAGCTCGAGCAAGAGGATGGAGCGTGGCGGATCCGCGACTTCGACTGAAGCGGCGCGAGGCCCTGCTGGCCCTGGCCGCTCTCGGGAGCGCGCGCGGCGCTCTCGCCTTCGGCCAAGACGGGGCGTTTCACCCGCGCGTGCTTTCTTCTTCGAAGCGCGCCCTCGAGGGCCCACGCAGCAGCGGTCCCACGAGCTGGTCCTGGGAGCTGATCCGCCGGACCAGCGCGCCGGCACGGCTCAGCGTCGGCACGGTCGCTGCTGACTCGTCCGAGCTGCTGGAGGAGCCCTTCACGGTCTGGTTCGGAGGCGACGCGGTACAGCCGCTGTCGGAACCGGAGCTGCGTGGCTTGCGCATCTATCTGAACCTGGGTGGGGTGCTGTTCGTGGACGACTCGGATCCGGCGTCGGGCGCCTTCGGGCGCAGCGTGCGCGCCGAGCTCGCCCGCGTCTTGCCGGAAAGCCCGGTGGTGCAGCTCCCGCAGCAACATGTGCTCTACAAGTCCTATTACCTGCTGGACGATGGCCCCATTGGACGCGTGAAAGGTCCGCCTTATCTGGAGGCCATCAACAACGGCAAGATGGCCTGCGTGTTGCTCTCATCGCACGACTTGCTCGGCGCGCTCGCCCAGGAGAAAGGCGGCGGCTACACCCTGCCGGTGGAGCCGGGTGGTGAGAATCAGCGCGAGCACGCCCTGCGCCTGGCGATCAATCTGGCCATGTATGTGCTCTGTCTCGATTACAAGGATGATCAAGTCCACGCCGAGGAGCTGATGCGGCGGCGCGGACGTCTGCGCCGATGAAGACCAGCAGCGCTTGCGGCGAGAAGGCCGCCGAGACATGAACACCACCTGGGCGATCACCGAGGACGTCGATCGCTGGGGCGTGATCCTGGCCGCCGCCCTGTTGCTGGGGGCGATTGTACTGCTCGGTTACGAGCTGCGCGCGCACCGCCAGCGCAGCTGGCTGATCTTCTCGACCGGGGTGCTCGCGGCGTGCGCGGTCGCGCTGGCCGTCGTTCGGCCCGTGTTCGTGCGCTCGCGCGCGAACCTGGTCGGGCCGCGAGTGGTCGTGTTGGTCGATCAAGCGCGCCGGATGCGCTTACCCGCGGTCGGCGGCAGCCGGATCCAGAAAGCGCAGGAGGCCGTGGAGGCGATCGCCCAGCGCTTCGAGAGCGCGCGTCTCAGCGTATTCGGTTTCAGCGAGGGGCCGCTGGAGCCGATCTCGCTGGGCAAGCGGCCCATCGAGATCCCGACGCATGGCGCCCGGAGCGACCTTGCGCAGGCGCTGCGAGAGCTCGCATCGTCGCCAGGGGAACGGCCGCGCGCCGTGATCGTCGTCGGCGACGGGCGCCTGGCGCGCCCGCTCGAGGACCTCGACGACGCCAGGCTGCGCGACGCGGTAGCGGGGCTCGGGGTGCCGGTCCATTCGGTTGCGGTACTCGATTCGCCACCGAGCGACGCCAGCATCCGTTCGGTGCGAGCGGCGGGCGTGGCTGTGGCGCATCAGCCGCTGGCGGTGACGGTCGAGGTCGGCTGCGACGGGGAGCTGTCTTGCGGGCGCATCCCGGTCCGGATCCGCGAGCTGCGCGACGGGGTCGCGCCCGCGGAGCTGGCGACCGGTGTGGCCGAAATTCGCGACGGCGTCGGTACCGTGGAGCTGGAGATCACGCTGGATCGCGCCGGCGGCCGAGTGCTCGAGGTCTCGATCGTCCCGCCTTCGGGCGACCTCATCCCGGAAAACGACACGCGCTATCTGACATTCGTGGTCGCGCGCGATCGCATCCGCCTGCTGCACCTGGCGGGGCGCCCCACCTACGATGTGCGGGCGCTGCGCCGCTGGCTGAAGAGCGACGAGTCGGTGGATGTGGTGGCCTTCTTCATCCTGCGCGACAGCGAAGGTGATGACCCCGGCGCATCGCAAGCGGAGCTGGCTCTGATCCATTTCCCGGTGGACGAGCTGTTCACCGACCACCTGCGCAGCTTCGACGCCATCATCCTGCAGGACATCGACGCCATACGCTATCGGCTGACCAAGTACCTCGCTCGGCTCGCCGCGTATGTCGAGCTGGGTGGCGGTCTGATCATGGTGGGCGGCCCCTCGTCTTTCGCGGGCGGCAACTACGCGGGCACGCCGCTCGATTCCATCCTGCCCGTGGAGCAGCCCCGCAAGGACAAGGCGTCCGACTCGAAGTCGTTCGTGCCGCGTTACACGCAGGCAGGCCTCGCGGCGGCGGTCACCCGTCCCATCCGCGATCTCCTGGGGCTTTCACTGCCGGAAATGGCCGGCACCAACCTGCTGGGGCAAGCGCGGCCGGGAGCGATCGTGCTCTGGGAGCATCCCGAGATTTCCGTCTCCTCCGAGCACAGCATGCCCGTGCTCGCGCTCGGCGAGGCGGGCGACGGACGCACCATCGCGCTGAGCGTGGACTCGACGCACCGCCTGGCGTTCAGCCCTATGGCGGCGAGTGTCGCCGGCCGCGCTTATGGTGCGCTCTGGGACGGCCTGCTCGGCTGGTTGATGCGCGATCCACGCTACGAAGCCGCACGGGTGGAGGTGGTCGGGGAGTGCCTCGAGGACGAGCCGGACACGCTGCTGCGCGTGACGCGCTTGCCCGGCATGCAGGGCTCGGTAAACCTGACGTTGGTGCCGCTCACCCCAGAGACCAAGGCGCCGATCGTGCGCCAGCTCCCCGCAGATGCTCCCGAGCCCGCCGAGGTGCACATTTCCGGGCTGCAGGCAGGCGGTTATACGGCGAAGGTGCGCATTGGTGAGGCGCCTCCGAGCCGGCATGACTTTGCCTGTGAGCGAGGGGGCAGCGCCTTCGCCGACAGCCGGCCCGATCGGCCCCGGCTGGAGGCCATCTCGCGCGTGACCAATGGGATCTCCGTCGACCTGCCGGGTATCTCCCGGCTCCCCTTACCGGAAGCCACCAGAGTCTCCGCCGAGCGCCAGGTCGCGCCCATGCTGCCGCCCTGGGTCTGGACGCTCACCTCGGCAGTCCTGCTGGGCGCCCACTGGATCGCTCGCCGCAACAGCGGCCTACCTTGAGCTCGCCAGAATCAGCGGGTGGGACGCAGCCCTCCGGATAGAAGGGCTGCGCACCCTTGCCCATCAGTCGTAATACTCATTCCCCAGGTGAGTGATCATGTCCTCACCCTTCATCCAGCGCAGGGTGTTCTTCAGCTTCATCAGCTGAATGAACAAATCGTGCTCGGGGTAAAGGCCCTGAGCGGTCATGGGGCTCTTGAAGTAGAAGCTCAGCCACTCTTGCACTCCGGAGAAGCCGGCGCGCTTCGCCAGGTCCATGAACATGACCAGGTCCAGGACGATCGGTGCCGCCAGGATCGAATCCCGGCACAGGAAGTCGACCTTGATCTGCATGTCGTAACCGAGCCAACCCTGGATATCGAGGTTGTCCCAGCCTTCCTTGGCGTCGCCGCGCGGGGGGTAATATTCGATCCGCACCTTGTGATAGATGTTGCCGTAGAGCTCGGGGTAGAGGCGCGGCTGTAGGATGTGTTCCAGCACCCCGAGCTTGCTGACCTCCTTGGTCTTGAAGCTATCGGGATCGTCGAGCACCTCGCCGTCGCGGTTACCCAGGATGTTGGTCGAGAACCAGCCTCGGAGCCCGAGCAGGCGCGCCTTGAGGCCCGGGGCCAGGATCGTCTTCATCAGCGTCTGGCCGGTCTTGAAGTCCTTGCCCGCGATCGGCGTCTGCGTTTCGCGCGCGAGCGCATGCGCCGCTGGAAAATCCACCTCGAGATTCGGCGCGCCGTTCGCGTACGGCACGCCTTCGCGCAGACAAGCCCAGGCATAGATCTGGCTGCTGCTGATCTGCGGATCCGAGCGCAGCAACCCCTGCTCGAAGCTCTGGATGCTCTGATGCACGCCGGACGGCTCGATGTACACCTCGGTCGAGCCGCACCAGACGGCGACGCCACGGCTGGCGCCGGTCGACTTCAACGTCTGGCGAATGTCCTCGCGCACCGCCTCCACCATGTCGGCCTTGCTCGCCCGCTGCTTGGTGTGCGTGCCGTGCAGACGCTTGACATACTCCGGATAGAACACGGCGGGCATGGGCTTGACTCGCGACAGCTCCGCCTTCACTTGATCCAGGTGCCGCGGCTCGAGCACCTTGGCGTGCGCCGCGGATTCATAGGCATCTTCCGGGAACAAGTCCCAGCCCGCGAACTCCAGATCGCTCAGCTGAGCCAGCGGCACGAACTCCGAGATCTTCGGAACGCGATTATCGGTGCGCTTGCCCAGACGGATCGTACCCATCTGCGTGAGCGAACCGATCGGTGAAGCTTTGCCCGCGCGAGCGAGCATGCATCCTGCGACGAAGGTCGTCGCTACGGCTCCCAAACCTGGCAAGAACACAGCCAGCTTGCCATTGGGAGGAGTCAGTTGTTGGGGCGCTTTCATAATAGATGTGGCCGTGGCTATCAGCTCCACGACGCTCTTGCAATTGGCCCTTGCAAGCTCGGGGCCCACGCCTCGCGCGCGCGGAGCTGCGCGCAAAGCAGCGCGTTGCACGCTGCTCCGAGAAAAAATCTCGAGCCCGATCTGGGCTCGAGGTGCGTAACCAGAGTCACACCCACTCCCACACGCGCTCCCCTCCCCGCCCCCCAAAAATGCCACAAACGCTGGAAATCGCCGGTGAAACCACTTGCGCGCCGACCTGAGAGAGAGGCGCGCGTCAGGTGTTGTCAAACAGCAACACTGTGGTCCGCGGAATACACTCCGCGGCGCGGCTAACCCATTGATTCGAAAAGATAATTGGTCTGCAACAAAGAGCGTGTTAGGGGCTGGTCTGCGTCTTGAAAGACCTGCTTAGAGGACCTTACTTCAATGATGGATCACCCGATCAAGTGTGCAGTGGTCATTGCGGCGGGCTTCGGCTCGCGGCTTCGCGATGGCGACGCTGACACTTTCCCCAAGCCGCTGCGCAAGGTCGAGTCTGTGCCGCTGTTGGTGCGAGTGCTGCGCTGCCTCGCTGCGAGCGGTATCGAGCGCGCCGCGGTCGTGCTCGGGTATCAGGCGGATCAGATCCGTGCCGCGCTCGAGCAAGAGCGCTCGCTCGGCCTGAAGGTGAGCTACGTGCTCAACGAGCAATACGCGAAGAGCAACGGTGTATCAGTGCTCGCCGCGCGCGACTTCGTGGGATCGGGCTGCGTTCTCTCCATGGCGGATCACCTGTATTCGCCTCGCGTGGTCAGCGCCGTGCTCTCTCCGGAGTTTCCGGTGGGCTCGTCCGTGCTCGGCGTCGATTATGACATCGATCGCTGCTTCGATCTGGACGACGCGACCAAGGTGCGGCTGGAAGGCGGCCGGATCGTGGCGATCTCCAAGACGCTCAGCAGCTACAACGCGCTCGACTCCGGTGTGTTCCGCATCGGCCCGAGCTTGATCGAGGCTCTCGACGACGTGTATCGCCAGAAGGGCGACTGCTCGCTCAGCGACGGCGTGCGCACGCTGAGCCAGCGCGGTGAGTTCTTCGGTAGCGACATCGGCAGTGCGTGCTGGATCGACGTGGACACACCCGAAGCTGCCCGCCACGCCGCGCACCTGGTGCGGGTCCTCGGTGATGATCTCGACGGGCGTCTCGCTCCGCGCAAGGACGCGCATGCGCCGTTTGCCGCGGTCGATGCGGCTCTCTGGCAAGCGCGCGTCAACGCCCAGTACAGCGCGGTACCGGACGCGGAGTGAGCCGCGCGCGCCCCCCGCGGCCGATGCGCGAGGGGTGTCGTGCTCGGGCGCGGCCGAGGGTGGCCCTTCCGGGCGGGTCTGGTACGCTCGACCGTGGTGCGCCTGCTCCGAGCTAGAATCGCCGTCCTCGCCAGTCTGCTCACAGCGCTGAGCGGCGCGGCGGGCGCTGGCCCGGGTGACGAGATCGTCTGGCCCGCGGGAATTCAGAGCGTCGAGAGCAGGCTGGCTTCGCCCAGCGCGGAGGTGCGTCGCTCGGCCGCCGCGGAGCTGGGCAAGCTGCCCGACAGCGTGCAGCTTCGAATGCTGCCCGGCCTGTTCTCCGACCCCGACCCCGCGGTGAGGTTGCTGGTGGCTGATGCGGCTCTGCAGATCCGGTTACCGGATGCAGGCGCGCGCGTGATCAAGTGGTTGAGTGACCCCGATGCCAGGGTCCGTGCCTCGGCCGCGGAGGTGCTCGGCGTGTTGCCTCATCCGGGCAGTGCGGCCGCGCTCGGTCGTGTGCTCGAAGATCCGGATGCATCGGTGCGGGCCGCAGCAGCCCTGGCCCTGGCAAATTCGGAGGCTCCGGATGCCAGCCTATACCTGTTGAGCCACCTGGACGACGCTGATCCCGAGGTCCGGCATGCCGTGATCTCGGCGCTGGAGGATCTGGGAGACGCGCGCGCCGTGGTGCCCTTGATCGGGCGAATTCAGGAGCCTCGCGCTCCGCTGCGGCGCCAGGCGATCGTTGCGCTGGGCACGCTGGGCGATGCGCGTGCCGCCAGCGCCCTGATCGTGGCGCTCGGCGACGGAGACGCGAGCGTCCGCGCCGCGGCAGCGACGTCGCTGGGCCAGCTCCGTTTTCAAGATTCGGTGTATTCGCTGGGCGCGCTGCTCGAGTCCGAGGCGGATCTCGAGGTCCAGACGGCAGCGCTGAACGCGCTCGGGGCCATCGCCACGCCGGGCGCTCTGCAAGCGATACTGGGCACGTCGAGCCGGCGGCGTTGGTTCGGCGCGCGCGTAGAGCGAGCCCTTTCCAGCGCTGGCGAAGGCGCGTTGCCGAGCCTGGAGAGCTGCGTGTTTCAGCCGCTGAATGCCGAAGCCGCTGCGAGCTGCGTCGCGGCCGCAGGAGCGATCGGCGGTCCGCGCGCCACCGCGCTGGTGTTGCGCGCATTGCGCGAAGGCGTCGTGGAGGCGTCTCGCGCGCTCGCGGCGCTGGCGCAATGTCAGGACCGAAGCAGCTTGCCGGCGGTGCTCGAATACCTGACCTCGGAGAGCCCTGCCGAGCGGCGTGCGGCCATCGAGGCCTCCGGCAAATTGCTCGATCCCGAGCAGCGGCTGGGCATCGCCGTCGAGCCGATCGTGCTGGCCCTCAATCGTGCCCAGAGCAACCGCCTGGAACGGGCCGCGCTGATCGGCTTGCTGGGGCGCACGGGCAGCCCGCGCGCCGCCGCGGCGCTGATCCCGATCGCGAGCTCCAACGACGAATACCTGCGCGCGATTGCCCTGGAGGCGCTGGGGCAGCTCGGTCCGGCGGGAGCAGACTCGGTGTTGCTAGCGGCGCTCGACTCGGATCTGTTCCCGACGCGCTGGACGGCGGCCCTCGCGCTGCGCCGGGTGGGGACCCGCGTCAGCATCGACCCGCTGTTGCATGCACTGGAGCGCGCGCCCGCCTTGCGTGACGAAACGCTGGCCGTCGCCCTCGCTGGCCCGCTCGCGGACGGCGCCAGCGACGCGCAGTTGGCGCGCGTCGAGCAGCAGTTTGAGCTCGGCTCGGGTCCGGTCAAGGACGCGCTGCTCGAAGCGATGGCCGGTGTGCCGGGGGCGCGCGGCACGCGGCTGCTGGACCGCCTGGCACAGCGCGGCGGCAAGGCGACCCGCGCCAAGCTGGCGGAGGTCCTGGGGCAACACCCCGAGGCGCGACAAAGCCTGCTGCGCTTCAGCGCCGATCCCGATCCCTCGGTGCGTGCCAACGCGGTCTGGGCGCTCGGCAACGCAGCGCTGGCGGAGGACGTGCGTCGCCTGATGCAGCTGCGCGAGGACGACGACATCGCCGTGGCCAGCAACGCCGTGGGCGCGGCGGCCCACACGCTCGCTCGGCTTGGCCTGGATGGGGCGCCGCTCTGTGCCGCGCTCGAGGATCGTCGCAGCTACGTGCTCGTCAACGCGCTCGCTGGTCTGCGCTCGAGCGCGACTAGGTGTCCGCGCGGGGATCTGCCGGGCTGGCTCCTACAGCATCACCGCTCCGACGAAGTGCGCATCGCAGCAGCAGCGCTGGTACGGGAGCGCCCGGACCTGGTTCCGGACGCCGCGAGACTCCTCGCGCGCTGCGTCCGCAAAGACGCGAGCGGCAGGGTTGCCGCCGCTTGCCACGAGCCCCCGCCCGCGCGCAGGGGCCCGGGCACCGCCGCTCAGCCGGGTGCGGGGGCTCCCGGCACGAGCGCAGAGCCTGGCGGTCGCGCCGCAGCCCAGCCTCGCACGGCGGATTCGCCCGTGAGCGTGTCCATATTGGTCGTGGCTACCGGCTCCAGCGATCCCACGCCGCGCGCGCCCTTTGCTCTCGTGCGAGGGGACGGGCTGATCCGCTCGGGCACGAGCGATAGAAGGGGCAGCATCCTGGAGGCGATGGCGCCCCGCGGCCCACTGCGCCTGGCTGTGCCAGCGGTATTCTCCGAATGAGCGGTTCGGCTGACGCCGGGCTGTGGCCGGCGTCAGCTCACAGCGAGCTCAGGGCTTCTTGGCCGAGCACTTCATTGCGCAGAGCAGATCTGCGGGCTTGCAGTCGCAACGCGGAACCGGCTTCTTGGGAGCCTCGGCTGGCGCGGCAGCGGGCGCGGCCGGCTTGGGTTCGGTGTGCTTGGGGGCTTCCGCCACCGGCGCCGGCGCCGGCGCCGCAGGCTTCGGACGCGGAGCGCGAGGGGCGGCTGGCTTGGTCGTGGCGGGCTTGGCGGTCCCAACGCTGTCGGCGGGGACCGTCGGCGGCTCCTCGGCGGCGGCGGGGCGCGTGTTGCCAGCGGCTTCCGGCTGACCCGGCTCGCCCGACGGCTCAGCTTCGGGCTCCTTTGCCGCCGGGGCCTTGGCCGCGGCGGCGTGCTCCGGACTCGTCGCAGCGGCCCCGCTGCGATCCAGCGAGGACGTCGGTTGCTCGGGCTCGTTCCCGCTCGGCCTCAAGAACATGAGCGCCCCGCCCACCATGACGACGCCCAGCACCACCGCGACGGCGATCAGACCCCAGCGACCTCCGGAACGACCACCGCTCGCTCCGAGCGCCGGCCCGCTCACGCCGCCGAGCGGCGCCGAGATCAGGGGTGAGGCGCCGAACGCGTTCGGTGCTGCGCCAAAGGCTCCAGCGCCCGTCGAGGCCGGGTCGGACGCGGTCAGTGCCTGCAGATCGATCAGGCCCGAATCGTCGTTCCGCTTCTTGGGCGCGCTGCCGCCGCTGGAGGCTGCGGGCGCCGCAGCTGCCGAGCCAGTGAGCGCGCTCAAGGAGAACAGCACGGACGACTCGTTGCGGGCGCCCGTGCCCGCGGTCGGCGCCGCGGGCTCAGGGGCGCTCGTGGTGATGTCGTCCTCACCGCCGGCGGTGTGGATGCCGCCGAACAAGTCGGCGGAGGAGTTGTGGTTGCCTCGACGCACGGCCGCGGGTTGGGCCGCGGCGGGACGGGCGGCGGCGTGCAGCGCGGCGGCGACCTCGCGCACTTCCGCGAGCGTTTGCCAGTCCGCCATGCCTTCCTTCCAGATGTAGGTCTCGGCGGTGATCAGCCCTTCGTTGTAGGCGCCGACGATCTGGTGAATGGTCATGTTGCGCTGATCATTGTCCGCGATATCCACCGCGTACTCGTCCGCGGCGGGTCCCACGGGCTCCGACAGGCTGGGCGCGGGAGCGGACACACCGCCCGGAGCCGCGTCCATCTCGGGAGGAGGAGCGCTCGGAGAACCGGCGCCGCCTTCCCCGACGTAGACTTTGGCAGGACTCGACGTCCCATCGATGACGATGGTCGAGCTGCACTTCCGACAGCGAATCTTCGCGAGGCGGGATTGAATCTTTTCGTCGGCGACCGAGTACTTCGCCGAGCAGGTGGGGCAAGAGATCTTCACATTCGGCCTTTGTCGTTAGACCCGTGGTCCATCGAAGGGCAGGCTCCAACAGACGTCGATTGATTTTCCAACGGCAGTCGAGTCAATGCACTCAAAATCTAGTCGGGCCGGCACCCCCGTGCCGGGCCCTGCCGGCGCTCTTCGAGTGCCGGCCCGCGTCAGGGACGGATAGTCCCTGAAATTCATGAGAGCTAGTTCATGAGAAGCTCTCTCGAGAGCATACATCTCCCGAGAAGTGCTCCGGTCGCTCCGATTCAACCACTCTGCTGCGTACTGTCGGACGGTGCTGCGGGCGGCGCCGAGGGTGCGTTTGCCAATGCGAGCGGCTGGAGATGCCCAACGAGAAATCCAGCTCGGGAAACCCAGCAAACTGAGCCAGATCGCCCGATTCGCAACGCTAACTAGCATACTAACCGACGGGCTGGCGAGTAGTTGAAGCGTGAAATGCAGCGCCGTCAGATCGCGTTGCTCCCCTACAGACGGCCACTTGCCAGCGCTTCATGACGCCGGGAGTCGACATGTCGCAGAGCACATCGGAGCTAGTGGGCCCTTCCGGCCGGCCCAGTCTCTGCTGAAGTGACCATCTGCTCTTCCAGCTCGGAGATGGCCTCGTCGATCCAGGCCCGAATGCGCCCCGGGAACGGCCACATCCAGCCGTAGTCGCCGCCGACGAAGCGCCGCACGATCTCGTCCTGGAGCCTACCGTCGCCCAGCGCCGCCAGGCCCTGCAGCTCCGCTGTTGCACGCAACGTTTCTCGATAAGCTTCCCATTCCAGGCGCGCTCGACCATAGGCCAGCCCCAGCGGCAGGAACGGTATCAGGTACAGGAGGGCAAAGAGCACGAAGCCGTAACGGCGCCGCTGCAGCAGGTGCACGCGCTCGTGACGCAGCAGGATCACGCGCGCGATGTCCGACATCTGTGCCCATCCGGGCGGGACGTACAGCGTGTAGCCGATCACGGTATGATAGTGCGTGAGGTAGCGCCGCTGCGCGCCGAGGGTCACGAGCTTGAGCACCACGTCGATGGCATGTGAGAACAGGTTGCCGTGCTTGGGCACGATACGAAATGCGGGAAATTCCCGGCGCAGCTCGAGCAAGAACTGCTCGCTGCGCGGATAGCGCTCCTGCTCGCGCTCAGCCATCGACGCCGCCCCCGAGCCTCTGATCGGGCCGGAGCAAGCGACCGCTCTGCAGCTCGCGCGCCGTCAGCGGCTTGCCCCCCTCCAGCTGGGCTCGGACGAGCTGCAACGTGCCGCTGCCGCAGGCGACCTCCAGCGTGGCATCGGGGCCCGCGAGGACCAGCCCGGGCGCGCCGGACGAGCCGCTGCTGCCGGGCCTCGCCTCCAGCACCTTCAGCCGCCGCGCGCCGAGGCGGGTGACAGCGCCTGGAGCCGGCGCAAAGGCGCGGACCTGATTCAGGATCTGCGCGCTCGGCCGCGCCCAGTCAATCCATGTCTCTTCGCGCTGGAGCGGCGGGGCGGCGCTGGCCCGCGTGGAATCCTGAGGCACCGCGCTCAGCTCTCCCGCGACGGCGGCGAGAAACTCTTCGCCCACCATCGCGGCCGCGAGCTGCGCCAGGGCGTCGGTCAACTCGCCACCGTTCATTTCCGGGGGGATCTCCAGGCGACGGGTCGCGAAGACTGGGCCCGTGTCCATCCCCTCGTCCATTTGCATCAGCGAGATGCCCGTCTCGGTTCTGCCGTCGAGCAGCGCTCGTTGGATGGGGGCCGCCCCACGGTACTCGGGCAGAAGCGAGGCGTGCAGATTCAAGCAGCCTCGCCGCGGCGCGCTCAGCACCGGGCCCGGCAGGATGCGCCCATAAGCGGCCACCAGCGCGACGTCCACATCGCGCTCGAGCAACCAACGCTCCAGTTCGCCGTTCCGCACGCGCTCGGGCTGGTGAACCAGCAGGTCGAGGGCCAGCGCAACCTCCTTCACCGGAGGAGCAGTGGAGTGCATGCCGCGCCCGGCGCGCCGATCGGGTTGACAGACAACGCCGACGATGCTGGAAACGGAGTGGAGCGCGCGCAGCGCGGGCACGGCGAACGCGGGAGTGCCGAAGAACACAGAGCGGATCACGGCTTGCTTCATAAACCACACCTGGCCCGAACTACACGCGGTCTACACACCGTGTACACGCGGTCTACACGCGGTAGGGCGGACCACTCGTGCGCGTCACACCGACACGCACCCCCGTTGCACGCAGCATCGCCAACCGCGCCACGGGCCACATGGCCAAACAGGTTCGACACGTCCGAGCGCCCGCGAGCGACCTCAGGGTGCTCGCCAGAAGCGACCGCCGCGCTCCGGCCCACGCGCTTGTACTCGCGCGCACCCGAAGAGGAATTTCGGGGCGAAATGATAGCGCTGGCCGTTCACCATGATTAGCTTCCGATCTACGTACCCTGGACAGCTGACGAGCGTCCGTCAGCACCGCCTTCCGAGGACCACGATATGAGCAGCAAGAAGATGCCCCCTACCCCGGCACCGCCTCCTACTGAAGAGGAGATGCGGTTCGGAGATGAGCTCGCGGTATTGCCGATACGCAACGCGGTGCTGTTTCCGGGCGCCGTAGCCCCCTTTGATGTGGGGCGCGAGAAGTCCGTCGCCTTGGTCGAGGAGGTGCACAACCAGCCCTCGCCCGTGATCGCGATTTTCGCCCAGCGCGACCCCGCGACGGACGACCCGAGCGCGGACGATCTGTATCCTGTCGGCTGCGCCGCGCGGGTGCTCAAGGCGCTGAAGCACAGCTCGGGCAATTACTCCCTGATCTTGCAGGGGCTGGTGCGCATCCGGCTCTCGGATCTCACTCAGACGACGCCCTACTTGCGCGCCAAGATCCATCGGGTCGAGTCGCCGTCGCTGGAGGATGTGGAGGCCGAGGCGCTGGCGATGAGCCTGCGCGACGTGGCCAAGCAGGTGATCCAGCTGATGCCCGAGCTGCCGCGGGAAGCCGCGTCGCTGATCGACTCGATCCAGGCGCCCGGCGCGCTCGCGGATCTAGTCGCGGCGAACCTCGATGCGCCCGTCGAGGAGAAGTCCCAGCTGATCGAGACGGTCGACATCAAGGAGCGCATCCGCAAGGTGTTGCGTTTGCTGACCCGCCAGCTCGAGATCCTGAAGATGCGCGAGCGCATCAATTCCCAGATCAAAGAGGAGATGGGGAAGAACCAGCGCGAGTACGTGCTCCGCCAGCAGCTCAAGGCGATCAAGGAGGAGCTGGGTGAGGATGAAGGCGATCAGGGCGACCTCGACGGGCTCGAGGAGCGCATCGCCAAGGCCGAGCTGCCGAGCGAAGCGGATCAGGTTGCGAAGAAGCAGCTCAAGCGCCTGCGCACCATGCAGGTCGGCAGCGCCGAGTACACGGTGGTGCGGACCTACCTGGACTGGATCCTCGATCTGCCCTGGCACGACGCGACGGACGACAACATGGACATCAGCGAGGTGCGGCAGGTCCTGGACGAGGACCACTACGGCCTGGAGAAGGTCAAGAAGCGCATCGTCGAATACCTGGCTGTACGCAAGCTGAAGAAGGACAAGAAAGGTCCGATCCTGTGTCTGCTCGGTCCGCCCGGCGTGGGCAAGACCTCGCTGGGCAAGAGCATCGCGCGCGCCCTGGGCCGCAAGTTCGTGCGCGTGTCGCTCGGCGGCGTGCACGATGAGGCAGCCATTCGCGGTCACCGGCGCACCTACGTGGGCGCGCTGCCGGGTCAGATCATTCAGGGCATGAAGAAGTCCGGCACCGTCAATCCGGTGTTCATGATGGATGAGGTCGACAAGATCGGTCACGACTTCCGTGGCGATCCGAGCGCGGCCTTGCTGGAGGTGCTCGACCCGGAGCAGAACAACTCCTTCGCCGATCACTACCTGGAGATCCCCTACGATCTGTCCAAGGTGATGTTCGTGGCCACGGCCAACCTCGCCGACCCGATCCCGCCGCCCTTGCGCGACCGCATGGAAGTGCTGGATCTGCCGGGCTACACCCGCCGGGAGAAGCTGGCGATCGCTCGCCGGCACTTGATCCCGAAGCAGCTGGAGGAGCACGGTCTCAACGAGGAGCGGCTGACGATCACCGACGAGGCCATCGAGGAGATCATCGAGCACTACACGCGCGAAGCGGGTGTGCGTTCGCTCGAACGCCAGCTGGCGAGCGTGATCCGTGGCGTGGCAGTCAAAGTCGCCGAAGGTGACGACACGCCGCGCGTGGTCAAGACCGAGGACGACGTGCGCAGCTATCTCGGCGCCACCAAGTACACGAGCGAGGTCGCCGAGCGC
Organism: Polyangiaceae bacterium; assembly: GCA_035760985.1. Taxonomy (GTDB): domain Bacteria; phylum Myxococcota_A; class Polyangia; order Polyangiales; family Polyangiaceae; genus SZUA-265. Next base: position 146,581 of record DASTRX010000161.1, read on the forward strand.
ACCGAAGAGACGGGTGTGGCCACCGGTCTGGCCTGGACCAGCGCGGGCGGCGAGATCCTGTTCATCGAAGCCACGCGCATGTTCGGCACGGGCAAGCTGCAGCTCACCGGGCAGCTGGGAGACGTGATGAAGGAGAGCGCTCAGGCGGCGCTCAGCTACGTGCGCAGCAACGCGGAGAAGTACGACGTGGCGCGCGACTTCATCGAGAAGAGCGACATCCACATCCACATTCCCGCGGGCGCGATGCCCAAGGATGGGCCGAGCGCCGGCATCACCATGTTCACGGCACTGGTGTCGCTGCTCACCGGGATCCGCGTGCGCCATGACGTGGCCATGACCGGGGAGCTCTCGCTGCGCGGCCGCGTGCTGCCCATCGGCGGCGTGAAGGAGAAGGTGCTCGCCGCTCACCGCGCGGGCATCAAGCGCATCATTCTGCCCGAGCGGAACAAGCCGGACCTCGAGGACATTCCGCGCGAGGTGCGAGACGAGCTGGAGTTCGTGCTGGTGAGCCGCCTCGACGAGGTGCTCAAGGCCGCGCTCGAGCGCGAGCCTCAGCCGTCGCAGGAATGGGTCGAGAAGATGGCGGCGCAGGAAGCTGCCGCAACGCAGTCGAACTGAGCGCGATTTCCTGTCCGGCGATTTCCTGTCCGGGCACTTTCCTGTCCTGTCATGGGCCGGGGCGTGATATGCCCTGGCCCGTGACGGATCGCGTTTTGAAGGTTGGGCTGCTCGGGTGCGGCACGGTGGGCAGCGGTGTGGTGCGCCTGCTGTCTCACAACGCGGAGCAGCTCGAAGCGCGGGTCGGCGCCAAGGTGCAGATCCACCGGGTGCTGGTGCGGAATCCGAGTCGGCCCCGCCCGGAGGAGTGCAAGAAGAGCTGGATCACCACCGATCCGGAGGCGGTGCTCGGTGATCCCGAAATCGACGTGATCGTCGAGGTGATGGGCGGCGAGGAGCCGACCAAGGGGTACCTCGAGCGCGCCATGCTCGGCGGCAAGGGCGTGGTGTCCGCCAACAAGCTGCTGCTGGCCAAACACGGCCCGGCGCTCCTGGAGATGGCGGCGCGGCAATCCGTGGATCTCGCGTTCGAGGCGGCGGTCGGCGGCGGCATCCCCGTGATCCGCACGCTGCGCGAGGCGCTCACCGGCGACAGCGTGGTGAGCGTGCACGGAATCCTGAACGGCACTTGCAACTACATTCTGACGCGCATGCGGAACGAGGGCGCGAGCTTCGACTCCATCCTCGCCGACGCGCAGAAGCTGGGCTACGCCGAAGCCAATCCCAGCATGGATGTGGATGGCCACGACGCCGCCCAGAAGCTGGTGGTGCTGGGCATGCTGGCCTTCGGCGCGGCCGTCGATCTGGAAGCGGTGCACGTGGAGGGTATCCGTGAGGTCGATGACGTCGACTTCCGCTTCGCTTCTCGTTTCGACTTCAACATCAAGCATCTGGCGATCGGCCGGCTGCGGGGCAACGAGTTGGAGCTGCGCGTTCACTCGGCGATGGTGCCGCAGTCCAGCGTGCTCGCGAACATCAACGACGTGTTGAACGGCGTGTACCTGCAAGGGCGCGCGCTGGGCCCTTGCCTGCTCGTCGGCAAAGGCGCGGGTGAGATGCCCACGGCCGTCAGCGTCGTGTCCGACCTGGTCGACGTGGCGCGCGACCGTCTGGCTCAGGTGTCGGGGCTGGCCACGCGCGCGATCCACGCTCGCCCGCGGCGGCTCGTGCCACTGGATGATCTGGAGACGCGCTACTATCTGCGCTTCGACGTCGCGGATGACCCCGGCGTGTTGGGGCACATCGCCAGCGCGCTGGGCGCGCAAGGAGTGAGCGTCGAGCAGATGGTGCAAGACGGCCGCGCCGTCACGCGCGATGCGGCCGTGCCGATCTTGATCATCAGCCATCGCTGTCGCGAGGGCGCGGTGCGCGCGGCGGTGCGTACGGTGGCCAATGCGTCGTTCTTGAAGCGCCCGCCTCGCTTCATGCGCATCGAAGACATCTGAGCCCAGCTAGGGGCGGCGGACCGCCCCGGGCCCGATCCTTCCCCAGCGGCTCGCGGCGCCGTCGGTGGCCGCGAGCTCAGCTCGCGTCCCGGCCGGGCAGCTCGGCGTCCACGCCACCGGGCGCGTAGAGGTACAGGACGGCCATGCGCACGGCCACGCCGGACTCCACCTGCTGCAGCACCACGCTCTGCGGGCCATCCGCCACCTGATCGCTGATCTCGACTCCGCGATTCAGAGGACCGGGATGCATCACGATGGCATCGGGCGCGGCGAGCGCCAGGCGCCGAGCATCGAGACCGAAGGTGCGGGAATACTCGCGCGTGTTGGGCAACAGCGCGTTGAGCAAGCGCTCTTGCTGAATGCGCAGCGTCATCACCACGTCCACGCCAGCCAACGCCGCTTCGAAGTCGTGGAACACGCGGGCGCCCAGGGTCTCCGCGTCGCGCGGCAGCAGCGTCCGCGGCCCTGCGATGCGCACTTCTGCGCCCAGCAGATTGAGCAGCAGGATGTTCGAGCGCGCCACCCGGCTGTGGGTGATGTCCCCGCAGATCAGCACCTTGAGCCCCTCGAAGGAGGGCTTGTGCTGGCGGATGGTGAATGCGTCGAGCAGGGCCTGCGTGGGGTGCTCGTGCAGGCCGTCCCCCGCGTTGATCACCGCTGCGTTGGTGCGCTTCGCGAGGTAGTGCGGGGCGCCGGACGAAGCGTGGCGGATCACGATCAAATCGGGGGACATCGCGTCCAGTGTGGAGATGGTGTCGCGCAGCGTCTCCCCCTTCTTGGCGCTCGATTGGGCGACGTTGATATTCACCACGTCCGCGCTCAGGCGCTTGCCGGCGAGCTCAAACGAGGTCCGCGTGCGCGTCGAGTTCTCGAAGAAGACGTTGATCACGGTCTTGCCGCGCAGCGTGGGCGCCTTCTTCACGGGACGGCGGTTCATCTCCCAGAAGGCGCGCGCGGTATCCAAGATCGAGAGCGCATGGGCCCTGGTCAAGCCCTCGATGCCGAGCAAATGGCGGACAGCGCGCTGGCTCATTTCGATAGTTCCCCGGGCTGTGGAGCGACTGCGCCGAAGTGCGAGACCACGGCGATCAGATCGCTCCCCTCTGGCATCACGTCGACTCGTTCCTCTGCTTCCACGCGCACCGCCTGGATACAATAGTCGGGCTGGATCGGCAGCTCGCGACCGCCTCGGTCCACCACCGCCATCAACTCCACCGAGCGCGGGCGCCCGTAGTCGAGCAAGGCGTCGAGGGCCGCCCTCACCGTGCGGCCCGTGCCGACCACGTCGTCCACCAGGAGCACGCGCCGCCCGTCCAGCGGGACCGGGATCTGGCTCGCTCCGATGCGAGGATTGGGCAACGCGGACGCGGCGTCGTCCCGGTACAGGGTGATGTCGACCGTGCCCATCGGCACCTCGCCCGGCTCGATTCGCTCCAGGCAGGCGCGCAGGCGCTCGGCGACCGGGACCCCGCCCCGCCGGATGCCCACCAGCACCAACCCGCTGGAGCCATGATGGCGCTCGGCGATCTGACCGGCCACGCGGGTCAGGCCGCGCTTCAGGCTGGCGGCATCTAGCAGGACGCGCATATGCCCGGCTGCCTAGCACACTTCGCGCTTGCACCCGAGCGGCAACGCGCAAAAAAGGAGCGAACGCGCCGGCGCGAGTCGAGACTAGTTCAGGTGGGAGTTCCCACCGTTACCGCGCTCGGAGTCACGGCGCCCTCGCCCGCCCTCGATCACCGAAAACGGGCCCTTTTTGGCGCGGCGGGCCCGCTCTTTGCGCTCCTGCGCCGCCTCTCGTTCCAGCTGTGCGTAGCGGAATTTCAGGTACAGCCGCCGCAGCGGCGATGGGGTACCGCCGCCCAGCAACCAGCCCGCGGCGAGCCCACCGAAAGGCGAGAGCAGCCCTTCCGGGGTCTGCTGCACGGCGATCAGCCGCAGCACGCTGAAGCCGATTACGAAGGCGAGCAGGCCGCGCGCGGTGATCGGCAGCAGGAACATCAAGCGCACCGTCTGGCCGCGAAAGTTCAGCGCCCAGGCCACGGAGATGGCCTCGATCACCGGAATGCTCCCGAACCAAATGCCGGCGCTCATGTGCGAGGCGATGCGCTCAGGCAGCAGCAGCTCGCCCAGGAACTGGAACACGTACGCGAGCACCCCCGACCACAGCAGGAAGAAGATGAAGCGCCGCCCGCCCCAGCTTTGCTCGAGACTTGCTCCCAGAAAATACAGGCCGAGCATGCTGCCCACGACGTGCCAGGGGTCGTTGGGCGAATGGATCAGGGGCGCCGTGAAGAAGCGCCAGATCTGCCCCTGCAGAATGGCGTTCGTGTCCCCCGCGAAGAAGCGGAAGATCGCCGGATCGGCATTGCCCCAGTTCAAGGCCATGGCGAACATCAGCCACAGCCCGAGCAGGAGGATCAGGATCGCCTTCAGCGCGCGCCCGGGGCGCGGTAGCTGCATCTCGGGGCTCTGCGACTCCCAGCGGGCCATGGTTCCAGAGTTAGCGGGGCCGCGCAGCGACTGCAACAGCGGGGCCGAGAAAGCGGGGCCGCGGGCTCACGGAATCGCCACCAGCGGATCGCAGGTCGCGATCGCGCTGACGCCCGGCACAGACTTGCCCAGGCACTCGCTGGTCCAGCGCGGGACGCCCGGATCCGCACCGGCGTCCGGCTCACCTGCGTCCACGAGCGGGACGCCCGCGTCGAGCCGGCTTCCGCCTGCGTCCAGCGCAGCGTCGCTGGCGGCCGCATCGAGGACCGAAGCGTCGAGCACGTCCGCCGTGCCGGAGGGCGAGACGGGGCCAGGGCTCGCGCTGGCCTCGAAAGCGGTCAGCGCGATGCTGTGGAATTGGGAGGGGCCGGAGACATCGAAGGCCAGCGCTTGCCCGCAGGCAGCGGAGACCCGTTGGCTGCCCAGCACGCCCTCGAAGCGGCTGACCTGCCCCGGACCCGAGCCGCAGCTCAGGCTGCCGAGGGCGCTCGCCTGATCGACGAGCAGGCGCGTGCTTCCGCTGCCGCCGTGGCCGCTGAACGTCGTGCAGCCGCCCATCAGCACCGTCTGGCCGTACACGGCGTATGTGGGCACCGCGGCGCCGGCATCCGCTGTGCCGCCCCCGCGCCCGCAGCTCGCCGTCCAGCGCGCGCTGCTCAGCGGCGGCGCGGTCTCGCCCGGCGGCGTGTCAAAGCCGTAAATGTCCGCCACGTAGGCGAAGCCCGCCAAGACCACGTTGTTGTTCAGAACGACGGCCTGATCGCAAGGCACGGGGCCCGACGTGAGCCGCAGCACTCCGGCATCGGCCTGATAAGGGCCAAAGGGGGCTTGTTCGAAACGCGCCACGTACGACTGCAGCGCGCCCGCGGCACCCTTCTGGCAGGGCACATTCCCCAGGAAGCTCTCCGGGACGAGGCGCAGGCGGGTTGCCGAGGCCGTGATGTCATCCAGCAGACGGCCCTGTCCGCACGCCAGGCTCGCCGAGGCGAGAATACATGGGGCCAGCCAACGCAGCATGGCGGCGACATAGCGCGTCCCGCGTCTCACCGCTACGGGAACGGGGACCCGCGTGGGCGGTCCCGGCGGGGCGTCGCCCCTGCCCGGCGCCCCGGGGGTCATTCCACGGGCAAAAAGATGCGCTTCTCCAGCGGGGGCTCGACGGCGACCAGCTGGTCCGAGCGCAGGACGAAGCGAGCGCGCCCCGCCGGGCGATCGAGTGCCGGGATGGGCGCTCCCGCCACGTCGCATTCGCGCGGGCGCTGCACCGCGGGCCATTCCAGCTCCAGAGCGGCCTCCCCCTGGCGCAAGCCATACTTGACGGATACGGGCCCATCGAAGCGCTCCACGCAGTGCACCTCGCGCGCGTCGCGCAAGATGAAGCGCTCCTCGAAGCTGGATGTCTCGGTGGCCATCGTCTGGCCCTTGGCGAGCTCCAGGCGGCTCACCAGCGCGCGATCGAAGGACGCGATCGGACTGGGGCTGGAGCGGAGCCCTTTGTCGCTGTAGCGCGCCTCCCAGAAGCTGCCGATGCGCAGGATCGCGTCCTCGGGGCCCTCCACCGCGGGCGCCCCCGGAGGAGGCCCGGCTGCGCCCGAGCACGCCGTGAGCCCGAGCCCGAGTGCCCAGTGCTTGTTCACCGCCCATCGCAGTAATCGGTGCCTCACCGCTGCATCACCTTTCTCCGGCGTCTGCCGCAGGCGCCGCCGGCGCGGGCGCAGGCTCCGGTGCAGGAACTAGGAACGCGCAGGCCGTGGCCAGCTCCGGGCGCAGCACCACCTCACATACCGTCGCGACGCCGGTCTGCGTCTCGATCGGCCGTGCACAGTCCGCCGGCGCTACCCCGGGCTGCTCCGCCGCGCACTGCCCGGCGTTCTGCAGCTGCGCCACGCACTGGTCGACTTGTACGTTGTCGACCTGTTCGAGCGCCACGCCATGGAGACAGTGGTCGCGATAGAAGCGACGACACTCCTGCACGTCGCTGTATCCGCAGCTCACTGCCGCGTCGCAGCGAGCCTCCTCCACCTCGCGGCACTCGGACACTCCCACCGCGTCCGTGCCGCAGCTGCCGGCCAGCCACACGAAACACACGCCAAAAGCGACTCGTCGCACCGGCGCGGTGCGTATCACGGTCTGATGCTTGCCGCGAGTTTTGAAGAACGGCTCCTTGCATGCCACCGTCACCTCGGCGCAGCATCAGACCATCCCCGATGAGCCGTACAACCGTCCAGCCTCCCCATCATGCCATGATCTTGTGCGCGGGCTTCGGGGAGCGGCTTCGGCCGCTGAGCGAGCAGCTGCCCAAGGCGCTGGTGCCGGTGGGAGATCGCTCCGTATTGGCCCACATCGCCGCGTCCCTGCGCCGCGCGGGTTATGCCTCGGCGGTCGTCAACACGCACTGGATGCCGGAAAAATTCGCAGCGATTACCGACGATTTGGCGCTCGACTTAACCCTGATTCACGAGCCGCAGCTGCGCGGCCAGGCAGGGGGTATCGCGGGCGCGCGGCAGCTGCTGCGGGCGCCCGTGATCGCCTGGAACGGCGATATCCTGATCGATGACCCTCCGCTCGAGCAACTGGCCGCAAGTGTCGTGGCGAGCGGCGGGGTGTGTCTCGCGGTCGCGCCGGCGACCGGATCCGGAACGGTGGGGCTCGACGCCGCAGGCCACATGGTGCGGGTCCGCGGTCAGAGCTTCGGTGTGGAGGTGCGGTCCGCGGACTACATCGGCCTGCTCGCGCTGGGCGAGCAGGCGCTGCAGGAGCTTCCGGAGCAAGGCTGTCCGATCAACGACTTCATGCTACCTCGGCTGCGTCGAGGGGATGTGGTCGACACCTGCCTCACTTCGTCGGCATGGCGTGAAGTAGGCTCTCTCGAGGGCTACTGGAAGGCCAATGCGCACTGGCTGTCTCACCATGCAAATCATGAATCAGGCTCGTTCGTGCATCCGAGCGCGCGCGTCTCGGCGGGGGTGCAGCTGCGCTCCAGCATGGTGGGAGCGAATGCGCGGATCGATGGTACGGGCAGCGTCGACTGCAGCGTGATCTGGCCGGACACGATCGCCACGGCGCCGCTCTCGCGCGCGATAGTCACCCCGCGTGCGCGCGTTCAGCGTTGAGCGCGCGCAGCGACATGTTTGCTGTTCGTCCGAGCAGTCCAGCGGAACTTACGCTAAATCCTTAATAGGCGTGCGCGCTCTGGGCGTGCGGAAATCGCTACCGATCCGGCTCAAAACTTGTCCCCGGAGGTGCTGGGCTGACTAACTGAAAGCCTGCTAGAGTTCGAGCTGGAGCTCGCAAACGCTGCACGGACGCACGTGGACCTGCGTAACCTCGATCAGATTCAAGAACAGGACGGCGGCCCCAGCCGAGGGCTCGGGCCATGGTTGCTGGGCGCCGGTGGCGTCGGAGCGCTGGTCTTGGCCGTGGTCATGTCGATGCCGGAGAAGCACGTCGCAGCGGAGTCGACGGAGGACCCTCTGGCGGCCTTGATCGCGAAGGCCAAGGAGACGGCTCCGGCGCCTGCCGATCAGCTGAGCCCGGATCACGCGAGCTTTGCGCAGATCCTGACCGACAAGGAGCGCCCGAGCACCGCGCTCGTGGCGGTCAAGTCGTCCGACGGTCGTCTGATCGATCCGAGCGAGAAACAGCTGCCGCCGGCGCCGCCTCCGGCGGATGATTTGCCGGTCGTGCCCTTGCCTGCCGGCAAGCTGCTCGACTCGACCAAGCTGACCGCGGAGCCCCCGGACGGCCTCGCGGAGCTGGCCGCAGAGCGCGCCCAGCTGCCTCCGGGCAGCGAACGCGCGCAGGCGGGCAGCTCCGGCGACTATCAGATCCAGATCGCCAGCTTTCGCGACAAGCCGGAGGCGGATGCCTACGTGCAGGAGCTGCGGTTGCGCGGGCATCGCGCTCACGCCGAGGCCGCGCATATTCCCAACCGCGGGCTTTGGTACCGGGTCCGGATCGGGCCGTTCAAGGACCGGCAGAAGGCCCTGGCCTACAAGCTGGACTTCGAGCGCAAGGAGAACATGACGTCGATCCTGATCGACCCGGAGAAGGAAGCGCAGCGCGCCGCTGCCAGGATCACCGTGCGGGTGCAGCCCTAGCACTATAGCCTCCCGCGAGGGATGGCCGTACTGGCTCGAGATCGAACATGCCCGGCGCATCGTCTTTGCTCAGTTCCCTGCCGCTCGGCTTGATCATGTTCGGCGGCACCGTGTTTGCGCTGCTGCGACGCAAGTGGACGCGCAAGGGAGCGGCCCGTGACTTCCCGTCGCTGGGGCGTGAGCTGGGCCTCGCGTATTCAGCGCCGCGCTATGACGGCGGGGTGGGCACGCTCGCCGGAAGCTATGCCGATCGCGAAGTGCGCATCGATCCCGATGACCAGCGGCTGATCAAGGTGCGCTTCCGCGGGGCACCGCGCGTCGATCTGCGCAGCTACCAGCACACCGCAGCAGCGCCGTTCGACATGGTCACGGTGTACGCGCAGGATCGCGACTTCGATCGCTACTTCAAGACCCGCTACGCGACGCAGGCGATCGCGCGGCAGATCCTCGCCGCTCGCCCTCTGGGCCGTTTCGTGGAGCCCTTTCAGGGCGCTCAGGCGCGCCAGATTCAGTCGCTGACCGTCACCTCCGACGGCGTCGTGTGCCGCTTCGACTACATGCCGGCCGAGGCCCTCCGGGAGCTGCTGCCCGCGTGCGCGGCGCTGGCGGATCTGATCGAGCCCGCAGCGGGCACGGCCGTCTCGGAGCCCCCCGCGTCGGAGCCCCCCGCCTCGGCGCCGCCCCCGGCTGGGTCCCCCGCCCAGCACGGCTGACGGCGCCGCGGGTGCTCCGGCTTTCAATTGCCGGAGACGCTGTCGATCTGGCCGAAGAGCTGCGCCAGGCGCTCTCGCTGCTCCACCGGCAAGGGAGGGCCCGCCAGCGACTTCAGGTTCTCCTCCAGGTGCGCGACGCTACCCGTGCCGGTGAGCACGACGTCCGCCCCCGGTTCGTGGGAGCAGAAGCGGTAGGCGGCGTCGCGTACGTCACCCAGAAAGCCGAGCGGCGCATCCTTGTCGAGGACGTGCGGAGCGAGCTTGCCCTCGGCGATCAGCGCATCGAGGATGGTGCGCAGGTGCGCCATGTTGGTCAATGCGCGCCGCACGGCGAACATGATCAGCGTGCCGACCCGGTGCTCACGCGTGAGGGGCAGCACGCTCTGGCGCGCGGACGGGTTCAGCAGGTTGAAGCCAACCATCACCACGTCGAACAGATCCTCGGGCAAGACGCGCTGGAACATGCGGTGCGTGGTATCGCCGCTGAAGGCCTCGCTCACCGCCAGATGCAGGATCTTGCCGCGCGCCTGAGCCTCGCGCAGGGCCGGCACGAGCTCGCGCAAGGCATAGTCCACGTGCTCCAGCTCGAGGCCGTGCAGGTGGAAGATCTCGATGCGCTCGCGGCGCAGCCGCCCCAGGCTGGCGTCGATGCCGGCGAGCATCTCGCGCGGCGTACACAGCTGCTTGCGATCCCAGTCCCAGACGCCCTTCTTGGTCGAGACGACCACGCGCTCAGAGGCGCCGGCCTCGGCCAACGCTTCGCCGAGCAAGGCCTCCGTGCGGTAGGACTCGGCGGTATCGAACAGCGTGACTCCCAGCTCCAGGGCTCGCTGGATGACCCGCTTCGAGTCGTCCGCGCTGTGGCCCTGCGATTGACCGAGGCGGCTCGGGCCGCCGCAGCCGAGCCCGACGCGGCTCACGCGCAGCCCGCTGCGACCGAGCGTCGTGTACTGCACAGCTTCAGCTCTCCGCGAACTTCTTGAAGGCAGCGGCGTAATCGGAGTGCCAGCGCGAGAGCGGCGGGCGATTCTCCACGACGTCACCGGCGGCCCACAGGATGCGCTTCTTGTCGAGCGCGCTGCTGACGTCGTTGTCGGGACAGATGATGTAGAAGTCGCCGCGCTCGATCCCCACCAGCAGGTATTCCACGACCTGCTGCGAGGTCCAGGCGCCGGCGGCGCGCGGGGCGGCGGGCTCGAGCTGTGCCCCGGGGTCGCCGTTCAGGCGCGCACGGTCGCGTTTCTCCTTGCGGTTGATCGCGGTGTCGGTCCAGCCCGGAACCAGCAGATGCGCGCTGATCCGGCAACCCGGGGTGTTGCGCAGCTGATGCTGCAGCCCCTCGCTCAGCACCTTCACGCCCGCCTTGGAGACGTTGTAGGCGGTGTTGCCCGGGGGGCAGGTGATGCCCTGCTTGGAGCCGGTGTTGATCACCAAGCCCTCCTGGCGTTGCTCCAGCATGCGCGGCAGGAACGCCTGGACCCCGTTGATCACGCCCCACAGGTTGACGTCGAGCACGCGCTTCCACTCCTCGTAGCGCTCCCAGGGGCCGCCGCCGAGGCCGGTGCCTGCGTTGTTCATCAGCACCGACGCCGGACCGAGCCGCTGCCAGGTCTGGTCGCGCAAGCGCTCCACGTCCGCGAGGCGGCTGACGTCAGTGGGCACTCCTAGTACCTCCTCGGGCCGCGCGCCTCCGAGCTCTCTCACTACCGCTGCGAGCTCTGTCTCATCGTTGTCGGCGAGCGCGAGCTTCATGCCGAAGGCGCGAAAGCGTTGTGCCGTTGCCAGGCCGATACCTGTCGCGGCGCCAGTGATCACGGCGACGCGACCCGAGCTGAGTGCTGGATGAATCATGCCCGGGATCTACCAATCCCGGGCCGCCGCTGGGAAGCTCACAGAGCTGGTCAGGCGGCCAGAAACGGCTGCCGGGAACGAGAAGTGGACCGGCTCAGCCCTTGATGAAGCAGCGCTGCTTGCACTCGACGTAACAATCGTTGTTGTCGTTGCAATCGGCGCGGCACTGATCGCGGCACTTGCGCTGGCGCAGCGTGGACTCGTTGGCGAAGCGCAACACCACGTCCTTGGTCTCCGCCTCTTTCACGGTCACGGACGTCTCCTGCCGTTGCTCGGCGGCGACCACCAAGATCTGATGGGTGCCGGGGTTGACCTGCAGCGCCTTGGCGTGACGGAATGGGCCGTCCTTCTTCACGACCACGAATTCGTCCGAGACGAGCGCGCCGTCGATGCGCACCTCGACTTCCGCCGGGTTGACGCCTTCCAGCCGGATGCGCAGGTGCGGGATGCGGTGCCGCAGCTCTTCCCGCTCGCGCGCTGCATGATTTCGGGCCTCCCCCTCCGTGCTCTCGGCGCCTGCCGGCAACGGCGTCTCCAGCACCTTGCCGTAGCGCTGGTCAGCCTCCAGCAGCTCGCCGAGCTTGACGCGCGAGCGCGCCGCCCAGACCCCCAGGCTGTGCAGTGGCGCAATGCCGAAGGCCTGATCGAAGGCGCGCTTGGCCGCCGCGTAGTTGCCCGCCTGATATGCCGCCATGCCCTGATCGCGCAGCTTGGCGATGTCAACCTGTTCGGCTTCGGAGCGGGCCCCGATCAGTCCCAGTACCAGCACACTCAGCCACAGCCATCGCATCAGCCCGAACCGCCCGAGAAAGCGCATGGTCCGAGCTTACCAGATGCATTTCTGGAGCGCTCGCGATTGTCCCGGTGCGGCCGCTCTGCGCACGTGGGGGTGCCAGCCGGGGAAGGCTCGCTTGCCGCGCAGCGTAAATGCGCGCGGCGACCCGTTTCTGTCGCGGAACGCCGCTCCCGTCACTCGGAAGATTCGCAGAGCTCGGCGTGCAACGCTTGCTGCGCCAGCACAAAGTCTTCGCGGCCTACGGTAAATTGCATGTTGGTCTGCCGCGCGGTCTGCGACACGCCGATGATGTTGATGCGCGCTCTCGCCAGGGAACCGGTGGCGCGGGCCAAAATTCCTGGTTTGGCGATATTTGAGCCGATCGCGCAGACGATCGCCACCGGGATCACCTTCACCACATCGAACATACCGCGCAGCTTGGAGATGATGGGCTCTTGCAGGTCGCGATCCCACAGCACCAGATCGATGGTGTTCGCGTTGGTGGCCTTGCTGATGTAGGAAATTCCGTGGTCCACCAAAACTTGCATGATCCGGTGGTCGGAACCCACTTCGGCGACCATCCGCGTGTCGAACACTTCAACGATGCTCACCTTGTCCGTGCCGGTGACGACCTCGATCTTCGAGACGGGGCAGGTGTAGTCCTTGGTGATCAGCGTGCCGTCGTGATCGGGATCGAAGGCGTTTTTCACGCGCAGCGGAATACCCGAGAGCTCGAGCGGCTTGGCCGCGCGCGGGTGGATGGCCTCCATGCCGACGTCCGCGAGCTGATCGGCGACGTCGAAATTAGTGTTGCACACTGGAACGACCTTGCCCGGGCCGATGATCTTCGGGTCCGCCGAGCTCAGGTGGAACTCCTTGTGAATCACGGCCTCCTTCGCCTTCACCGCGACGGCCACCTTGGAAAAGGTCACCTCCGAATAGCCGCGATCGAACTCGCGCATGATGCCCTCGGTGCCTTTGCAGTAGCCGGTGACGAAGGTGATCGCCGGGGTCTTGCCCACATCCGCGAACATCAACGCGATGCGCTCATCGATCGTGCGCGCCTTCGGATCGGCCCAGCCGCTCAGGTCGATGCACTGCGCGGTGTAGCCCTTGCGCTCCAGGATGTTGGCCGAGTTGAAGGCGCTGTGGCTCTCACCGATGCTGGCGAGCAACTCGCGCGCGGCGCTCAACAGCTCACCGGGGGTGACGTAGCCGGAGGCGAGCAGATCCGCGATGCTGTTCAGGTAGCCCAGCACGGACTCGACGCGCTCGCCGATGAATTGATCGGCTGCTGCGACGTCGAGGCCGTCGGACTTCATGCCGGCGTTGATCTCGAAGAAGCGACGCTTGACCGCTTGCAGCGCCTCGGCGAAGGGACCGCCGCTGGCGAAGTGCGTGTAGACCCCGGGCTGCTTGCTCTTCTTGGCTTCCAGCAGCAGATCGGTCACGCCCGCGTACGCGGACACGATGTAGATGCGCCCGTAGATATGCTTCGGGTTGCGGAGGATTACGTTGCTCAGGACTTCGGAGAAACGGCTCATGGACGTTCCTCCGATTTTTTCGACGGTCAAATCCGACATGGGGCCCGTGGCTTAGCGCTCCCGCCCAGCACTCTCAAGGGCTAGTGTCTGCCGGGCGGCCCGTTTTCAGCCGCCTTTGACGATCACCTTGGGCTGGCCCAAGGCCACGCGCGCGCGGGGGGCCGGGGCGTGGATGGCCGTGACCGGAGGGCGGCTGGCGGGGGGCTCGGAGGTCAGGCGGGAGGCGCTCCGCTCGAGGCGTTCGAAGTCGGCGTCCAGCTCGTCCATGCTCTGGTAGGCGGCGTCGCTCTGCGGCTGCAGGCAGCGCTGTATGAGCAGCGAGAGTCCCCGCGCCGCGGCGCGGCGGCCCGCCGAGCCGCCTGCGGCGAGCGTTTCCGAGCCGCCGGGCGCGCCGCCCGAGGCCGGCAGTGAGCCACTCGCCAGCTGGTACAGGCAAGCGCCGAAGGCCCGGAGATCCGCCCGCAGTCCATGGGGAGCGAGCCGCTCCGCCTCCGCTGCGCGGCGGGTGCTGCTGGGGAACACCCCGCTGCTGGAGCCTTCGCGTTCCAGCGCGGGCAGCTCGGACAAGCCGAAGCCGAGCACCCGCACCCATTCGGGGCGGCACGCCAGCGATTCGAGCCAGAAATTCTCGAGCCGCAGGTCGCCGTGGACCACGCCCGCGGCGTGAGCGCTGCCGAGCGCGCCCGCCATCTGGCGGCCGATCGCGATCAAGCGTTCGCTCGCGAACGGCCCGGTCTGCTCGATCCAGGCGGCGAGCGAGCGCCCTTTCGAGTACTCGTACACGGCAAACGGAAAGCGCGCTGCCACGAGCCCCACGTCCAGCGTGCGGCCCAGGTGCGGGTCGGGCAGCGCCGCCACGCGCTCGGCGATCGACAGCGCGCGGCGGCAAGCACTCTGCGTGACGCCCGAGCGCTCCGGAAGGATCCGCAAGAGCACCGAGCGATCGGCGCCGAGGTGGTAGGCGCGATAGCTCGCGCATAGCTGCGTGCGCTCGCAGGGACCTTCCACCAGGTAGCGGTTGGCGATCAGTCGTCCGACGACGACGCGGTCATGCGGTAGGCTAGCGTTCCCCACCCCGCCCCCAACGGCGAGCGTTTCAGCGGCTTTAGGCCTGATCGACGAGTGTGGCGGCACGGCGCGTCACGCGCGAGATCGCGGAAACGCCGCCGCTGCGGGCGCAAAACGACCCCGCAACGTGGGTTGCCCGTTCTCGCTTGCGTTGGATGACGTTTCCTTACCTTCCGTGAGGCCTGCCAGCGCGGCGCCTCGGAACCCCTACAACTTGCCGCCCGGCAGCACGGGTCCGACCAAGTTTTGAGGGCTAGAGCGCAGGGGGCGGGTCGGTAGAGCGGCTGCCGAGCGCGCGCGGCACCACGCTGATGTGCAGCACATCGGCTTGCGCCGGGCCCGCCAGGGCTTCCATGCTGCGCACGCGCGCATACAGCCAGCGCAGCCACGCGGGCAGGCGCTCGGGGCGGAAGACCACGAACAGCAGCAGCAGCGGCAGCATCCGGAGCAGCGCCGAGAGCACGAAGATGGCCCGGTAATCGATGTGCGGAGTGCCGAGCAACAGCCCTCCGAGCACCGCGCCCGCCACCTGAGCCACGCCCGTCGCGGCGCTGGAGAGCGAGAAGAACTCAGCCGTGAATTCCGCTGGCGCGCTCTCCAGCAGCAGCTGATAGCTCGCGGATTCAACGGCGGCCCACACGGCTCCGCCCAGCAGGTGAGCGACGATCAGCGCCGGGAGCTCCGATGAGGCGGCCCACAGCATGGGGATCAGCGCGACGCCGACGCCACCCCAGCGCAGCACGGAGCGCTGCCCCATGCGCTCCGCCCAGCGGTGGCAGCAAGGGAACGTCAAGGCCTTGGCCAGGATGGAGAGCACCGACAGTCCGGCGAACGCCTTGTAGTCGAGCGACAGTTCGCGCAGCATGTAGGGCGTGAAGAAGGGCGCGGAGATCTGCGTCCCGAACGCCAGGCACGCCATGTACAGCGCCACCCGGACCCGAGAGCGCGAGAGCGCGTGGCCCAGGCGCGGCCAGCGCGGGTCAGCGGCGCGTGGGACGAGCGGCTCGACGTCGGCCTGCAGCAGCAGCGCCCCGACGCTGGTGAGCCGCGCCAGAAAGGCGACCACGAACAGCGTCAAATAGCACTGCATCAGGCGCAGGCCGGCCTGATAGAGCGCCCAGCCGGCAGCGCCGAACGCGATCAACAGCGCCACGTGGTTGAGCGCGGAGCGGCGCGCAAAATAGCGCGAGCGGTCGATGTTCTGTGTGAGGTCCGCCATCCAGGCATTCCACGCCGGCGACATCAGGCCCCCCGAGACCCAGAATCCCACCCGAGCGGCGAGCAACGCCGAGAAGCTGTTGCTCTGATAGAGTGCGATCACGATCAGGCCGGCCATGCTCGCCGTCTGCCCGAGCGCGCCCGCGACCGCCACGCGCTTGCGGCTACCGAACCAGCCACAGAGCAGCGGCGAGAACAGCTGACAGAACGCTCCGAGCACGAGCGGGAGCGTGGCCAGCAAGCCCTGCGCTCGGGGACCGTGGCCGAGCTCGACCGCGAAAGCTCCGAGATAGCTCTCGGCCACGCCCACCATCACGGCGTGCAGCGATCCTTCCAGGATCGACATGCCGAGAGCGTGGCGGGCGCGACCGTGCGGGAGGCGGTCGAGGGCGGTGGTCGGGATCAAAGCGCCTCGCCGAACAGCGGCGCCGCGGGCACGGATCTTCAGTGAGCGAGCGAGTCAGCTCTGCCGGCCGAGTCACCCCTGAGTTCGGCGGGGGTGCCGCGCGTCGCGCGCCTCGGTGCCAGATGAACCAGAGCCTAACCAGAGGGCGCAGCGGGGTCGCCGACCCAGCCGAACAGCTCTGCATCGTCCATCTCGGGCCAGGCGTGCCGGCCGACGGCCTCTCGCACGATCGGCACCACGAGCACGGGCACGGGGCTGCGCCGCACCACGCGATCGACGCAGCTGCCGATCAGCGCGTCGGCGAGCCCCGAGCCGCCGTGACTGGCCATCACGATCAGCTGATATTCGCCGCTGCTCGCGAGATCGATGATGATGCGCCAGGGATTGCCAGCGAGCAGTCGGCCGCGCACGTGCGTGACACCGAACTCGACCAGCTTGCGCAGCACCGCCTCCAGCCTCGGCTTGGCGTGGTGGCGCAGAAAGTCGCCCATCACTGACGCTTTGCTCTGACTGGCCTCGTCGAGCTCGAGCCAGTCGACGAACGGCTCCAGATCGGGCGCGCCCTTGAAGACGTGCACAACGTCGATGCCCGCGTCGTAGCGCAGCGCCAGGTCCGCCGCGAACTCGCCCGCGGTGGCCGCGCTGTCCGAAAAATCGGAAGGAAGCAGGATGCGCCGAACGCGTTTCATGACCCGGTGCCCTCCTCCCCTACGTGGTCGAGCTGGAGGATTTTACACTCTGACGTGAGGCCTGCCTGTGTCAACGGCTTCTGTGCGCGAACGGAACGCTCGCGCGCGCCGCCACGGAGCGAGCGAATGTGTGCAGTTTCCAGTCTTTAGCGAGCTGGCGGACAGGCCCGGTCGGCGCCCGGTGCGCGTGCCGCCGTCGCCACCTGGAGCGAACGCACGAGGCGAGCGCGTCAGCGACTGGTTCCGGCCGCTGCCGTGGGCGCGAGCGCAACGCTCCTGCATGGTCCAGCCGCGCTCCGCGCTGGCCAGCACGAGCGTTTCGAGATGGATCGAGAAAGCCGGTGCATGTGCTGCGGATGTGGTTGGTGTCCCACCGAAATGCTGCCCCGGGGAGGTCAGCTCCCGCGCACGCGGTACAATCACCAGCCGTTGTCCAGAGTCCCTGCTGTCGAAGGTGCGGGCGTCGTCTCTGGCTTTCCCCAGGAGAAATAATGATCCGGAATCGTCTCAGCCCATCGGTATCCCTCATCGCATTCACGGCCGCGCTGGCGGCATGTACGGAGTCGAGCAGCGAGCCGGCGCGCGGCGAGGCGGTAGAGTTGGGCAGCACGGGGCAAGCGCTGTCGCGCGGACACCACGAGCACGACGCGCACCGGCACCAACGGCCGAAGCACCATCATCCGGGCCGCTGCGAGCAGCCGCCGCCCACCCCCGCGCCCGATCCCGTGATCTTCACGCCGGCCACGGCGGCGGCACGCTCGGGGCGGCGCGCTGGATCCGCGGTGGACACGGGGCCGCTGAGCAATGAGCCCATCTACGCGCAGTTGCTCGCCGAGCAGTTCAACGCGCTCACTCCCGAGAACGCCACCAAGTGGGGCTCGCTCCAGCCTGTAGACCCCAACCACTGGGACTTTGACCAGGGCGACGTGATCGCCGACTTCGCGGACGAGCACGAACAGGTGGTGAAGGGCCACACGCTGATCTGGCACCAGCAGTTGCCGAGCTTCATCGACGCGAACACGCCGCCGCGCCAGCTGGAGCGCTACAGCGAGCGCCACATCGATCGCACGGTGCGGCACTTCCGGCGCGACTTCGCTGCCTGGGATGTCGTCAACGAGGCGGTGGCCGATGACGGCAGCGGGCTGCGCCCCACCCCGTTCTCGAACGCCTTCGGCGAGCGCTATATCGATCGAGCCTTCCAAGACGCGCAGGCGGCCGACCGCGATGCCCGCCTCTACTACAACGACTACGGGATCGAGGGCATCAACGCCAAGAGCAACGCTGTCTACGACCTGATGAAGCGCCTGCTCGCTCGGCGCGTGCCGATCGACGGCATCGGCTTTCAAGGGCATTTCGACGCGCGCTTCGTGCCCAGCCTGGACGAGCTGGTGCAGAACCTTCAGCGCTTCGCCGACCTGGGCCTGAGCGTCAACATCAGCGAGCTGGATGTGCAAGTGCGCAACCTGGGCGGCACGCGCGCCTACAAGCTCGCCGTGCAGAAGCAGCTCTATCAGCGCATCGCCGCGGCCTGCTCGCAAGTGGAAGCTTGCGAAGGCATCACGACCTGGGGCTTCACCGATGCCCATTCCTGGGTCGATGCCACGTTCGGCCCCGACGATCCGCTGCTGTTCGATGAGCTGTATCAAAAGAAGCCGGCCTACTTCGGCTATGTCGACGGCTTCCTGGGCGTCCCGCTCGATGACCCGGCGCTCGAGCCCAACCTGATCGGGAACAGCAGCCTCGAGGCAGGACTGGACGGCTGGAGCGCCATGGGCAGCGCCGTGCTGTCCACCGAGACGGTGGCCGCGCATAGCGGCCTGCGCAGTGCGCGCGCGGGCGGCCGCAGCGACACATGGATGGGTCCGCGCCACGACATCACGGCGCTCGCTCGCGCGGGCCGAAGCTATGATGTCTCGGTGTGGACACGCCTCTCGGGCGCGGCGAGCGCGAACACGTCGCTGACCGCGCAGGTGACCTGCGCCGGGCAGGCGGCGAGCTTCGTGCCCGTGGCCAGCGCCGGCGCGAGCGACGCGGACTGGACGCAGCTCTCCGGCACGCTGCAGCTGCCCGAGTGCGACCTGCAACAGGTGGCCGTGTACCTGGAAGGCCCGGCTGCCGGCGTCGATCTGCTGGTCGATGATCTCGCCTTGCGCGAGCAGCCGCTGCCGAACCTGATCACCAACTCGGACTTCGAATCCGGCACCGCGGGCTGGTTCAACTTCGGGCCCGACACGCTGGGCACGACCAGCGACGCCCACGGGGGGAGCAGCGCGGCCATCGCCACGGCGCGGACAGACACCTGGAACGGCATCGGCACGGATCTCACGGCGCGCGTCGCGCCCCGCGCAACGTACCGCGCCGAGGCCTTCCTGAAGATCGCCGGCGCCGCCAGCGACCGCGTGGGCTTGACCGCCGCTGTGACCTGCGCGGGCCAGGCGGCGCAGTTCCTGACGGTGGGCTCCGCGACGGGCAGCAGCACGGACTGGGTGCGGGTCACGGGCAGCGTGACCGTTCCGAATTGCACCGTGCAAAGCTTCGTGCTGTACGCCGAGGGCCCCGCCGCGGGCGTGGACCTATTGCTGGATGACGTCGCGTTCTGGCAGATCGACGCCGGCCCTCCGCCGAGCAGCAACGTGATCGACAACTCGGGCTTCGAGACGGGCACCGATGGCTGGTTCGGCTTTGGTCCGGTGACGGCGAGCTCGACGGCGGATCGCGCCCACGGTGGCTCGCGCAGCGCGCTCATCAGCGGGCGCACGGACACCTGGAACGGCCTCGCCACGAGCCTGGTGGGCCGCCTGACGCCGGGCGCCAGCTACTCCGTCAGCGCCTGGGCCCAGGTCGGTACGGGCAGCAGCCCCGTGAGCCTGACGTTCCAGAACGCCTGCGACGGCGGCGGGGCCACGAACTTCACGTTCGTCAGCGGTGCCACCGTCAACGATAGCACCTGGACCCAGCTGCAAGGCACGCTGGTGGCGCCGGACTGCACGCTGGCGACGGGCAACCTCTACATCGAGGGAGCCCCCGCTGGCGTCGACATCTACCTCGACGACGTCGAGGTCCAGCCGCTGCCCTGAGCCGGGCAGAGATCATTTGAGGGAGAGCGGGCTTTGTGCCGCGCAGTGCGTCGCAAAGCCCGCTTGCCGGCTCGAGCTCCGTGAATTCCGCGGAGCAGTGTGCGCGGCTCCAGCGCTCACAGGCGCCACGGACACGGGCCTGGTACCGCGAGTCCGGGAAGCGCTCGAGCATGGCTCGAGCGTCGCGCCGGGCCGCGGCGGCGGGCTCATCCGGTGCCGTTGGCGCGAAGGCGAGCCTGCAGCCAGCGACGGCGCGCAGCGCGGCCGCTTGTTCCCGCAACTCGCGGGCCACCGGGCGCGCCGAGGCGGACAGCGGCCTGAGCGCTTTCATCTCAGCCTCCACTCGTCGCCTGCTCGGTGGCGGAGCACGCGCGCCTCGAACTGAGCCCGACGCCCGACGCTGCTATGCTGGGGCATCAACGATGAGCGATGATCCCCATCAGTTGCAGCGCTTCGTGACAGCCCAGGCGCCCGTCTATGCGAGCGTCGTGGCGGAGCTGCGGCGCGGCTCCAAGGAGGGCCACTGGATGTGGTTCGTGTTTCCGCAGCTGAAGGGGCTCGGGCTGAGTTCGATGGCGCAACGCTATGCGATCCGGTCCAGGGCGGAGGCGGTGGCGTATTCGCAGCACCCCACGCTGGGCCGTCGGCTGCTCGAGTGCACCCGGTTGGTCAATGCGCTGCGCGACCGCACGCTGTTCGAGATCTTCGACACACCGGACGACTTGAAATTTCGCTCGTCGATGACGCTCTTCGCCCAGGCGGCGGAAGATGCGCGCCCGTTTCTGGACGCGCTCGATCGTTACTGCGACGGGCAACCGGATCCGCGCACGCTGCAGCTCTGGCAAGCGTTGTAGCGCGGCGCAGCGCCCGGCGAGCGCGCAGCTCCCAGGGAGCCGGTCAGGGGCCCTGAGGTTTCAGACCGCGACGACTGCGACCGTTCTCCGGAGAGCAGGAGCAGCTGGTCCGCGATCGGGACAGCGAGCTCCCAGGAGAAATGTCATGCAGCGCCGCACAGTGGCTGTCGCCTTGTTTCCGCTTTGCTGTCTCATCGCTTGCGCGGAAGGCACGCGCGAGCGCGACTCCGGCCTCAGCGGAGCGGGCGGCTCCTCGGGTCCCGTGGGCATGGCAGGCACAGCGGGAGCGGCCGGTGATGGCTCAGGTGGGGACACTTGCCCGGCCCAGGGCGGCGCCCAGCTCGAGGTGTTGATCACGGGCTTGCCCGAAGGCGTCGAGGGCGATGTGATCGTGGGTGGGCCGATCGAGGCGTGGGGCGTCCATGATTCGCGCTCGCTCGGCACCGTCGTCGCGGGGCCGTACCGCGTACAGGCGGAGCGCGTGACGGCCTACGATCCGATCGTGCGCACGATGTACGACGTGCAGCTGGGGGAGTCGGAGTTCTGCCTCGCCGAGGGAGCGACGCACGTGGTCACGGTGGAGTATCAGCCGGTTCCCACCAGCCACCAGCTCTGGACAAACAACGCAAACGGCACGGGCGAAGTGCTGAGCTTCGGCGCGGCAAATCTGGGGGCGAGCACCAGCAGCGCCGAACCGCAGGTGAAGGTCACGGGCGGCGCTGGAAAGGACCTGACCTTCGACGCGCTCGGCAATCTATGGGCGATGGGCGCCGCGGTCTCCGAACCGCACCTGATGCGGTTCTCGGCCGCGACCCTGGCTGATTCGGGGAACAAGCTCGCCGATCGGCGCATCGACCTGGAGGGCATCCCGTGCGAACCGGCGCTGCGCGCCTTTGCCTTCGACCTGTTCGGCTCGCTCTGGGTCAGCACCTGCGGGGGGCGCGTCTCGCGGCTGAGCCCCGAGCAACTGGCGGGCTCGGGCACGGTCGCGCCCGACGTCACGATCAGCAATCTGGGCGATAACGGCGACGTCGCTCTCGATTTCAGCAACAACCTGTGGCTCACGGATGCCGGTAAGGTCCTGCGCTTCAACGCGGAGCGGCTGGATGCGGGTACCGACCAGGCCGCGGATCTGACCCTGCAGGTGCGCGATCAGGCAGACACGGTGGATCTGGCGGCGAGCAACCTCGTCTTCGACGCGACCGGGGGACTCTGGGTGGTCGACTTTGGCGCGAACGTGCTCGCGCGCATTGCGCTCGATGCCCAGTCCTCGAGCGGATCGCAGACGGTGGTCGCCGATCGTACGATCGCCCTCGGAGTGACGGCGCTGCTCGAACGCCCCGCCTTTGACGAGAGCGGCGGCTTGTGGCTCGCCCTCGATCAGAACCGGTTCGGGAGGCTGTCGCCCGATCAGCTGACCGTCAACTCGGACAGCGGCTCACCGACGATACCCGAGACGTTGATCACGAGCCCCGGCATGGGCAACGCGAACCGCATGGCCTTCTACCCTGCCCCTGCGGATCTGCCGCTCTATCATCACTTCCGCTGAGTCGGCTCAGAGGAAGCCTGCGCAGCCCAGGGCCGCGAAGAACTCGTCCTGGCACAGCACCGGCTGGGGAATGAAGGACGGATCGCAGAGCCAGTTTTCCGCCGAGGGCGACAAGCCCGCCTGGCAGCGGTAGTAGGCGTTCAGCTCGTCCTGGCACGAGCCCGGGAACAGCTGCGCGAACGGCATGCAGCCCGCGACGCAATCGGCACGGCTGAAGTTGCCCTCCGAGCACTCCGCCGCCAGCGCGGCATCGCACGCGGCGGCACAGTCGCAGCGCGCTGAATGGCGATCGGCCGTCGCGACGCGCGCGGGGCCCGCGGGCGCGTCCAGCGTATAGCGCAGCTTCTCCTTGTTCGTGAAATGGACCGAGAACGCCCAGGGATGATCGCCCGGACCGAAGAGCTCCGGGCGCGCGTTCGCGCCGTCCCCCGGCAAGGAATTCTTGCGCGAGTACGGGATGTCGAGCGAGATCCCGTTGCGGTTGTCATAGCCGAAGAAGGCCGTATACGTGCCGTCCTCGGCCCGATCCACGCACTCCAGGCGGGGCACGAGCGGGGCCTTGCCGGCGCCGCGCACGGCGTCCTTGATGAAGCCGAGGAACGGATCGATGCGCGCGTAGATCGAGTAGTCCTCGCAGTACAGGCCCGTCCAATAGCCCACGCCGGCCACGAACGTGCGCCCGCCCTTCTTGACGAGCAGCGGCCCTCCCGAGTCCCCGGCACAGCCGTTCGAGTTGGGAGCGCGCCCGTCGACCTTCAACGAATCGGCGCGGATCGCCGGATCGAGCATGCCCGGATTCGGGTCGTCCGCATGGAAGTCCGCTGCGCTCGGGCTGCCCTTGATGGTGACGCGGCCGCGGCGCTGGATGCCGGCGCCCTCCACCTGGCT
The DNA here is from genome assembly GCA_035760985.1 of Polyangiaceae bacterium. Classification (GTDB taxonomy): domain Bacteria; phylum Myxococcota_A; class Polyangia; order Polyangiales; family Polyangiaceae; genus SZUA-265. Next base: position 169,809 of record DASTRX010000161.1, read on the forward strand.
GATGTCGGCGACCAGCGCCCGGCTGCCACCCCAGCCGACGATCGTGGCCTTCTCCCCGATGAAGCGGCGGCCGACATGCTCCGTGAGCAGGGGGAGCGGCGCAAACGGCAGCTCGCGATCCAGGTACACGACCGCCAGATCGGGATAGTTCACGCTCGCGTCGTAGTCGGGGTGCGCTCGAAAGCTCTCCACGCCGGCCAGATCCGAGCGCTGGCCGGGCGGAGGGATCTCCGGCAGCGGGCCGCTCGGAGGCGCCGCATCCTTGCCGAAGTAGACATAGGACAGCTGGGGAACGTCGTTTGCGCGCAGGCAGTGTGCGGCGGTCAGCACCACGCGCGGTGCAATGTAGCTACCGCTGCAGCGGGTGGTTCCGCTCTGGTGCTGGACGTGCAGCAAGACCACTTGCCGGAAGGCATCGGTCTCGGTCCCGCGCACGATCGGCTCCTGGATCTCACCCAGATCCAGCTCGTCCTGGGCTTGCCCACTGCAGCCACTCGCGATCGCGCACAGCAGATAGCCAAATGCACGGCACCGGTTCATGCTGAAACACTCCGTTGGTTAAATGCGACCGATCCAGTTACGGGTCGCCGTGCTCAACCTGGAGGGATATTTCACAGAATGTGCAGCGCCCTGTGCAGCGCCCTGCGCCCACAGCGGCTGCACCCAGGCGCAGCTGAGCGCGCGGCAGCGCTGCGGGAAAGCTCAGTCGACGAGCTCGGGCGCGCGCCGAGGAGCGCGCGCGCTGCGCAGAGAGGCGACGGTGCTCCAGAAGGCTTCGTTGCAGAAGTAGAGCACGATGCCGCCGAGCACCCCGAACAGGTAGCGCGCTTCGACCGCGTCCACGCCAAGGAAATGCGTGGCGCTGTTGGCGCACAGCAAATGGCCCAGGTAGATGAAGAGCGACGCCTTGGCCAGCAGCGTGGTCGCCGCGGCCAGCGGCCGCGGCAGCACGAGGCGCGGGAGAAGTACGACAGCGGCGCCGCCGAGCTCGTTGCCCGTGGCATTTCCGACGCCCAGCAGGGATGCCCCGCTCCTGGGCGGCCTGTCGCGAGAACGGGCGGCGGACGTGAGTTTTCAGGCTCTGTGCCGCGCGTGTCTCACGCGAGCGGAGCGGATGGCGAGCCGCTGGCGAGCACGCGCGGAGGAGGGTTCTGGGCCGCGTGCGCCGCGCCGTTGTTGCTGCTGGCGCGTTCGACGCGGAGGGAGAGCATGGCAGCGGCGCACGACCTGATCAGGAAAACGAACCCAGCAACGTTGAGCTGTAGCTGTTGCGGTCACGCCGATCTGCGGCTGCGGCGTGTGCTGTGGCCGGCCTTGATCCAGGAGTGGGAGCTCGCCCCCGCCGAGGTTGCCTACATCGATCGGCAGCAGGGGCTGACCTGCATGCGCTGTGGCTCAAACCTGCGGACCATGGCCCTCGCCCACGCTCTGCTCTCACACTTCGAATACACGGGGGTGTTCAGCGACTTCGTCGCGAGCGCTGCCGGCGCCTCGCTCTCGGTGCTCGAGATCAACGAGGCGGGGATGCTCACCCAATTCTTGAAGCGCATGCCGCGGCACCGGCTGATCCGTTATCCCGAGAGTGACATGACAGAGCTCACCTTTGCCGATCAGAGCTTCGATGTCGTCGTTCACTCCGACACGCTCGAGCACGTGCCCGATCCGATCGCGGGGCTGCGGGAGTGCCGGCGCGTGCTCAGGCCTCGCGGCATCTGCGCCTATACCGTGCCCATCGTCGTCGATCGCCTGACCCGCTCGCGCAGAGGTCTCGCGCCGAGCTACCACGGCACACCGTCCAATCCCGGCGACCATCTCGTCCACACCGAATATGGCGCGGACGCCTGGAAGGACCCGCTGCTTGCCGGCTTCAGCGAGTGCCGGATCATCGCCAGGGAATACCCAGCGGGTCAGGCGCTGGTGGCCGTACGCCACGACTGACCGCGACGATTCCTTCAGCCCGCGGCGCCTCCGGTCATCTCGCGCCGCCGCCCCAGCGCCGACACCGACCCGCGCCGCCCCGGGCGCACCCCCTGCTGCTCCGTCGGGAGCCCCGAATCACTCGTGCGAGGAAGAGGACTTGAACCTCCACAGCCTTTCGGCCACTAGAACCTGAATCTAGCGCGTCTGCCAATTCCGCCATCCTCGCGAGACAGCTATCCCCCCTACACCCAACTTGAAGTTGGGTGGCAGCCCCAGGTTCTTTGTGGACCCCGGGACCGCAAGAGGATGCGCACATGTAACCCCTGACTTTCGGATCAGCAAGGGCTCTGTCGCCCCCCCGATGTCCTTTTTCGCAAGACCCGGACGGCGGTTCAGCAAATCGGATCCACGCCGTTCCGGGAGGGCTCGGAGCTCCAGCGCACCGCACCCTCCAGGAGAGCCCGCCGGCGCTCAGGAGCTGCACGAGAGCATCGAGCAGCCCGGGCGCTCCCGGGCCCAGTCCGGCCGCTTCCGGGCCAGCTCCTCCCGGCCGGGCTGCTCGTCGTAGGGCGTACGCAGTGTCTCCAGCAGTTCGAGCAGCTTGCCGGTCTCGCCGCGTTCGACTTCGTCGATGGCGAGCTGGGCGAGGTAGTTGCGCAGAACGTACTTCGGGTTGGCCGCTGCCATACGCGCGAGCCGTTCGACGGGCGGCGTGCCCCGATCGAGCAACACGCCCAGATAGCGCCGCAGCCAGCTCGCGAGCGGGCCGATCCGCTCCGGGGCGAGAGCATCCGGCGAGTAATATGCGGAGCGCAGGGGTTCGACGAGTTCGCTGTCCGGGCGTTGCAGCCACTCGCGATCAGCCGGGACCTGCGCGAGCTGGCGATAGAAGATCGTCATGTCGGTCTCGGCGCGGGTGAGCACCACGAGCAACTCGTCGATCAGCCCGTCGCCGAGCTCGACACCGAGCGGCGGCGGCGCCTCCCCGCTGTCGGCGCTGGTGCCCCGATCGAGATCAGCAGCCCCCACCCTATCGGTCGGCGTCAGGCCGAGCTTGGCGAGCTGCATCTGGTAGAGCTGTTCTCTCAGGGTGCGTTCGTATTCGCCGAGCGCCGTCTCGAGCTCCGCTGTGACGCGGATCAAAGGCAGCAGAGCCTCCGCGAAGCGCACGAGGTTCCAGAGCGCGATGCCGGGCTGGTGGGCGTAGCGGTAGCGGCGGCCGCTGCGATCCGTGGTGTTCGGCGTCCAGCCGGGGTTGAAGTCGTCGAGCCACCCGTATGGGCCATAGTCGATGGTCAGGCCCAGGATCGACATGTTGTCGGTGTTCATCACGCCGTGCACGAAGCCGACCCGCATCCAGTGGGCGATCATCACGGCCGTGCGCCGGCAGATCTCGCGAAACATCGCCGCGTAGCTCTCGGCACTGGGCGCTCCCAGCCCGGGAAAGAACTGCTGGAGCGTGTATTCCGCGAGCGCGCGCAGGGTGGGCTCGTCGCTGCGGGAGGCGAAGATCTCGAAGTTGCCGAAGCGCAAAAAGCTGGGCGCCATGCGACAGATCACGGCGCCGGGCTCGGGACGCGGATGGCCGTCGTAGAACATGTCGCGGATCACGCTGTCGCCCGTCGCGATCAAGCTGAGGGCGCGCGTGGTGGGCACGCCCAGGTGGTACATTGCTTCGCTGCACAGGAACTCACGCACGCTCGAGCGGACCACCGCGCGCCCGTCGGCCGTGCGGGAGTACGGCGTGGGGCCCGCCCCCTTGAGCTGGAGCTCCCAGCGCTGGCCGCGCGAGCTCAGCACCTCGCCGAGCGTGATGGCGCGACCGTCGCCGAGTTGACCCGCCCAGTTTCCGAACTGATGACCCCCATAGCAAGCCGCATAGGGCTGCATGTCAGCCAGCACACGGTTGCCCGAGAAGACTTCCACGAACAGCGCTGACTCGCAGTCCTCCCTGCCGAGATCGATCAGCTCCGCCGCGTCTCTACTGTACGCGAGCAGGCGCGGAGCGCTCACCGGTGTGGGTGCCACGCGCGAGTAGCAGGCGCGCAACACCTGTCGGCGCCGCCCGCCTTCTTCCGGATCGGCAGGCAAGCTGCGCTGAAAGCTGTTGTCGAAGCGCAGCGCGGAGAGTGCAGTCATGGCGCAGATTCTGAAACATTCAGGACTTCAGCGCGAGGCCTACCTATGGCGGCGCCGCCATTCGAGCGCCAGCGATGATCGCGTGTGCCCGCCGGCTCGTCGGATCCGCTTCAGTTCGGTGGTGCTTCGCGCTATCCCTGGGCCTCAGTGGTCGACGATCCCTCGTGGTTGTTCGCGTATGGCTCGCTGATCTGGCGCCCCGGCTTCGAGTTCGCCGAGCAGGCTCGCGGTTTTGTGCGCGGCTGGTCGCGCCGCTTCTGGCAGGGCTCGACCGATCACCGCGGCCTGCCCGGCGCCCCGGGCCGGGTGCTCACCTTGGCCGAAGACCAGGCGGCGGTTTGCTGGGGTGTGGCCTACCGGCTCGATCCGGCGCGGCGGGACATCACGCTGCAGCAGCTGGATCTCCGCGAGCAAGGCGGGTACGAGCGGCGTCTCGTGGAGTTTCACTGCTGCGACGGCGAGCGTGCCGGGGCCTGGCCGGCGCTCGTCTACGTCGCGGCTCCCTACAACCCCGACTACCTCGGCCCGGCCGAGCTGGACGAGATCGCCGCCCAGGTCAGGCGCGCCGTCGGACCCAGCGGCAGCAATCTGCAGTACGTGCTGGAGTTGCACGCCGTGCTCCGCAGGCTCGGCATCGACGACCCGCACGTGGCGGAGCTAGCGGCGCTCTTGCTGCGACCGAGCGCGGCGCCGCCGCTGCAGCCCGAAGCTCACGGCGCACAGGCCGACGGCCAAGCTCAGCCACGGCGTGCCGTCTGAGTCGTCGCCGACGCCTGCGCCAGGCACAGCGCAACCGCCGCCGTCATCGTCCGATGGCGCATACTTGCCACGCTCGCAGCAGTAGTCGCCGAGCTCCGCGAGAGCCGCCGTGCAGTTGACCCCTTCACAGTCGAAGCGCTGATCGTCGACGCGGTAGTACAACCGCAGCCCCTGCCCCGCGCTCGACCCGACGGAGCAGGTGGCGAACATTGGACAGCGATCGGGGCACTCCTGGGGCGCGGCGCTGGTGCACATCGCGCCGGGGTCATCGAGCGAACCGCCCGCTCCCGTCATGCTGCCGCCGCCGGAGCCACCGCTGGCGGAGCCGCCCGTCCCCCCGCTGCCGCCGCCTCCCGTTCCACCAGCGGCGGTGAGACTACCGCCGGTCCCGCCATTGCCCGATTGCGCAGCGCTCGGCAGCGCCACGCTGGCGCTGGCCAGGAAGGCGATGCCGGCTATCGCATGGAGCCCGGTCCTGGACGAAAAATCGTGCCCTCGGCGGCAGGCGTGGCGTATTGGCGCTGACAAAGCATCCCTTCTTACACCGCCCTTCCGGATGCGCAAGCGGGGGGGGCTGGATCGCCGACCGGTAGACGGTAGAATTTCAAGCGCCGGCGCCAACGGGGCTTGCTCCAATGTCCTACCCTTTCACACCAGCTGGTGGCTTCGAGAAGGCCGCCGTAGTCGTCGTTTGATGCATTCGGGATCGGCTCAACATCAGCACCAACGGGTGCGCGTCATCACCTGGAACATTCACAAGTGCGTGGGTGGGACCGATGGGCGCTACAGTCCGGAGCGCATCATCGAGTGCCTGAAGACGTATGACGCCAAGATCATCCTGCTGCAGGAGGTCGCGCGCGGCATCCCGCGCTTGCACTCGGAGGACCAGGTCTCGATTTTGACGGAGGCCATGGGCATGCACGCCGCGTTTCACCCGGAGCATTGCTTCAAGCGTGGATACTACGGCAACCTGATTCTCTCGGCCTTCCCGCTCTCGCATGTGGAGCACATCGATCTGACCATCGGTTCGCGCAAGGTGCGCGGCGCCATCCAGAGCCACGTGCGCGTGCCGATCGGAGAACATCGGCGGACCGTGGTGGTGCACAATCTGCACCTGGGGCTCGCCGGCAGCGAGCGCGCGGAGCAGCTCTCGCGTTTCGTCGGCAGCGATAGCTTCAATCACCTGCACGCCAGCACACCGCTGATCGTGGGCGGTGACTTGAACGACGTCTGGGGCAGCCTGGGGCCGCGGTTTCTCACTCCGCAGCGCCTGGAGCGCGCCGGTGCACTGCGCAACACATTCCCGGCGGCGCTGCCGTTGCGTCCCCTGGACGGCCTCTTCTTCCGCGGATCGGTGCGGCTCGTGCATTTCGAGGTCGGCTCGACCAAGCTCGCCAAGACGGCCTCTGATCATCGCCCGCTGGTGGCCGATTTCGATATCAGTCGGGCTTGATTCGCTTGCCCTCGCGGCACGGAACTGCCGGCCGCCTCGCGCCCATGCTACAGCTGGGGCCGTGAGCCAGACGCGCGCAGGAACCGAGGAGATCGACGATTGTTTGCCCGAGCGGATGCGGGGGCCCGGCACCCGCATCACGCGCGTGGCCGCCGGCCTCTCGGGCGCAGGCGTCTATCGCGTCGACGCCGATGAGCGCAGCTTCGTGTTGAAGCTCGCCGGCATGGCGGAGCCGCTTGCTACCTGGCAGCGGCGCTGCCGGACCCAGGCGCTGGCCGCGCAGGCAGGCCTGGCACCCGCGATCGTGCACATCGATGAGGCGCGGCGCGCGGTGCTGAGCGAGTTCGTGGTCGATCGCTCATTCCCCATGTACTATGGCGACCCGCGCACGAGGGACAGCGCCATCGCCCAGCTCGGCAGCATGCTGCGCAAGCTGCACGCGCTGCCGTTGCCGCCGGATGCGGAGACCCAGTTGCCCCGTGACGTGCTGAGCGGGATCTGGTCGGGCCTCTCGCAGGCGCCCGTGCCGGCCTTCGCCGCGGAAGCAGTGCAACGGGTGCTCTCGGAGGCGCCGCCCGCTTCCGACCGCGCGCTGGTACTGAGCCACAACGACCTGAATCCGACCAATCTCGTGTACGACGGTGAGGGTCTGCTGTTGCTCGACTGGGATACCGCCGGCCCGAACGACCCGCTGTACGACCCCGCTGCGATCTCCGTCTTTCTGCGCATGGATGAGTCCAGCTGCCGGAGCCTGCTCTCCGCCTACGAGGGGCGCGCGCTGTCGAGCCTGCCCGAGCGTTTCGCGTACCAGCGCCGCCTGGTGGCGGCGCTCTGCGGCTCCCTTTTCCTACACCTGGCGCGCCACTCCGGGCATCCGGGCGCCGGCGACGGTGAAAGCCTGGAGTCGACCCTGTCGCTCGGAGACCTGTACCAGCAGCTCCGCTCCGGAGCCCTGAGCATGGCCAGCCCGGCGGGCAAGTGGCGGTTCGGCCTAGCGCTGTTGAAAGAGAGTTTCCTGCTCTGAGTGGTGCAACTTCCACGCGCCTCGCCGCGGCCGCTCGCAGCGAGCGCGGAATCCGCCTGTGAAGTCTCGAGTCGGGCGCTATGCTGAAGGTATGAGCGCCGATCACGAAACATGGATGCGCCTCGCCATCGAAGAGGGCGCTCTCGCGCGCGGCACGACCGGGGACAACCCCTGGGTCGGTTGCGTGATCGTGAGCCCGAGCGGCGAGCTTCTCGGCCGCGGGCACACGCAGGGGCCGGGTGAAGATCACGCCGAGATCGCCGCCGCACGCGACGCCCAGCGCCGCGGGCTGAGCGTCAGCGGCGCGACGGTCTACTCGACGCTGGAGCCGTGCGCGTTTCACGGGCGCACGCCGGCCTGCGCGAGGTCGATCGCGGAGCGCGGCGTGGCCCGGGTCGTGATCGGCATGCGCGATCCACATCCGCGCGTCGATGGCGAGGGGATCCGCATGCTGCGCGCCGCCGGCGTGGACGTGGTGGAGGGCGTGTGCGAAGCCGCGGTGCGGCGCCAGCTGGGCGCCTGGGTGCTGGAACAGCATCCGCACGAGGCGCTGCGCCGCGCGCAGGCCCTCTCGGGGTCTGACCGCGTCGGGCGGCTCGCCGAGATCTACGGCGTGGAGCGCGCCCAGATCGACGAGCTGTTGCGTCGGGTCTGAGCGCTGCGGTTTCCACCTCCGCCCGCGCCGTGCCCCGCACGAAGCGCGCTCCGCGCGGTCCATTCAGATGGGGCGGAAGAGCTCTAGTTTTCCATCAGCGCCGGCTTCAGCACCGCCCAGATGCGCTCTGCCACGAGCTCTGTCCCCTCGGCAGTCGGGTGAATCCCATCCTCTTGATTGAGATCGGGATGGCCGGCGACATCGGCGAGCGGGAACGGGATCAAGGTCACGTGCTCGCGCGCGGCCACGCGCGGAAAGACCTCCGCATACTGCCGCGCGTACTCGGGGCCCAGGTTCGGGAAGGTCTGCAGCGCCCACAGGAAGATCTGGGCGGAGGGCTTGCGCTCGCGCGTGCGCCGGATCAGCTGCTGGAGATTCTCCTCGAGAGAGGTCAGCGAAAGTCCTCGCATCGCGTCGTTCGAGCCGAGGCCGATCACGAGCGCCCGCAGATCGATCTGCTCGCGGAAGTACCAGTCGATGCGCGCGAGACCGCCGGCGCTGGTATCACCGGAGCGACCGGCATTGATGCTGCGATATGTGAGCCCCGCTGCGTCGAGCCGCTGCTGGATGCGCGCGGGTAGCGCCTCGTCCTGCGCCAGGCCCAGCCCGGCCGTCAAGCTATCACCAAGAAAGACGATCGCGGGCACGTTCGCGTCAGAAGCCTGCTGCACTGGACCGCGCCCGGAGCTCAGCACACGCGCCAGGAGATCGGGGCGATTGGTGATGATGCCGTCGGCACCGGCCGCGAGCAGCGCGCGCTGCTCGGA
>DASTRX010000162.1:0-14673 GCA_035760985.1 Polyangiaceae bacterium
GTCGTGATGTCCAGGTCGTTCGTCGGCTCGTCCAGGAGCAGCAGGTTGGCGGGGGAAAGCAGCAGCTTGGCCAGCGCCACGCGCGCGCGCTCGCCCCCGGAGAGCACGCCCACCTTCTTGCGGATCTCCTCGCCCCGGAACAGGAAGCGCTCCAGGTAGCTGTAGATGCTGATTTCGCGCCCCGCGAGCGTCAACAGGGTGCGCTTGCCGGCGACGTTTTCCGCCACGCTGGCGGCGTCGTCGAGCTCAGTCCGGGTCTGGGCGAAGTAACCGATGCGCGTGTTCTTGCCGAGCCGCGCGCTGCCGCGCGTCGGCGGCAGCTGCTGCGCGATCACCTGCAGCAGGCTCGTCTTGCCCGACCCATTGGGGCCGAGCACGCCCACGCGCTGACCCGGGGTCACGATCAGGTTCAGGCCCTCGATCAGCGTGCGTTCGCCGCGCACCACGCTCACGTCCTGGAGCTCCAGCACCTCCGAGCCCTGGCGGCTGGAGCCGACCTCCAGCCGCACCGCTTGCGCCAGCTTGGGTGCAGCCGTCCCGATCGCGTCTTCGGCGCGAGAGATGCGCGCCTTCTGCTTGGTGCCGCGCGCCTTGGGCTGACGCCGCAGCCAGTCGAGCTCGGTGCGCAAAAAATTCTGGCGGTTGGCCTCGGTGCGCGCTTCCTGCGCCTCGCGCTCGGCCTTGGCAGTGAGATACGCCTCCCAGCCACCCTGGTAGCTCTGCACCACGCCCGCGTTGAGCTCCCACGTGCGGTTCACCACGCGGTCGAGGAAGTAACGATCGTGCGTGATCACCAGCAGCGCGCCCTTGAAGTTGTCCTCCAGGTACGTCTCCAGCCAGTCGATGCTGTCCGTATCGAGATGATTGGTGGGCTCGTCCAGGATCAACACGTCGGGCTCGGACACGAGCAGCGCCGACAGCGCCACGCGCCGGCGCTCGCCGCCGCTCATGGTGCCCACCTTGGCGCTCACGTTCGTCACGTGCAGCTGCTGCAGGATTGCGTTCGCCCGGTGCTCCTGATCCCAGCCGCCCATGCGCTCGATCTCCGCGGCCAGCTCCGCCTGGCGATCGAGCAACTGCTGGCGCTCCTCGGCCGCGAGCGTGGCGCCCGCAGCGCCGAGCTTCTGGCTGAGCAGCTCGTGCTCGTGGCGCACGGTTTGCCAGCGCTCCAGCCCGCGCGAAGCCGCCTCCAGCGCCGTCAGCGACTCGTCCAGCACGGGCACCTGCGGCAGAAAGCCGATGCGGCTGCCGCGGCGCTGCATCACCACGCCGACGTCGGGTTGTTCGATCTTGCCGATCACGCGCGCCAGCGTGCTCTTGCCCGAGCCGTTATTGCCCACCAGGCCGACGCGCTCGCCGCTCGCGAGCGTCACCGTGATGCCCGCGAGCACCCGGTGGACTCCGTAGCTCTTCTCGACATCGTGGGCGCTCAGCAGGCTCATACGGGCCCTCCCTTAGCAGCCCCCTCCGCGCCTGGGCGCCAAAATGATCGCGGAAATTCCAAATCCCCGCGACTTGACCGGGCCGGTCGCATCCCTCATATTCATCGCACCCATCTCGGGAGCGAGGAGGATCAGCGCATGGATGCCGTGGCCATGATTGTTCGTGCCGATCGCCGCTCTCGTTTGGTGCTGGTGCACTGAACTCACCGTTTCCGCGAAGGAAACACGCTCGAGGCTCGCGTCCGGGCCGCGTGCCGCAGGGGTTTAGCCCTGCGGGCCCGCAGCGGTCCGGCTGTGCCTTGCGCCTGACCCCGATCCCCCGTCTGGCCGCGCTGCGACCGAGGACACTTCCGTGCATCTATCCGCTTTGGGCTGGGAAGATTCTCTCCAGCAACAGTTCGAGCTGCTCCGTCCGTCTCATGCCGAGTCTGCCCTTCAGCCCGCGCGCGTCGTCGCCGAGCACCGCGGCGCTTACGAGCTGATCAGCGCTGCCGGTCCGTGCTCGGCCGAGCTCACCGGGCGCCTGCGCCATCAGGCGCAGGATCGCCTGGCGCTGCCTGCGGTCGGCGACTGGGTCGCGATCGACCAGAGTCCGCGCATCCTCGCGGTCTTGCCGCGCAAGAGCGCCTTCGTGCGCAAGGTCGCCTCGGCGCGCACCGAACCGCAGGTCATCGCTGCCAACATCGATCGAGTGTTCATCGTCACGTCCGCGAACTCGGACTTCAACCCGCGCCGGATCGAGCGCTACGTCTCTGCAATCGCGGACAGCGGCGCGGCGCCCGTGCTCGTGGTCAACAAGACGGACCTGGGCGCGGACGTCGATCAGCTGCTGCTCTCGCTGGGCAACGCCGCGCTCGGCCTGCCCGTGGCGCGGGTGAGCGCCCTCGAGCGCCGAGGCGTCGATCAGCTGCTCGGTCATCTGGGGCCGCAGCTCACCGTGGCGCTGGTCGGCTCGTCCGGCGTCGGCAAATCGACCATCGCCAACTGGCTGCTCGGGAGCGAGGCGCTCGCGACGGCAGGGATCGATGCCGTCGAACGCGGCCGTCACACCACGACCCATCGCGAGCTCCTCCCGCTGCCGGGCGGCGGCGCGCTGATCGACACGCCGGGCATGCGCGAGCTGGCCCTGTGGGGCGACGCGCAGGATCTCGCCGGCTCCTTCGCGGACATCGAGGCCCTCGCGGGCCGCTGCCGCTTCATCGATTGCCAGCACCAGGGGCAGCCGGGCTGCGCCATCGACGCGGCGCTCGAATCGGGAGAGCTCGACGCGGCGCGGCTGGACAGCTTCTTCAAGCTCCAGCGCGAGCTGCTCTACCACGAGCAGCGCAAGCAACACGTCGAGGCGCGGCGCAAGCAGCACAAGCAGATCGCGCGCGCCGTGAGACAGCGGCGCAAGAGCCCACTGGGCGCGAAGCTGCGCTGAGCCGGGCGCCGATCGCCAGCGCAGCGCGCCACTAGCGGCAACGCTTGCGGTTGGATTTGGGCCGGGCCTCAGCCACACGGCGGTGCCCGAAAGCTCGGGGCCTTGGGCGCAGCCGCCGCGGCGCCGCTCACACCTGGAAGCGCTCGGCGAGCCGATCCATCAGCTGGTCCACCTCCGCGTTGATCGGCTCGAACTTCGGATTTGCTGCATAGAAGTCGACGATCTCCTGGGCGCCCTGCGCGAAGGGGATGGTGCAGGTGAAGCCCGGCACGAAGCGTTTGATCTTGGTGTTGTCGAAGATCACGCTGTGCGTCTTGTCGCCGAGCAGCCCCGCGCCCCAGCCAGGGTGCTCCTTCGCGATGATGGCGGACGGGACATGCACGATCTGCGGCTGGCAGCCGGCCGCGCGCGCGATCGCGCCGATGATCTCGTTCCAGGTCAGGACTTCGTCGGAGGTGATGTGGAAGGCCTCGCCCACCGCCTTGGGGTTGCCCAGCAGGCCCACGAAGCCCTTCGCGAAGTCACGGTGGTGGGTGAGCACCCAGAGCGACGTGCCGTCGCCGTGCACAATCACGGGCTTGCCCTGTTTGATGCGCTGGAGCACCGTGTAGCCACACTGATACGGATCGAGCGGCAGCAGCGTCTTGTCGTAGGTGTGCGAAGGGCGCACGATCGTGGCGGGGAAGCCCTGCTCGCGGTAGGCGCGCAGCAACAGCTCTTCGCAGGCGATCTTGTTGCGCGAGTACTCCCACCAGGGGTTGTGCAGTGGCGTGGACTCGGTCAGCGGCCAGTTATCTACGGGCTTCTTGTAGGCGGAGGCGGAGCTGATGAACAGGAACTGACGCGTGCGGTGGGAGAACAGCTCGCGGCAGACCTGAATGTGGTCGGGCACGAAGGAGATGAAATCTGCCACGGCGTCGAAGTCGAGGTTCCCCAGCGCCTGGCGCGCGCTCTTGGGATCGCGAATGTCCCCCTCGAGCACCTTCGCCCCCTTGGGGATCGGGCGCGGCGAGCGCCCACGGCACAGCAGATAGAGCTCGATGCCCCGCTCCAGGGCCAGCTCCGAGCAAGCGGAGCTGATGATTCCGGTTCCACCAACAAACAAGACGCGCATGCGCAGCGGTGTACGAGAGCGGTGGGCGGATGTCACCCCGCTGGAATGCAGCGGCAGTTTTTTCTTCGGGCGGTAAGGGTTCCGCTTCGCGAGCGGCCATGCGATGCTGCGTCGATGCCGCTCGCGTTGTCGCCGCCCGGCGAGCATCCCGGTCTCTCCGCGGAGCTCGCGCCGCCGTTCGAGCCGGCAGCAGGCCCGGGCTTCGGCGGCGCCGCTGCGCCATGACCATCGCGGCGCGGGCGCAGCAGCTGGCTCGGCTGTTCGAGCAGCGCGTTGGCGAGGCGCCCGAAGGCGTGTGGGCCGCGCCCGGGCGCGCCAATTTGATCGGTGAGCACACCGACTACAACGGCGGCTTCGCGCTGCCCTTCGGAATCGAGCAGTGCGCGCTGGTCGCGCTGCGCCGGCGGCAGGATCGCACGCTCCATCTCGCATCGCTGCAGTCGGGTGAGTCGCAGCTGTCGCTGGCGGAGCTCACGGGAGAGCGCATGGACGGCTGGGCCGCGTACGTCGCGGGCTCGGCCTGGTCGCTGATCGAGGCCGGCGCGCGGCCGAGCGGCTTCGAGCTGCTGCTCGACAGCGACGTGCCGATCGGGGCGGGCCTGTCGTCCAGCGCGGCGCTGGAGTGCGCGACCGTCAGCGCGCTGTCGGAGCTCTGGGGCTTCGCGGCGACGCCGATCGAGCTGGCGCGCCGGGCGCAGCGCGCCGAGAACCAGGTCGCCGGCGTGCCCTGCGGGCTCATGGATCAGCTGGCGTCGATGTGCGCGCAGCCGGGGCGGGTGCTGTTCGTGGACTTCCAGCGCACGACAGTGGAGGCGCTGGAGCTGCCGCTGGAGGCCGCCGGTCTCGAGCTCCTGGTGGTGGACACGCGCGCGCCCCACCAGCTGGCAGATGGCGCTTACGCCGACCGGCGGCGGTCCTGCCAGCAGGCGGCGGGCGCGCTCGGTGTGCCCCTGCTGCGCGACGCGCAGCTCGAGGCGCTGGCGCACGCGGCGCTGCCCGCCGAGGAGCAGCGCCGCGCGCGGCACGTGATCAGTGAAAATGAGCGTGTGCGCGCGGCGGTCGGTATCTTGCGCGAGGGCGGCCCTGCCTCACGATTGGGGCGGCTCGGGCCGCTGCTCTCGGCGTCGCACGCGTCGCTGCGCGATGACTTCGAGGTCAGCGTGCCGCACCTGGACGTCGCTCAGGCGGCGGCCGAGTCCGCCGGCGCGCTCGGCGCGCGCCTGATGGGAGGCGGCTTCGGCGGCTCCGTGCTGGCGCTGTTGCCGCGCTCGGCGCGCGACCCGGTGGAGAGCGCATTGCGCGCGGCCTTCCGCGAACGCGGCTGGTCCGAGCCGGGCTTGTTCCCGGCGCGTCCTTCGGCGGGGGCTCGGAGAGTGCTGTGAGCGCGGCCGTGGACGCGCTGAGGGCCCCGCTCGCGGAGGCGCCCCAGGCCTGGGCTGAAGCGCTGGGTGTCTCGCGCGAGGCGATCGAGCTGTTCGCGGCCAGCGAGGTGATCGATCTGCACGTGGACTCGTTCATCTGGACGCGGGTCTTGGGCTACCAGCTCGGCCGCAGGCATCGGCCGCGCCTGGTTCGCGGCTGCTTCTTCAATCAGGTCGATGTGCCGCGCCTGCGCAGCGTCGGCATCGGCGGGGCGATCTGGGTCATCACCACCAACCCGCTGCGCGGCGGGGCGAGCCGCGCGCGCGCGTTCGGGCAGAACCTGGCACGGCTCCGCGCCGTGCTGGGCGCCGAGCGCGAGGTGCGAGTGGTGCGCGACCTCGCGGAGTATCGCGAGGCGCGCCGCGCGGGGCTGCACGCTGCGTTCCTGGGCATCCAGGGCGGCAATGCGATCGATGCTCACCAGGATCTGGGGGGGCTGCTCGCCGAGCGCTGGGTGCTGCGCGTGACGCTCGTGCACCTGTCGAATTCCGGACTCGGTGCGACCAGCTCGCCGCTGCGCCTGGGCGGGCACGCCGGGCGGCTCTCGCAGCAGGGCAAGGAGTTCGTGCGTGCCCTGGATGCCGCGCGCGTGTTCGTGGACCTGGCTCACGTGAGCCGCACGGGCTTCTTCGACGCGCTCGAGGTTCACGACAAGAGCCTGCCGGCGATCGTCACGCACACGGGTGTGAGCGGAGTCCACCCGCACTGGCGCAACCTGGACGACGAGCAGCTCAAAGCCATCGCCGCCACCGGTGGAACGGTCGGCATCATGTATCACTCGAGCTTCCTGGGCGACCCGACCCTTCAGGGGCGGCTGCTCTCGATCGTGCGCCACCTGGAGCACGTGATCGCCGTGATCGGCGAGGACCACGCCTCGCTCGGCAGCGACTGGGATGGCGCGATCATCACACCCCGAGACATGCCCACCTGCCTCGAGCTGCCGCGGCTCGTGCAGGCCATGTTGGATCGGGGTTGGACCAGCGAGCGCATCCAGAAGGTGCTGGGTGGCAACTTTCTGCGTTGCCTGGCGCAGCTTCGCGGCTAGGACCGGCCGCGGGTAGGTCCCGGTCCGCCACATCCGGCCACTGCTACCCACACCCGGGGCGCCGAATTGCCTTTCGCGCGGGACTGCGCTGGGTCACGATCCAGTCTGCTCGTGGCGTCGGATCGACATGCCAGCGCGCGAGTCCTCTGGTGAAATCCAGAGCCGTTTAGACGCTTGGCCGTCCGCTCATGCTCATCTGAGCAGTCCTGGTAAGACGACGGATTGCCCTGCTGGATTGCCTTCGCTGGGCACGGCAAACCCGCTCTTTGACGCCGGACTCGCCGATGCGGTGCTGGGCATGGCCCTGCGTGGCCTGGCGGATCGGGCGGCCCTCGCTCAGCGCGCGTCGCTGGTCGGGGGTGCGTCATGAGCGCCCGTCAGGCGGCAGCGAAGAAAGCCGCCCGCGGGACGAGCCCCCGGCGTGCCACCCAGCGAAGCGCGCGGGTCGTCCGTGTCGTCTTCGGTGGGCAGCAGGGTTACCGGAACGGGCCTCGCTCCGACTTCGAACTCGACCTGGCGTTCGCGCGGAGTCGCGCCCTTCAGAGTCTGCACGACCGGGCCATCGACGCAGACGACTTCGCGACGGCGAAGCTTGCTCTCATCGCGGCACGAGCGGTGGACCCCTGGAGGACATGGGTCGATCAGGGGCGGCCGATCTCCCCGCTCGAACGAAAGGCGCTCCGGAAATGTGAGCCTCTGCTGCGCCGGCACTGCGCGAACTGCGGCGAGCCTGGGGCATGGCTCTGCTCGGCGTGTGAACCGCTCTTCGAGGGTGCTGCGGCCGGAGGTGCGCGATGAGCGCGCGAACGGTGAAGGCCTTCGAGGCGCACTGCGCCGGTCATGGGCGTCCCGTGCCGAGGCCCGTTGACATCACGGGCCGCATCCCGCGTCGTGGCACCCAGAGCGCGCATGAGCGCGTTTCCGTGACACCGCCGACCGTGGGCCCGTCCGAGCCCTCGAACGTCTCGCAGCGTGGCGCTGGCGAGCCGCTGCGCGTGACGCGGGCTCGCCAGCCTGGCGACGACAGGTTGGCGGTCTCGCTCACGCTCGGGGAGCTCCGCGAACTCGTCCGCGAAGTGGCACTCGAAGCGGTCGCCGAAGCCGCCGGCTCCCCGCGGCCTGCGCTGCTCGACCGAAACGGGCTGGCTCAGGCGCTCGGAGTCGGGACCTCGACCGTGGACCGGTTCCGCCGCGAGGGCATGCCAGCGCTCTGGGCTGGCGACTCGCCGCGCTTCGAACTCGCGGACTGCCTCGCCTGGCTCCGAGGAAGGGGGCAGCCATGAGCCCCGCTCGCTTCGCCAGGCTGGTCACGCACGGGCCCACCTGCTCCGACGGACTGGCGAGCGCTATGGTCGTGCTCGACGCGCTACCCGAGCTCGAGGTGGTTTTCGCCGAGCACGGGGCGCCCTCGCTCGAGCAGCTGCCCCCCACGCCCGGCCTGCTCTTCTGCGACATCTCACCGCCGCGCGCGCGAGTGGCCGAGTTCGTGGATGCCGGCGCCGTCGTACTTGACCACCACAAGCACGCCCGCGACATCGTCGAGGCGTTCGGACCGCGCGGTCACTTCGCCGATGAGCTGGCAGAGCCAGGAGTGAGCGGCGCCCTGCTGGCCTATCGGCACGTGTGGGTCCCGGCACGGGGCGCTGTCCACCGGTGGGGCTCTGAGGTCGAGACCTTCGCGCGCTGGGTCGGCATCCGCGACACCTGGCAGACGCGCTCGCCCGAGTGGGAGACGGCGAACGACCTGCACGCGGCATTGAGCGGTCTGCCGCGGGCCTACTGGCTCCGACAGGGCGGCATCGCGCGGGCGCTGAGCGCCGATAGCCTGGAGCTCGGCCGCATGTGGCGTGAGCAGCGCGCGCGGCAGGTCGCCGAGCTCTGTGCGAATGGCACGGTTCGCCTGCAGGACGACGCGGGGCGGAAGTGGGCGGTGTTCCCCGACGGGCGCAAGCTCGTGTCAGACGCCGCCGAGCGGCTGCGGCAGGAGGGCGAAGACGTCACCTGCGGGTGGTTCCAGGTCGCCCGAGACGGCGAGATCTGGACCGTGCTCTCGCTGCGGGCGAGCGGCGCGCTGGACGTAGGGGCGCTCGCCAAGCGCCTCGGCGGCGGCGGCCACTCGCGAGCCGCCGGCTGTCAGCTGCGAGAATCCGATCCGCTCGAAGCCGCGCGCATGGTCATGGCCTGGGCCTGCGAGGTGGCGCCGTGAAGCCGGCCACCTTGGGCGCCTGGCGCCTGCGCCACGCGAAGCTCACCCAGGCTGAGGCTGCGGACCGCGCCGGCATCCCGCTTCAGCATGCCAGCGCCATCGAGAGCAACCCGAACCGGGCCACGGTCGGAGCGCTCGCGAGCTACGTCCAAGCCTGCGGCGGAAAGCTCGAATGCCTTGTCGAGGTCGGCGGGGTGCGCCGGCTGCTGGTGCTGCTCGCGATGCTGGTCGGGTGCGGGGGCGCGGTAGCCGACCCAGCGGATCCGCCCGCGGGCTTCTGCGACACGTACCGCTGCGAGCTGGAGGTGACGACCTTCGCCCCGAGCCCCGAGCTCGCTGCGGCGACAGAGGTGGTCCTTCGCCGCCTGCGCAAGGTCACCGGGCGCAATGACCTCCGCATCGACACTGCTGGCGTGCCCATCGAGTACGCCGAGGACCTGCGCGGCGCGGAGACCGACGCTCAGGGCGAGCATCCCGTCTCCTGCGGGCTGACCACGGTTGCGATCTGGGACGGCGGGGCGCCATCGCCGCTCAGGTTCACACAGCGGATTCAGCTCGACCCAACCCCGCCTCTCGGCTGTCCGCGCGGATACGTGAATCTGATGCACGAGCTCATCCATGCGCTCGCGCCCCACGCGGAGCACGTGCAAGAGCCGTCCCTGTTCGCCGCAAGCATCTACAGGGCGCACAGCTTCGACGCGCCGGCGTCTGCAGCACTGTGCAGGGAGTTCGCGTGCGAGACGTTCGCTCCCGAACCCTCGGAGGGCCCGTGAGCGCCCCGCATCGGACCACTCCCGCAGCCCCGGCGGCGGTGGGTACAGCGCCGAGCGAATCGCGCCTCGGGCAACTGCGCCGCGCACCGGCGGCCGACCTTCGCCGTCTGAGTCCGCCGGAGACCCGGGAGCAACTGCTTCGGGAGTGGAAGCTCCTCATGCAGTTGCGCGTCCGAGCACTGGAGGGTGCCGCGCTCGCGCAGCTCCGCAAGAACCGTCCCGCTCTCGAGTCGGATGCAGCGCTGGACGACGCTGTCGAACTCGCAATCGGGGCTGCCCGCTTCAGCTGGCGCGGCCCTCCCTCTACCGCTGAGGCGCTGACCCGCCTCCAGGGCGAGATTCGCTGCGGCTTTCGGCGGCTGCGCGAGTCGCTCGATAGGCTCGTGGGCGCAGGGCGCGTCCATCAAGAACAGCTCGCCACGAGCGACGGGAGCGTTCTGTTCGTCTGGAAGCGCACGGTTCCAGCGGACTGCGCGGCAGCACCCGTCGGCGAAGCGCTGGAGGCCAAGTCGTGACTTCGGCCATCCACTGCGATCCAGCGGGCACAGACCGATGCGACCGGCGCGCCCGTGGCGGGACCGAGCCCTGCACGCCGCTGATCATTGCCGCGTGTCAAGCTCCGCCACGGAAGTCCCGAGAGGCTGGCTTCATCACCACGCACGCGAAGCCAGCGACGTCTGGGAAGTGGCCTGCCGAGCGCACGGCTCGGTTGAAGGCGGAACTTCGACAAGCTCGCGCAGCAATCAAGCGCTCGAAACGCCGCGCATAGAGGGCCCCCGAGCTGCGCATCGACGGCGACGGCCACACCGGTGCGCAGTGGGGGGCCCTTCATGCCCCAGAAAGTGATTCATGATGCAACAATTGATACGTGCGCTCGCCGCGCTCGGTGCGGCATTGGTGTTTGCGGGTTGCGGCTCGCCGGATCCTGGAGCGGATGACGTGGCAGCAGTCCCGTCGCCGTCCTGCACCGCGCCTGGGGAGATCGAGGCGCAGTACGCGAACAGCGAAGGCTACGACCCGGCCGGCTGCACGCGCACCGAGCGCATGGCAAGGGTGCGGGGCGTCGTGCAAATCGAGGCCCCCGATGCCTACCCGACGGTGGATGTTCTTGGCGTGAAAGACCGAGCCGCCGCCTCCGAAGGAGACTTCGGCAGCGCACAGCAGGCCGTGCAAATTGGGTTTGGCTTGGGCGGCCGCGTCGATGTGACCGGGCAAGGGGAGATCATCGACGCGACAGGAGCTCCGTGCGATGTCGACGTGAACTGGACGATCAATGACCCTCTCCTGGGGAATTGCCTGATCCCCAACGATCCGCATGGTACGAGCTGGGCAGTGTGGCCAGGCTACGACACGCTGACCTATCTCTACATGACACAGAGGATGTCGGAGGCGTGGGACTCGTGGGTCCGTCCGGCATCCATCTGCGGGCACAGCAACAGCCCGGCAAGCAACGGGATTCGGAGCGCAGCGTCGGCGCACCAGTTGACTGGCGTGAACAACGACTCGTGGACCCGCTATTTCCTGGCCAGCGTCCCGATTTTCCCGGTGTTCGACAACGGGCAGTCCGAGTACATCGGACGCGCCATGCCGGACATCGAAACCGCTGTTCCTAAAACCCCGATCCGTTTCGGTGATCGTTACTGGGGCTGGAAGTACGCCGGCATCGGCGTGAACCACAGCATGCTCGAGGGCATCAAGCAGGATGCCTGTGTGGACCCGAACGACCCGAACCGCCTGACTCGCCTCAACAACGCCTATGACTTCGTGCTGGCGCATGAGCTGGGCCACCTCTGGGGCTGGCCGCATACGCCGTTCTCGGACGGCATCATGCGTCCGTCGGAGTTCATCTCCTGCGAGGAGATCTTTGCTCTGACACCCCCCGCGTCGCGGGGTATGCCGAACGAGTTCGAAGTGTTGAGCACCAACGACACGCGCAGCACGAGCGGGTTCAGCGTCGTGTTGGAGTTCGTAAATGAGCCCGCCTGCACGATCCCCCTCTCCTCGCTGCCAACGTCATCTCACCGGGAGGTGTACCCGCTGGAGTGAACAGCCAGCGAGCAGGGTAGCGCTCTCCTGAGCAATAAGTGCCCGAACTGGTGGAACAATCCAGTTCGGGCACTTCCTCTCGCGGCCTGGTACGCTGGGGGGATGCGCAGCAGCATTGGGTTTCCGTCGCTTCTGTTCCTGGGCTCGTGCGCTACTGTGGCTCCTAGCCCTCAGAACGCTCCGCGCCCACCCTTGATCGCACAGCGCGACAGCTCCCCTGCTCCATTGCCGGAGGACCGCTGCGAGCCGCTCACCAAAGGCGAGCTCGCCTTGCTCGGAACTCCCGGCTACGACGCACACGGGTGCACGCGGGCAGAGCGGACTAGGCACCTACCCGACGAGTTGAAGGCAGGAATTGATACCGCCCCTGCGGGCGACGTGGATGACTTCTGAGCCGACCAATGCGGACGATTCTGTTGCTTCTGGCCGCCCTCGGTTGTTCTTCTGCTCCGCTGGCTCCCAGCGCACCACCTCCGGTGGCTCCCAGCGCACCCCGGCAGTGCGAGCCGGTCATTGAATGTGAGGTCTACCAGTCGCGCAAGCCCGGCTACGACCCATCCGGATGCACCGTCGAGGAGCGCATAAAAGGCATCGTGCCGCCACCGGATATCCCGGAGTGCGAGCGCTTTCAGCAGGAGTTCGAGCGCGAGTTTCCTGGGGGGCCGCGGCATCGGCCGGGCGTTGTCTACATGAGGTAGAAGCGGCCAGCAGCCGTAACCCGCCCATGCGGACCCCGCGCCTGGCCCTCCTGCTCCTGGCCCTCGCCTGCGCCGAACGGCTGCGCTGAGCGTGCGCTCCTGACAGGTGCTGCGGGGCAGACCGAGTGTGTGGGCCTACGAGAGCGTATCGGACCCGGGGGTGTTGACTCGCTCGAGCAGGCGGGTGAAGTCCTCACCGGCAGAGGCACGCGCGAAGATGTTGCACCAGCTGTCGAAGGCTCCGCTCCGGTATCCCCAGAGGTCGGTCTCGGTCCCGTCAGCCCAAAGAATGCGCTCCACACCATCGGGATCGATGATGTGCTCGTGCGCCATGCCAATGTGCCAATGTAGAGGCGAGCACCCGAGGCCCTGCAGCAAGCGGGCAGGGCCTCGGGGTCGGCGGGCGGGAGCTCATCCAGGGCCCCGGGGGCCAGCCCCAGGGCGGCGCAGGCAGCATCGAGCTGGCGCCTGATCTTTTCATTGCTCATGTGCGAAGCGTAGCAGAGGCCGCCTGCGCCGCGGGATGAGACACCGCGCGCGCGGCTGCCGGCTGCACTAGCCGACGCTCTCGAGCCGCAACTCCGCGAAAGCGCACCGGTGGCTCGCTAGTTTGGGCAGCGCCGCGAAGGCAGCGCCTGGAATCGCTCGCTGTTCACGCGTCATACGTTCAGGGCCGCGCGCCGCTCTGGGCGCGAATCCATGATTGCACGGCGAGCGTCTCCGCGGCACGCTCGGCGCATGGCCGAGGGGAAGCGCACGTTGCAGATCGTGAGTCCGTGTCCCGCCGCGTGGGAGGAGATGCGCGGCACCGCCGACAAGCGCCACTGCGACCACTGCAACAAGGCGGTGCACAACCTCTCCGAGATGGAGCCCGAAGCAGCTGCGGAGCTGCTCGAGCGCAAAGACCCGATCTGCGTGCGAGTTCGCTGCTCCGCGGATGGCACGGTGCTGCACGGCGCGCGCCCCGAGAAGAGCGCCGGGCGCGCGCGGCTGCAGCTGCTCGTCACGCCGACGCTGCTGGCGGCGATGGCAGCATGCCAGACGCCGGCTGACGACCTTCCGTTGGTGGTCGAGGGCCCGCACGCGAGCGCGTCCCCTGCGCCCGTCGTTGCGCCGCCAGCGCCAGCGTCAGCACCCGCAGTCGAGCAGAGCGAGCCCGTTGCGTCTGCCAAGCTGCCCGTACGCCGCGAGCTGCAGCCACCGACACCGGGGTACTATCTTACGGGTGCCACCGCCGCTCCCCACGCTCAGCCTGGTCCAATCGCTCCAGAGCCGGTGCAGGCGAAGCCGCGACCCGCCAAGGCGCCTCGAGTTGGAGGACCGAAGGCGCGCGGCGCAGTGACGCATTCCGAACACCCGCGTCCTGACTGGCTCATGGAGCGCGACCGCCAGCCGCGTCCGGAACGCGACTCCGAGTTCGAGTGCATGGGGTTTTGCATGTGACGCTTCCGGAGAGGGCTGAGCCGCGGGCCCGCCGCTGGGGAGCGCGAACAGACGCGTGCGCGCGCTCCGTCAACCAATGGTTGACAGAATGACAGAATCGCGCCATGCTTTATTTGTGTGACGAGCCGTGAGGTCATCCGGGTGCTGCTCACCAGGGGCTGCAGCTTCGTTCGTCAGAACGGCTCGCACAAGCTCTACCGCTCGGCTTGCGGCAAGTGCCAGACACCGGTCCCGGATCACCCGGGCGACATCCCGCGGCCGACGCTGGGCAACATCGAAAGGCAGATGGCCCCATGTCTCGGAAAAAAGTGGCTCACAAGTTCCAAGTAGTGTTTCAGGCCGAGGACTCGGTCTGGAACGTCTCGATTCCAGCGGTCGACGGATGTTTCAGTTATGGTCGCTCGCTGGCGGAGGCGCGGCGCAACATTCGCGAGTGTCTCGGCCTGTTCGAGGAGCAGCTCGGTCCGCACGCGGCAAAGATCGCGAATACGGCGGAGTTCGAGGAGGACATCCGCTGGCCCAGGGCGGCACGGGACGCGGCTCGGAAGCTCGAGCGCGAGAAGGCGCGCGCGGAGGAAGCGGCCAGGAAGCTCCGGAAGAGCACCGCTGAGGCGGCCCGGTCCATCACCGGGCAACTGAGCCTGCGCGATGCCGGGGAGCTCCTCGGCATGAGCCAGGAAGGCGTTCGCAAGCTGTTGAAGGCGGGCTGAGTAAGCGACATGAGCCCGGCGGCGCGTGCCCAACCATCTGACCCCCTGCCCCCGATGCCAGTGCCGGGTGGCTGGGAAGCGCTCGAACTGCTCGCGATGAGCGCAAACGTGGCGTTCATCTTCCGGATGGAAACCGAGTCGAAGCGGCCGCGACGGCCATCGCCGGGCGTGATCTGGCTTGGCCCGGTGCCGAGCCCAGTCCGGTTAGCGGCAATGCCGTTCATTTAAGGCGCTCGACAGAAGGCCGCTTGCGGTCGTAATTGCTCATCTTGATCTTAACCACGCGGGGATACAGGCGTTTCGGGCGCCGCGGTGGAAGGATGTAACGCTTGATGTTGGCTCGCATCGAGG
>DASTRX010000163.1:0-2699 GCA_035760985.1 Polyangiaceae bacterium
GAGCCTGGGTAGTCGCGTGGCCTTCGAGGTGTGTGCCCGCCGCCTCGTGCTCCTGCGCGGCGGCGCTGCCAGCCGCCAGGATCAGCAGCCCACCTGCCGCCCAGCTCAAACATCTGTGGGTGCTCAATGCAGGCTCCTTCCGAGTACTGCCTCTGCCACGGTGCGAGCCAGTCGCTCCGACTGTTGCCCGAGGCCAAATTGAATTTGCCGGCGCTCGCGGTCGATGCGCAGCCGGCCCTGTTCCACGATCTCGTTCGCCGACTGGCGCGCCTGAGCCAGCAGCTCGGCCTCCATGCGGGCCGTCTCGGCGCGGCTGCGATCGCGCTCCTGGCGGGCCACCTCGTGCACCTTGGCGAGCTCTTGCTCGTAGCGAGAGAGCAGCGCGCCCGCCTCTTCCTGCATCTGTCGCGCGCTCTGACGCGCACCGTCGGTGCGCCTCTCGCGCTCCTCGAAGACGCGCAGCACGGGATCAAACAGCAGGGGCCGGAGCACGACGATCAGAGATGCGAAAACCAGCATCTGCAGGACGAAGCTCAGATCGAAGTCAAAAGTCATGCTGTTCGGTCGATGTCCTCTGGAAAGCTGCTCTGTGGCATCGGCGGCCCGGCGCGTCATGGGCCGATCGTCCACTTTTGACGCGGTTCGCGCGGCTCCTACCATCCCGTCGCAGGCCTGTCCATACCCCTAGGTAAAGCCTTCAGAAAACATGTCCGCCCAGGCTGCATCGCGGAGCTCGACTCCGGCGCTGCCGATCTCGGCCAGGACCCGCGCGTACGCCACACCGTCCCGTGGATCGATGGCGGTGGGTGCCACGTCGAGGAGGGGTCGGAGCGCGAACGCGCGCTCGCGCAGGCGCGCATGTGGGACGATCAGGTCCGGCTCGTTCACGACGACTCCAGAGGCCCACAGGATATCTAAGTCGAGGGGGCGCGGCCCCCAGCGTTCGCGCCTCACGCGGCCGGCGCCGGCCTCGACGGCTCGCAGCCGCTCCAGCAGCGAGCGCGGCGAGCCCGCGTAGGAGAAGCGCAGCGCGGCATTCAGAAAGTCCGGCTGCGGCGGCCCACCGACCGGAAAGGTCCGATAGAGCCGCGAAGACCTCGCGCCGAAGCCCCAGGTGGAGAGCTCCGCGGCCGCTCGACGCAGCGCGAGCTCGGGGGAGCCGATATTGGCGCCCAGCCCGATCACGACATCCAGGCGCCCCCCGGCGTCCACTTCGGCGGTGGCACGACTCTCACTTTCCATCGGACATGCCGTTTCTCCCTCAGCCATAATCCATGAGGGAATCTCCGCAGGAGTACAACGCCGAGGGACATGTTCGACCTAAATCGCGGGGAACTCTTCGTCGCGCTCTTCATTTTGATCGCGATTGTTTCAGCGCCGCTCTGGCCGCGAGCGGGCGAGTGGATCGCCGTCAAGCTGTGGCAGCGCGGTCGCGCCACCAAGCCGGCGGATCGCGCCTAGCCCGCTGCTCGAAGTCTTGTCTGGTCTGTCGATGAAATCCGGCCATCCCGAGGAAGCCGCCCCGCAGGGCGATCTCTTGGTCATGGTCAGCGGCGCATCGATCGAGCTGAACGCGCTGCTGCTGCGCCTGGAGAGCCGTGGCGTGCGCTGCCTGCCGCTCACGGATGGCGCCGCGGACGGCGGCAGCGCGCAGCTGCCGCGGCTGGTGCTCTGTGATCTGGCCAGCGACGGCGCGCTGGGAGCCGTCGCCCAGTTCTACGCGCGCACGCCCGAGCCCGGCCCGCCCTGGGTCGCCCTGGGAACTCCGCGCGCCACGCTCAGCGACAGCGACAACACACTGCTCGCTGCCGCGCTGGAGCGTTATCGGCGCCCGCTCGACGTTCAGGCGATCGCCGAGGAACTCGCCGCCGTGCTGCGCCAGCCGCGCGCTTCGCGAGCACCGCAGAGCCAGCCCCAACGCGAGGTGACGCTGGCCCCGCTGAAGCCTCGGTCCAGCCAGGGTCCGCGGCTCTCGGTGCCGCCGCGGCTCGAGGGCCCCCCATCGAGCGCGCCCGGCTCACGGCAGAGCGCGCCCGCGCCCGAGGAGCTGGCGCCCGTGCCGTCGCGGCAGCTGGGCAGCCCGGGAGCGGAGCACTCCGTCGTCAGCCCCGAGCTCGAGACCCTGCTCGCGGAGGCAGAACGGCGCGTGCAAGCGCAGATCTCGATGCAGGGTGGCGCGGTCGGGTCATCACCTCCCGAAGCCGCCACGGCCCATCTCTCCGACGATGTGTGGGACGCGCTCGGCGAGGCCCTGGACGATGACGCCGACAACCCCGTGGGGGACGTGCTCTCGGACGCCATGCCCCCGCCCTCGCCCCTGGCGCTGGACGCTGCCGAGCCGAGCCTGCCGCCACCGCCGGTCGCGGTCGGAGATTCGACGATTCCGCCCGGGCACTGGCCGGACGCCGTGAATGAAGACACGGGACCGTTTGCGCCGATGCCCGACTCCGAGCCGACGAGCGGCTCGCTGCACCCGCTGACCGCGGCGGGCAAGAGCAATGCGCCGGCGACGCTGGCTCCGGGCGCCGCGCGGCGCGCGCTGCGCGACGAGCCGCGCGAAGAAGCGGTGCCGGCTGCGGAGGCTGCAGCCAGCGTCGCAGAGGCGGTGTCGTCAATCGCGATCGAGGCGCCTGCCCGCTTCTCGGCACCGCCGCCTTCGACCGCGCCCCCTCCGCCGCGCCGGCGTACGGCGGAGCCGC
>DASTRX010000164.1:0-20201 GCA_035760985.1 Polyangiaceae bacterium
CCTCGATGCGAGCCAACATCAAGCGTTACATCCTTCCACCGCGGCGCCCGAAACGCCTGTATCCCCGCGTGGTTAAGATCAAGATGAGCAATTACGACCGCAAGCGGCCTTCTGTCGAGCGCCTTAAATGAACGGCATTGCATTTAGGGCCCGTCAGCAGCGACCCGGTCGCCCCTTGTAACAGGCTCGTCTCAGTCGTGCCCGCGCGTCCCCGCCGGCTGCGCCGGCAGCGTGAGTCGAAACACCGCACCACCCAGCCGCCCATCGCGTTCGACCTCCAGGGCACCCCCCAGCTCGGCGGCGATTTTTCTCGAGATGGCGAGCCCGAGCCCGGTGCCCACGCCGGGTTTGGTGGTGAAGAAGGGATCGAAAATGCGCTCGCGGTCGGCATCCGGTACGCCCGAGCCGTTGTCGGCAACCTCCAGGCTGGCCAGCTTGCCATCCGTTCCAATGCGCACGGCGATCGTTGCTTCGCCCGGGACCAACTTGGCGACGGCATGGATGCCGTTGATCAGCAGATTGACGACGATCTGCGAGAGCTGCGTGCGGGAGCCGCGAACCCGCGGGCTGCCGCTCACCTGCAGGTCGAGCTTGCAAGCCCTGCGCAGCTCGCCTTCGACCAGGCGCAGGGAGAGGTGCACCACCTCTTCCAGATCGACAATCTCGCTCTCTCCGGCGGGCCTCACCATCGACAGCTGGATGGCGGACACGATCTCCGCGACCCGTTCGGCGCCCATGCTCGCGTCCTGCAGCGCGGCTCGGATCTCGTCCACCTTGGCGCCCGCCAGCGGCGCATCATTCGCCTTCAGCGCCTCGCTCAGCTCGCCGAGCTCCGCCAGCGAGTGCTGGAGATTGGTGGTGATCCAGCTGATCGGATTGCGCAGCTCATGGCCAATGCCCGCGGCCACGATGCCCAGCGCGTAGACGCGTTCGGTCTGGATCAACCTGCGCTCCAGCTCGCGCAACCGGCGCCGCGTCTGGTAACGCTCCAGGGCATCGGCCAGCTCTGCTTTCAGCTCCTCCGGCTCCCACGGCTTCTTCAGGTAGCGGCGGACCCGGCCGCGATTGATCGCGTCGATGGCGGCGCCGATGTCGGAGTAGGCGGTGACCAGCAGGCGCACAGTGTCGGGAAACTCGGCCTGCACCTTCTCCAGCAGCTCCACGCCCGACATCTCCGGCATGCGCTGATCGGAGACGATGACGCCCACTTCGTAGGCGCGCATCAGCTCCAGCGCGACGGCTCCGCTGCGCGCGGTCAGCACGTCGAAGTCGTCTCCGCAGACAGCCTCGGAGACGAGCAGGTTGCCTTCCTCGTCATCGACGAACAGAACCTTCGCGCTCATCCTGCAGCCTCCAGCGGGGCGGCGTCGGACGGGGCCGCGCTGGACGGGGCGGCATCGGCAGGAGCCGCGCTGGGTACGCGGACCACGAACTCCGTCCCGACGCCCACCTGGCTCTTCACGCTCATGGTGCCGCCCATGGCGACAACCACGCGGCGTGTGATAGTCAGCCCCATGCCCATGCCGCGCCCGACCTCCTTCGTCGTATAGAAGGCATCAAAAATCCTCGCCCGGTTGGCTTCCGGGATCCCGGGCCCATTGTCCTTGACTGAGAGCAGCAGGTCCACCCCTTCGTTCGTGCCGCGGATGAAGACCCGGCCGCTGCCGTCGCCAGCCACCGCCTCCAGCGCATTTTGAATCAAGTTCGTGAGGACCTGGTTGAACTCCTCCGCCACGCAGCGGACCCAGCCGTTGCCGGCCAGATCGAGGTCGACCTGCACCTGCCGCCCGACGGTGGGCACGACCACCGCGACCACATCGCGCACGGCAGCGTAGCTGTCGTACAGCTGGGGCGTCCGCGAGTAGCCCTCGCGACTGTAGCGAACCATGAGCTCGACCGTATTGGCGATGCGCCTGACCCCCGCCTCGGTCACTTCGAACATCTTGTTAATCCTGGCGTCCAGCTTCTTCAGGGTGCCGCTCTGCGGGGGGCCGAGCTCCAGCTCGGCGACGGTGTCGATCAAGGTCTGGCAGTCGCGCTGCACCGCGGCGAGCGCGTTTTTCACGTAGTTCAGCGGGTTGCCGATCTCGTGCGCCAGCCCGCCCGCGATCGCCTCCAGCGAGTCCATCTTGCCCGCGAGCAGCGCCTCGGCCGTGGCTTCCCGCTCGCGCACCAACGAGCGCACCGTGCTCAGCAGCTCGTTCGCGGAAAATGGCTTACCCAGGAAGGCGTTGACACCGGTCTCCAGCCCAGTCACCTTGTTTTCCACGTCGCTGCGCGCCGTCAACATCACGATCGGAATGTGCTTGGTCAGCGGGTCCGCGCGCAGGCGGCGCGTGAACTCCATGCCGTCCATGCGCGGCATCATCCAGTCCGTGATGATGACCGTCGGGCGATAGCGGCGCGCAAGCTCCAGGCCCCGAGCGCCGTCGCCCGCCGCCAGGAAGCGAAAATCGTGGTGCAACGCCAGCCGGATCATCCGGGCCACGTCGGGCGTGTCCTCGACCACGAGCACCGAATGCTCGCGCTGGCCCTCGTCCGCGTCCCGCTCCAGCAGGCGCTGGTCGGTGGCCTCGTCGATCTCGATCAGCCGAAATTGCTTCGGAGTATCCAGCTGCCACTCGCTCAGGCTGCCATCGCTCTGCCGCAGGCCGCCGAGGCGATCCACCGCCGGACCCCGGCGGTCGAGCACGTCGGGCGAGAAGTGATCGCGATCCTTGCGCAAGCGCACGCTGAAGCGCGAGCCTTGATTCGGCGCCGACTCGGCCCAGATCTCGCCACCGTGCAACTCGACCAGTTCCTTGGCGAGCGCCAGGCCCAGGCCGGCGCCGCCATAGCGACGAGTGCCGGCCATGTCCACCTGGAAGAAACGCTCGAACACTTCGCTGGCGAGCTCGCTGGGAAAGCCGACGCCGGTATCGACCACCTCGATGCACACCGTCTCGCCCTCATCCAGGAGCGAGATGCGCACCGAGCCGCCGGGCTCGGTGAACTTCGTGGCGTTGGAGAGCAAGTTGATGAACACCCGCTCCATGCGCTCGATGTCGCACCAGACCAGAGCTCGAACGGAGGCCGCGTGCATGGCCAGGCTGAGGTTCTTGCGCTGCGCGAGCGGCTCGATCTGCTCGAGCAGATTGCGCAGGTAGGCGACCAGATCGTGCTCCTCGATCCGCAGCCGCAGCCGCGACTCCTCGAGCTTGCTCAGGTCCAGCAAGTCTTCGATCAAGCGAGACAGCTTGACGCCGCTGCGCTGCATCGACTGCAGCGTGGAGCGCTGGGCATCGGACAAGCTGCCCAGCTTGCCGTCGATCAGCAGGGCCAGGGGAGCCAAGATCAAGGTCAGCGGCGTCTTGAGCTCGTGCGTGATGTTCGCGAACACCTCGCTCTTGAAACGGTCGAGCCGCTTGAGCTTGGAGTGTGCCTTCTCCAGGTTCAGGCTGGTCTCCTCCAGGATCAGCTGATTCTCAACCTGCTCG
The DNA here is from genome assembly GCA_035760985.1 of Polyangiaceae bacterium. Taxonomy (GTDB): domain Bacteria; phylum Myxococcota_A; class Polyangia; order Polyangiales; family Polyangiaceae; genus SZUA-265. The sequence goes on from DASTRX010000164.1 coordinate 3,477, forward strand.
CGCTGAGAACGATACACGAGCGTCTGACCGGCGCCGGCGATGATCGCGGTGGAGATCAGGAAGAACTGGTTCGAGATGCTGGTGAACAGGTCCGTGACGCTGTTGACCAGCAAATTGGAGCCAATGAACCCCAGGATCATGGCTCCGTAGGTGGCCGCGACCACCCGGGGCGGCCACACGAACAAGAGCGCGCTGGCCACGATCACCAGCGACAAGCCAGCGTAATAGGGCGAGGCGAGCCCGCCCATGAAGATCGTCATCAGGCAGATGCCGAAGGCGATCAAGATCATGTACGACGACGTGATGGCGTTCGGATGGCGGCGAAACACCTGCCCGCCCAGGACGCGAAACAGGACCAGCGTGATCGCGGTCACGGTCGCTCGCGTCCCGTACAGGAGGCCCAGGGCCTCGCGCGGCGCCATCAGATAGTCGAGCACGCCGAACAGCGGGTACAGGCACACGACGATCCAGAGTACGCCCTTCATCCCGCTCCGGTTGCGCTGGAGCAGCCACTTGGACCAGCGCGTCTCGAGCTCGACGTTGGGCGTCATGTCGCGGTCCTCAGGTGAGCGAGACGAACGGATTCACGCCCGTCGGCTCCTCGAGAATCTCGGCGTGCGCGCCGGGCACCGCCTTCCGGGCGAGCTCCAGCATCTGGGCTCGCTCGCGGTACTCCAGGTACCAATCGAGGTGGAATTCCATGAACCAGCGCGACGGCGAGGACGGCACCATGTTGCCGACGTAGAGCGTGCCGCCGGGCGCCAGCGTGTCGTACAGGTTCCGGCACAGCGAGACCCAGGTGTGCGGCTGCAGGTAATCGAACAGCCCGCAGGCGTACACGGCATGGAACCCGCCGGTGACCCGCAGCACCGTCGACCCGCGCAGCAGGTGGGTGATGGAGTCATGCAGGTGGATGATCTTCACCCGGCCTTGCCACTTGCTGGCGACCAGGCGGCTGAGCCGCGCGTGGGAGAAAGCGAGCGCGCTGCGGTCCTGGTCGAACAGCACCACCTCCAGCGGCACGTCGATCGTGCTGCGCTCCTCCAGCAGCCCGAAGATCTCCTCCGCCGGGCCCGCCGCGATGGACAGGATGCGCAACGGCGTCGTCGCTCCGGCGTGCGCGTCCAGCGCCGCGGCCAGGCGCCGCTTGATCAGCTCCTTGCGGTAGCGCACGGCCGCGGCTGCGGGCGTGGATACGAACGCCAGGTTCAGGGCCTTGGCGAACAGCGTCGGCCCGGAAAAATGGCGCCCGTAGAGTCCGTTCATGATCTCGAAATCGCCCGGATAACCCAGCGGCTTGTGCCGGGCGCGATACATCCACGGCGCCAGCATCAGCAGCTCGTCGAGCTGGCGCAGCGAAAACTCGCGCAGCGGCTCGCGGCTGGCGCGCGGCGCAGCGCGCAGGGCCGAATCGATCTCTTTCGAGGCCTGTACGACGTCCGCGACGAAGCCATCTCGGATGCGTGCGATCAAGGCATCTCGCGCGGGAGATTCCTGGTCGCCGTGGATCACGTGCCAGGGCAGCGTGCCTTCCAGACTGCTGAAGGTGCGCCGGGCGTCCTCCAGGAACAGGCGCAGCTCCGCGACCAGGGCCTTGAAGCGATCGTACCCCGGCGCACGCCAGGGCGCGTCTGCCATGCCCAGGCCGTGAAAATCCGACTCTGCGATGCGCGCCTTGACATCGCGCAACAGCAGCACGTCCTCGATGTTCATCAGCGTATCGACCAGCGAGACGCCGACCAGCGTGAGCTTGTCGTGCTTGCGCAGAGAGCTCACGCGCACCTGCCCCCGGTACGCCTCGTGGCCGTCGAACTGCAGCGCGACTTCCTCCAAGGTCATGCCGACCTCCGGAGCCGGCTCCAACGGCCACTCGAAGGCGAAGCCATTCTGGGACACGTCACGGAGCTCACAACGGTGCGAGTTGCCCTGGACCTTGAGCTCCACGGCAACCCCGATCGGGCCGAGCTCCGACCGCGGGTAGCGCTCGGGACGGAAATAGATGTCCCGTCCTTGCGCGCCCTCCAGCTCGGTATACCGAGCCTTGCGATCGACCGCTGCTGGAGCCGGCGGCCCTGACTCCGGTTTTGTGCCCCCCGATCCCTGCTGACGAGGAGGCATGTGCTGCTCCCCTTTCTTCAGTGGTGGACTTGCTCGCAAATCCCCCCCACCTCTCCAAGTACTCGCCGCCGCCGCGATTGTGAACTGGGATCGCAAGTATTTCTCGCGGGATGGCTCGCCGCGGGAAGCGCTCGCGTCCGCGCGCGCAGCTATTTAAGCCCGCTCCGGTCAAGCGCGACACTCGAGCGAGCTGCGTTCGAGCACCCCCAGCAGGTGCTGGACATCCGGGGGCTTGTCGAGCACGGCGCCCGCGCCCGCGCGCGCGAACTCCGCCTCCAGCGCCGGATCGCGGCGGCCTGAGAACCCGATCACCAGCACCCCAGCGGTGCTCGCCTGCTGCTTGATGCGCACACACAGCTCCGTACCCGTGAGCTCGGGCATGAACATGTCGACCAGCACCAGATCGGGAACGTACTCGGTCACTTCCCTCAGTCCTTCCAGAGCTCCGCATGCCAGACGCACATCCAGGTGCGGCGCACTGCGTTTCAGCAGTCGAGCCGTCGAGCGCAACATGGCGGGCTCGTCGTCGATGACCAGCGCACGGACCGAAGCCTCAAAGCGATGGGGCAAGCGCATGCCCTTGCGCAGCAGCAAGTGCACCAGCGCCAGGGTCGCCACTCCCCATGCGCCTCGGGGCAGGCGACGCGCTTCCAGCGAGCCGTCCTCCAGCCACGAGCTGACCAGAGCGGGGTTCACCTCCAGGACGCTGGAGACCTCGGGGAGGGTTAGGTAGGTGGCCTTCACGTGCTCGATCCTGCTCCCCCCGAGAGCTCGGGCGCGGCCCCGAGGGCGTTGCCCCGGCGCCAAGACGACCCCCGCGCGCAAAAGATTACGGGCAGCCCGTCTGCGCTCTGAAATCCGCTGTCTGGCCTACAGGCCAACAAGCTTGGACCACGGGCGGTTTCAGGACTGTCGCGGCCCGGGATCCCGATGCGATTTCGCCGGTAGCAAGGCCCGCAAACTCGAGGCACTAGTGCGAACGAAATGTCTCTGCAGTACCGCGACGTCGCCAAGCTGATCGATCATGCGCTGCTTGCGCCCACGCTGACGGACGCGCAGCTGGACGCGGGCTGTGCCCTGGCGCTGGAGTACGACGTCGCCAGCGTCTGCATCCTCCCGCACGGGCTCCAGCGCTGCGCGAAGCTGCTCGCCGGCAGCACGGTGCAGCCCAGCACCACCATCGGCTTTCCCCATGGGGGGCACACCACGCGCGCCAAGCTCGCCGAGACCGAGCAGGCGCTCGCGGACGGGGGCACGGAGCTCGACATGGTGGTCAACGTCGGCAAGGTCCTGAGCCTCGATTACGGCTATGTGCGAGGCGAAATCGCGGCGGTGCTGCAGCTGGTGCGCGCCGCCGGCCAGAAGCTGAAGGTGATCTTCGAGAACTGCTACCTGGAGCAGGCGCACAAACTGCGGCTGTGCGAGATCTGCGCGGAGCTCGAGGTCGACTGGATCAAGACGTCGACCGGCTTCGGCAGCTCCGGAGCCACGGACGAGGACCTCCAGCTGATGCTCGACAACACGCCGCCCCACGTCCAGGTCAAGGCCTCCGGCGGCATCCGTACACTGGATCGGGCGCTGGCGCTGCGAGAGCTCGGCGTCTCGCGCATCGGCTCGAGCTCGACGCGCGCCATCCTGGACGAGCTGAAGGCTCGGCTCGCTTCGCAGACGGCCGCGCCTCAGAAGTAGAAGCGCACGCCGAGCATCGCCTCCAGGTCGAGATAGAGCCCTGGCACGATGTAAAGAGCGGGCGCCAGCTCCAGGTACACCTCCAGGAACGAGGGCTTGCGAAAGGTCAGGTCGAGCCCGACGGGCATGCGGGCGGCGGCGGAGAACGAGCCGTCACCGAGCCAGATGCGACCGCCGGCGCCGATGTGCCAGTCGAGATTCGCGGCGGAGCCGGCGACGATGCCATCCTGCCAGAGGTAGTCCACGTTCGCCGTCACCACATCGAACGTGTCGTAGTGGTCGCACACGTCCGGACCGTCCACGCGATGCCGGCAACCCCAGCCGTAGCTCCAGAAGCCGAGGCCAAAGTCGAGGGCGTTGCCGCGGCCCACGAAGTACTTGGCGACCAGGCTCGTCGGGCTGCCGAAGGCGACGCCGATGCCGAAGTCCCTACCCCGCCCGACTTCCGTCGCCTCTGCTCGCGGCGACAGAGCCAACAACAATCCCCCCGCACCCAAGCAAGCGATCCAACGCTTCACGACGCCTCCACAACGGTCAAAGCGGGGCACTGCATCACACTTTTGAGCCGCTCCGGCAACGATCCGGCGGATCGCTCCGGAGTCTCACGCCGAAACAGTCGCGGAAGTCCCCAAAGCCGGAAGATTGGGCCGCCGCGAGGCGTACCCACACGGAGAGCACGCACACGCTCCCGCTCGCACGTCTCGTGACGCGTCACCGCGTGACGAAGTTACGCTTTCGACCGGCCATAAACATTCGAAATCACTGCTTTAACCTTCGGGCACACGGGGTGCTCTCTGCAGGGGTCGACGGTCATGCCCCCACGAGGAGAACCACCTGTGTACGACGATGCGACCCTGATCCACAGCCTGCTCGCCAATGACGAGGACGCCTGGCGCATCTTTCACGAGCGCTACTCGCGCCAGCTGCTGGGCGTGATCAGCCGCGTGACGCGCCGCTTCCCGCAGCTCACCGGGACGGATCACCTGGAAGAGATTTACGGAAGTCTGTGCCTGCGCCTGCTGAAGGACGACAAGCGCCGCCTGCGCAGCTTTGATCCCGCGCGCGGCACGCCGCTCGGCTCCTGGTTGTGCGCGCTGGCCCGCAACAGCGCCCATGATTTCTTGCGCAACCACCGGCGGCAACCCGGGCTGTGCAAGGCCGGCGAGGAGCTCTCGGAGGTCGAGGCGCCGAGCGATGTGCCCGACGCCTTCAGCATCTGCTCGGAGCGTGAGCAAGCGCGCGCGCTGAGCCAGCTGGTCGAGGATCTGTCCGAACGCGACCGCGAGTTTTTGGGTGCTTATCTGCAGGGCTTCGAGCCCGAACAGATCGCCGCTCAGCTCGGCATCAGCGTGAGCACCGTCTATTCCAAGAAGCACAAGATCCTGGCGCGCCTGGAGCAGGCGGCCCAGTTCTGAGGGCGCTCCGCCCGCTCAACGGATGATCGGGGGCGCCGCCGGCGCCTGGCTGTCGGGCACCACGCACGCCGAGATGTCGAACAGCATGAAGGCGAGCAGCTTCTCTTGCGGGCTGAAGCCGCTCGTGACGCAACCTTCGGGGAACGGAAGGTCCTGCTCCGAGAGGTCGTCGATGGGAGCTCTCGTTTCCTCGTCGACCCGGCCCGGAGACACGTGCAAGTCGCTGAGCACCACGCGCCCGCACTGCTCCTCGTCGGAGGCGCCGAGCGGCGTGTTGGCGGACAGGTACTGCACCGTCTCCGGATCGTCGCTGGTCAGCCAGCGCTGCGCGTATTCGCTATTCTCGCTCAGGATCGTGCGCTGCGCGCCGAGCACCGGCACCTCTCCGGCCTGGGTCGAGGCGCCGTTGGCGAGCGCCCACTCGGCCATCGCTTGCCCCTTGGGGAAGTCGGTCACGACCTGAAACGCGGGCGGCCCCTGGTAGCCTCCGTCGTCCACATACGTGGCCAGGTCGGGAAAGGGCGCGGGCCCGTTCTGAAACCAGACCTCCTGATAATGCGAGGCGAACAACCGACCCCCGCCGTTCAGGTAGTCGTACATCGCCTGCAGCGAGCGAGGGTCCTTGTCGGCGATGCCCCGCTGCGGAGCACGAGAGTCGCAGGACAGAAGCACGACGTCATACATCTGCAGCGACGGCAGGTCGGCCCAGAGCGCGCCAGAGGGCGGAAACGGCTCACCGCCGTTCATGGAATCGGTGAAGCGGTCGGTCCCACCGTAGCCGGCGAACAGATTCACCCGCCCGTCACGGCGCGGATGCGTGAACTCCTCCGGCGCGATGCCCAGCTTGCGCACCAGGCACTCGAGCGCATCGGCGAAGCCGGTCGCCACTGCGATCTTCGGGATATCCCCCTCGGATTGGCGCGCGGGTAAGCGCAGCGTCTGATCCGGGATGGGCTTGTCCGTGCAGGCCTCGACCGTGCCGATGTCGAATTCGCGGCGCCACTCGCCCACCTGCACCACCAGCGGGATGTCGGACCCGACCGGCACGTTCTCGAGCACGAAGTGACCATCGGCATCCGTCAACGCCGACGCGATGGGCTCACCGCTGATCTCGCAGCCGCAGGACGCGCCCGGAGTGAAGGGCCGCAGCTCGGCGTCCGGCACGTAGACCATGGCGTTGTAGAGCGTGAGCTCACCCGATGGGATGTAGACCGTGCCCGACACCGTAGTGCTGCCGCCGTCAGGGCACGCCACCTGCTTCTCCTTCAGACCACGCCGGCGGATCGGCGCAGCGGGCAGAACCGGCATGTCATCGGGATCGATGAACTGCCCTGCCGCCGATGAATCGCCGCTGGACACCGGCGGCGGATCAGCGGGCGGGAACATCTCGGTGGGACCGGGCGAAGCTGGCGTGACCGGCGCGTTGGAAGCCACCGTCGGCGCGTCGGAGGCCCCACCAGAGGCACCGGTCGGGCTGCACGCGGCCATCAACGCGATCACACATCCGCCACGGGCCAGCGAGGGCGCACGCGCCTGACGGCGAGCAGGTTCCGAGTAACGGTCAGGACACATTCGCCAACTCCTCGTCCCTTCGAGCTCACACCCCAGCGCGAGGACCGCCAATGGACAGGGCTGTCATGTAGCACACAGGATGACCCCTGCGGAGTGAGCGCCGCCGGCGCTCCAGAAAGCGCCGCAGAATCGAGCCTCATCAAATATTTGCGTGTCCTACTCACGTCACCCCACGAGTGACTCGCTGCAAATCGGTACTCCCAGCGCCGGCCCCCGGGTGGACCTCGTGGGGGTGCGGCACTATGCTGGCCACATGCGACGCGGCGTGCACGCGGGGCCGGCAGTGACGCCCGAAACTGCGCCAGCAGCGTTGACTTTGCGGCACTCACCGGCGCGGCAGCGGCTGATCGCGGCAGAGCGCGAACATGAGCGCTTGCTCAACGAGATCCGCAAGAAGAAGCTGGCTCGCGACGCCTGTGAGTGCAGCGCGCGCGACGCGGCGCGCGCGCTCGATGCTCGGCTGGGGCCGCTGCGCGAAGCGCTGTGCTCAGCTGTGGCGGAAGTGCAGGTCCTCTTCGCATCGCTGCTCGGCCCCGAGAGCCGCTTGAGCCGGCGTGAAAAGGTCCGGGTCCGGCGCGCATACGGTCAGCTGCTTCCGGAGCGGGAGTTTCAGGACGACGGCGAAGCGGGGCGCGAGCCGTGGCGTGGCAGCTCGAGCGGCAAGCGCGGCGCGCCCGAGCCCGAGCCCGACGCGGGCTACTCGGCGCCCAAGCCCAAAGACTCGGGGCCCTGCCTGCTGCGCTCACTGTTCCGCAAGCTGGCGCTGGCGCTGCATCCCGACAAGGTGCAGGACCCGACCGAGCGCGCCACCCTGACCTCCGTGATGAAAGAGGTGACGCGAGCGTACGAGCTGGGGGACGTGGCGAGGCTGGTCGAGCTCGAGCGCAGCTGGCTCGCCGCACCGATGCCTTGCCATCCGGAGCAGGACATCGAGCGCAGCACGCAGGCCCTGCTGCAAGCCAACCAGGAGCTGCGTTGCCAGCTGCGCGCGCTCAGCGCGGAGCTCAAGTCGCTGCGCGACTCGCTGGTGGCCTTCGGTCCCCAGCGCGGGGCGCGCGGGCGCGGCGCCGAGGCTGCACAGGACTGGATGCTGAGCGAGCTGGAGCGCGAGCTGACGGAGATGAGGGTGCTGCGCGATTTCGCGAGAGCCTTCCTGAACGGCGACGTGAGCCTGGAGGAATTTCTGCTCGGGCCGCCTTCTCCGCTCGACGAGCTGGATCGCGCCGAGCAATTCCTGTTCGATGCCTTCGCGCACTGGGATCCGTGCGCGGAGCGGCGCCCGCGCCGAAGGCGCTAGCGGCGCGGCTCGGCCTTGCGCGCGCCGTGTTCGATGCTGGCCAGTGCAGCGGCATACCGCCTGCCGAACTCACGCAGCGAGGCCGCATCGAAATGCAGATGGTCCGGATTGCTGGTCAGCTGATCCGAGGAGACGAACGCGCTGAAGGGCACTCGCGCGGCGACGCTGCGCTGCGCGCGATCCACCTCCAGACCGGACGCATCCCAGGGCCCGGCGCCCGCAAACTGCCCGAGCTGTCCGATCACGAACGGCACCTTGGGTGCTCCCAGATCGCGGCGCAAGCGCTCGATCAACGCCGTGAGCGCCTTCTCGTAGCGATGTGCCAGCTCCGGGCTGCGATCACTTTCGCCCTGGTGCCAGAGGATCCCCTTCAGCGTGCCGCTGGGCAACGCCTGGCGGGCCCGGGCGATGGCATCATCGTATGGATGGCTGTGCGTGCCCTCGAAGTACTGCCCCGGCTCCCAGCTGGAGATCGGCGAGCCGCCGCAGGCGGCTGGAATCAGCCCGACCTTCACGCCCGGGTGCTGCTTCAGATATTCCACGGCAAAAGAGCGAGCCAGGCCCACGCCCGCGCTAGGCTTGTCCCAGTGCAGCGGGTCCACGGCAGCAACCCACTCGCCCCGGGCGTTCAGCGCAAACACGTGATCGATCGGGGTGCGATCTCGGTCTTCGATCTCACCTCGTCCGGCCATGTTCGACTGCCCCGCGAGCAGGAACAGGTGCAGGTTCTTCGGTGCTGAGGGCTGCGCCCCGGTGGACTGAGCCGCAGCGGAGAGCGCAACTCCGAGCACGGAGCAGACACAGGGCCAGAGCAGAGCACGCCAGGTCATGATTGAACCAGCATAGGCTGGCTCGCTCCGTTTTGGCACGTCTTCGCGCGCGCCCACGCCGGCCCGCGCACATCGGCTCCCTACGGGAAGAGGCGTGCGGGCCGTAAATAGCCTTTGGATGTCGAAGGGGCGGATCGCCTGCTGGGCGTTGTGGCTGACCGCCTGCTCATGGACCAGGGGCTCGCTGGATCGCCCGGAGCCCGAGCCGTCGCGTGCCAGCGTGGGCGCCCCCGCGGCCCGGGCGAGCGACGCGGATCTGGAGACGTTCGCCGCCCGCGTCGTGAAGGATGCGGACCAGAGCTGGGCCGCGGACTTCAAGCGGCGCAACAAGGCGTACACCAGCGCCCGGGCGGTGTTCGCGGCGCCCTCGGCGGCTCCGTGCTCGGCGGAGGAATCGGCCTCGAAATGCGGAGACGCGGAGACGGTGTACATCGACCTCGACTTCCAGCGTTCGCTGCAGGAGCGCTACGGTCAGGAGGCCGTCGCACCCCGGGCCTACGCGATCGCCCATGCCATGGGGCACCACGTGCAGCGGGTGCTGGGCCTGGATCGCGAAGCAGCGCGCCTCGTCGCGGGGCGCCCCGTGGCGGCGCACTCCGTGGAGCTGCAGCTGGAGCTGCAGGCGGATTGTCTCGCGGGACTCTGGGCGCGCGTCACGAAGTCGAAGGATCTGCTCGGGCGCGAGCAGGTCGAGGATGCGCTGAAGCAGGCCTCGGAGCTCGGCGCCGAGCGGCGCATCGCCCAGGAGAAGGAGCGACGCGCCCTGACCGAGAGCTTCACCTACGCGATCCCGCGGCGCCGGCTGTACTGGTTTGCGAAGGGCTTCAACAGCGCGCACATCGAGGACTGCGACACCTTCGCTAGCGACTGAGCGCGCCGGCGCCGCCGGCAGCGACGCTGGGTCGTTCAGATCGGCTCGTAGATCACGTAGCCGAACTGCTTCGAATCGGGAGACCAGGAGTTCACGTTGATCGTGCCCTGCCCGCCATAGAAGTCGCTCAGCACCTGGATCTCCTGAACCTCGGGGGATTCACCCGGCGTACGCGCCAGCCGCAGCAGCATGCCCGGCATGCGATCGTTGTGCCCCTGCGTGCCCGGCGGGAAGGAGAGCCAGACCATCCACTTGCCGTCGGGCGAGATGTGCGGGAACCAGTCTTCGGGCTCGTCGCGTGTCACCCGCTGCGCGCGGGCGTCGAGCGCGCCGGCGCCGTCGGTCGGCATGCGCCACAGGTTCCAGCGCCCGCCACGGTTGGAGTTGAAGTAGATCCAGCGGCCGTCGGGGCTATATTCCGGGCCGTCGTCGTAGCCGCCGGCGGTCGTCAGGCGCTCTTCGGCGCCGCCTTCCGCCGGGACGCGATAGAGCTCATACTTGCCGTCGCCGCGCTCGGCGACGAAGGCCAGAAAGCGCCCGTCATGGGACCAGCCGTGAAAATAGCTGGGCGCCTTGGGCGTGATCAGCTTCACGGCGCTGCCATCGGCGCGCGCCACCCAGACCTGCGACTTGGGGTTTGCCGGGCTGGACGCGGAGAACGCGAGCAGTCGCCCGTCCGGCGACAGATCGTGATCGTTGTTGCACACGTAGTTGCCGGGGCTGAGCGCCAAGGGCTCGAGCTGCGGGTTGGCCGCGCCGAGCGGCAAGCGGAACAGATCGCCGCGCGTGTTGACCAGCAAGAACTTGCCGTCGCGCGACCAGTTGGGGGCCTCGATGATGCCGTCGCCGCTGTAGACCACGCGCGAGCTGCGGGCCGCCAGGTCGTAGATGGCGATGTGGCTGCGATGCTGGGCGGCATTGATGTGCCGCGGCCGCTGCACGACCACGTTGCTGAACACAGCCGTCTCCAGCAGGTCCGCGTTGTGCGAGCACACGCCCAGCCCGACGTACAACGGTCCGCTCATCTCCACGGTGACCGGGCCGCAGGGCACCAGCGTCTGACCCGGAGTACCGGCGAGCATCGTGAAGCGGTTGCCGCGGCGCTCCAGCACCAGCCGCCGCGCGCCGCTCACGCTGGCCCGCGCCTGGTGCGTCTCCGCGCCGGCCAGCTCGCGATACTGCAGCCCGGTGAGCCCGTCGCCATGGATGCAAGCGTCGGCGTAGGCCGAGCCCGGGGAGAGATCCTGCCGGATCATCAGCACCGCCTTGCGGTGTGGCTCGGGGCCCGAGGCGGACAGCTCGACATCCGCCTGCAGGGTCACGTCCCCCGTCCAGCGCCGCCAGACGAAGTGAAACGCGTCTTCCTTGCCCCACATGTTGGAGCCGCCGCCGGTGACGCGGTACGAGCCCGCCGCGTGCTCGACGGCTCCGGCGCGCGGATGCACGCCGACGTCGGTGTGGGATTCAAAACTGCCGAGCGCGGAGGTGGTCATCGAGCAATCCTCTTGGTTGGTGACCCGAGCGGTGGAAACGCGGGGCGCGCAGCATAGTGCGCGGCTGGCGCGCGTGAAACGGCCGCGGCACGCAGCCCCGCCATCTGGCCGGTAGGTCACAGGCAGCTCCTCCAGCGCGATTTTTCTGTTCGCGCTACCGCGCCCGGCATTGCCCCTTGTCAGCCGAGGAAGCGATCGCCAGAGTCCCGCGCCGATGCGTTATCAGGCCCTGCTCTTGGTGCTGGCGGTGGCGAGCGGCACGGCGATCGGCGCTGCGCGCTGGCGCGAGCGCTCGGGAATCGCCTCGCCTGCGACCAGCGCGGTCGCCGCCCTGAACCCGCCGATCGCGGTGGACGTGTACCCGGTCGCGCCGGAGCCGTTCGAGGTGCAGGTGCCGGCGACGGGCACGTTGCTAGCGCGCGAGTCGGTGGAAATCGTGAGCGAGCTCGCGCGGCGGCTGATCAAGGTACGCGCGGAGGAGGGTCGCTTCGTGCAAGCCGGCGACGTGCTGTTCGAGCTCGACTCGGCCGATCTGCGCGCCGAGCTGAACAAGACCGCCGTGCAGGAGCGCCTGGCGCGGGCGACGCTGGAGCGCACGCAGAAGCTGGTGTCCGAGGGCGTATCCAACCAGCAAGAGCTGGACGTCGCGCGCGGCAAGGCCGACGAGCTCCAGGCCGAGCGCGCCCTGCTCGAGGTGACGCTGTCCAAGACCCAGATCCGCGCGCCGTTCTCCGGGCGGCTGGGGCTGCGCCGCGTCAGCGAGGGCGCCTGGCTCTCCTCCAACACGGTGCTCTCCACGCTTCAGGATACCTCGGCGCTGAAGCTCGATTTCACGCTGCCCGAGCGCTACGCGGGCGCGCTGAGCCTGGGCGGGAGCTTTCGTTTCCGGGTCGAGGGCAAGGGCGACAGCTTCGCCGGCAAGATCACGGCGCTGGAGCCGGCCGTGGATGTGGCGACGCGCAGCATCCGCGTGCGCGGCCTCGTGCAGGGCGACACCGGGCTGATGCCGGGGGCGGCCGCCAGCATCGAGCTGCCGTTGAAGGTGGAGCAGGCGCTGCTCGTGCCGTCGATCGCGCTCGTGCCGGGCGTCGACGGCCGGCGGGTGTATCTCGCCGACCACGGCGTCGTCCGCTCGGCGCTGGTCGAGGTGGGCCTGCGCTCGGGCGACCGGGCGCAGCTGCTCTCCGGCGTTGCACCGGGGGATCAGGTGATCGTCAGCAACTTGCTGCGCGTGCGCGAGGGAGCGCCGGTGAGCGTGAACACAGCGACCGCGCAGCGCGAGCCGCCGCCATGAGCCTGGCCGAGGTCAGCATCCGCCGGCCCGTGCTGGCGGTCGTGCTCTCGATCGCGATCGTGGTGTTCGGGCTGGTCGGCTTCCATTTTCTGGGAGTGCGCGAGTTCCCGGCCGTCGATCCACCGGTGGTGACCGTGACCACCAACTACGGCGGGGCCAGCCCGGAGGTGGTCGCCGCCCAGATCACCGAGCCGCTGGAGCAGAGCATCAGCGGCGTGGCGGGCATCCGCGTGATGTCGAGCACGTCGCGCGACGGGCAGAGCCAGATCCGCGTGGAGTTCGACCTGAGCGTGCCGATGGATGCGGCCGCCAACGACGTGCGCGACAAGGTCAGCGTGGCGCGCCGACAGCTGCCCGCGGACGCCGATCCACCGATCGTGGAGAAGGCGGACGCGGATGCACAGCCGATCGTTTTCCTGACGCTGCGCAGCGAGACCAAGAGCATCAACGAGGTCGCGTACGTCGCCGACACGATCGTCAAGGACCGCGTGCAGACCATCCCGGGCGTGGCCAGCGTGCGCATCTTCGGCGACAAGCGCTACGCGATGCGGCTGATCCTGGACGCGGACCGCATGGCCGCCGAGCGCGTGACGGCCGCCGACATCCAGGCAGCCCTGGAGCGCGAGAACGTGGATCTGCCCGCGGGGCGCCTGGAGGGCGCGAGCACGGAGATGGGCCTGCGCTCGCTGGCCCGCCTGAGCTCGCCGGAGGAGTTCAACGATCTGATCCTGCGCAGCGAGCAGGACCGGATCATTCGCCTGAGCGACGTCGGCCGCGCCGAGCTGAGCGCCGAGAACCTGCGCACGGGTGTGAGCTACCTGGGCGTGCCCATGATCGGCGTCGCGATCATCCCGCAGCCCAACACCAACGCGATCGCCATCGCCGATGCCTTCTACGAGCGCCTCGCCGAGATCCAGCGCGTGCTGCCGCCCGAGTACGAGGCGGAGATCGGCTACGACTTCACCAGCTACGTGCGCAAGAGCGTGGCGGAGGTAGAGGAGACGCTGCTGGTGGCCTTTGCCCTGGTGGCGCTGATCATCTTCGCGTTCCTGCGCGACTGGCGCGCCACGGTGATCCCGGTGCTGGCCATCCCGGTCTGCATCGTCTCGGCGTTCTTCATCATGTACGCGCTGGGCTTCTCCATCAACATCCTGACCCTGGTCGGGCTGGTGCTGGCGATCGGCCTGGTGTGCGACGACGCGATCGTCGTGCTGGAGAACGTGTACGGCAAGATCGAGCGCGGGCGTCGCCCGCTGGAGGCGGCGCTGGAGGGCTCGCGCGAGATCTTCTTCGCGGTGGTCTCCACGACGGTCGCGCTGGCAGCGGTGTTCCTGCCGATCGTGTTTCTGCAGGGCCTCACCGGGCGTCTGTTCCGCGAGTTCGGCGCGGTCGTGGCCGGCTCGGTGCTGGTCAGCGCGTTCGTGGCGCTCACGCTCTCGCCCATGATGTGTCGCTTCGTGCTGAAGGCGCGCCATGAGCAGAACTGGCTGCAGCGCCGCACCGAGCCGTTCTTCGCGGCGCTCAACGCCAGCTATGAGCGCTCGCTCAGCGCCTTCTTGCGCGTGCGCTGGCTGGCGGCGCCGCTGTGCGCGGCCCTGTTCCTGTACACGTTCTGGGGGCTGGGCGCGCTCAAGCGCGAGCTCGCGCCGCTCGAGGATCGCGCGAACATCCGTGTCAACGTGCGCGCGCCCGAGACCGCCAGCTTCGCCTACACCGAGCACGCGCTGAACGCCGTCGACCAGTGGGTGCGCGACAACATCCCCGAGCTGAGCCGCACCTACAGTATCACGGCTCTGTTCGGCGGCGCGGTCAACACGGGCCTACAGAACATCTACCTGAAGGACGCCGCCGAACGCAGCCGCAGCCAGGAGCAGATCTTCCAGCAGGTCTCGCGCGGGCTCTCGGAGTTCTCGCAGCTGCGCATCTTCCCGTCCCAGCCGCCCACCATCGGCGACCGCGGCGGCGGGCAGCCGGTGCAATACGTGCTGCAGGCGCCGAGCCAGGCCGAGATGCTGCGCGTGCTGCCGCAGTTCCTGGAGGCCGCGCAGAAGCGCAAGGAGCTGCGCTTCGTCGACGCCGACCTCAAGGTCAACCGACAGGAGACGGCCGTGGCGGTCAACCGCTCGCGCGCCGCCGAGCTCGGCGTCTCGGCGCTGGACGTGGCACGCACGCTGCAACTCACGTTCGGCGACCAGCGCCTCGGCTACTTCGTCATGAACGGCAAGCAGTACCAGGTGATCGGTCAGCTCGATCGCCCGTTCCGCAATGAGCCCGAGGATCTGAAACGTGTCCAGGTGCGCTCGCGCGAGGGCCGCATGGTCTCGCTCGACAACCTGGTCAGCTGGGGCGAACGCACCGTGCCCTCGGCCCTGTATCGCTTCGATCGCTACGTCTCGGCCACGGTCTCGGCGGGCCTGAGCGAGGGCTACACGCTGGGTGATGGGCTCGCGGCCATGGACCAGGTCGCTGCCGAGGTGCTGCCGCCGGGCTTCAATCGCGCGCTCGCCGGCCAGTCCCGCGAGTTCGTCGACAGCTCCTCCAGCCTGCTGTTTGCCTTCGGCCTGGCCCTGCTGATCGTGTACCTGGTGCTCGCCGCCCAGTTCGAGAGCTTCATCGATCCGCTGATCATCCTGCTCAGCGTGCCGCTGGCCCTGGCGGGCGCTGCCCTGTCGCTTCAGCTCACGGGCTCGTCGCTCAACATCTTCAGCCAGATCGGCATCATCATGCTGGTCGGGTTGGTGACCAAGAACGGCATTTTGATCGTGGAGTTCGCCAATCAGCGGCGCGACGCGGGCGCGGGGCGCCTGGAGGCGGCACGCCAGGCCGCGCAGGACCGCTTCCGCCCCATCCTGATGACCAGCGCAGCCACCATCCTGGGTGTGTTACCGATCGCCCTGTCGCTCGGCGCCGCCTCCGCCAGCCGCCAGTCGCTGGGCATCGCCGTCGTGGGCGGTCTGCTGGGCTCGACCTTCCTGTCGCTGTACCTGGTGCCCGCGCTGTACTCGTTCCTGTCCCCGAAGCGCCGCGCGGCGCGAGGTCGGGCGGAGGTTGGCGCGGCAGTCGCTCAGGGCGCGGAGTAGCTTCGAGGTCCCGGCTCGCGCGACCCTTCGCGAAGTGGGCCCATCCTGATGGGCTCGGAGCCGTGCGGCGCCGAGCCCACTAGCAGTTGCCCCCCGCGCGCCCCTCAACCCGGCGTGCGCTCAGGGCTGGCTGGGTGGGACCATGTCGCGCGAGCCGATCGGCGTCTCGACCGACAACGTCAGCACGTCGCCTTCGACGCTAAAATCGATGTCGAGCTCGCCCTCGACCCGGATGCGGGCCAGACCCAACCCCGATACCCCCGGCGTGAAGGTGGGCGCGACCGACTTGATCAGCTGGTCGTAGTAGGCGACCGGGTCCTCCGAGGCGCGCAGCTCCGACAGCAGCTCCACCGCTCGCTCGATGTCCCGCTGCGGAGCACTGTTCTGGGTCTCGATGCGCAGGTACAACTGGCCGCGCCGCTGCTCCAGCGAGATATCGACGCGCGCGCTGCCCACGCGCCCGTACTTGACCACGTTTTCCGTGAGCTCGGCCACGGCGATGCGGACCCGCGAGGCCATCTCCAGGTCCTGTAACGTGAGCTGCGAGACCGTGGTGAGCCAGCGGATCACGCTCTTCACGAAGGCGCTCGGCGGGGTCTCCGCCATGCTCACGCAGGCGTGCGCGATGGTGTCTTTGGAATGGACGGGCGAGCCCGTGGTCAACTCCGGCATCTCGAGCCCGAGAACGGCGCCCGACGGGCAGGCCTTGAACACCGCAGGGGTGTGCTCCACACCGACGCAGTTGCAGCGTGGAACAATCCCGAGCTCGCTCGGGAGCGGGTCCGAGGGCTCACGGGCCCCGCGACGCATCGCCCGAACCGGGCCGGCCCTCGTCGTCGAGGCCCCTCGCGACGTGAAAACGCCACTACCAACCGGTAACGGCTACTACCAACCGGTAACGGCTACTATCAACCGGTAACGGCTACTACTTCTACTGACGAAAACTTTTCCATGGGGCGGGGTTCATGCGAGCGAGGGGCATGGCCCTCGAATTGGATGACGCCGCCAGCACGCGGCTGAAGCACTACATCGACCGCCTGGGCAGCCATCTGAAGGACCGCAGGAA
>DASTRX010000165.1:0-46219 GCA_035760985.1 Polyangiaceae bacterium
CGCCGCAAGTGCGAGATCCAGTCCCATCCCTGCTCCTCCGCAAACCCCATGGAGCAGACTTCTAGAGCGATGGAAAGGGTGGTCGTAATTCTCAAATAATCTCGATCACTTGCGCACTTAAGCGATCGGCATTGCCCCTAATCCGCCGCTGACCCCTCACTTCCTCCGCGAAGCGCTGCGCTCCTCCACCCCCGCCCAACCCGCGTCAAACGCGCGCCCCGGCTCGTCCAGATCCAGGATCAACGGCGTGTGGTCGGAGGGTGTAGGCTTGCCTTTGCGCGCCTCGCGATCGATCTCGGAGGCGATGACGCGGCGGGCCAGCGGCGGCGAGACCAGCAGGTGGTCGATGCGCATGCCCATGTTCTTGTGGAAGCAGCCGGCACGGTAGTCCCACCAGGTGTAGCGCTGGCTTTCCGGGTGATGCAGGCGGTAGGCGTCGATCAAGCCCCAGCTCTCCAGCGCCCGGAAGGCGTCGCGCTCCTCCGGGGAGACGTGGGTGCCGCCATGACAGGCAGCGGCGTTCCACACGTCGGCGTCGGTGGGCGCGACGTTGAAGTCGCCGCCCAGTACCAGCGGCTCCTCGGGGCTGCGGGTCTCGCGGAACCAGCGCGCCAGGCGCGCGAACCAGTCCAGCTTGGCCTGGTAGAAGATCGAGCCCAGGGAGCGGCCGTTGGGGGCATAGATGCTGGTCACGCGCACGCCGCCGCAGACCGCCGAGATCATGCGCGCCTCGGCGAAGGGTTCGTCGTCTCCAGCTTCGGGCGAGCGGGAGACCGCCAGGGGCTCGCCGAAGTTCCGGATCACGTCGCTGATGCCGATGCGGCTGGCGATGGCCACGCCGTTCCAGCGCCCCTCTCCGTGGTGCGCGAGCTCGTAGCCGCGGCACGTAAACTCGTCGCTGGGCGCGAAGGCGTCCGCCAGCTTCGTCTCTTGCATCAGGAGCACGTCGGGCTGCGCGCGCTCGAGCCACCAACCGACCCTCTCCAGCCGGGCCTTCAGCGAGTTCACGTTCCAGGTCGCGATGCGCATGGGCGAGCTTCGTAGCAGCTCTGTCGCGCCTCGTATGCCCCGATCGTTTCGCCGCTCGACGGCGCGTTCAGCGCCGGTTTTCCGCTGCTGTGCCGGCGGACCGCCCAGGTTGCACAGTGCCCCGAGGTGCCAGCGCGATGACGCTCAAAGGCAGCCCGGCCCCCCTCCTCTTGCTCGGCTTGGCGCGGGCGCTGCGCAGAGCGGCTTAAGCGCCCGCGCGGGCGTGGCCGTACACCAGGCGAGCAGAGCGCGCTCGCGGGCGCGCAGCGAGAGGAGAGCGCGGCGACATGGACGAGAAGGGGATGGCAGAACCTGTGCAGCCGGTGGAGCCCGTGGAGCCGGAGACGCTTCCGCCCGTGTCGGGGCCGCAGCGGCGCAACACGCAGCGCTGGATCTCCTCGGCACCGCCGCAGCGCACGCCGACGCAGCCGGGTCTGTCGGCGCCACCGAAGCCCATGACCGCCACCGAGCGGGTGCTGCGCGCCGTGGGGCTCGGCTATCGTCCCGTGCGCGCGCCGCGCTGAGCGCGCCCGGCGCGTGTTTCAGGGCAGAAAGACGGCCAGGCGCGCCTCGGACGTGATCAAGTCGACGACCGCGTCGGACTGTTCCGCGAGCAAGAAGCGCGTGCCCGTCGCCACCCCGAACGCGATGCGATTGCCGCCGGGGGTGTACCAGACGCTCCAGCCCGGGGTCAGCTCCTGCGCCCGTAGATAGTCCTCGCGCGGCGGCTCGGGAGCGAGGTGTACCAGTTCGGGACCGGCGCTGAGCCCGGGCATGGCCAGGTCGATGTGGGCGAATCTGCCCATGCGGTCCAGGGTCGGTAGCGCGGAGAGCTGCGAGTAGACCTCGCCGAGGCAGAAGCTGCGCGGCAGCGCGCGCGAGGGCTCCAGCAGCCAGGCCCCGCTCGCGCCGGCCCAACCCTCGAGCAGCAGCCAGCTGCTCCAGCTCGGGACCAGCGGCAGCGGCGGCAGGGACGGCGCGCGCGAGATGCGCTGAGCGCCGCTGCGAGGCGCGCTGCCAGGGCCGCTGGCGCTGAAACTCGGGACTGCTCCGGCCGAAAGCGTCGCGAACAGGATGGCCGTGGAGAGTAGCTGCACCGAGGTTGCGCCCGCTCAGTGTACGGATGCAGCGCGCCGATCTTGACCCTGCAATTCACCGATGCAACATCAGCGCGCCGGCAGCTTCTGAAAAGCGCCGCCGCGGGACGCACCTCTGTGGTTCAGCGTCTCGATCAGGTAAGGGCCCAGCAGGCTCGCAACGGCCCAGACGAGCAGCGCCGTGACCGTGCCGGCATCGAGCAGCGGGCGCCCGCGCAGCGCTTGCCAGAGCAGCAAGCCCACCAGGCCGGCGTAGCTGGCCGCGCTGGAGAGCAGCAGACGCACGCGCTGCCGCTCCGGGCGGCGGCTGCGGCGCAGCCCGATGGCGACCAGCGGCAGCACCTGGAGCGCGTGCAGCCCGAAGAAGTGCGGCACGCGCAGGTCACCGTGATCTCGGCTCCAGCCGGTGCCGGGCAAGCCGGGTCCACCGTCGGGCGCGCCGACCGTGTGCGCTCCGATCACCGCCGGCGGCGCCGTGCGCATTCCCTCGAGCTGCGCGGGCGTGGGGCGCGTCATCAGGCCGCCGATGCTCGCGCCCAGGATCGTGATGCACAGGCCCAGCCGCAAGGCCCAGCCGAGCGCGCGATCCGCGAAGCGCTCGCGAAAGAGCGCGACCGCGACCGCCACGCTGCTCAGCGTCTGCAGCACGATGCTGGCGCCCATGATCGTGAACAGCGCGCCGTCGAGCAGGCTGCTGGTGTTGAAGTGGCTGCGCTGGCCGCGCCAGGCCTGCAGCGCGATGATGGCGAACTCGATCGCGAACACGCCGGCGCTGATGCCGCCCACCCAGCGCCGCACGCGCGGGTGGCGGGGCAGGTAGCGGAACGCCCAGGCCAGCGTCAGCGAATAGACGGCGATCGAGGCCGCGAACTTGGCCGGCTTCAGCCAGGCGGGCGCTCCGGCGATGCTGCGTGGATCGAGCCAGAGCCCGAGCAGGCTTGCCGCCAGCAGCGGCAGCATGGCCAGACCAATGGCGGTGAGCGGCGCGCTGTCGCCCCAGAGCCGGGCCAGCGAAGTGCGGAGTCGGAACAACCAATGTGCCATGAGGTGCGCTCCTTCTTGCTTTCGAGCACCGCAATGTTGACGGTGTTCACATTGAGTAGCGCACGATGTTGACACCGTCAACACGGAGCCGTAAATCATCCGCATGGCCAACGCCCGCCGCCTGGCCCGCAAGCCGGTAAACCAGTACCACCACGGCGATTTGCGCCGGGCGCTGCTCGAGGCCGCGCTGCGGACGATCCAGAAGCAAGGCGTGCACGCGCTGACCCTGCGCGCCGTGGGCGATGAGCTGGGCGTCTCGCGCAGCGCGCTGTACCGCCACTTCGCGGACAAGTCCGCGCTGCTGGCCGCGGTGGCGCGCGAGGGCTTTCGCACGCTGCGGCGGGAGCTGCAGCAGGCCTGGGAGCACGCGGGCAAGGGTCGCGCCGGACTCGACGCGATGGGCGACGCCTATGTGCGCTTCGCGATCGCGCAGCCCTCACACTACCGTGTCATGTTCGGCAGCGGCTTCGAGCGCGAGGCCGCGGACGCGGAGCTGATCGAAGAGGGCACGCGCGCGTTCCTGACCCTGATGAACGCGCTGATCGAGGAGCAGCAGCAGGGCCGCGTGCGCCCCGACGACCCCGAGCAGCTCGCCAACTTCATCTGGTCCCTGGTGCACGGCATCGCCATGCTGGCGATCGACGGCGCCTTCCGCCCGGGCACCGACGCGCAGGCTCTGACGCGCTTCGCCCTCGAGCGCTTGCGCACCGGCATCGCCGCGGCCCTGGCCTGAGCGATCCATTGCGCCGCGCGCGCCGCGCGGCCAAGCTCGACGCATGAGCTCTCGCATGATCGCCGACTCCGTGCTCCGCGTCTCCGCTCCACCGCCCGAGCAGGCTGAGCTGGAAGCACAGCTCGCGGCGCTGCGCGCGCGTCATCCGGGCGTGTTCCTGCAGCGCTACCTGGCCGCGCTACCGCGCATCGCCGAGGGCGTGTACGTGGCCCCCGGAGCGACGCTGGTGGGAGCCGTGGAGCTGGCGGAGTCGGTGAGCGTCTGGCCCGGCTGCGTGCTGCGGGGCGACGTGAACCGGATCGAGGTCGGACCGCGCAGCAACCTGCAGGACGGCACCGTGGTCCACGTGGGCGACCGCGACGCGGCGCTGATCGGCGCCGACGTGGTGGTGGGACACCGCGCGGTGATCCACGGCTGTCGCATCGAAGACGCGGTGCTGGTCGGCATCCAGGCCACGATCCTCGACGGCAGCGTGATCGGCCACGGTAGCGTGATCGGTGCGGGCGCCGTGGTGACCGCCGGCACGATCATCCCACCGCGCAGCCTGGTGCTGGGCGTGCCAGGCAAGGTGCAGCGCAGCCTGGACGAGAGCGAAGAGGCCTTCCACCGCGCGCTCGCCGCCAAGTACACGCGGCTGGCGCACAACTACCGCCACGGCTGAGCACCATGGGGGGATGGAGGGCTCGGAGCCGCACGGCCCCCGGCGACCCCAGAATATGCCCGCCGCGCGGGCGCCCGACTGGGCGTCCCGCCGCCCCGCGCTGGTTCGTCGTCGCCCGCGCTGCAGTGGCGGAGATGGCTGCTCCAGATCAACTCGCCTTGATCCCTAACCGGTCCGCCTCCTCACGCAGGAGGCCGGCCGCAGATCGGAATGCGCTCCCTCACGCTGTGATCCCCAGCCAGAGCACTAGGGCTCGGTTCACGCGGAGCATGGCATCGTCGGGGAGGCTGCCGAGTGTCTGTGCGATTCGATCGCGGCGGACGGTGGTCAGCTTATCGAGCATGACCTGGGAGACGGCTCTGAGGCCGTTGGTCGGCGACGGTTCAATGGTCACTCGAAACAATGGCGCATCGACGATGGTGCTGGTGACCGGTGCGATCGTGAGGCTCGGATGGTCGCCGAAGAGGTCCGATTGCACCACCAAGGCGGGCCGCGGCTTTCCGTAGTCCCCTTGAAGCGCCACGACCACGAAGTCGCCTCGCTTCACGCGGTCCAGCCCTCTGCGTCGTGCCCGGCCTCGATCCACTCCAGCGTTTCCTTTTCGAGGCGCCTCTTTGCCGCTGCAGCCTGGCTCTGGCGTTGGCATTCGGCGGCGAAGCCCGGCGCCCGCGTATCGGGCACCCAAAGCTGGACGAGCCGCAGGCCTGCCTTGCGCATCCGCGCGCGGTACTGCTCGACGCTTCGTTGCTGGGAGCGGGAATCCTTGCCCCGGGGGGTGGATCGGGAGGCCTTGGCCATGTCATGTCATATAGCATGTCAGACCCGTCAATGCCATCGGAGTCGGCCAGCCTCGTGGCTAGACCTACGGCTTCGGAGGCCGTGGGCCTATTCAGCTGAGCTACGGGCTTCCCCGCGGCCCTGCAGGATTTCGGGTAAACCTTTTTTCCTGCTGCCCTGTCATCCAACATCAAGCTGGACCCGCTCGACCTCTACTGGCATTCGGAGGCGCTCGGCCCAGTACTACTCATTGATCTCCACGTGGAGCTGCATGTTCTCAGGGGCGCAGACCGGGTCGACTTCGCACGTTGCGAAGCCTTCCACGTCTGACGTGCTGCAGGCTTCAAATGAAGCAAAGCAATAGACCACCGCATACGTGGCGTACACGCCTGTCGGATACTGGCCACTGTAGTTGGCCGTCACCCTCACATAGGTGCGTCCCGAGTCGACGATATATTCCGCCTCTCCGTACCCCGTTCCAGAAACGGTTTGCGCTTCGGCAAAGCAATAGCCAGGCACGTCTGAATCACAGGAGCCGAACCCCGTCACCTGTGCAGATGCCTCGTCAGATCGTAGTGCGACCCCACACAGTCCGGCGCTTAGCAGAAGCGAGACCTTGATGGTATTCGCGTGCTTCCTGGATTTCGTCGCGTTCATGGCGCACTCCTTCCGGATGAGTCGACAAAACAACTCACGAAGCTGGAGGGCGCTCAGTTACCAACTCAGCGTCTCAGCCAGCTGCTGGAAGCATGCTTCAGAACGTGGCCGCGTCATCTCGGATGATGTGCGCGTTGCACCTTGTCTCGAAAGCCTCAGTTATGAGTATCACTGTGGAACAGTTACAAGGCTGCTCTTGCCGGCTCAGTTAACGGGAGCTTCACCGTCCACAATGCTCGAAAATGGCTGCCCCTACGATTGTGCAAGCGGTGAGCTGCTTCGAGTCGAGCGACGGCTCGACGCAGATCATTGAATCGATCCATACCGCTCCAACGACGAGCGTCCTCACGTCTGCCGCGCAGTTGGCGACCAGATGCCCCACGCCTGCAATCGATGCCGACAGCGTGACCGCGTTGTCTCGACTCTCCGTGACAAAACCGTCCAGCTGCAATTGGAATGCCGGTTGCTGCTGAATGCCTAGATCAATCTCAAATACGCCGGGACGAGCACTGCTGGGTTGGACTCGACACTGAATGTCAGCGTTCTCACCATTCTGGAGACGCGGGCCAAAACCTCTGAAGAGGGTGTTTCCTGCGCTCTGATCGGGAAGAGTGACGTGCGCATCGAGCGAACACATTGCGGCTTCTACGCCATCCGCATGCAGGTCCAAAACCGCCGCGGAATGACTCTTCTCTGGCGGCACCGATCCGATGCTGTCCACATTGATGGGCAGCTCCGCGTCAGAGGGATTTCCGCATGCTGAGCAAAAGCTGCACAGCGCCAGGGTAACAGGACCAGTGGTAAACCTTTTTACCATCCGAACCTCAAATTTGCACCCGCTCGACCTCGCGTTGGGCGAGTTCGCGGCGCTGGCGGATGTAGAGGCGCGTCGTGCGCGCGTCGGCGTGACCGGCGAGGGCCTGGGCGTCTTCGAGCCGGCCGCCATTCTCTTGATGCAGGGTGAGCCCCGTCGCTCGGAAGGAGTGGTTGGTGAGATGGCCCGGGAGCTTCGCCTGGCGGCAGCGCCGCTTGACCATGGACCAGGCGGCGCTGGGATCGAGCACTCGTCCCGAAAGGGCATTGCGACGATGCGGCGCCGACTGAAAGAGCGGCACCCCGCTGCAGGGCTCTAGACCCGCAGCGGCGATGTATTCGCGCAGGTAGGTTCGAGCTTGATGGTGACAGGGGATCCGCCGCTCCTTGCCGCCTTTCTCATGCAGCACGAGAGAGGCGCTCGCGCCCTCCCCTTCAAAGTCGCGCACCCGCATGCGGAGGGCGGCCCCGACCCGGACGAAACCGAAGAGCATCACTCCGAGCAACGCTCGGTCGCGAAGCGCGAGGAGCGGCCGCGGCCCGCGTGCTGCGCGGTCGAGCTCGGCGAAGATCCGCCGGGCCTCGTCGCGTTCGAGCACGGGCGTCTTGCCCTCTCGCACCACGAGGCGCGGGGTGCGCACGGAACGCGCCGGGTTCGCGCCCAGGATGCCCCGCTCCGTGAGATAGTCGAGCCAGTGGCGAAGAGCCGCTGCGTGGAGCTTGAGCGAAGCGAGCGAGAGCTGGGACTCGAGGTCCGCGACGTAGGCGGCCACACGCGTCGGCGTGAGCCCATCGAGCGCCAGCCCCCGCCTATCGCACCAGTGCCCGAAGCGGTGGAGGGCCGCGAGGTACGCGCGCCGCGTGTGGGGATTCGAGAGGCGCGCCGCGAAGAACTCCAGAGTGGCATGGGCCGCCGCCCTGCCCGAGCTCGCCACCAGCGCCGGCAGCTCGAGGCCTACCCCGGCGAGCTCGTCGCGAACGACCAGGGCGGAGCCGCGGAGAGTGGCCGGCATGGCGGCACTGAGTTTACACGAGATAACTTCCTTTATCTATCGTAGCCGAGGCGCGGCAGTGGCATCGGCCGCGCCCAGCAGTAGGCTTGTGGAAGCTCAGGCTTCTCGCCCTTCCCCCCAGTTCGTGGCGGGGAGCCTGGGCCCCTATCACCGGCACCGGTGCCAGTCTTCCCATCAATCCGGCTCGAGCTAAGGGTTTCTAGGCGCAAAGGAAAAAAGGTAAACACATTGCGCCCGCTGGAGCCCGCCTGGCGCCACTGGAAATGCTGTGTTAGAATCTAACACATGTCCCGAACCACTACGATCACCCTCGGCGAAGAACTCAACGCCTTCGTGGAAGGACTGATTTCGCGCGGACGCTACGCCACCACGAGCGAAGTCGTCCGGGCGGCGCTGCGAAAGCTCGAAGCCGAAGAGGCTTCCGTCGCCCGATGGATCGCCTACGCCGAGAGCCTACCCGTGGAAGAGCCCTCTCCGAGTGAGCGGACCGCTCTGGACGAGCTCGACGCCGCGCGCGGGCGCGGCGAGCTGGACGCCGGAATGACCGTCGAGCAGTACCGGCGCCGCGGCTCGAGGGGATGAAAATCGCGTGAAGGTCATCCTGACCCCGCGAGCCGTCAAAGATCTCGACCGGCTCGCGAAAGTGCTCGACGCGGCGGCCTTCGAGCTCCTCCTCCAGCGACTCGAAGGCCTCGCCGAAGGATTCGAAGGCCTGAACGTCAAGAAGCTCCAAGGAGCGGCGGGCAAGATGTTCCGCATTCGCTATGGCAATCTGCGCGTCATCGTCGAGCGCCGTGGCCGTGAATGTCACGTCTTGGAGGTCGTAGATCGCAAAGATGCTTACTGAGATCCCGACAACCAATGGCCCACGGAAACGCTACTGCACTGCCGCCTCACGCCGAGCTGACCACACAGCAAGCCGCCGATCTCCTGAATGTTTCGCGGTCGTATGTAGTCGGACTACTGGACGAAGGAAAAATCCCACATCGAATGGTCGGCACACATCGTCGCGTTCGGGTTTCTGATCTGCTAGAATTCAAGCAAAAGGACGATGCCGAACGAACGGCTACTCTCGATGAGCTGGCCAATGAAGCGCAAAAGCAGGGCCTCGGCTATTGAGGCCACGGAGATAACGTTCCCTCCGTTCTCGCTGCGAATCAGCTCCAGAGATACCCTCGCCGTGTTAACCACAGGGTCCGTGGTTCGAGTCTCATTGCTGGAGCAACGGGTGTCTGGCTCACCGCAGCGCCAGGGTGCACTGGCACAGTGGAAAACCTGTTTACCTAAAAATCAAGACCGCCTTGCTCATGTCGCACGCTTTGGAACCACCACACCTTGTTGCCCACCCTTTCCAGAAACGGTAGCCTCGATGATCTCTCGACTCGCGGGCGCTGCAGAGACGAGTTCGAGCTCAAACTCTGCTTCATCTTTTACCAAGTGAAGCAAAATCACCCAGAGGGTGGAGCAACGCCTGGCCGGTCGCGATCAGTCCGCCTGCCCAATTCAGAATCGTAATGGACGAAAATCGGTGGCGGCTCTCGACGAGAGCACGGATCGGCAACCAGCTCTCTACGAAGCGCATGAGCGGGGATTACCCTTTCGCCTTTGTGCCGAGTCGTGGCGCCACCGCTCATTCGCCCTTGGATTTTTTCCCTGCGTGATGGTGAAGGCGTGAGGTCTGAGGAACCTCGTACTTGAGAAAGAGATCTTCGAACGCCTCTTCCAGAATGTCCTGCAGGGTCCGCGTGGGATACTTCATCTGAATCGCGCGGAACGAAGACTTGACGGCGGGATCGAAGTACCCGGTCACATTGACGAGACCGATGCGGTGGGGCCGCGTATCTTTGCGGTTGCCCGACTTGGCAGCAGCTGCAGCGACGAGCTTCGTTCGCTTCTTGCCCGAGCTCGGGGGAGCGACCGCGCCCGCGATGGCATCTCGAAGTGCTGATTTTTTGGCCATGTCCATCTTAGGGTAAACCCTATTACCTTTTCCCCTGTTTGCTGATAAACCGAAAGAGTTGACGGACCTCTCGCGAGGCCTTGCCATCGGGATCGAACTCCGTGACGCTCTGTCCGGTGTTCGCCGCGTCCGCATAGGCGCTGCGGTGATAGGTGACCACCGGACAGATCGGAAGCCCCAGGCTCTCCGCTCCGGACCGTGCATCGATGTGCCGGGTTCCTTGGACGGGGGCATCGTTGAACAGCACATAGGCAGGCGGATCCCCCGCCACGCGCAGGAGATCGCGCAGGGCCGGCAGCGTCTCCACGTCCTTGATGAGGGGCTTGATCGGAACCAACGCGACGTGGGCGACCTTCGCGGCCTCGATGCTCACTTCGGCATTGTGCCATTGTGCGGCGGCGTATCGAGTATGATCACGCCCGCCCCCTGCTGCCGGGCCGCCTTGATGGCCTGCGACAACCGCGCTGCTGGGATGGCCAAAGACGGCGGGGTTCTCGGCCTGCCGCCGGTCGCCCCAATTGGCCGCGGTCGCTTGCGGGTCGAGGTCGAGCAAGACCACCGGTTTGCCGGTCTGCTCCGCCGCCTCCACCGCGAGATTCTCGGCGATGGTCGTCTTTCCGGAACCGCCCTTGCGGCTGAGTACGGCAATGATCTGCATGGAGGTCGGCCCGTCGCATTGTAGACGTGCAGCAACTCGGTCGTTCGGGCGCGCGCCATCGAATCGGAACACTGCCTGTTTCAGATGCATTTCTACGACGTACCCAGCCAGGTAAGCCGCTCCGGTTGATTGCCATCAAGCAGCAAACGCCGTGCATCTCGAAGCCTTTCCCCTGCAGCGAGTTCCACGTCTTGCAGCAGCTCCTCACCATCCTGCACCTCACGTCGCAAGGCCACGGTTGACGGTTGCCTGAAAATCTCATCGGTCAACCCAGGCTCTTTGCCGCCGCCCTGGGCCGCCTCGCGCGCTGGGTGCGTGCTCGCGATCTGCACTTCGCCGTGCCGGTGGTCGGCGTGCTGCTGGCGGGCGTGCGCTGAGGCGCGCGCGAAGCCCGCCCGGGTCAGGGCGTGGCCGGGCAGCCCTCGTTGATCCGGCCGTTGCAGTTGGCGTCGTCACCGGGGGTGCACGTGTCGGCAGCTTGCGGTCCCACGGCGCCCGTACACGGCCCGAACACGTTCGGACCGCCGCTGGCGCCCGCGACGCAGACCTGCGTACCGGCGTGGCAGTTGCCGATCCCGTCCTGGGCGTGGGCGTTGCACTCGACCTCCTCGCCGAGCGTGCAGCCGCAGGTGCTGTCGCTGGTGTCGGGAGTCCCGTTGCAGTCGTTGTCCTCGCTGGAGCTGCAATCGCGCGCGGCGGGGCCCACGGCGCCGGTGCACGGCCCGAACGCGCTCGTGCTGTTGTTGTTGCCGGTCACACACGTCTGCACGCCCGCCGTGCAGATGCCCTTGTCGTCGAAGCCCGGGTGCTCCGAGCAGCTCTGGGTCTCGCCGACCGTGCACGTGCAGGAGTCGCTATCGCTGTCCGGCGTACCGTCGCAGTCGTTGTCGAGCGTCGAGCGGCAGTCGCGTCCCTGGGCCGTGACCGCTCCGACGCAGGGACCCAGCTTGTTATCGTGACAGGTGCTCTTGCCGATCTTGCAGATGCCCACCTCCGCGATCGGCCCGCAGTCGACGGTCTGGCCCTCCACGCATGGACAGCCGCTGTTGGGGGTGCCGTCGCAGTCGGCGTCGTTGCCGGGCACAGCGCAGCTGTCCTGCGCCGCGGGCCCCACCGCGCCGACGCATTCACCCCAGTCGCTGCTCAGCCGGTCCGCGCTCAGCACGCAGCTGCGTTGGCCCGACTTGCAAGGGCCGTTGCCGTCAAAGCCGGGATGCGTGTCGCACGGCTCGTGCGCATCCTGCGCGCAGCGGCAGGTGTCGTCCACGGCGTTATCGGGGCGCCCGTCGCAATCGTTGTCGAGCTCGGACGAACAGTCGCGCGGCGCCGGCAACACGGCGCCCTCACACGCGCCCCACGCGCCGTTCGCGCAGGTGCTGGTGCCGAGGCGGCAGCTGCCGACCGCCGAGGTGGGGCCGCAGCTGCGCGTGGCGCCCTCCGCACAGTCGCCCTGTGGCCCGCTCTGTGGCGGGCTCGCGGGGGTGTACTCGAGCGGCACGCCCGCATCCGCGCTGGAGTTGCGCGGGTCCGGCCGGTTACTGGCGGTGTTGCTCTCCGTGTCACCCCCCAGAGTGGGGTCTTCCTCCGGATATTTGCCGAGGCTGCAAGCCGCGATGACGACGCCGAGCCAGACGCAATGCTTTCCCTTCCAGAGCACACATCACCCTACCACCGGATCCGGCCGCGATGTGGAACAGTGCGACGATTTCATCGTGTGCCCGCCGACGACACGCACCGCGACTGCAGTTTGTCATTCCTGATGTGCCCCAGGGCACCCCAGCGACGAGCCCTCGTGGCTCGTCAGGAGGGGGGCTGGGAGAGCAATCGACCCAGCCTCCGGAAGTCCAGCGGTTTGGTCAGGATCGGAACGCCGTTGATGCGCTGCGCGTCTTGCAGCGCGGTCGCCAGCCTGCCGGTCACGAGGATGCAGCGCACCGGCTGCGGCTGCGTTTGCACCTCGGCGATCACGTCGACACCGGTGACGTCATCCTGCAGCAAGTAGTCCGCGATCACCACGTCGGGCTTGAACGTCTTGCTGAGCTCGACCGCGCCGCGCCCCGACTGCGCGCTGCGCACTTCCCAGCCCCGTTGATGTTGCATCCACGAGACGAGCATCTCGAGCGCATCCGGCTCATCTTCCACGATCAGCATTCGCCGCATGACCCTCGGAGATTAGCAGCAATGGTGGGCGACGGTGAGTCCCCCCGCAGGAGCATGCATGTTTCACGAGGCCGAATGGCTTGGTTTTGCAATTTGACCCACCGTCGCGCCAGGGCAGCGCGGCTCGAGCCAGATCGTCGCGGGCGCCAGCGAAAGAACAGCCATTTTGCCTCGATTCCACGAGGGACGGGTGAGCACGTGCTCGCGCAGCGCGCTCATCAGGTCGCCCCACCACAGGCCGAGGTGGCGAGCAAAATCGGCGCCCGCCTTGCCGTGCCGCCACCAGGCGTCGACCTCGCTGGTGAAGATCTCGAAGGCGTCCGCGGGCGAGACCGCCAAGTAGGTGGCCGCCGCCGAGTCTCCCGCCGTCGCGCTCACCGCTTGCCTCGCCGGGCGGGAGCGGAGCCACTTCCCGCAGCGCCCTTGCCGCGCGTGCGCTCGGCATGCTCCTTGAAAGACGCCAGCTGCCCCGCCCAGAACGACTGCACGCCTTCCACCCAGGACTGCAGCCCCACGAACGGCTCGCGCCGCAAGCGATAGACGCGCACGCGCGCGTCCTCCTCCGGGCTCTCCTCCTCGACCAGGCGGCTCTGGCGCAAGACGCGCAGGTGACGGCTCAGGCCCGCGGGATTCAGCTCCAGCTCGCGCGCCAGCTCGCCCGCGCGGCGCGGCTGATCGCGCAGGAGCTCCACGATGTTGCGGCGCGTGCGATCGGCCAGGGCCGACAGTGTGCGATCCAGGTCGACGCCGTCCACGCCGGTTCGTTCGGAAGTCACTCGGCTTTGCCGCGCGTGCGCAAGCGCTCGTAGAACCACCAGTGGTGGCCGCCGATGTCGACGCACTCGTAGCCGCGGTCCGCCCAGTAGTCGTCCCCGTAGTCGTGCACCTCGGGTTCACGCACGATCGTCGCGCCGGCAGCGCGGGCTCGGCGGCAGTGCGCCTCGGCATCGTCGACGTAGACCATCAGGTTCTGGGTGTTCTTGGCGTTCACCGCAGCCGGCGGCGCCATGAACGGGTACTTTTCCGGCTTGGCGCTGCCCACCATGATCAGGCCCTCGCCGAAGCTGAGCTCCGAGTGCTCGATGCGGCCGCCCTCGCCTTCCACCGCGAGCCGCAGCTCGAAGCCGAACGCCTGACACAACCAATCGATCGCGCGGCCGGGATCCTCGTAATAGAGCGCCGAGGAGATGCGCGGCCAGCCTGGCGGAGTCGGTTTCATGCTCTCACCTGTCCTGTTCAAGTTGACGTTGGAGCGATTCGTTTACCCGGTCGTCAACTCACTGCGAGGACTTTCGCCGCAGCGTCTCGCGCTGGGGCAGCGCTCGGGCCGACGGGCTCTCTTTCGGACCGCGGTCCTCGAAGCACCCGCCAGTGGTCATGGATAGCGCTGTGGTTCGCGGCCCGGATTCCGATCTGGAGGGTAGCCCATGAGCTCAGCAGTCCGTCTGACCCAGGGCGGAACGGAGCGCCGTTCCGCGCCGGGGCACGTCCGGCGCACGGTCGCGGTCCTGCTGGACTACATGGACCTCTTTGGTGGCGGGTGCGAGGTGGGGATGCGCACCGCGCTCGACGATCTGGCACGCGAGCTCGACCTGGACCTGCTGCTGTTCTATGGGCGCGCGCTGGCGCACCCCGATCAGAATCAGGCCGCGCATAACGCCGTCTACGAGCTGCTCGACAACCGGACCGTGCAAGGCCTGGTGACGCTCTCGCCAGCGCTCTCGACGTTCGCGGGCGTCGAGGGGCTCGCGCGGCTGTTGGAGCGCACGGGCATCGAGGCTCGCTGCAGCGCCGGCGTGGCGCTGCCCGGCACGCCCAGCATCGTGATCGACAATCGCAGCGGCATGACCGCGCTGCTCCGCCACGTGATCAGCGATCACGGCTACCGGCGCGTGGCCTTCATCGGGGGCATTCCGGGCAACCCCGACGCGGAGATCCGGCTGGCGGCGTATCGGGCCGCGCTCGAGGAGGCGGGCTTGCCGTTCGATTCGCGGCTGATCCGCTTTGGTGATTTCGTGCGGCGCTCGGGCGAAATCGCCATGGCGGATCTGCTGGCCAGCGGCATCGTGCCGGAGGCGGTGGTGGCCGCCAACGACGGCATGGCGCTGGGCGCGGCCGCGGCGCTGCAACGCAGCGGCTACCGGGTGCCGGAGGACGTGGTGATCACCGGCTTCGACGATCTGTCGATGGGTCGCCTCAATGATCCTCCGCTGACCACCGTCGCCCAGCCGCTGCAGACGATGATGAGCCTGGCGCTGCGCAATGTGGTCGCACAGATGAACGGCGAGCAGGTGCCGCTGCTGCAGGAGCTGCCCGCCCAGCTCGCGGTGCGCGAGTCGTGCGGCTGCGGCCCCGCCCGGCAGCTGGCTCGCCCTGCTTCGGCCCGCAGCGAGCAGGCCCCGCTCGCCTTCCTGCAAGAGCACCAGGCCCGCATCCTGCAGAGCATCCACGACTTCGACCCGCTGCGGCCCGCGGTGACGCACTCCGACGCCGCGCGCGTGTACCGCGCGCTGACCCGCTACCTCGCGGACGGCAACCTCGATGTGCCGGCCCTGGTGCGCGAGCTGCTGCGCGAGATCGGCCCCGACAACGAGCGCCGGCAGGCACTGCTCGTGAATGTCGGCCTGCTGCGCCAGGCGCTCGAGCCGGTGCTCACCGCCGAGCTGCAGGACCAGTTTCACGAGGTCACGACCCAGATCAGCCTGACCGATACCCGGCTGCAGGTGCAGCAGCGGCTGGAGATCGACCAGGCGTACTCCGTGCTCATGCAGCGCGGGGAGCACTTCTCCAATTCGCTCGACTTCGAAGGCCTGCGCGACGGCCTGGAGCGCTCGCTGCCGGAGCTCGGCATGTTCACGACCAGCATGTTCCTGTACGCGCCGGACAACCGGCGACGGCTGTACCCGCTGGTCAGCTTGGTCGAGGGCACGGCGCTACTGGAGCCCCAGCCCGGCTTCGACGTGCAACAGCTGTTCGCCGGCGGCTTCCCCGACGCCTCGCACCGCCGCACGCTGCTGGTCTTCCCGCTGGTGCTGGCCGCGCGCTGCCTGGGCGTCGCGGTGTTCGAGTACCTGCCGGGCAACAACGGCTACGTGGTCGTGCGCGACCGGCTGAGCGTGGCCCTGGGCAGCGTCGAGCTGCACCAGCAGATCGTGCACAACACCAAGTTGCACGAGCGCAAGATCCAGGAGCAGCAACGGCAGGCCAACGAAGAGCGCATCCGCGGGCTCAACGTGCTCGCCGGCGGCGTCGCGCACGATCTGAACAACGCGCTCGGGCCGCTGGTGGCGCTGCCCGACGTGCTGCTGGAAGAGCTGCGCGAGCTGCCCGTCACGCTCAGCAGCCCGGAGCGCGACCTGCGCTCGGATCTGGAGTGCATCAAGCTCGGCTCGCTGCGCGCCAGCCAGATCATCAAGGACCTGCTGACGATGAGCCGGCAGAACCGCATGATCCGCGAGCCGCTCGACCTGAACCAGTGTGTGCGGCGCTTCCTGACCGAGCTGGGCGCGGGCGGCAGCTGGCATCCCCAGCAGCTGCAGCTGGAGCTCGATCTGGAGCAGGAACCACTGTGGGTGCTCGCGTCCGAGACGCACCTGCAACGCGCGGTCAGCAACCTGGTGCACAACGCCGTCGACGCCACCGACGGCCACGGGCGCCTGCGCGTGCGCACCTATCGCCGCACCGTGCTCGGCGACGAGGCGCGCGGCGAGGGCGTGCGCGAGGGCAGCTACGCGGCGCTGGAGATCGCCGACGACGGGCGCGGCATCGCGGAGGCGGATCTGACTCGCGTGTTCGAGCCGTTCTTCAGCAGCAAGCCCATGAACGCGCGCAGCGGCAGCGGGCTGGGGCTGGCCGTGGTGCAAGGCGTGGTCAAGAGCCACGGCGGCTTCATCCGGCTGCGCAGCGCCCCGCGCGCGGGCACGTGCTTCACGCTGTTCTTCCCGCGCGAGGCGCCGCCCGAGCAAAGCGCCGCGCTGACCCAGCCCGTGAGCACGCGCGGCCGGGGACGCATCCTGATCGTCGATGACGACCCCATCCAGCTGCGGACCGCCACGCGCGTGCTGCAGCACTTCGGCTATGCCGTGGACGCCGAGAGCAGCGGCGTGCGGGCCCGGGCGCGCTTCTCCGGAGCTCCGGCCTTGCCGGGCGCGCGCAGCCCCTACGATCTGTTGATCCTGGACATGCAGCTGAACGAGGCCGAGGACGGCGTGCAGCTCTACCGCAGGATCCTGGAGCGCTTCCCGCAGCAGAAGGCCATCCTCTCCAGCGGTCATGCTGCGCCCGAGGCGAACCGACCGAGCGCGCCACCCGGGCTGGGTTGGTTGCCCAAGCCCTACACGGCGGCCGCGCTCGCCGAGGCGGTGGGAACTGCCCTGAAACACCGCGAGCCCAGAGCTAGCGAACGGCCGGCACCGCCCAGCTCCGTTCGATCGTGACCCCCCGCCCCGGCGCCGGTGGCGTGGCGCTGTCCTTCGCGTATGCTAGCGCTCGGAGTGCACACGTGGCGCAGGTAACCGATCGCTGGGCAGTGGGAGCCGCGTACGAGTCGTTCATGGGGCGCTGGAGCCGCGGCGTCGCGCGCGGCTTCGTGGAGTGGTTGGAGGTCGCGCCGCGCGCCCACTGGTTGGACTTCGGCTGCGGCACAGGCGCGCTCAGCGCGGCCATCTGCGAGCTGAAGAACCCCGGCTCCGTGCTCGCGTGCGACGCCTCCGGGCCGCTGCTGGAGCAAGCGCGCGAGCGCTTGCCGGACAAGCGCGTGGCCTTCGAGATCGCGCAAGCCGAGCGCCCGCCGGAGCGCGAAGGCGGCTTCGATGTGGCGGTCTCCGGCCTGGTGCTGAATTTTCTCGACGACCCGCAGCGCGCGCTGGCAGCGTTGCGCGGCAGGCTCTCGGCGCGCGGCTGCGCGGCCTCCTACGTCTGGGACTACGCGGGCGGCATCCAGTTTCTCGGCCACTTCTGGCGCGCGGCGCTGGCCCTGGACAGCGCCGCGGCTCCGCTCGCGGAAGACGCGCGCTTCGGGCGCTGGAACTGCGCGCTCTTGAGCTCGCTGCTGCGCGGCGCCGGCTACTCGCGGATCGAGACCCGGGCCATCGAGATCGAGACGGTGTTCGCCGGCTTTGACGACTTCTGGCGGCCGTTCCTGGGCCGCACCGGGCCCGCGCCGAGCTACGTCGCCTCGCTGGCTCCCGAGCGCCGCGACGCGCTGAGAGAACGCCTGCGGCAGGATCTACCGCTCGACAGCGACGGTCGCATTCGCCTGGCGGCGCGCGCCTGGGCCGTGCGCGGGCTGCTCGGCGCCGAACCGAGCTGAGCTCAGGCCACGGCGGGCAATCCCGCGCCTCGCGGAAGACCACGCGCCTCGCGGAAGACCACAGGCGCCTCGCGCAAGTCAGACCGTTGCGGGCAGCCTCACTCGTCGCGCCCGTTAGCGCCGGCGTAGCGAGAGGCGCCGTGCGTGCGATCGCGCGTGGCTGCAGGCACGGATACTGCTACCATCGTCGATCCCGGTGGGCCGTGGGGGCCTGCTGCCTCAGTTAACGGCACTGCAGAGTCAGCTGCCGCAGGAGGAGAGCGCATGACATCACGGGAGCGATCGCGAGAAACAATGTCCCCGGAGACACGGCTGGAACGCTGGTCAGACGCGGCTGCGCCAGAGGCGCTCGGTGAGACCGAGGCCTGGCGTCCGAGCATCTGGGAGGCGGTCGTGGGCTGGGGCTACGTGGATCCGCCCGAGCCGCCTTCGCAACCCGAGCCCCGTGGTCGCTGGCTGCTCGACGAGGACGACGACTTCAGCTCCGAGCACGGCTATCAGCCGGGGTTCGAAGGCCGCTCGGAGTTCGAGCACGGCGAGTTCGATCGCTGGCTGTAGCGGAGAACCGCTCGATCCGCGCAGCGCGGATCGGGCTGGCTGTGCCGCAACGCCGGCCAGTGCGAGGTCGCGTACGCGCCGTTGCCCTGAGGAAATGAAGCAATCCCCGGCGAGCCACCTTCCTGTCCAGGAAGAGCCCGCCGGGGAGGATGCCCGAGCTCAGCCGAGAATCACTGCGAGACGAGGTTCACGGTCGAGCTGCCCGAGCCGAGCAAGGTGTCGAGCGAGACCGGAGTCGCGTTCGGGGTGCCTGGCGGATAGAGCATCAGCGAGCTCAGCCCACCGTAGCTGACCGACAGGATCGGCTCATCGGCGTCGGTGGTGGCGAGGCCCGTCGCGCGGTTCCAGTGCAGCACCAGCCGGTCGCCGTTGATCTCGAAGGACACGCCGCGATAGCCGGGAGCGATCGGCGGCGTCAGATCCGCCGAGTTTACCAGCACGTTCTGGTCGCTGTCGGCGTCGGTGTTGGGGCTGCTGATCGAGAACGCATCGTTGAGCGCGCGCTGCGCGGTCGCGGCGTTGACGTTCGGATCGAGCGCGATCGGCTGATTGAAGCGGATCTCCAGATCACCGTTGGGTTGCGGCGCGAGGTTGTCGCTGGAGAGCGCCGTGATCGCCAGCGGCGAATTCGAGAGCGGGTCGAGCACCCAGCTGCGGTCGCCGTCGACACCGGCGGTGTAGTTCCCGGTCAGCGCCTCGTGCCCGGCGACGCCGTAGACGGTGACGGCATAGTTCACGCCATACACCAGCTGACCCGCGGCGAGCGACACCTCGCCGTTCTGGAACGGCACGAGCAGCGCGCGCTGCTGCAGATCCTCGTCGTTCTCCCAGAGCTGGCGCCCCATGGCCGTCGAGGTCACGCCCACCGGAGTCTCCGCAGCGGAGTCGAACAGCATCGAGCTGTTTGTCGGCGAGAAGCGCATGAAGCCGCTCGGCAGCTCGGTGCTGTCGCTCACGCGCACGCGGCAGGTGGCGCTGGGCGTGCTCACCTGCTCCGGGTACAGGAAGGCGTCGAAGTACAGCGACTGGAGCGACGGGTCCGTGGTGCTCGCGATGCGCTCGTTGTGCGAGAGGAAGCTGCGGTACCCTTCCGACACGATCACGATGCTGTAGTCGGCGTTGGCCAGCAGCGGCCCGACGAAGTACCGGCCATTGTCGTCGACCGTGCCCGGGATGACGCGATCGAAGTACTCGAGCCGGATCGAGTAGTTCGTCAGGCGGTTCATCGACACGCCGTCATAGATGCGGCCCGTGAAGTACTCCGAGGTCTTGGCTGCCAGATCCGTGCTCAGGGCATGCGTGCTGGGCGAGAGCCAAACGGCCATGTCCGAGGCCCGGCCCGCGGCGAGCGACATGCTCTCCGGTTCGAATGCCGGCCCGCCGTACACCTCCAGGTTGTAGCCAGCACCCCAGCGCAGGGCGCCCGCCGGGATCGAGGCCTTGCCATCCACGATGCGCGCGCGATACGCGGGCACGTCCGAGAGCGCGTTGTTCGGCAGCCAGGTATCCCCCATGGCCTGCGCCACGATGCCACCGTCGGGGCCGCTCGCGGACAAGCGCGTGGCTGGATCGGTACCCAGCCGGACCGGCACGAAGCGCGCTTCGGCGCTCGCGTTATCCAGCGGCAAGCGCGCGTCGCGCGAGCTGGCGGTGATGGTGAAGGCCGGCGATTGCTGGTCTTCCTTGTACAAGAGCACGTCGCCGACCAGAGCGCGGTCTCGATCGGTGAGATTGTCCAGATGCGGCAGCTGGCTGCCGTAGAACGCAAAATCACCGAAGCCGGTGAGATGCGCCGAGATGCGATAGTCGGATTGCGGCGCGATGGGTCCCACCGTGAACGAGCCATCCGCCTTGGAGCGGGCCTGCTTCGCGGTCTTGCCCACGTTCAGCGAGAGCTCGGCGTTGGGGATGGGCTCGAGCGTGCTGCCGTCCAGCACTCGCCCGCTCAGGTAGTAGTTGGGCTGGCCGTCGCCGTTGTCGCTGCCACAAGCCAGGCAGGACAGCAGGGCGCCAGCCGCACACAGCAGCGTGGTGGAGCGCAGTGACGAGCTGCGGGTGCTGGCCGAATCTTCGAATCGCAAATGAATCAAGGTCTTCTCTCCCCTTTGTCCCCGTACAAGTTACAGTCCAAGTGGCAACATGTATCGCCGGTGAAACTGATCGTCCCCAGCTCGAGGGTCTGAAGGACATTTCGGCGCGCTCCCGGCCCGTTCCGGAGCGGAGCAACGCCGGCTCGAAACGGGCTAGACAGAGCGCGTGACGCGCGACGAGGAAGAAGCAGCGGTCGCGGCCGCGCGAGCGGGCGACACGGCAGCGTTCTCGGCGCTGAGCGAGCCCCATCGCCACGCGCTGCGCGTGCACTGCTATCGCTTGCTCGGCTCGTTCGATGAGGCGGAAGACATGGTGCAGGAGACGCTGCTGCGCGCCTGGCGCGCGCGGGAGAGCTTCGAGGGCCGCTCGCTGCTGCGCACCTGGCTCTACCGCATCGCCACCAACGTGTGCTTGAACGCGCTGCAGCGCTCGCCTCAGCGCCTGCTTCCGCCGGACGTGGCGGCGCCCGTGACCGCGCAGACTCCCGCCTCCGAAGCGCGCTCCAGGCCGGCGACGGCGGCGGAGCTCCCCTGGTTGCAGCCCTATCCGGACGACTTGCTCGAGCCCGAGGCGACGGACGAGCCCGAGCTCGCGCTCGCGCGCCAGCAGAGCGTGGAGCTGGCGTTCGTGGCGGCGCTGCAGCATTTGCCCGCGCGCCAGCGCGCCATCGTCGTGCTCTCGGACGTGCTGGAGTGGACCGCCGCGGAGGTCGCCGAGCAGCTCGAGCTGAGCATGGCGGCGGTGACGAGCAGCCTGCAGCGCGCTCGGGCCAGCTTACGCGCGCAGCTGCCCGCAGGGCGCGATGGCTGGGCACCGAGTCTGCCGCTCAGCGAGGAACAACGCGCCGCGCTGGCCGGCTTTCTGCGCGCCTGGGAGACCGGCGACGCCAGCGAGCTGACCCGGCTCTTGCGCGATGACGCGCGCTGGGCCATGCCGCCGGCGCCGCTCTGGTTCCAGGGGCGTGCGGCGATCGAGACCCTGTTGCGCTTGTTTCCGCCGCGCTGGCAAGGTCGCGAGTTTCGCATGCGGCCCGTCGGAGCCAACCGGCAGCCGGCCGCAGCGGCCTACTTGCGCCCAGCCGGTGCGGCACAGTTTGAGCTCTCGGGCTTGCACGTGCTGCGCGTCGAAGGGGGACAGATCGCCGAGATCACCACCTTCGGCCCCGCGCTCTGCGCCGGTTTTCGCCTGCCTCCGACGCTCTGACGAAAATCTCGCGCCAGCGCGATGAACTTTTTTGCGCTGCGGGTCCAAGCGACATCCCCCTCGCAGGAGACCCCAATGAATCAGTGTATCTCTCGGGACGGCACCCCCATCGCGTTCGACCAGCAGGGCCAGGGCCCAGCTCTGATCCTGGTGCTGGGCGCCTTCAACGATCGGCGCGCCGGTGCCGCGCTCGCTCAGCGCCTGAGCTCGCGCTTCCAGGTCTTCAACTACGACCGCCGCGGCCGCGGGCAGAGCGGCGACGCCGCGCAGCGTACGGCAGACCGCCACGACAGCGAGCGCGAGCTCGATGATCTGGAGGCGCTGATCGGCGCCGCGGGCGGCTCCGCGGCGGTCTGCGGCTACTCCTCCGGCGCCTCGCTGGCGCTGCTCGCAGCAGCGCGGGGGGCGCGCATCTCGCGCCTAGTGCTGTACGAGCTACCGCCGGGTCAATCCCCGGCTCATGCCGCGGAGCTGGCGTCGCTGATCGCCGAGGATCGCCGCGGCGACGCGGTCGAATACTTCCAGCGCCGCCTCGTCGGCATCCCCGAGCCGGTCGTCGCCCGGCTGCGCCATGCGCCCTTTCGTCCGGAGCTGGAGGCGATGGCCCACACCCTGGTCTACGACGCGAGCCTCGTGGCGAGCGATCGCATCACGCCGGCGCTGCTTTCCACGATCCAGACTCCCAGCCTCGCGCTCGCCGGCAGCGAGAGCCCGCCCGGGATGCGCGAAGCCGCCGAGGCAGCAGCGAGCGCGCTACCCAACGGCCGCGCGCTGATCCTGCCGGGCGCAACCCACGATCTCGATCCGGAGCTGCTCGCTCCGGCGCTGGAGAGCTTCCTTTGAAAATTTTCTGAGGGCAAGCGGGCGCTCCACGACGCCCAGCGTCGCCAAGCTCACCGGCGGCGCCTGGGGTCGTGGAGTGACCAGCTCGCGAGCTGCGGCAATGCCCCCTCAAAACGTCATGACGCGCTGAAAGGCCTGCTTCGGCTGATGATGGACGTCGAACAACAGCGGAAAGTCCTGGCGGCCCGACGAGAACTGCGAGAGCCAGGTCGCGTCGTCGGCGATGCCCCAGAAGGTCACGCCCGTGATCTTGCCCGGGTACTGCCGGAACAGCTCGAAGAACTGGCCGTAGCGCTCGGCCTGCTTGGCCTCCAGCTCGGGGCTGAAGGTGGCCTCGGTGTAGAACTGGCTGGGCTCGTATTTGACGCCCGGCGTGTACAGCGACATGTCGAGCTCGGTGATCTGCACCTCCAGCCCGAGCGACGAGAACAGCTCGATCGTCTTCTGCTCTTCGGCGATGGTCTGATAGAAGCCGTGGTTGTCCGCTGAGGTCGACGGCTCCACGCTGAGGTGCGCCTGCAAGCCCACGCCGTGGATCGGGACACCGTCCGCCAGCAGCTGCTTCAGCATCTCGTAGATGGCCTGGCGCTTGACGGGGATGTAGTTTCGGTAGTCGTTGTAGAACAGCTTCGCGCCCGGGTCCGCGGCGTGGGCGGCGCGGAAGGCGGCGGCGATGTAGCTGGTGCCGAGGATGCCGTACCACTTGCTGCGCTGGTCGGGCTCCTGCTCGTCCGCCGTGCGGTACTTGCCATCATCCATGATCGCCTCGTTCACGACGTCCCAGGCGTAGAGGCGGCCTCTGAAATGTTCGACGACGCGCTCGATGTGCTTTTGCAGGCGCGCCAGCAGCAGCTCCCGGGAGGCGCTGCCACCAGCCCCGTCGCTGAACACCCAGTCGGGAGTCTGCCGGTGCCAGACCAGGTTGTGGCCGCGTACCTTCATGCCGTGCGCCCGAGCGAACGCCACCATCTCGTCGGCCGCGGCGAACTCGAACTGGCCCTCGGTCGGCTGCAGCGACTCGAACTTCATCTCATTTTCTGCAGTGATGCTGTCGAAGTGCCGCGCCAGCAAGTCCGCATGGCTGCGCAGGGTGGTGCTGTTGACCGCGGCGCCGATCGGAAAAAAGGCCTGGTAGCGCTGCGCGAGCCCGGGGCTCGCCGGTTGCGCGTTCTCGGGCTCGCGGCTGGCAGGGGCTTTGCTGCAACTCGCTGCGCTGGCGGCCAGCGCGGCGCAGACGATCAGATGGACGTTCTTCATCGCGGGGCGCGACCATAAGGCATTTCGCGAGCCCGCGCACCTGCGGACGTCGCTCTCCGTGCGTCGTCGATCGGCACGCGAACCCTGCACGATGCGCAGCAACCTGGGGCTCGGGCGCTCCGAATCCCTCAGGTCCTCAACCACGATCCGACCCAGCAGGTCAGACAGGAGTAGCAAATGAACCAGGAGCAATGGGCAGCGAACACGATCGGCAGCGAGCTCAGCGAGCACGAGCTGATGCTGGTCCAGGGCGGCAACATCTTCGGCGACATCGGTCGCGCCCTGGGCGGCGCGGTCGAGAAAGTGGGCGACGTGATCTCGGATGGTGCTCACGCGCTGGGCGATGCCATCCGTCAGGGCGCTCAGGCGCTCGCCGAGGGCCTGGCCGCGCGCGCCCTCGCGGACGCGAAGCGCTTCTTTTCGCGCTTCCACTTCTGACCCCGGCGCTCAGCGGCGCGAGAACGCCGCCGTCCAGCGGTCGGCGGCGATCTCGCGCCAGCCCAGATCGTTCCGCAGCCACTGCCAGAGCGGTCCGTGTTGCTCTCGATCGACGACCACCAGATCGTAGCGAGACAGCCAGGCTTGCGCGGACGCCGCCTCGGGGAACCCGTAGAGCTGCGTGAGCGACTGCAGGAACGCGGGCGACAGCAGCTCGAAGCGCACGTCGTGCGAGAGCCGCCCCCGGAGCTCCGGATGGTACCAGAGCAGGCGATCGGCGTGGTGTTCGTCCGCCAGCACGCGCGTGGCGCTTCGGGCAGCGAGCGCCACGCGATCGCTGAAGCCGGCGGGTAGATCGACGCGCAGCGTGTGGCGCGCCAGCAGCGGTGTCGCGATGCAACTGCCGAGCACGGCTGCCGCCAAGATCCTGCGCGAGCCGCGCCGCACAGCGCGGTCTGCCTCCAGGCGCAGGCGCTGCCCCAGGACCGTGTCAGCGATGGCCGGCAAGAACGCCGCGCTGGCGAGGGCGAGCGGCGTGGCGTGCCGCCCCGAGCGCAGCGTGAGCAGCGCGAAGCCGGCGCACACCGCCAGCGGGA
This sequence comes from Polyangiaceae bacterium, assembly GCA_035760985.1. Classification (GTDB taxonomy): domain Bacteria; phylum Myxococcota_A; class Polyangia; order Polyangiales; family Polyangiaceae; genus SZUA-265. Next base: position 24,900 of record DASTRX010000165.1, read on the forward strand.
AGCTGCGGGCGCGCCGGGCGCCGAGCACCGCCGCCGCCAGCACCAGCGCCACCAGCAGGCTCTTGGTGGGCTCGCCCGCGATCGGCAAGGGGGCCCATTCGCCGACATGCACGCGGAACTCGCTGTTGCCCAGGATGCCCGCGTAGTAGCCGAGCAAGCCGAGGCCGTACGGGGAGAGCAGCAGCGCAGCAGCGAGGCAGGCCGCGAGCAGGAGATCACGCGCGAACAGCTGCCAGCGCCGCGCTTCGAGCAGCCGGGTCATAGCCAGCAGCAGGGCCAGCGCGGGCGCGAGCAGCGCCGAGCCGTGCAGGTTGCCCCAGAGCGCCGCGCAGGGCACCAGCCACCAGGTACGCCGCGAGGGGCTGCGCGCGTCGCTGTCGAGTCGGCACAGGCTGAAGGCGAGCAGCGGCAGGGCGAAGGTCTGTGCGCGCACGCTCTGCGGCAGCAGCGCGCCGAGCGCCAGCGTGCCCGCGAGCAAGGTGCGGCCCGGGCTCGCGCCGTTGCGCAGCGCGTGCTCGGCAGCGGCGAGCAGGGAGAGGCTGCCGAGCAGCGACGCGATCAGCACCAGCCCCGGCAAGCCCAGCAGCTGGGCCAGCCAGTAGTGGACCAGGTGCGCCAGCCACTGCTGATCGATCCAGCGCGCGCCGGCAGCTTCCGCTGTCAGATCGTTGTGCCGGATCAGCCCGCTGGCGGCGATCTCGCGGCCCAGCACCAAGTTGAGCCAGGTGTCGGAGTTGATCTGGCGCGGGGCCTGCAAGGCGGCGAGCAGCGCCGCGAAGCTCGCCAACAGGCGGCCCTGGGCGGTCTCCAGCAAGCGGGGCAGCACGAGCTGCCGCAAGCTCTTCAGCATCGCGCGGCCACAGGGTGTGGCGCGGCCCGCTCGGCTGTCAATCCGCAAATCGGCGGGCCCCGGCGGCCGCTGACTCGTGTACAAGCGGGCCCATGGCGAGCTCTGCTCTGCGCGTGTCGTGTCTCTCCCCGTTGCTGGGGATGCTCGCGCTCCTGGCCACCGGCTGCAGTGGTGCACCCCGAGCCGCTCCGGCGGAGCCGAGAGCCGCGACTCCCGCCGCGCAGGCGCTCGTGCCGGGGCCTGCGGCGCCGCCGTCCCCCAGCAGTGGCTGCGGTCACCCCAGCCCGGGAGCGGGCCCGCTGGTGGCGCGCGCGGGAGAGCTGGAGACACCCTATCTGCTCACGCTGCCCGAGGGGTATGACGGCAGCCAGCCCGTGCCGCTGGTGTTTGCCTTTCACGGCCGCGCGCGCAGCCATCAACTGTTGCACGACGTCGACGGCAGCTACCTGGCGGAGCAGCTGGGCGGCAAGTATGCCGTGGCCTACGTGAAGAGCATCGGCCGCGGCTTCGATCTGCCGCGCGAGCGCAGCGACAACCTGCAGATGTTCGATGCGCTGTACGCGCACCTGCTCTCCAGCTATTGCATCGACAGCGAGCAGGTGTTCGCGATCGGGCACAGCTCCGGCGCGCTGTTTTCCGAGATCCTGGCCTGTGAACGCTCGCCTCTGCTGCGCGGCATCGGCGCGGTGGCGGGAGCCATGGTGCTGCCGGAGTGCCACGGCCAGAGCGCTGCGTTGATGGTGCACGGCGAGCGCGACTCGGTGGTTTCGCTGTCGCGCGGGCACTCCGCGCGCGATCGCTTCTTGCAGGCCAACGGCTGCAGCCAGCAGTTCGCGCCCGTGGGAGCGGCGGGCTGCGTGCGCTATGCCGGCTGCGAGCCGGGGCTGCCTGTGGAGTGGTGCGAGCACGGCGAGGCCACGTACGAGAACACCAACCACGGCTGGCCCTCGTTCGCCAGCGCCGAGATCGCGCGCTTTCTGGGCACGCTCGGCCGCGTGCCGCACTCGGCCGGGGCGCAGCTGATCGAGAACGGCAGCTTCGCTGCGGGCAGCGACCCGTGGCAGGTCTCGTTCGCCGGCGCAGCCAAAGGTACGTCCAGCGCGCAGAGCGGCGCGCTGTGCGCGACGCTGGAGAGCCAGAGCCCCAACGCCTGGGACGCGCAATTGCAGCAAACGGGCCTGCAGCTGGAGCGCGGCAGCGAGGTCATGATCGATTACCGGCTGTGGACGTCGCCCGCCAGCGACGTGCGCGTCAAGCTGGGGTTGGATACCGCCCCGTACAGCGAGTACTGGGTTCAGCAGGTCGCCGCCACGGAGCAGCCGCGGCGAGTCATCCAGCGCTTCGTGCTGGCCGATCCCGCGCCCGGCACGCTGGCGCTGGGCTTCCAGTTCGCAGGGCCTTTCGCGCGCCAGGTGCCCGTCACGCTCTGCATCGACGAGGTCAGCGTCACGCGCATTCACTGAGGAGCACCCATGCTCACGATGTAGCCGAGGTGCAGCAGCCCACCGGCAACCCAGCAGCAGGGCGCGGAGAGCCAGCCCCGAGCGGTCGAGCCCCGCCCCACGGCGAGCACCAGCGCGGTCGCAGCGACCAGCAGCGTGTAGTCGGGCCGGATCAGCGCCGCGAAGCTCAGCGCGAAGGCAGCCAGCGCAGCGCGGCCCGGAGCCGCCCGAGCGGTCGCCAGCGTTGTAGACAAAACCGTCGCCCGCAAGCAACTGGCTGACGACGCGCAAATTGCTGAAGGCGTCGTCGCCGATCCAGCGGCGCGCAGCGCCGCAGACGGCGAGCAGCGCTGCGGGCAGCGAGACGGCGAGCGCGAGTGCAGCGCGCCGCCCCAGAGCTCTTGCTCTCCCGCCGTCCATTCCCGCAGAGCCGGGCTCGTGGCACGGCGGGGGAGCCGCGGTCAAGTTTGCGCGCGCGCCGAGCTCAGTTCACGGCGCGCGGCATACCGTCGAAGACGTTGCTCACGATCTCGCGCATCTGCTCCTCTCCGAGCTGCATGCTGACGCGCGCCTTGGCCACGCGAGTGAGCACGATCTGCTTGGCGCCCATATCCACGAAGTTCACGGTCAGCGTGCCCTCGGCATCGAACTTCTGATCCAGCGCGCTGTTGTGCCCCGATTCGGCGTTGATCACCCGCAACGGTCCATACAGCGTCGCTTCCGGGCTCAAGCCGATGACCAGATCCGCGCCAGCCAGCGCCGCGGGCTGGTACCCCAAACCTTGCATGCGCTCGGCGGAGAGCTCCGCGAGCCGATGCAGCGTCTCAGGTTTCATGTGATTTTCCTTCAACTCATCCGGATCCGGCACCACCACGTTGAAGGTCTTGTACTTGGTGATGGCGGCGGGTTGCCCGGAGGTCGTGTACGCCGCTACCCCGGAGCCACAACCGAGGCCAGCCACACCCGCAATTCCCAGTGATACGCTGGCGACACCTGCTGCCATCCACGAATGAAATCCGCGAAACCCGGCTCCCATATTTCCCCCCTCCAGGACCACCGTAGAGCCGCCCGGGCAGCACGTCAATCGAGCGGTTGCCCGCCGTGCGAGGGCCCATCGAGACGTGAGCGACGCTGATCCGCAGGGGCAACAGTCACCCGTTCAACACGCTCCACCCTCGCCGCTGCATCACCCTGCGCGGCGAGCGCGAGGCCACGCTGCGAGCGCCGCGGCGCTCAGCGCGCGGCTGCAGAGCGTGCAGCTGGGCTGACCCCGGGTCCTGTCGTCCGCTGGCCTCCCGGCGACATTTCACGCAACCAGGGGAGGAATCCAGCCGATGCTCCGCGTAACCACTGGTACGACGATCCCGCGAGGACGGAGCGCTTCATCATGCAACGAAAATTTCTGTTTCTGACTCCTTGCCTGGCCGCGGCCTTGCTCGCCGGCTGCGCGCTGGATTCGCGCACGACGAAACAGGTGGCGCCGGACCCGGAGGATCCAGCGGCGGTGGACGGCACGGGCGGCAGCACCGGTGCCGATTCGACACAACCGGACAGCGCGGGCGCCAGCGGCTCGGCCAACGGAGGCCCCGCCAGTGTCGCAGCCAACTCGGCAGGCAGCGCGGGCGCGGGCGCTCTCGCCGCGGATTGCAAGGACGCACAGCTGCTGCCCCAGTCCATCACCGAGGACCTGACGGTCGGGCCCGGCTGCGTGCGCATTCAGCGCACCGAGGTCTCGTCCGGCGCCACGTTGACGATCCTGCCCGGCACCACGGTGTTGATGCAGGCGTCGGGCCTGCTGAACGTCACGCCGCTCAGCGATGTGGGGTCGCACCTGGTCGCCGTCGGCACGGCGGATCAGCCGATCGTGTTCACCTCCGCCTCGGCCGATCCGCTGCCGGGCGACTGGCAGTGCGTGCGCATCGGCGTCAACGGCAGCAACAGCCAGCTGGAGCACGTGACCTTCGAGTACGGCGGCGCGCCCTGCGCCGCCACCGGCGCCGGCAGCCCCACCACGCTCGAAATCGAGGCGCCGCTGCGCGGGATCCAGAACGTCACCGTGCGCGACAGCCTGAACTACGGCATGATGCTGTTCAGCAGCGCCGCCGTGCGCGCCTTCTCCGACAACCACTTCGCCCGCAACGGCCAGGCCTCGATCCTGATCGACGCGCACCAGATCTTCCAGCTGGGCACCGGCAACGTGTTCGAGGATGCGGATGACCACATCGACGTGATCGAGGGCAGCGGCATCGAGAGCAACGGCACCTGGCTCAAACAAGGGGTGCCCTTCCGGGTGCAGAACATGGGCGTGACCCCAGGCTACAACGTGACCATCGCGGCCGGCGTGCGCTTCGAGATGTCCGGCACGATCGATGCGTTCAACGCCAACTTCAACATCGAAGGCACCGAGGCCGATCCGGTCGTGTTCACCTCCGCCCAGAAAGAGCCCAAGCCGGGCGACTGGGGCTGCCTCCTGTACAGCTACAGCGACGTGACGCCGCGCATCGATCACGCCATCTTCGAATATGCCGGCAGCGGCCGAGGCTGCCTGGGTAGCAGCACCAAGGCGGCGGTGATCGCGCCCAACTCCTCCAACATCACCAACACCATCTTCCGTTACATCGACGGCGTCGGCATCAGCACGCGCTTCGAATGCAATGTCGACGACTGGTGCCAGAACCAGTTCATCGAGGTCGCGAGCGGTCCCTTCGAGTGCGAAGGCGTGCTCACCGCCTGCCCGGCGCAGTAGTCTCGGTAGCCCGTTCGACCACCTGCTGCGCCCGGTGCCGACGCTCGCTCCACGCGGCAACCGCCAGCGCCTCACCCATTCCGGAACGAGCCAAACACCGGCTCCGCGCGCGACGCTGGAGCCGGTGGCGCGAGCACGCGGATCCATCACAGTGACCAGGAGGAGGAGCGCTGCTTCGCAGCGCGCACGAACGAAGAACTCACATGCGTCGCAGTATCGGTCTGGTCTCGGGCGTGATGGTGTTGGCCTGGTTCTCGGCTCATTGCGGATCGAGCGCCCACGGAGGCCCCGGCGATGACGGCGGCAAGGTCGGCGATCAGGACGATCTACCGCCCATCGTCGGCGACCCCGATCTGATCTTCGACAACCTCGACCCCAATGGTCGGGCGGATGCCGGCAGCGTGCCCCACGTGGACGGGGGCATCCTCATCCAGGGCTGCGGCGACTCGATCGTGCAAGCGAGTGAGGCCTGTGATGACGGCAACAGCGACGCCGGAGACGGCTGCTCCGCCACCTGCGCCGAGATCGAAAATGGCTTCGCCTGCCCCGTCCCGGGCCAGGCCTGCGTCTCGACCGTGGTCTGTGGCGACGGGCACATTGCCGGCGACGAACAGTGTGACGACGGCAACCTGAACGGTTCAGATGGCTGCAGCGCCAGCTGCCGGCTCGAGTCCGGCTGGTCTTGCCCGGTGGCAGGCCTGCGCTGCCAGGCGGCGCAGTGCGGAGACGGCATCATCGCCGGCTTCGAGGAGTGCGATTTTGCGGCTCCGACCAGCGGCTGCATCAACTGCCAGATCCAGGACGGCTACGACTGCGACGGCGCCGGCTGCGCTCTTGCCGTGTGCGGAAACCATGTGCTCGAGCGCGGGGAGCAGTGTGACAACGGCCCCGACAACAAGCCCTTCGACGGCTGTTATCACTGCAAGCTCGAGCCGTCCTGCAGCAACGGCGTGTGCGCGTCCTCCTGCGGCGACGGGCAGCGCTTCGGCAACGAGGAGTGCGATGACGGCAACAGCCGCAACGGCGACGGTTGCTCCAGCACTTGCAAGATCGAGACGGGCTACGCCTGCAGCGATGCGCTGGCCTCGCCCCCCGGCACGCTGGCCCTGCCGATCGTATTCCGCGACTTCATCGGCGAGGGCAACAGCAACCGAAACACCGCGAGCTGTTACAACCCGGTCACGGAGCAACCCAGCGTCGGCAAGCCGATCCCGTGCTTCCACATCGACTTCAACGGCCTGGTCGCCAGCGGCATCCCGGGCGTGCTGGAGAACCAGCTCGACGCGAATGGCCGCCCCGTTTATCGCTGTCCGGGCGGCGACTGCGATCAAAACCCAGGCCACCTGTTCACGGGCAGCGGCAACACTCGCCCGAACTTCAACGGCCCGGGCCCGTTCTCGGAGTGGTACGCGAGCAGCCCCAACAACATCGAGGTCGACAAGGAGCTGACGCTCACGCGCGACCCGGGCAACGGCACCTACGTCTACAACGCCAGCGGCAGCTTCTATCCATTGAACAACGATGGCTGGGTGGCACAGGGCGACGAGAAGCTCGCCGCTGCAGCCCCTTGCAACAACAACGTCTCCTTCACCAGCGAGACCCACTTCTGGTTCGAATATCAGGGCGGCGAGCAGTTCGTGTTCGACGGCGATGACGACCTGTGGGTGTTCGTCAACGGCAAGCTCGCCATCGACCTCGGCGGCCTGCACGGCAGCCAGACCGGCAGCTTCGTGCTCGACGCCGATACGGATGGCGCCGGCTCCGACACCGCCGATGGCAGCGCCGTCTCCAACACCCCGAAGGCCGGCGCTGTCAGCATCGACCTCGGGCTGCAGCTGGGCGGCGTGTACGAGATCTCGCTGTTCCACGCGGAGCGCAACGAGTGCGGCTCGAACTTCAAGGTGACGCTCAAGGACTTCAATCGCCCGAAGAGCGTGTGCGCCTCGAGCTGCGGCGACGGCGTCGTGGCCAGCGACGAGCTGTGCGACGACGGCCCCGGCGGCAACGACGGCAGCTACGGCCACTGCGGCTCCGATTGCCTCTCGCGTGGCCCCTACTGCGGGGACGGCGTGCAGCAAGCGGGCGAGGCCTGCGACGACGGCCAGAACCTGAGCGGCTACGGCAGCGGTTGCGCGCCGGGCTGCGTGCTGCCGGCGCGCTGCGGCGATGGCAAGATCGACCCGCTCTTCGGCGAGACCTGCGATGACGGGGTCAACGATGGCAGCTATTCCAGCTGCACCAGCACCTGCCAGCGCGCGGCGCGCTGCGGTGACGGGCAGCGTCAAGGCACCGAGCAGTGCGACGACGGCAACCTGCTGTCCGGCGACGGCTGCTCCAACAGCTGCACCATCGAGCGCATCCGCTGACGGCGCCGGCTGCTGGTGGGCTCGGCACCTGCCGGCGCCGTCCGGCATCAGGATGTGCCCGCGCGCGGCAGGGCTACTCGTCCACCGAGAGCTCGAGCGTGTGCCGGCGCGCCTACGAGCTGCGCAACCTGAGGGTCAACCCTCCCCGACGGCGCGCGCGAGCAAGATGGTCATGGCAAGGCCGATCAAGGTGACGGTGATCCCCAGCACGTAGACCAGCGCCGCGTTCGGAGCGCCCACGGAGCCGCGTTCGATGGCGCGGCGGATGCTGGCAAAGCGCAGCGTCGCCAGCAGGTTTGCCAGCATTCCCAGCGCCACCAGCGCGGCGCCGACCCAACCGGAGCCGATACCGCCCGCGTGCGGCGGCGGCGTGGCGCCCAGCCCCGCGACCTGCCGCAAGAACACGCCGAAGCGTGCGATCGCGAAGCCAAAGGCCATGAGCGCGATGCCGGTGCGCACCCAGGCGAGCAGCGTGCGCTCGTTCGCCTGATGCAGGCGCAGCGTCTCTTCCGGAGGCCGATCGGCAGAGGGGCCCATGCAGCCGCGATTATGGCACGGACCAGCGCACCGTGCGACGGCCCGCGGACCGCAGACCACGTCAGGCGCTGAGGCGTTCCTTGGCGCTCAGAGCGCTGCCGACCACGCTGGTTCGCCAGCGTGGCAACGCCTCCGGGCACTGCTGCTGCAGGAACCCGATCAAGCGCTCGCGCACTTCGCAGCGCAGCTTCCAGGCGGCGCTGGCATCGTCCGCGCTCATCTGCGCGCGCAGGACCACGGTGTGCTCGGTGGTATCGGTCACTTCCAGCGCCCAGCCGCGCCGATTCCAGTGCTGTGAGTCCTTCACGATCCGACCCAGCTCGGCGCGCACGCTGTCCACGGGCACGCTGTAATCAACGTTGAGCAGGACCACACCAGTGAGCTCCGTCGAAGAGCGCGACCAGCACTGAAACGGTCGCTCGGTGAAGTAGCTCACGGGCAGCACCAAGCGCCGCTGATCCCACAGCTGCACCACGACGAAGGTCAGGGTGATCTCCTCGATGCTGCCGAATTCTCCTTCCACCACCACGATGTCATTGATGCGGATGGGCTGGGCGATGGCGATCACGAGCCCGGTCAGAATGGTGGCCAGGCTGCGCTGGGCGGCGAAGCCAAACACGATGCCGGCAACACCGGCGGATGCCAACAAGCTCGCGCCCAGCTGGCGCACGCCAGCGACGGACAGCAAGGCCAAGCCCACGGTGATCACGCCGATCAGGAAATCGGCGATGTTGCGCAGGCCGCGGATCTGCGTGTATTCAGCGCGCGCCTTCACGCTGCTGTCCAGGTTCAGCCGCCGCGCGATGATCTCTTCTACCACGCGCGCGATGCGCAGGAACAACCAGCCGAAGACCAGCGTGATGGCAACAGCCAGCAGCTGCCGGATCAGCGCGTGCGCCTCGCCAGCTTCGCTGATCAGTGGCAGCGCCAGCGCCAGCAACGCCAGCGGCGCGAGCCAGCGCAGCGGTCGCGCCACGTGTTTCACGGCGATGTCGTCGGCCGCCGTGCGCGTCAGCATCGACCAGCGCTGGAGCGCGGCGATCACGCACCAGGAGAGGGCGCGCCCGAGCGCAACAGCTGCCAGGCTGACCACGACCCAGCGCAGCAGCGGCCACTCGCGGCTCGTGACCAGCGCCCACAGCTCAGCCGGCGAGCGAGGCCACCTGTCGACCCAGCGCTCCAGCGCCGCCCGCGCCATCGTTGTCGCGTCGCTCGCGTCCAGCATGTTCCACCGCCTTGCAAGCGCGAGACCACGTGGCCCGCAGCGGCTCGGGGCCAGGCGCGCTACGGATCCGTGACGCTCTCGCGATCCCGCGAGTCACAGCGCCGAAACCGGACCGAGCCTCAGGACAGGTGCTCGAGCTCGCCCGCCAGCTGCTCGAAGTAGAGATCGAGGTATTCGGCGCCGATGGCCGAAGCGTGTGGACTGAGATACAGATTCGGCAGCGTCCAGAGCCCCGAGCTGGCAGGCAGCGGCTCTTCGGGAGTGACGTCGAGAAACGCTCCAGCGATGCGGCCCCGAGTCAACGCGTCGCCCAAGGCGATGATATCGATCGCGTTGCCACGGCCCAGGTTGTACAGGCAGCTGCTCGGCTTCATGCGGCCCAGCGCGGTCGCATCGAGGAAGTGATCCGTGCCGGTATCGCCCGGCAACACACAGATCACATGATCGGCCAGAGCCAACGCTTCCAGGCGCTCGGCCGGGCTAAACATGCGCTGCACCCAGGGGCTGGGTCGGGTCACGTCGCGGCGCAAACCATGGACCACCATGCCCAGCGCCGAAAGCAGCCGGCCGCAGTGCTGACCGATCGCGCCGTAGCCGATGATCAAGGCCACCTGACCGTGCAAGCGGCGGCGCTCGGAAAAGGGCGCTCGATCCCAGCGCCGCGCCGCCTGCCCTTGCAGCGCCGCACCCAGGCGGCAGTTCAGGAACGTGATCATCGCGACCAGGCTCTCCGCCATCAAGAGGCCCTGAAAGCTGCCGAAGTGGCGCTCCACACGACGCGTGGGGTCGGCCGGCAGCGGATCGTGGCCAGCGGAGGGCGTGAACGAGTGGCGCAGCCGCGGCGCCCGCGCATACCACTCGGGTAGAAAGCGCCAGACCACAACGGCATCCGCGGCCGGCAGCTGCGCCAGGAACTCGGACTCTGACGGCGCGGCGACGAGCTCGTGCGAGACGCGGGCCCGGAGCGCGGCGAGCTGCTCGGACGTTGGCTCGAAGGCCCGCACCGGATTCGCTAGCCAGAGCAGGATTCGCATGCGACGGCTCGCCTCGACTCCGCTCCGGCGGCGGCTGCAGAGAGCTGGGCTGCGCTCAGCGCTCCGGTTTGGCTTGCGTGCGCAGCTTCTTGCCGGTGAGCAGCCGCCCGACGGCGAGCAACGGATCGTAGTAGCGATCCACCACGCGCTCCTTCATCGGGATGATGCCGTTATCGGTGATGTTGATGTGCTCGGGGCACACCTCGGTGCAACAACGAGTGATGTTGCACATGCCGGAGCCGTAGTGCTCGCGCAGCTCGGGGATGCGGTCGTCGGCGTCCAGCGGGTTCATCTCCAGACCGGCGACGCGGATCATGAAGCGCGGACCGACGAACTTGTCCTTGCCCTCGCGGTCGCGCAGCACGTGACATACGTCCTGGCACAGGAAGCACTCGATGCACTTGCGGAACTCTTGCGGGCGATCCGCGTCTTCCTGGTACATGCGGCGCTTGCCGTCCGGCCCCGCGGGGATCGGCTTGAACGGCGCGATGCGCTTGTTCTGGCGGTAATTCCAGGACACGTCCGTGACCAGGTCGCGGATCACGGGGAAGGTCTTCAGCGGCTGCACGGTCACCGGCTGATCCTGCGGCAGGCTGTTCATGCGCGTCATGCACGCCAGCTTGGGCTTGCCGTTGATCTCCATGCTGCAAGAGCCGCACTTGCCGGCCTTGCAGTTCCAGCGCACCGCGAGGTCCGGCGTCTGCGAGGCCTGCAGGGCGTGCAGCACGTCGAGCACGACCATGCCTTCGCTGACCTCGGTGTCGTAGCTCTGGAAGCTGCCGCCCTTCTGATCACCCCGCCAGACCTTGAACGTTCGGTTTGCCATGTTGCTCAGTTCTCGCTGCTTTCCGCGGGTTCCGCTGCTCAGTCCTCGGGGGCGCCCTGGCCGACCTTGCCGGCTTCCAGATCGTCGATGTTGGCCTCGGCGATCTGCTTCAAATAGTCGGGCGGCGGCTTGCGTTCCACCTTTTCGACGCGCGGCTGACCGTCAGGGCCCTTGGAGATCACGATGTTGTACTTCAGCCACTCGGGCCGCTCGTTCTCGAAGTCGATGCGCGTGTGAGCGCCGCGGCTCTCCTCGCGCATGTGCGCGGCCAGCGCCACCGCCTCGGAGGCCACCAGCAGCGACTCCAGCGAGAGTGCCTCGTGCCAGCCGGGGTTGTACTGGCTGGCGCCGTCCGCCTTCACGTTCTTGACGCGCTTCTTCAGGACCTGCAGCTCCTCGATGCCGCGCTCCAGCTCCTTCTTGCTGCGCACGATGCCCACGCACTGACCCATGGTCTTGGTCAGCTCCTCGTGCACCACGTACGGGTTCTCGCCCGAATCACGCTGCAACGGTGCGGTGGCGCGGCGGAAGGCGCCCTTGATCTGCTCGTCATCCGCGCGCGGCGTGCTCTTCAGTCCGTCCAGGTACTTCTTGGCACCGTCGCCCGCGAGCTTGCCGAACACGATCAGGTCGCTGAGCGAGTTGCCGCCCAGGCGGTTGGCGCCGTGCATGCCGGCGCCCGCCTCGCCGCAGGCGAACAGGCCCGGAACGCGGGTCATCTGCGTCTCGGCGTCCACGCGCACGCCGCCCATGAAGTAGTGCAGCGTGGGGCCGACCTGCATCGGCTCCTTGGTGATGTCCACCTCGGCCAGCTCTTTGAACTGGTGATACATCGAAGGCAGCTTGCGCTTGATGAAGTCGGCGGGCCGCTGCGAGGCGATGTCCAGGAACACGCCGCCGTTCGGCGAACCCCGACCGGCGTCGACCTCGGCCTTGATCGAGCGCGCCACCACGTCGCGCGTCAGCAGCTCCGGCGGGCGGCGAGCGCCCGGCTTGCCGGCGAGCCACTCGGCAGCTTCCTTCTCGGTGTCCGCCGTCTCCGCGGCGAACTTCTCCGGGATGTACTTGAACATGAAGCGCTCGCCCTTGTTGTTCCGCAGGATGCCGCCTTCACCGCGCACACCCTCCGTCACCAGGGTCCCGCGCACCGAGGGCGGCCAGACCATGCCCGTCGGGTGGAACTGCGTGAACTCGATGTCCATCAGCTCGGCGCCGGCCTCGTAGGCCATCGCGTAACCGTCACCCGTGTACTCCCAGGAGTTGCTGGTCACCTTCCACGCCTTGCCCGCGCCGCCGGTGGCCAGGATCACCGCCGGAGCGCGAAACACGACGAAGCGCCCCGTCTCGCGCCAGTAGCCGCACACGCCGGCGATGCGATCGCCGTCCTTGAGCAGCGAGAGCGCCGTGCACTCCATGTGGAAGTGGATGCCCTGATGCACGCCGTGGTCTTGCAGCGTGCGGATCAGCTCCAGGCCCGTACGGTCGCCGGTGTGCGCCAGCCGCGGATGGCGGTGCCCGCCGAAGTTGCGCTGATTGATCAAGCCGTCCGGCGTGCGATCGAAGATCGCGCCCCACTCCTCCAGCTCGCGCACGCGCGCCGGCGCTTGCTTGGCGTGCAGCTCGGCCATGCGCCACACGTTCAAGAACTTGCCGCCGCGCATGGTGTCGCGGAAGTGGACCTTCCAGCTGTCCTTGGGGCTCACATTCGCGAGCGCGGCGGCCATGCCGCCCTCCGCCATCACGGTGTGCGCCTTGCCGAGCAGGCTCTTGGAGAGCACGCCCGTGTTGAGGCCCAGGGCGCTGCACTGGATCGCAGCGCGCAGCCCCGCTCCGCCCGCGCCGATCACGAGCACCTGATGTTCGATGGTTTGAATCTCGGAGACGTCCATGACTATGCCGTAACGTGAGCCCAACCTTGAGTGGGCTCATCGGCCCAGGGCGGCGCGGATACTAGTGTCCCGAGTCCCCAGTTCGCTAACGAATTTCCTCGCCTCGAGACGCGCTCCGGCCGGGGAAAAACCCCAATGTTTCAGGCTCGTTTGCTAACCAGCCGAAATTTTACCCGATTACCGTGACAACGGATCGGGTGGGGCCCGATCGGCGCTCAGTCGCGGCACTCCGCTGGGGTCCCGCGACAGCGCTCGCCGCGGCCGCACTCCAGCGCGTCGAAGCCGGTGCGGGCGGCGTTGCACACGAGCAGGGTGTCGCGGCCGTCGCACGCGGTTTCTCCGGCGTTGCAGGCGGGCGGGGTGCAGGTGCCGTCACCCGGATTGCAGAGCGCCGCGGACGCGCAGGGCGCCCCCACGTCGACCAGCCCGGTGCGCCCTGGAGCGCAGCGCTGGGGCTGCGCTCCGCGGCAGCCACGATCGGTCGCGGCGCAAGCCGGGGGATCGCAGCGACGGGCGGGAGCATTGCACAGCTCGGCGCTGAGGCAGGCCTGGCTCTGCCAGCCGATCAGCGGATCGATGCAGGTCTGCAGCGTCGCGCCGCTGCAGCGCGAGCCACCCACGACGCACGGGTCCCGGCAGTCGAGAGCCTGCGGATCGCAGCCGCCGGCGGAGACGCAGTTGGCGATCGGGTCGCTGCCGTCGCGCGTGGACCGGCACTGCATCAGCGTGTCGCCCACGCAGCTGCGCGTCCCCGCTTCGCAGCTCGGCTCCGCACAGCCCTGCGCGCCGCGCGCGGGATCGCACAGCTCCGGCGTGGCGCAGCGCTGAAAGTCCAGCCAGACATCGCGGCCGTCGCTGCAGCGCTGCAGCAGCGTGCCCTCGCAGCGGAACTGCCCGGCCTCGCACACCGGCTCGCTGCAGGCGACGCCGCCGTCCGGGCTGTCGCTGCACAGCTGCGGGGTCGCGCACGCCGCGTCGCCGGTGGGCACGAAGTCGCCAGCGGGCGGCTGGCACACCTCGATGCGCCCGCCGTTGCAGCGCTTCTCGCCGAAAGTGCAAGCCAGCGCCGTGCAGCCCAAGCGCGGATCGCAGCGCTCGTTCTGCCCGCACACCTGCGCGTCGGTCCAACCCGTCTGCCCGGTGTTGCACGAGCGCAAGGTCTGGCCCTCGCAGACGCGCTCGGCGACGGCGCAGGCCGGGGGCGCGCAGGTCGTGCCCAGGGTGATGCGCCCCAGCTCGCACAGATCCGGCGTGGCGCAGGAGTCGACCACCTTCCAGTTGCCGAACTCCCCGTCGCACTCCTCCAGCAGCCCGCCCAGGCAACGGGTCTGGCCGGTATCACACAGGCGCGGCAGCCCCGCCGAAGTGGAGCCCGTGGGCTGCAGCGGGTCCGTGTCCTGGTTTACGTCGCGTGGGGACTGCGGGGGGTTCTCCACGGGATCGCGCAGATCCACGTCGCCGAGCAGCTGGGCACAACCCGCGCTCCCGCCGAGGACCAGCAGCATGAGTGAGACACTCCGCATCGCAGGCGACGATACAATGCGGGGCGCCCGGAAACCACGCGCGAGGTTGCTGCAATTTGCGACCGTCACGGCAGGGAAACCTGCACTGAGATTGCACTTTTGCCGGCAAACAGCCGGTACTACTGCGCTCCGATTCAGGATTTCTGGGCCGCGGTCGCCCGCGACGCGTCGCATCCGGCGCCCGGCGCGCAGCGAAGGGCTCATCCTGGTGCTGCGCGGCGAGCGCCAGTCCGAGCCCTGACCCATTCGGGGGCGCTCAGCCGGATCACTCGATCGAGACCACCGTGACCGACTTGGAGGGCAACGTCAGCAGGACCTGCTCGCCCTCGATGCGGAACGATTCGAACGACGCGGGCGTGACAGCGGGAGCCGCGCCGAAATCGTTCAGGGCGGTCATGTTGGATGCGGTCAGCGTGCGCCCGCTCACCTTGCGCGACGGAGCGCCCGTGAGCTTCAGCTTCAGCTGGGCGCTGCGATTCGGATCCAGGTTGGCGATCGACACATGGACGACCCCGCGAGCGTCGCGCGAGGCCGAGGCATGCAGCGTGGGCACGCTGCCCTGGCCCAGCACATAGCGCGGGGCTTGCAGCTCGACGGGCAGCGAGAGCGCGTCGCGGTGGACCCGGTACAGATCGTACACGTGGTACGTCGGGGTCAGCACCATCTGGGGGCCTTTGGTCAGGATCAGCGCTTGCAGCACGTTGATCGCTTGAGCCGAGGCGGCGGCCCGTACCCGGTCCGAGTGCTGGTTGAAGAGGTTGAGGTTGATGGCGGCGACCAGCGCGTCCCGCAGCGTGTTCTGCTGATAGAGCGGGCTTGCACCAGGCTCCGTATCGTACCAGGTGCCCCACTCGTCGACGACCAAGGCCACGTGCTTCTGCGGATCGTACTTGTCCATGATCGCGCTGTGCTTGTTGAGGAAGGTCCCCATGCGCAGCGTCCGCATCATGGTTGCGTGCCACTCGGGCTCACCGAAGTGAGTGGCCGAGCCCTTGTGGTCCCAATTGCCCGTCGGCAGCGTGTAGTAGTGCAGCGACAGGCCATCCATGAACTTGGTGGCCTGCGCCATCAGCACGCTGGTCCAGGCGTACTGCTCGTCGGAGGGACCGCTCGCGATGCGCTCGAAGGCGGTGTCCGAGTACTTTTTGACGAAGGTGGCAAACTGCTTGTACGTGTCGGCATAGAACTCCGCGCGCATGTTGCCGCCGCAGCCCCAGTTCTCGTTGCCGATGCCGATCAGCTTGACCTTCCAGGGCTTCTGCCGGCCATTCTTGCGGCGCAGCTGCGCCAGCTCCGAGTCGCTGTCGGAGGTCATGTACTCCAGCCACTCCGCCATCTCCCGCGGACTGCCGCTGCCCACGTTGATGCTGACGTACGGCTCGGTGCCGATCAGCTCCGCGAAGTCCATGAACTCGTGCAGCCCGAACGCGTTCGTCTCCGGGCCACCCCACCAGGTGTTGGCGCGACGCGGGCGGCGGTTGCGCGGCCCGATGCCGTCGCGCCAGTGGTACTCGTCGGCAAAGCACCCGCCGGGCCAGCGCAGGAGCGGGAGCTGGAGCTTGCGCAGCGCCGCGATCACGTCGTTGCGCATGCCGCGCGTGTTGGGGATCGGGGAGCCTTCTCCCACCCAGATGCCCTCGTAGATGCCGCGGCCCAGATGCTCGGCGAAGCTCCCGTAGACTCGGGGATCGATCTTGGCGCCGGGTTGATCGGCGCGGATGGTCAGCGCGGCATCGAAGCTGGCGCTGGGCTTCGGCGCCGTCGCTGTCTTGGCCGCGGCGGGCGGCGCTGCCTGCCCGAACGCTGGCGGGTTGAGGATCAGGAGGCAGAGAGCAAGGCGCCAGGCGCTGCTACGCGGGACAGAGATCATCGTTCCGGTGCTGTAGCGACACCAAGTGCCTGTTTCAACCCGGCACCGCCGCCGAGCGTGCCCGCGGCGCACGCTCGGATTCTTCATGACTGAAAGCGGGCTTCGTCGTTTCGATTTGAGTCGCCGGCGGAGCGCAGGGGCACACGCGACAGCAATTTTCCTGGCAAGCGGAGGCCGGGAAGGAGGGCGCTTGTGTCATACTGTCGGCGACAAATGCCATTTGCGGATCGTGCGGAGGAGGAGCGCAGCGCTCAGCACAGAAGTGGCTTCGGCGATTGCTCTCCCACGCTGGACATGAGTGGCCAAGACCGTGCCAACGCTAAGACTCCCTCTAGCCCGCGGGTGCTCGTGCTCCTGCGGACGGAGGCCACCTGGTCGCGCGGTGTCCTGAGGTCCTTCGCCGCAGCCGCGCACGACCACGGCTGGACGCTGTTGCACTATCACCCGGACGCGAATGTCGGCTGGCTCGTGAAGGAGTGGGCCCCGGCGGCCGTGGTGGTTGGCCCGGCGCTGTCTCGCCAGGAGCTCGCGACCTTTGCACCCGTGCCGCTGGTCTCCGTGGCCTTCGATCGCAGCGCTGCCGGAGTCGCCTCCGTTTGCCTGGATGAAGCAGCCATCGGCAGCCTGGCGCTGGAGCATCTGCTCGCCACCGGCCTGCGCCGCTTCAGCTGCTTTCGCCTGAGCGATTCGCCCTACATCATCGAGCGCGAGCGCGCCTTCGTGGCCGGCGCCCGTGCTGCCGGAGCGGTGGTCTCTAACTGCTGGGGCAGCCGGGAAGACCAGCGAGCAGAGAGCCCCGCCGCCATCCTGCGGTGGCTGCGCGATCTGGCGAAGCCGTGTGGCATCTTCACGTGCACGGACCGCTGGGGCTCGCTGGTGGCCCGCTATGCGCGAGTGGCAGGGCTGCGCATTCCGGAAGATGTAGCGCTGGTCGGCGCGGACAATGACATGCTGGAGTGCGAGCTCATGGTGCCGCCGCTGTCGAGTGTGATCATCCCCTGGCACGGCGTGGGACAGGCCGCGGCCGAGCTGGTGGGGCTGGCGCTCGCTGGAACGGAGATCGCCGGGCAGCGCCGCGTGCTGGCCCCGATCGCCGTCGCGGGGCGGCGTTCCTCGGACGTGTTTGCCGCAGACGATCCGCTGGTGACCAAGGCGCTGCGCTGGATTCGCGGCAACGCCGGGCAGCGCATCACCGTGGACATGGTGGCCCGCGCTCTCGGCGGCGGCCGCCAGCGCCTGGAGCGGCGGTTTCGGTCCGTGCTGCAGCGCACGGTGCACGAGGAAATCCGGCGCGCGCACGTGGATGTCGCCAAGGGCCTGCTGGAGACCACGGACCTGGGCTTGGCGCAGATCGCCGCGCAGAGCGGCTTCACGAACGCTTCGCTGCTCAGCGTGGCCTTCCGGCGTGAGCTGGGCTGCGCGCCCGGGGTCTACCGGCGGCGCGTGCAACAGGAGCTGGGCGGCAGCGGAGAACCTCGCCTGGTTCGAGCCGAGTAGCCGCGATCCCGTCGGCGCGAGTTTGTCTTTGCGTCGTCAAATGGGCGGTGGTCTTCGCGTGGATTGAACTTTAGCTGCTGCCAGCACACCATGGCCCGAGCACCCGCGACGGTGCTGCGGGCGAGCGCCAGCGACGGCGCGCGCCAGGTGACATCCACGAGCATGCCGCGCCAGAAGCCATCGGTCGTGCGAACCGATGGCTCACCCGACCAAGGCGTCGGCGCCGCTTGCGGTGTCTCTCGAGGATACCGGCAGCCTCGCCCCGGCCGGCACCGGGGCGGGGCTGCCGCTCGATGCCGGCGCTGGCCTCACCCTCACGGATTGGAATCGAAGAACTGCTTGATCACACGCGCGCCGAAGCAAGGCACGCCGTGGTGCGAGGTGCCATACTGCGGGTCGTTGTGCTGGCACCAGCGCGTGCGCTCACTGCAGCCGTCGAAGTCCCTGCAACCGGGGTTGACCTGAACACCGCCGCTCGAGCAGCCGTCCACCGCGACGTTCGTCGCGCTGGCCTGGCAGCCATTGCTGGTGCGGTAGGGGACGATGTCCTTCAGGCCATCACCGTCATTCAGCCCGTACGCCTGGCGCTCCGTATCGCCGATGCCATGGATCACCAGGGCTGGAATGGGCTGCCACGCCGAGCAATAGACGGACGACGCGACGGTGGCGACGGCGCGCCAGCGGCTTTCACCAGCGCAGAGCCGTTGCACGATAAATTGCGCACCGGAGCTGTGCCCGGTGGCGAACACGCGATTCTTGTCGTAGCAGGCCGTGGCATCCAGGGCGTTGAAGATGGCGTTCACCTTCGGTGTATCGACGCCATCGACCCAGCCGTTGCCGTCGCTCTTGGGATAGAACACGATGTAGTCGTTCTGCAGCGTGGCGCCGAGGATGCCCCGGAGCTGTGTGTTCGGGTTGCCCGCCGCGTGAAACGCGATCACCACCGGCAGCGGTGTGCTCCCGTCATAACGAGCGGGAACGGAAGTGAGCGTGTTGGGCAAGTTGAAGGAGGGCGAGGTGCCGGCTCTGCCGCACATCGCGCTCGGCTGAGCCTGCGGGGTTGCTGCTCCGCCGTTAGTCGGTTCGCCACCTGCGGCTGGCGCCGCATCCCCACCGCCGGGCTCGCTCTCTGGCTGCGCAGCCCCGTCGCCCATCGCAGCCCCGTCGCCCATCGCAGCCCCGTCGCCGCCCGTCGGCGCGGGCATGCCCAGTGCCAGGTCGGGAGGTGTGGTGGGCTCCAAGCTCGTCGCGGGAGAGCTCGCGCCGGCCGGAGCTGCGTTGGCGGCATCCACGTCGCTGCCAGCGCTGCTCGTTCCCGTGGGGGATGTGGGCGCGGCGATGGCGTCGCCCCCGAAGGGCGGAACGATCGCGCCAGAGCTGCCGGACGAGTCGGCGCTGTCAGCTGAGCAGGCGCAGCACGCGAGCACGGCGAGCAAGCCCTTTGCGGGCAGGTCGAGGAGGCATTCTTTCAAGCGCATCGGGCGGAGTATCTCACGAGGCTGCGCGCAGAGCGCAGGCGCGAAGCGCTGAAGGCCACCAAAAGCGCGTGGGCCACAAAGATCGAGGGCTGTTGTCCGAACGCCGGTTATGCAAACGCGCAGATCGCTCCACGCAATCGCGAACGCGGCTCGTTCACGCCTGCTCCGCAAGGGGACAGCGCGGATCGGGCTCGCTCGAGCGGGGGAGCAGCCGTTGCGATGAATTCGTAAAACCTCTAAGCTGGGTCTGGTCGTTTCCAGTTCTGCCACGCAGGGCGTCTGGAGACCTCGACCCATCCCATGTCTCCACGTCGGGCGCGTGCGAATTGCCCGGATGTCGCAGTGCTCGCCCTCGAGCTGCCGCCAGCGGCAGGCGCAGGCGCGGAAGTGAGTCGCTCTCTGACCAGGCAGAAACAGCTCGCGCGCTCTCAGGCTCTGATCGAGGCGATCGTGCGCCAAACGACGGTGTTGATCGCCCAGCTCTCCACCGCCGCAGGGCTGCGCTCACCGCTCGGCCACATCGCAGATGAGGTGTTCTCGGGCCTGGTCAGCGAATTGACGCAGCAGGGCGTGAGCAACAAGGTGATCGCCGACATGTTCGGCATGGCACTGCGCTCCTACCGGCAGAAGGTACGCAGGCTGGGAGAATCCGCCAGCTCGCGGGGGACGACGCTGTGGAGCGCGGTCCAGCAGTTCTTGGCCGAGCGGGAGTGGAGCACGCGCGACGAGGTGCTGGCGCGCTTCAAACGGGATGACGAGGTCTCGGTGAGAAGCATCCTGAACGACCTCGTCGAGACGGGGCTCGCCGTCCGCTCCGGCGTTCGGAATGAGATCCGCTATCGGCTCGCGACCGAGGAAGAGTTGCGAGACTCGGGAACCGAACCAGGCGAGGGCGAGGGCTGGGAAGCCGCCATCGTGGAGCATCATCGCGCTGTTCTGAACTCGATCGCTGCCACCGCAACGCGCCGGTGCCGAGTGGCCCAGAACGGCGACCTGGGAGCAACCACGCTCAGCTTCGATGTGTGGCCCGGTCATCCCAAGGAGCGAGAGATCCGCCAGTTGTTCGCGCAGACTCGCGCGGCTGCGCTGCGGCTGTGGGCGGAAGCGAACGAGCAGAGCGACCAGGGCTCGCACCCCGGCGCTCATCAGGTCCATTTCTATTTTGGACAATACGTGGTCGCTGACGACGACCTGGGTTGAGCGCGACGGCTTTCGATATTTCGAGCGACGCATTCGCAACGGAATGGCTCGCAGCGTGCTCGCGAACGGCGTGCACCCCGGCACGCGAACTCTGGTAACGTTACCAGCCCTCGCTGCTTCTGCGAGATGGGCGCTCGGCGCCGCCCGCTGGCGGGACCTCTGCTGCTCGCGCTCGAGGCAGCGCCGGCCGTGCTCGCGCACATCGAAAGGCTTTCACATGAAGACTCGACACACGTCACGAGACCCTCGCTTCCGGCTCCTCCCTACCCTTCGTTGCGCTGGTGCTGTGCTCGCTCTGGGGGCGGTTGCCTGCTCCAGCGACAGTGACTCCGCCACTGCGCTACCGCCCGCTTCGCTGTCGCCCATGGGGGAACCCGCGGCTACCCCGGCGCCGGCCGAAATGGCCAACCCCGCCGCGCCCAGCGCGGAACCAGCAAACACCGCCACTCCGGCACCCTCGCCTGCGGAAGGCCAGCAGGTCTCGGATCTGTCGATGCCGCCTGCCGCTGGCTCGAGCGGCTCCAGTGAAATGACCCCGCCTGAGCCCGCTCCAGAAATGAACACCGGCGAGCAGGAGCCGGGCACGGAACCCGTCGCACAAGGTCCCCTGCCTGCGGTGCCGAGCGCGGGCTGCGGCCGCACTCGCACGCTGCAGGACGGCACGCATACCATCACGAGCGGCGGGATGGATCGCACCTACTTCTACTGACGAAAACTTTTCCATGGGGCGGGGTTCATGCGAGCGAGGGGCATGGCCCTCGAATTGGATGACGCCGCCAGCACGCGGCTGAAGCACTACATCGACCGCCTGGGCAGCCATCTGAAGGACCGCAGGAA
>DASTRX010000166.1:0-8238 GCA_035760985.1 Polyangiaceae bacterium
AGAGTGCGGTAGACGGCCAGCAGCGAGGCGCGATCGGCGCGCAAGCGGTACAGGCGCGCCGCGCGGCGCGCCGCGAGCGGCGCCAGCAGCGGGTCATCGAGCGCGCCGAGGTCGATCTGGCGGAAGGTCGCGAGCGCCGCGCTCTTCTCGCCGATGTCGTCCTCGATCTCGCTGATCGCCAGGCGGCGCAGCGCGGCCAGGCGGGGCGCCGCGGAGTCGAGACCTGCGCGCAGCTCGTCCGCGCGCGCGCGCTCGGTCGTGGTGTAGCGCGCGCTGGTCTGCCCGCGGATCAGCGCCAGGTCGGCGCGGCGATGGCGGGCGAGCTCGGCGATCGCCCGGCCCCAGCCCTGCCCCTGGTCGCTCTTCAGCCGGCGCTCGGCGTAGTAGATGGTGGACTCGTATTCGCCGAGCTCCAGGTGCAGCGCGATCATCTGACGCAGGATCGCTTCCTTCTCCTGCTGGCCGCGGGCGAGGGAGAGCCGCCGGCTCCAGAGCAAGAGCTTCGTCCGCAGGTCGCGGGCCACCGCGATCTCGCCGGCCAGGCGAGCATCATCCCAGCTGTGGGGCACTGCGCCTTCCAGCGGCAGCGCGTAGATGTCGAGCGAGCCCGCGTGGCTGCAGCTCAGCACCAGCTGGTGGGCGGCCGCGTCCGGGTAATGGCAGTCCCAGCGCCCGCTGGTGAGCTGCTCGGGCTCCTCCTCGATCGGCGCGTCGCTCCGGAAGGGAACGCGAAACACGACCGCGTTGTCGTCGCCGTCGATCACGCCGTCGCGGTTGGTGTCATTGAGGAACTGCGTGAACACCAGGTAGTCGCCGGCCTTCGAAAACGTGACCGAGCCGGTCACGCCGGGTAGGGGCGGGATGTAGAGCGCGGGCTCGCCGTCGGCGCCGCGCGCGGTGATGCGCTGCAGACCGATGCCCAGGGCGGTGCGCTGCGAGAACGTGATGCCGACCTCGCGCGTGGCCTTGTCGAGCGGCACATAGGCCAGCCAGCGCCGGTCGGGCGAGAGCGCCGCGCCGACCATGTTTCGCGCCAGGAACAGGCGCGATGGGTGATCACCGTCGAGCGGCAGCTGCACCAGCCGAAAATCGCCGTGCAAGCCCTGGCGCGAGAGCACCAGCAGCGACTTGCCATCCCACCACAGCACCGTCAGCTCGGCGGTACCGGGGCTCGCCCAGCAGTGCTCGTCCTCGCCGCGGTTCTTGCCGATCCCGCGTACACACACGTCGCCGGTGGAGTCCGTGGCGAAGGAGATGTAAGCGATGTGCTTGCCGTCGGGCGAGACCTGCGGCCAGGCGGCGTCGCCCAGGCCTTCGGACAGCGGTTGCGGGCCGCTCTGCACGGGCGATTGCCGCTGGATGTCGAGCGTGCCCTCGGCGTCGCTGATGAAGTAGAGCGATTTTTCATCCGGTGAGAGCACGCCCATCAGCTCGTCGCTCGCGCCCGCGGTCCAGCGCACGGGTTCGCGTACGGCGCGCTCGACGTTGGCGTACGAGTGCGAGGCATGAGGCTGCGCCAGCCGTGTGGCGGCCGGCGACTGCGCGGCGGGGCTGGCCGGAGCGAGCAGCACGGCCAACAGCGCCGAGCTCAGCACGACTCTCAGCACGACTTGGGCTCCCAGCGCTCCCGCGCGGACTCCACCAGGCCGCCGCACACCACCTGCTCCAGGTGCAGCTCTCGCCACACGCGCCGGGTGCGATCGACGTCCGCCTTGCGCTCGCTGGCGAGCAGCTGCCAGAGCTGGCGGCGGTGCTGATTCTCGCGCCCGATCACGCGCACCAGCTCGGTGGCATCGGCGGCGCCGATGCAGTCGGCGGGGCGCGCTACCAACAGGCCGCTGGTCGCCTCTCCGATGCAGCGTTGCAACAGCAGGCGGTCGATCACCTCCGCGTCCGATTCGTGGCGAGCGTACAGCTCGGCGAGCTCGCCGAGCGCTCCGCCGCCCTGGCGCTCGCGGCCCGGCGCGAGCTCTTCGCGGGTGAAGGGCTCGGGAGCGGGCGAGAGCGCCGCCTGCTCGGCGTCGTTCTCCAGCGTCGGATACTCGCCCGCCGCCTGGCGCTCCAGCGCGGTCTTCTGATCGACCACGACCACGCTCGGCGCCACGCAGCCGGACAGCAGCCAGGCGATCAGAACCACGGCGATCGGCGGCAGCACGAACCGGATGGGTCCACGCATCACGGAGCCCTCGTGTCGCTCTTGCCGCCGCTGGAGCTGGCGACGGAGCCGGTCAGGGCCGGCTTGTGCTCGGGCCGCGGGGGCAGCAGCGCGTTGACCCTGGGCGCCACGTAACGCTGGAGCAGCGGGCCGAGCGGCACGGCTTTGATCTCGCCGATGCGAACCAGCTGCGCCATGCCGCCCAGCTCGATCTTGGTGTCGACCGTGCCGTCGTGCAGCTTGAAGCGCACGAACTTGGGATAGCCGACAGCGAGCGCGGCTCGGACCCGGTTGGCGTTGGGCGATTGGTGGTACGGATCGAGCACCTTCAGCATCTCCAGCACGTGGGCGCGCGAGGCGCGCACGATCTGCATCTTGCCGTCCAGGGTCAGCGCGACGGGTTCGAAATTCAGCGTCGCGTTGGCGTCGAAGATCTCGCCGGTCTTCGGCGAGCGCAGCCCGGTGGCGTTCAGGCGCAGCCGCACGATCGGGTCGCCGTCCCGGTAGGCGACGCGCGACTGGCCCACGATCTGCCCCCCGCTATAGCCCACCTGCAGCTGTTCCAGGATGAAGCCCGTGCGTTCGATGCGCAGGTTGGCTGCCAGCGGCCCCAGCACCGGCAAGCTGCCGATCCGGATCGCGTCCGCCGTCACGTAGTCGTTGGTCGCCAGGAACGGATGCACGTCGAAGAAGCGCGCATCCGCGAGCGGGCTGGAGCGCGGATCGACGCCCAGCACCAGGCCTCCCGGCAGCAGCGCGATCTCCTCCACGATCGGCACCTGTGCGTTCAGGCCATCGACCGCGAGCGATTGATCCTTGGTCAGGAAGGAGACGTCGTTGGCCTGCAGCGTGGCCAGGAAGCGATAGCCCAGGAGCCCGCCGGACTCGAGCCGAAAGGGCAGAGCAAACGTCCCGCTGGAGCGCGCGGTCGAGCCGGCCCGTTCCAGAGGTTCGAGCTCCTGCTTCAGCTGGCCCGTCAAGGAGAGCGCCTCGCGCCCGACCAGCGCGCGCGACGCCGTCACCACCCCGTTGCGCGACGTGAGCTCGAGCGCGCCCGAAGCGCGCAGCGATGTGCCTCCGCCCGGGTTGTCGAACTGGAGATCGCGCAGGTACGCCGAGAGCAAGCGATCGAGCTGCAGATCGGTGGTCCAGCGCAGAGCGCTCACGGGATATCCGGGCAGCCAGGATTGAGCCGCCGAGGCCAGCGTCAGCTGGGAGTGCAGGTCTGCCAGGCCTTGCCCGGGGACGCGATCGAACTTGGCCGCCAGCTGGTGCTCCAGTCCCCGCAGCCGCACTGCCGTGCCGCCGCCCTCGTAGTCGAGCGCCGTGAGCCGCACCCGCGTCCTGGCGCTGCCCGCGCCTCGCTCGCCGTGCTGGCTCTCGAGCTCGACGGCCAGCCCAGGGATATCGAGCGTGCGATCGGGCGCGCGCAGGGCGAGGCCCGCGAGCTCGAAGGCGGTGGCTTGCTTGCCGCGCAGCCGCGGCAGAGGGTCTGCCACCGCTCGAGGCACCAGCTCGGGCCCGCTCTGCAGCACGCCGGAGAGCTCCCCGTCGAGGCGGACGCGCAGGCGCTGGAGCGCGATGCGATAGGGGGCCGCCTCCGGCAGCGCGGCCGTGGCGAGCGCGGCCAGCGGCGTGAGCGGCTCCGCGGCGAAGGCGCCGCGATAGCTCACGCGCCCGCGCTCGCGATCGAGCTGCGCGCCGAGATCGAGGTCCGCGCGCGTCAGCCCGCGCAGGGCGGCCGTCAGCGCCAGCTTGCCGGCGACCGGCGCCATATCCACGCGCAGCTCCGAGCGCAAGCCCCCGGGCAAGCTGCGGCCGCGCGCCGCGAAGGCGGTCGCGTCCGTCTCGAGATCGAGCAGATAGCGGTCGGGCTCGGCGCGCTCGGCGAACAGCCGCAGCGCTTCGAGGGCGGCGCGGCTGCGACCCGCGCTGACGCGTGCGATCTTGCCGCTCAGGCTCAGCGTCGAGTGCGCCAGGCTGTGGCTCTCGGGCGCCCAGGCCAGGGGATTGTCCGCCGCGAACTGCAAGCTCAGCCCGCCGAGCGAGCTGTTCTTTGCTTTCAACCCAGCCAGCTCGAGCGTGCCCGCCAGGTCGGCTCGCGCCAGCTGCAGCACCGCGTCCGCCTGCAGCCCTTCACTGGCGAGCAGCGTGCGCGGCGCCGCGCCCGCGCTCTGCTCGACGCCCAGCGCCGCGGCAGCCAGCGACAGCTCCGCGCTGCCGCGCAGCCCGGACGCGCTGGTGGGGTCGGCCACCACGCCCAGCAGCTGGGCGTGTGCCGACAGCCCCTCGAGCGTGGTGCGCCGTCCCTCTGCCGAAGCCTCGACGCGCGCGCTGCGCAGCTCGACGTCCAGCTCCGGCAGTGAGCGCTCGCTCAGCTCCGAGAGCAGCCCGCCGATGCGGCCCTTCAGTTGTGTGCCGCGCAGCACCACGCTCGCCGACGGCGTGCGCGCGCGCGTCGAGCCGATGCTGAGCTGCGCCTCGGCGTCGAGCGCCTGGTCGCCGTCGAGCTCGCGGCTCGTTCCGGCCACGGTCAGGGCCAGCTCAGCGAGCTCGGCGGAGACCGGCGCGGAGCGGTAGACCGGCGCGGCCTCGATGCGGGCGCGGAAGCTCCCCCGGCCGCCCTGGATGCGGCCGTTGGCCTCCAGCGTCGCCGCGCTCAGCTGCAAGCTCGACGTGGCGTCCTCGCGGCGCACGCCGCGCAGCTGGCCGCGCGCGGCCAGCTCACCTTCGATGCGTGCGCGCTGCACCGAGAGCTCCCGGGCCTTCAGATCCAGATCCAGCGAGCCCAGCGAGAGCGCGCGCAGCGGGGTGGGCAGGGCCGCGCGCGGCAAGCCCGGCGGCGGCCACTCCGCGACGTGCACGGCCGCACTGCCGCTGCTGACCACGCGCAGCTCTCCCGCATCGAAGACGTCGCTCCGCAGGGCGACCGAGATCGTGCCCGCGAGCGCCTGCAGCTCGGGCAGCTCCAGCGAGGTACGCCCCGCGGCGGGGTCGAAGCGCAGCGTGCCGTCGAGCGCGAGCAGCTCCGCGGAGCGCGGCCAGCCCGGCGCCAGATCTTGCTCCGTCAGGTCCAGCTGCGCGTGCAGGCGCAGCAGGTCGGGCTGGAGCGCCTGCGCGCTCAGCGCCAGCGCGAGCTCCGCGTGCCGCAGCCGCTCGCCTTCGCGCACGCTGAGCTGCAGCGCGGGCGCGCCCGCCACGTGCAGCTCCGTACCGCCCAGGCCCCGGGGGTCGCTGTGCAGGTGGCCTGCAACGCTCAGCGACTCCAGCGCGGCGCTGCGCACGGGCCGCCCGGCGTTCAGCTCGACGGAGCGCCAGCGGATCGCGTCGATCTGCAGCCGCTCCAGCGTGAAGCGCGGCAGCTGCAGCAGCGCCTGCGACAGGCGCCGGGGCGGGCTCGGCTCGGCCTGCTCGGGACGAGCGGGGAAGAGCTCGCTCTGCGTGGTGCGGCCGTGCTCGTCGCTGACCAGGGCCAGCTCGATCTCGCCCACGTGCAGCGAGCGCACTTCGATCGCGCCGGTAGCGAGCGCCCAGGGGCGCCACTCGAGCTCCAGCCCTTGCAGGCGCAGAAAGGTGTCCGCGCCCGCGGCCAACGGGGCCGGCGTGAGCACGCGCAGCGTATCGGAGCGCAACCCGCTGAGCAGCGAGAGATCGAGGCCGGCATAGTCGATGTCGAGCCCGGTGTTCGCCTTCACGAGCGCGATCAGCCGCGGCTTGATCCAGCTCCGCTCGAGGTTGTGGCCGAGCCACACGAGGCTCGCGACCAGCAGCCCCAGCAGGAGCGCGAGGCTCCCGGCAGCCCACCCGAGCCAGCGCCAGCGGCCGCGCCCGCCCGCGCGCTGCGCGCGCCCGGGTGGTTTGGCACCCGTGCTGCGCCGGGTTCCGACGTTGCGCCGGAATCGCCCGCTCCGTCGTACCCCCGCGCTGCGCGATGGGGCGAGCGAAGACCTTCCGCCGTGCGCTTCCCCTCTGAGCGCCATGCTTCCAAGATACAGCGGCCGGGAGCGCGAGGATAGGTCGCACCTTCGCAGGCCAGGTGGACGGGCTCGCGCATCGCGCGAGAGCCGCGTTTCGCCCCGGGAACTCTGCCGCAGCCGATCGATCCTGATGCTTGGTGGGCCGGCGTGACCAGTCCATACTCGCGAGTCGAGACGAGCAAAGGAGAGACCCGATGGCGGCAGAAGCAACGCAGGTGAGCGGTCCCGATCTCGGCCAAGGCATTCTCGCGAGCGAGCTGAGCGACGGCGCCGTGCTGCTCGGGCACGTCGGCGAGGAGCCGGTTTGCCTGGTGCGCAAGGGCCGCGAGGTGTTTGCGCTGGGAGCCAAGTGCACGCACTACGGTGGCGCGCTCGCGGAGGGGCTGTTTGCGGGGGACAGCTTGCGTTGCCCGTTGCACCACGCGCGCTTCTGCGTTCGCACCGGCGCGGTGCTGGCGGGTCCCGCGCTGGATCCCATCGCCTGCTGGCAGGTCGAGCAGCGCGGCGAGCGGCTGGTGGTGCTCGGCAAGAAGCCGCCCGCGGTGCGCTCCGGCGCGCAGCAAGCTGTCTCGCAGCCGGGTCCGATCGTGATCCTGGGCGGCGGCGCGGCGGGCCACGTCGCAGCGGAGACGCTGCGCAACGAGGGGTACGAGGGGCCGCTGACGCTGCTCAGTGCCGACGTCGCTGCACCCGTCGACCGCCCCAACCTGTCCAAGGACTACCTCGCCGGCACGGCGCCGGAGGAATGGATCCCGCTGCGCCCGCGCGAGTTCTACAGCGAACGGCGCATCGAGCTGGTGCTCGGCGCGCGCGCGACGCAGATCGACGTCGCCGGCAAGCGCGTGCTGACCGAGTCCGGCGCCCATCCGTATGCCGGCTTGCTGATCGCCACGGGCGCTGACCCGGTGCGGCTCACCATTCCGGGCGCCGAGCTGCCCCACGTGCACTACCTGCGCAGCCTGGCGGACAGCCGAGCGATCATCGCTCAGCTGGGCGGAGTGAAGCGCGCCCTGATCGTCGGAGCGAGCTTCATCGGGCTCGAGGTGGCGGCTTCGCTGCGCGCTCGCGGCGTGGCCGTCACCGTCGTGGCGCCCGAAGCCCGCCCGCTCGAGCGCGTGCTCGGGCCCGAGCTGGGCGCGTACCTGCGCGCGCTCCACGAGCAGCAAGGCGTTCGCTTCCAGCTCGGCCACACCTTGAAGTCGATCTCGCCCACGGGCGTCGTGCTGGACACGGGTGACTCGCTCGCCGCCGACCTGGTCGTGGCCGGCATCGGCGTGCGCCCGGCGCTGAACCTGGCGCAAGCAGCGGGCCTGAACATCGACCGCGGCATCAGCGTCAACGAATACCTGGAGACGAGCGCTCCCGGCATCTTCGCCGCAGGCGACGTGGCGCGCTGGCCCGATCCCCATACCGGCGATCGCATCCGCGTCGAGCACTGGGTGGTCGCCACGCGCCACGGCCGGATCGCCGCACGCAACCTGCTCGGCCGCAAGGAGCCATGCAACTTCGTGCCCTTCTTCTGGAGCCAACACTACGACGTGACGGTCCGCTACATCGGCCACGCCGAGGCCTGGGACCAGATCCGGATCGACGGCAACCTGGAGCGCCGTGACGCCCGCGTCAGCTACCTGCGGGGCGGCAAGACCCTGGCGGTCGCGACCATTGGCCGCGACCGCGAGTGCCTGCGGGCCGAGCTCGAGCTGGAGCAAAGCTGACGCGCGCGGCGGCGAGCCGCTCGTTCCGCCCGGTGTCCCGAGGCGGCGGGCGGCTCCGTACAGAGATGGGATGAGTCGGGCCCCGCGCCTGCTCAGCCCATGTCGCGCACCACCGTCCCAAGCCGAAAGGCGAGCCAACGGGTGTCCGCCTCGGCGGCCCCACCTCGGGAGGGAGTGAGCTCCGCGACCGCCCGGCGCCGTGCCGGTGGCCCGGAGGGCACTGTCCCGAAGCCCATCGTTCGAGCAAGAGAGATGGCTGTCCTGCCGCTGACTGGCAAGCCGCCAGAGAACGCCCCCACGCGTTCAAAGACGCAAATCAACAAGGGGGCCAAAGGCAGGACAGCCATGCGTAAGATAGCACTCGATCTGGGAGCAAAGGAGACCACGTATT
>DASTRX010000167.1:0-39849 GCA_035760985.1 Polyangiaceae bacterium
GGCTCCATCCGGTGGCGGCGGCGGCTCGGCTCCAGCCGGCGGCGGCGGCGGCTCGGCTCCATCCGGCGGCGGCGGCGGCTCGGCTCCATCCGGCGGCGGCGGCGCGTCCGCCTTCGGAGCGCGCTCGTCGGGCTGGGGGGCGCGCGCGTCCGGTTTCGGTCCCGGCTCAGCGCCGCCAGCGTCACCCCAGCCGATCGCGGTGTCGCCGTAGGTGTTATCCACGAAGTCGGGGTTCAGCGTCAGGCGCAGGTGCACCCATTCCGCGGTGCCCACGACTTCCACCACCTGCTCGATCGTGGCAGCCGGGACGTCCGCGTCATCCGCAGAGAAGAAGCACACCGTCTGCACCGCGGCGTTCGAGCCGCCGGAGCTCGGCTGCGGATCGCAGTCATCGCTCGTGTCCGGCGCCAGGGAAGCGCTCAGCGGCTGGGCCGCGCCGCTCGTGCCGGCGCCGGGAAATGCGACGAACGACTGCGCCGCTTTCAGACGGCCGGAGTCCGCATCCGCGCCGAAAAATCCGTCGTTGCCGCTCGAGTCCTCCAGGCCGCCCTTGGCAGCACCGCACGCCAGCGGCAGTCCCAGGGCGAAACAGCCGAGGCGGCGGAAATTGATCGATCGCATGCGAATTTACTCCTGTCCAGCCGGCGCCCCGCTGAATTGCAGGCCAAGGAGCGCCGAGATTTTGCCCGTCAGTAACCGGCGGGGGATCCAGCAGGCAGCGCTGTGCGAAAAACAGACGCGAGCGGCGGCGACGTCCGGCGGACGCCGCGGGATCGGCTCGGAGCCGGCGTCGTGTCGATTTGCGTAACCCGCGCAGCGGGTCTGCGTCACCGGGCGCGAAGGTGGCGGCGCTTTCGGCCCGCTCGCCTCTCAGCCTGCAAGATTGCAGAGCGCTGGGGAGAAGCGGCGCCTCTTCCGAGCGCGCGCGGAGGCCGTCACAGTTGTCGAAATGAGAAGACTGAGTCCGCGAAGCTCCGGGTTACCGCTCGTCGCCAAGTTGTTCCTGAGTGTCGTTGCCGTCGGCTGTGGCGCAGAATCGCCTGATTCTTCGGCGATGCCCGGCGACGTTCCGACGTTCTCGAGCACACCGCCCGCTGCAGCTCCGGCGCTAGAGGAAATGGATGAGCCCGAAGCGATGGGCTCTGAGCCCGCGACGCCGGCGCAGACCCCGGCGACCGAGCAGACCGTCGGTGACATTCCGCTGCAACCGACGCAGGAAATGCCAGACCCCGGCACCGAGACGCCGCCGGAGATGACCCCGCCGGAACCCGAAGTGCCGCCCGCCGCGCTGCCGAAGTTCATCGGCAACATCACCACGGGCAACTCCGTCGACACGAACGGGCTCGTGTACTCCGACTACTGGAACCAGATCACCCCCGAGAACGCCGGCAAGTGGGGCTCCGTGCAAGCCACCGCCGCGAGCGCACCCAATTACGCCGCCCTCGATGCCATCTACGACTACACCCAGCGCAAGGGCATCATCTTCAAGGAACACACCTTCATCTGGGGGCCCCAGCAGCCGAACGGGGACATCACCCCGGCCGATGTGCAGAACTGGATGCAGGGCTTCTGCAGCCGTTACCCCAACACCAGGTTGATCGACGTCGTCAACGAGCCTCCGCCCCATCAGGAGCCGCGCTACGCGAACGCGATCGGCGGCGGCACCAACGGGAACTGGCAGTGGATCGTGAACGCGTTCACCTGGGCGCGCGCGGCCTGCCCCAACGCCACCTTGATCTTGAACGACTACAACAACATCGAGATCGGCAACCAGAACCAGCACTTCATCGACATCGTCAAGTCGATCCAGGCCCAGGGGGCGCCGATCGACGCCGTGGGAGCGCAGGCCCATGGCCTCAACGGCGCCAACTCCGCCGGCAACATGATCACGCTGCTGAACAAGCTGCACAACGATACCGGCTTGCCCGTCTTCATCACCGAGTACGACATCAACCAGGCGGACGACAACGCGCAGCTGGCGCGCTTCCAGGAGCACTTCGCGTTCTTCCTGAACACGGAATGGATCCGAGGTGTCACCGTCTGGGGCTGGATCTTCGGTAGAACCTGGGTGGCCAACAGCGGCCTGATCCGCAATGGCGAGCCTCGGCCCGCCATGGTCTGGCTGATGCAGCAGCTCGGGCGCCCCGTTCCGCAGTGATGCGCGGGCGACGGCTCGCGCTCTGGATCGCTCCGGCGCTGGCGGCGTTGCTCCTGTGGGCGAACCGACGCCCCCCACAGGCAACGCCCAGCCCGCCCCCCGCCGCGCCAGCGCCCGCCCTCCTTCGAGAGCGGGCTGCTGCGCCCGCGGCGGCGAGCACGCTGCTGCAACAGGCGTCTTCCGCCTACCATGCTCGCCTGTTCGTGGACGAGGACGCGCTGGTGCTGGTCACGCAGGGCGGCTTTGCTCTGCTCCGCGACGGACAGGCGCCCGAGCAGCACGCCATCGACCTGGGACCCATCGCGCTCCGCCAGGGCGCTTCGATCCTCTTCTGGCGCGCGGGAGCGCTGCTGCAGATCTCGCTGGATGGCGCCGACGAGCGCCGCCTTGCAAGCTTGGCGCGCCCCCCGCAGTACCTGCTCGCCTCCGCGCGCGGCCTGGCCTGGATTGACGCGAAGCCGGGCGCCGGTGCGTCGCTGGAAGCTCTGTCGGCGGGCGCCGTACGCAGCGTGCACCAGACACCGGACAAGGTCTGCGCCGCGGTGCTGCGAGAAGCCAGCGTGTACGCGGTCCTGCAGAGCCCGGACAGCTCCTGGCGGATCCAGCGCGTCGATCTCGATGGGCGGCAGCAACAGCAAACCGAGCCGCATCAGGGGCGCCCTCCGGCGCTGCTCGCGCTGGGCCCGGACGGCGTCTATTTCTACGATGGACCCGAGCGGGGCGTGCGGCGCGCGAGCTTCGAGCTGGACCGGGAAGAGAGCGTGCTGAAGAACGTGATCTGCTCGCCGCTCGACGTGTCCAATCGAGTGGTCTGCGCCCAGGTCGGCGGCCTCTTCGACATTCCCGCCCCCGGCAACGCGCCCCGCTTCCTGACCTCGGAGCGCGCAGGCCCCATCACAACGTTGGCGGCGACGGAGGAGCGCGTGTACTGGGTGGCGGAGCACGGCACGGATCAGCTGGTCCTTCGCTCGCTGCCCCTGCCACCACCTTGAACGCTGCGCCCCGAAACGGCGCGCACCCGCCCGAACGCAAACGCTTTCTGCCCCAACCCGGCGCAGCCGTGCCCTCGGCTGGGCAAGGGCCGGCCCCGGCGGTATGCTGCCGCACTGCGTGCTGCCCGTCGTCGCCGTGCAAATCTCCGCAAAGGACCCAGCGCCGGTCCTCGAAGAGCGATTGCTCAGCGCTTGCAGCGCCGGCTTGAAGCGCGCGCGCTGCGTGGCCGCGGCGCGGCTCCAGCAAGCCGAGGCGGGCGAGCCGAGCGCGGTCGCGGTCGTGTCCTGGGAGGATCCGGCGCACGTCACGATCGAGGTCGGGCTCGGCACGGAGCAGCCCGTGTGGCTGCAGCGCGAGCTCGGCTTCACGGAGCGAGATCCGGAGTTCGAGCGCTGGCGCGCTGCGGGCTTCACGGTCGCGCTGCTGGTCGATGATCCGCGCTTCTGGGCGCAATCGGCGCCGGCGAGCGAGCCCCTGGATGTTGCACCGCCGCTGACGCCCGCACCGCAGCCGGCGGCGCGCGTGGTCGAGCTGGATCTGCGCGCACTGAGCGGCGCGGGGCTGGTCTCCGGAGCCTGGCGCGCCGGCGCCGAGCTGCGAGCGAGCGTCGCGCTCTCCGAAGCGTTCTTCGCCACGGGCGCCGTGGAATACGCGCTCGCCAGCCAAAGCAACGTCGACGTGCGCTGGTTCGACGCCGCGCTCGGCATGGGCTGGTACGTGCCCTCGTTCTGGTCGCCGCTGCAGAGTCGCCTGCGCCTGGAATTGCTGGCGGAAAATCTCGCGGCCAGCGCGCAGCAAGCGGCGTCGACCGATCGCCGCAACGTCTGGGTGCCGGGGCTGGCGCTGGGCGGGGATCTGATCTGGCCGCTGGCTGCGGGCTGGGGCCTGAGCGCTCGCATCGACGGCTTCTGGCTCGACGGCTCGAGCGTGATCACGGACGCCGGCGAGCGAGCCGCGGTCAGCGCGGGCGCAGGAATCTTGCTCGGCCTGGGCGCCGGGGTGCAGTTCTAGCAAAAATCGACCGCGCGCTGCCTGCCGAGCCCGCGCTCCGTTACTGACCAGCACAGCCATGGTGATCCGCCGTGTCCTATCCCAACCGCCCGAGCGGGCGCAGGGAGCGGCCGCGTCCGGAGTGCCCGCGGAGACTGTGCCGAACTGGAGCGACCTGGAGCTGTTGAACGCGCTGGCGGAGCAGGACCCCAGGGCCGGAGGCGCGCTGTACGATCGGCTGATCCGCGTCGTGGAGTGGACCATCCTGCGGGTGGTGGGGCAACGCGGGCCCGAGCACGATGACCTGGTGCAGAGCGCGTTCGAGCAGATCGTGATCAGCCTGCACCGCAGGCGCTACGCCCGCGAGTGCAGCCTGACCTCCTGGGCGTCGGCCATCAGCTGTCACATCGCCCTCAACGCGCTGCGCGCGCGGCGCCGGCAGCGCTGGCTGTGGTCCGGAGCTCGCCCCGAGCTGGAGCCGAGCCCGCGCTCCGATCTGGAGAGTCAGCTGGCGGCGCGCCAGGTCCTGCAGCGCATCCGCGACGAGCTGGCGCGCATGAACCGCGCGCGCGCCGAGGTGCTCGTGTTGCACGAAGTGAACGGCCTGGAGCTGGCGGAGATCGCGCGCGTGCTCGGCATCAGCGTGGCCGCCGCCCAGTCGCGCCTGACGCGCGGGCGGCGCGAGCTATTACAGCGACTGGAGCCAGCGAGCCCAAAGGGGGAGCTGATATGAGCCCGAAGAACCCACTGCACGAGCTGCGCCGCGGCGTGTGGCCCGTGCAGGATGCCGATGCCGAGCAGCGGCGGCGCGCCCGCATCGCCGAGCGCATCGTGCTCGTGAACCGCGAGCTCAGCGCGCGCGAGCGGCGGCAGCGCCCGCTCCGGTGGCTGGCGGCCGCGGCCGTGCTGGGCAGCGTGTGCTTGCTCTGGGCGCTCTGGCGGCCGCCGGGCAGCGCGCCGCTCGCGGCAGCAGGCAGCGTGCAGCTGGTCTCGGGCTCGGTCAGCGTGAGCCAGGCCGGCGTGCTCGCGCCGCTCGGCAGCGTCCCCATCGACGTGGCATCCGAGCCGATCCTGGTTACGCGCGCCGATCAATCGGCGGAGCTCCGCCTGGCGAGCGCTGCGGCGCTGCAGCTCGCGGGCGCCTCCGAGGTCGGCCTGGAGCGCCGGCAGAGTGCTCGGGGCTTCGAGGAGCGCGTGCATCTGCGCGCCGGAGCCGTGGCGTTGCGCGTTCCCAAGCTGGGCAGCCGCGGCACGCTGGCGGTGGAGACGCGGGACAGCTGGGTCGAGGTCCACGGCACGCGCTTCTCGGTGCGCTGGGTAGAGCAGCCTCCGGCGCAGCCGTTCACCGAGGTCGATGTCAGCGAGGGCAAGGTGCTGGTGCGGGGCCGCGATGGCGCGAGCCGCATGCTCGGCGCCGGCGAGCACTGGCGATCGAACAGCGCGCAGGCGCCTGCGCTGGCTGCTGCTCCGCCGCCTCCACAGCCCCCTCCGCTGCGCCCCCCTCCGCCGCAGCCCCCGGCCGCCGCTCCGCCGCGCGCCGCGCGCGAGCCCGCCCTC
Organism: Polyangiaceae bacterium; assembly: GCA_035760985.1. GTDB lineage: Bacteria > Myxococcota_A > Polyangia > Polyangiales > Polyangiaceae > SZUA-265. Next base: position 5,699 of record DASTRX010000167.1, read on the forward strand.
GCGGCCCCGCCGCCTTCGCCCAGCGAGCTGGCCGCGCAGAACCGCTTGCTCGAAGGGGCCGAGCTGGCGCGCAAGAGCGGCATGCCGGCGCTGGCGCTGGAGCGCCTGGACACGTTGATCGAGCGCTTCCCCGACGCGGAGCTCGCGCACAACGCTCGCGTGCAGCGCATGCGTCTGCTCGCGAGCATGGGTCGCTCACAGGAGGCTGCCCGGGCGGCGCGCCAGTATCTCGAGCTGTATCCCCGCGGCTTCGCGCGCGTCGAAGCGCAGAAGCAGCTCGCAGCGGAGGCACCGTGAGCTTGCAGCGCCTCGCCTGGGCCACACGCGGGCTGTCCGCCGTGCTGCTGCTCGCGGGCGCGCGCTGCAATCTGTACGAGGGTCGCTCGCTGGATCTGTTTCCGCCCGCTCGCGAGGTGCTGGTCGAGTGCCGCGAGGCGCGCGACTGCGAGCGCGATCGCCCCTATTGCGCGGGCGGCAGCTGCGTCCGCTGCTTGATCGACGCGGACTGCGACCGCCGCCACCCGGCGTGCGTGGGCAATGCCTGCGTCGAGTGCCGCGCGCTCGATGACTGTCCTGTCGGGCAAGCCTGCAACAGCGTGCTCAACAGCTGCGCGCCGGCGTGCTCCGAGCAGAGCAGCTGCGCTGATCCGCAGCTGGCTCGCTGCAGCCTGGAGCTGGGGGTCTGCGTGCAGTGCGAGGCTGACGCCGACTGTCGCGACGCCAAGAACGCGCTCTGCGGGCGCGGCGGCCGCTGCGCGCCGTGTCGCGACGACGGGAGCTGCCCGGCGGATGCGGGGCCGCCCATGCCGGAGCCGCCCAAGCCCGAGATGATACCGCCCGACGACATGCCCCCTCCGGCGCCGGGCACGCCCATGCAGAACCCGATGCCCGCGCCCGCCGCACCCTGAGCCCGAGACGCGCCCGCCTCGAGCGCCGGGCACATGAGCCGCGGGGCTCGCACCGTGTCGGCGGCCAGGCGACTCGCAGAAATGTAGCGGCTAAACCCAGCCCACCAGTTGGTCGTCCCTGTTGTCAGCGCGGGGACCTGCAGTCAGCACCGGTGCAGCTGACTGGGCTCGAGCGCCACCCGAGGTGACGTCATCGCCCAGCTGGACAAGTTCATTCAGAGCCTCTTCACTCGCGAAGCGGCGTCGCTCACGCTGGCTGCGGGCAAGCCGCCTTCGCTGCTGATCGACGGCAAGCCCACCCAGCTGATGGATCAGCGCCCCACCGCCGTGCAGGTGCGGCGCCTGGTGGCCGAGATCACGCCGACCGATCAGCAGTCGGAGCTGCGCGGCTCGGGGCAGGCCACGTTCATCTACAGCTCGCCTGGCGACAAGAAGGTCGAGGTCTCGGTGCGCGACTGGGGCGGCGAGACCTCTGTCGACATCCAGCCCGCCGGCAGCGGCCCCCCCGCGCCGCCCAGCATGGAGCTCGAGCTGATGTCGAACGCGGTGGCAGCAGCGCCGCCCAAGCTGGCCGGTGGCAAAGGCGCGATCCCCGCCGGCATGCTCAAGCCCTTGATCGCGACCCCCTCGGTCAAGCAGCAGCTGGCCGCCGCCGCGCCCGCGCCCCCGCCGCGCGAGGCGACGCCGGTGCCGGCCTTCCAGGACACGGGCCGCCCCATCGATCGGCTGTTCCACCGCCTGGTCAGCGAAAAAGGCTCGGACCTGCACCTCAGCTCCAACGAGATTCCGATCATCCGCAAGGACGGCGACATGCAGCGGCTGAGCGGTGAGGCCCCGCTCTCCACTCAGCAATTGTTCGCGCTGCTCGATCCGATCATCCCGGAGACCAACCGCGCGCAGTTCGAGCAGGAGAACGACACCGACTTCGCCTACGCCATCGAAGGCCTGGCGCGCTTCCGCGCCAACCTGTTTCGCGACCGCCACGGCGTGGGTGCGGTGTTCCGCACCATCCCCGCCAAGATCATCTCCTCGGAGGCGCTCGGCCTGTCCAGCGCCATCACCGACCTGTGCAAGCTGCACAAGGGCCTGGTGCTCGTGACCGGCCCCACCGGCAGCGGCAAGTCGACCACGCTGTGCGCGATGATCGACCTGATCAACCGCACGCGCAACGGCCACATCATCACCATCGAAGACCCGATCGAGTTCGTGCACGAGAACAAGCAGTGCTTGATCAACCAGCGCGAGATCGGGCCCCACACTCGCTCCTTCAAGCGCGCCCTGCGCGCCGCCCTGCGCGAGGATCCGGACGTGGTGCTGGTCGGCGAGATGCGCGACCTGGAGACCATCTCGATCGCGATCGAGACGGCGGAGACGGGCCACCTGGTGTTCGGCACGCTCCACACCACGACGGCCTACTCGACCGTGGACCGCATCATCGACCAGTACCCGCCGGACCAGCAAGAGCAGATCCGCGTCATGCTGAGCGAGTCGCTGAAGGGCGTGGTCAGCCAGACGCTGTGCAAGCGGCTCGGCGGCGGGCGCGTGGCGGCGCTGGAGGTGCTATTGGTCAACGCCGCCGTGGCCAACCTGATTCGCGAGGGCAAGACCTTCCAGATCCCTTCCATCATGCAAACCGCAAAGAACGTCGGAATGAAGCTATTGAACGAAGCCCTGGCCGATCTGGTGGCCTCGAAGCAGGTGCTCGCCGAGGAGGCCATGGCCAAGGCCGTGGACAAGGGCGGCTTCGCCGCGGCGCTCAAGACCCGGGGGCTCGAATGAGCGCGCGTTCCCGCTGCGCGCTCGCGCTCGGCCTCGCGCTGGGCGGCGTCCTGCTCCGTCCCTCGCTCGCGCAGGCGGGGGGCTGCGTCAAGATCGACGAAGAGCGCGACACCCTGAGCCCGGAAGAACGCAACTCCGCGCGCGCGCTGTTCGAGGACGCGCTCAGCCAGGAGCACCAGGAGGTCAGCCGCGACAACTGCACGGAGACCTGGACGCTCTACCACATCCGCCTCGGCGAGAGCCTGACGGCGGTGGTCCAGGGCCCGCGCGGCTCACGCCGCGAGCGCGTGAACAAGGTCGAGGATCTCCCGCCGCTTTACAGCCAGATGGTGCGCTCGCTGCTGAGCGGCACCGAGATGACCAGCGAGAGCGGCAACGTCACGCGCAAGAACGTGACGGAGACTCAGAACCAACAGGTGCGCGTGCGCGCCGACGCCATCTGGTACGCAAAGCTCGGCTACGGCGCGACCACCGCGGACGGCTTCCACTCGGGTCCCGAGTTCGGCTTCGGCCGCCGCTGGGAGCTCGACAGCATCGGCATCGATCTCGCCTTCTTCAACTTTCAAATGTACCAGACCTCGGACGGCTTCGAGGGCCTGAGCGCGGGCTGGGTCGAGCTGGGCGCGGACTACTTCTTCGATCCCTTCGGCAACAGCAGCCCCTATATCGGTGCCGGCTTGAGCCTGGGCAGCCACTCGATCCCCAGCGACGCCGGCGACTACGAAGGCAGCGGCTTGCAGGTCAAGGGCACGCTCGGCTACGAGATGTTTCGGGCCAGCACGATCCGCCTGCTGCTGCAAGCCGACGCCATCCTGCCGATGTACCGCCTGTCCCGGACGACCATCGATGACGTGCTCGGTGGGGAAACCAAGTCCCACACCTACGCGCCGAACCTGATGTTCTCGCTCGGCCTGGGCTGGGGCTCCAGCTCCGACTGAGCTTCAGGCGACGCGCAGCAATGCGTCCGTCACTGCCGCGACGTCGGCGGTCTCGGTGCGCGCGATCAGCTCGAAGGCCAGCCCGATCGGCGCTCCGGGCAAGATGATGCGATCGCCGATCAGCGCTGCGCGCCGATCCAGGCTGCGCGCTGAGCGCGCCAGCTGATCGCCGGACTCCACGTTGAGGCGCGTGGCCTCGTGCCAGGCCTCGTCGCGCGCGGTCGCGATCGAGAAGTTCGCGATCGCCTCGTCGGTCCGCCCGCCCACGTGATCCAGGATGTGCAGCAGCGGAGACAGCCGGTCGACCACGTCCTGCACCTCGTCATAGACCGCCGCCAGGATCGCGTTGATCGCCAGATAGTCGGCGTGCAGCCCGGGCAAGGCGGCCCCCGGCGCGACCGCTGATGCGGCAAACGGCAGATCGAAGTTGATGTGCGCGTTCACGCCCAGCAGCAGATGTTGCAAGATGGTGGTCTTGGCACGCGTCTCCGCGCCGAAGGCCACGCGCCAGGCCTTGGGCACCGCGGCGCCGACGCCGCCGCGCAGCGCGTCCAGCGCGGCGAAATAGCGATTGGCGAACAACGTGTCGAAGCGGTCCATGCGCGCCCCGTCCTCGAACTCCCCGCGCGCGATCCCCCCCTTCACACGCAACGTCACCGCGCGATACAGCGCCGGGAAATACGCCAGAGGGCTGCGCCGCGCGCGATAGTCCGCGATGATCCCCTCCAGCAACACCAGCACCTCTTCGATATTCTGAGCCGCCATCGATTCTTCACCCTCCGCGGTGCGCCCTAGCCGACCGCATGCTACCCCGGCCTCATCGACCGTCGACGGCCAGCACTACGACTGGGCCGCCGCGCGCAAGAAGGGGTACATCGGCTCGGTATCGGCGCTGCGCCCTCACCACAGAGTCGAGAGGCAGATCGAGCGAGAGCTCGAGTGGGCTCGGCCCTTCACGGCCCCCATCGACCCCAGCATGTGCCCACTGCGCGACCAGCAGGCTTCGAGGGGTCACGGCCCGCCCTACGGCAGCGTGATCTTCAAGATACCGCCGCCATGGCTCTGCCCCATCGCCACATAGAGCGAGGTCGCGTCGGCAGCATGCGCCCGATATTCGGAGCGCTCCAGCGTGACCAGCCGGGTCAGCGTGCCGCCCGCGATGGGCAAGCTCGACAGCTGCGTGAGCGTGGCGTCGGCGACGCTGTCCTGCACCACGAGCGCGTGGCGCTGCATTCGACCGAGCAGGTAAGGTTCCTCGCTCACTCCCGCGTCGTTCGCCGCCTCGATCGCCTGCACCTCCTGCGCCTCCCCACCGGCGACGGGAATGCGCAGGTACGCGCCGTGATCGAGCGCGTAGAGATAGTCACCCTCCAGCAGAATCCTGGAGTGGATCGAGGTCTGATTCAGCTTCGTTTCGGAGCCCGGAGCGTCCAGCGACAGGACGCTCACGTACCCGTCCTGGTTGAAGTAGACCTTGCCCCCCGCCGCGATCACACCCTCGGTGTTCACGGTGCCGAGGCGCTCCGCGCGCCCGCCGCTCCTGGGGATCTCGTACACGCCGGAGTTGGCGGCGCCCGAACCGAACAGCAGTTGGTCGCCGGCTGGCTCGATGAAACCGATCTCGCTGGCATTGAAGTCCTGCGACAGCACCGTCCACTCGCCGCCCGCGGGAGCCATGCGCTTCACCTCCGCGCGCAGCGGAAAGCGCCCCGGCGCCGCCGCGGAGAAGTACAGCTCGCCATCGATCACGCGCAGCGTGGTGGGAAACGTCAGGCCGCGAGCCAAGCTGGAAGGCGCGCCACCGGGCAGCGGCATCCGCAAGATCTCGGCGTTGGCCGCCGTATAGTACAAGGCGTCGGCGCTGACGGCCACCGAGCTCGTCTGTCCGAGCCCCAGCGCGAGCAGGCTGCAGTTGCCCGCGCTCGCGCCCACGCTGCCGAGACAGCTGCCATTGCAGTACACGGCCAGCCCCTGGCAGCGCCCGTCGGCGTTCAAACCCATTTGCGGTGTATCCAGCACGGAGGGGCCGCCCTCACTGGTCTCGACGCGCGGCACGTCGAGCGGCGCCTGCCCGGCGCCGGCGGCGCCGCCGGCTCCCGCGCTCGTTCCCCCGCCAGCGCTCCCTCCAGAGCCTGCGCTGTTGTTGCCCCCGGCTCCCGCGGCTCCCGTGCCCGCGCCCGCGCCGCCACCGCTGCCGGCAGTGACGCCCGAGGAGGAGCCCTCGCCGCAACCCAGCTCGCCCAGCAGGGCCCCACCCTGGGCGCACGTCAGCAAGGCCATCCAGACAATTTTGCGTGTCATGGGCATTCCCTCGTGCAACAGCCGGAGCGCGTCTTCCGCAGCTACGGCAGCCCGGCGGGAGCGCGAAAGGCCTCAGCTCAACCAGCGGGCGCCTACGTGACGGCGGCTCGCCCCGCGGTTCGCCCGGCGGCGAGCGCCGCGGCGACGTCCTCCGCCGCCTGCGCGCGCAGCACGGGCACCGGCAGCGGCGGCGCAGGTGCGCCGCTGCGCGGCCGCAGCTCGAGCTGCCACCAGCCGACGTCGTGCCACGCTCCCAGCTTGAAGCCCACGGCCCGATAAACCCCGACCGGCACAAAGCCGAGCGACTCGTGCAGGCCCACGCTCGCCGCGTTCGGCAAGGTCACCCCCGCGTGCGCGGAGTAGTACCCCGCGAGCCGCGCCAGCGCGAACAGCGACGCATACAGCGCACGCCCGACCCCCTGGCGCCGAGCGCCGGCCCCCACATACACGCTCACGTTGAGCGCCCAGGCGTATGCCGCGCGCTCGGAGTGCGGGCTCGCGTAGGCGTACCCGAGCAGCTCGCCGCCGCGCTCGCACACGAGCCAGGGCAGCCGCGCCAGCGTCGCTTCGATGCGTTCGCGCATCAGCGCGGGCGTGGGCAGCTCCGCCTCGAACGAAATCGCGCTGCCCGCGACATTGGGCGCATAGATCGCGGCGATGCCGGCAGCGTCCCCGGCGCCCGCGAAGCGAATCTCGAAATTGCTTGGTGCCCGGTTGCCGGGCGGGGCGCGATGCGAGCTGTGCTGGGGCATGCCTCCAGTCTAGCGATGCGCGGCACGGCCTCCAACACCTGCGCCTCGATAGCTGCTATCGAAGACGTCGATGGACACCGACCAGCTCCTCGCGTTTCAACGTGTCGTGCGCCAGGGCAGCTTCAGCCGCGCGGCGCGCACGCTCGGCATCGGGCAGCCCGCGATCAGCGCGCGCATCCAGGCGCTGGAGGCGCAGGTCGGGGGCGCGCTGCTCACGCGCGGACGGCGCATCGGACTGACCGCGCTGGGAGCGAGCTACTTGCCGTTCGTGGAGCGCGCCCTGGAGACGCTCGATGAAGGGCTGAAGAGCGCGCGCCTGAGCCAGAGCCGCCGCAGCGGACGGGTCACACTGGCCGCGCTCGGCTCGCTCACCGGCGGCTTGCTGGGTCCAGCGCTGGAACGGTTCGTCGCGGCGCAGCCGCAGGTGGAGTGCAGCATGCGCTCGGTCGATCACGAGTTCGTGCTGCAACTGCTGGCCGACGGAGTGGTGGAGCTCGGCATCATCGCCTGGCCCTGCCGGGACGCTGCCGCTCGCGACCTCACGTGCTTGCTGGTGCTGCGCGAGCGCGTGCTGCTCGCCGCGCACCCTCGCCACCCGATCGCGCGGCGCGGGCGCATCAGCGTGGCGGAGCTGATCGAGCTCGGCCGCCCCTTCCTGCGCCTGCGCTGGTGGCCGAGCCACCACCCCGAGCTGGAGCGCATCGCGGCCGCAAGCGCCAGCCCGCTCGAAATCCCGATGCAGGCAGCACGCCACCTGACCTTGCAAGGCGCCGCCGTCGGCTTCTTTCCGCAGCTGCTGATCGGCGATGAGATCGCGAGCGGCGCGCTGGTGGAGGTCACCGTCCACGATCTGCCGCCGATCGAACGCCAGAGCGCGCTGGTGCGCCGCCCCGAGCAAGGCCCACCCACGGCAGCCGCCCGCGCCTTCATCGACCACCTGAGGCAGCAGGCGAAGGCGCTGGGGCTGCTGCCGCGCGCGCGAACGCCGGGGCAGGCACGGGCCTCCGAGCGGCGCGCGCGCTGAGCCTCAGCGAGGCGCGGCCGCGGCCGACGGGCTACACTGCGAGTCGTCGTAGCGGCAATCCGCTCCGCAGAGAACGAACCCGCTACGGCCTTCCCCGCAGCTGGGCATCGCGTCCAGCTGGGCGCCGTCGTTGCCGTCGCACTCCTCGCCCGGCTCGATCCGCCCGTTTCCGCAGCACTCCGTGGTGTCAAAGTCGGCGCAGCGCGCCTGATTGAGGCACTCGACCGTGACGCTCGCCGAGTCACTACAATCCCCCTGGCCCTGGTCCACGATCACCGTCGCCGTCACGAGCTGCGGCCCCTCGAGCGAACCGCAGTTGAAGTCGACGGGGTTGGAGGGCAGCGTGTGGTAGTCGCCGTTGGTACGCGAGATGTTGCCGCCCTCGCTGTGCCAGCGGATGCTGGTCAGCCGCTTGTCGGTGCGATCGAGGGCGAGCTGTTGATGGACGTAGTCCATCGGCATCGGCGGCACGCCCTCGCGCAGCTGCAGCGTGATGGTCGTGCCCCCGTAGTTCGCGACCACCACCCCGGGCGAAGCCGAGATGCCGGCGATCAAGTCACAGTGCGGCAGGGGCAGCTGTGTTTCAATCACCGCGCCACCGGCGTCGGCGCTCGACGGCGCGCAGTCGAGCGTGACGCTGACGCGCGTCGTGGCGCCGGCGCTGACGTCGAAGCTCGAGCTGCCGCTGCACTCTCCGGCGCTGAGCTCCGCCAGGTAGCCGCCGCCTGCCGGCAACGCACCGAATGAGACGGACGCTCTGCCGCCGTCGCGCGTGGTTGCGGTCTGCGTGACCGGTGTGAAAGCGGCGCCGGTGCGTGAGAGGGTGACCGTCACCGGCACACCGTCGCTGGCGGTGATGGCGAGCTCGACGCTGCCTGCGGCCATGGTCGAGAGCGCGCCGTCGAGCGACGTGACATCGTGATCGGCGCAGCCGAAGACGAGCACGCCAGCCCCGAACACTGAGTAAAGCTTGTTCATGATCCCTCGCGAAAGTGACGGGTGTTGGGTGACAAGCAGCGCGAGCGCGGCGCCGCGGGAGTGCGCGCGACAATGCAAGATCAATGCGCGGGCCGGCGCCGCACGCTCGCTCGCCAACTCACCGAAAATACGAACCGCGCTTCTCGATGGCGCGCCGCTGCTGGACACTGCAGCGCCTCATGTCGCGCTTTGCCGCGAGCCTCGCGCGGGGTGGTGCGCGCGCGACCCACCCCGCGCCAGCGCCGGTGTCTCATCGCTCCTGCTCTGCCGATGTGCACGGCGAGTAAGCCGGCGAGCGCGCTCGGAGCGGTCGCCGCCGGGCTCATCCTGACGCCGGGGGGTTTCGGGCGGCGGCGAGCCCTCTCTCATTCCACCGGCAAGAACTGGACTCGCAGGATCGGCCGAGCGACGGTCCGTTCACGTTGACGCGAGGGGCGTGCCGGGAGGTGCTATGCTGCCCGCATGGCGCGCCTGACCGACAAGCAGATGGAGCGCATCGCCAGCGCCGTGGCAGAGCCCCGGCGCTTCAAGATTTTGAAGGATCTGGCCGCGCACGGTGAACCCATGCAATGCAGCTCGATCGTGGAGTGCCACGGCGTCAGCCAGGCCACGATCTCGCATCACCTCAAGGAGCTGGAGACGGCGGGCCTGATCGAGATCGTGCGCGAAGGCAAGTTCGCCAACATCGCGCTGCGGCGCGACGTGTGGGACGCCTACGTGGCGCGGCTGGCCGAGCTCTGACCGGGCCTTGACGCTGCTCCCGCCCATTCTTAGATGATGGTCTAACTGAGGCTCACGCCCCGCCCGCTGGGCGGATGGACTGCCTCATTTCGACACAATCCACATTTAGATGCATATCTATGCGTCGAACAATACGGAGAGAAGCATGGGCAAGCTGAGCGGCAAGGTGGCGGTCGTGACGGGTGCGTCGAAGGGCATCGGGGCGGGCATCGCGACGGCGCTGGGGGCTGCGGGCGCGGCGGTGATCGTGAACTACGCTTCGGACGCGGCGGGAGCGGAGCGAGTGGTGGCGGAGATCGTGCGCCAGGATGGGCGCGCCATCGCGGTGCAGGCGGACGTGGCCAGCGCCGCCGACATCCAGCGCCTGTTCGCCGCGGCCGAGCGCGAGTTTGGCGCGCCGAGCATCGTGGTCAACAACGCCGGCGTGTTCCGCTTCGACCCGCTGGAGGCGATCCTCCCGGGCGAGTTTCACCGCCAGTTCGACATCAACGTGCTCGGGCCGTTGCTCGTGACGCAGGAGGCGGTCAAACATTTTGACGAGCGGGGCGGCAGCGTGATCAACGTCAGCTCGGTGGTGAGCACCAACTCCAGCCCGGGCAGCGCCGTGTACGCTGCGACCAAGGCCGCGCTCGACTCCCTCACGCGCGTCCTGGCGCGCGAGCTCGGGCCGCGCAACATCCGCGTCAACGCGATCAACCCCGGGCTGACCGAGACCGAAGGCGCGCGCGGCCTCGGAGTAGTGGGCAGCGACTTCGCGCGGCAAAAGATCGCCGAGACACCGCTCGGCCGCATCGCACAACCCGACGACATCGCCCCCGTCGCGGTCTTCCTGGCCTCGGACGACGCACACTGGGTGACCGGCGAGTGCCTGCGCGTCGCCGGCGGGCTGACTTGACCGGGACGAGGTGGTGCTGACCGCCGCGCGGTGGTTTCCAGCAACGAGCGAGCTCTCGATCCGCGATTGGGACACGCGGATCGAGTGGGCTCGGCCACGCGCGACGCCGCCGCGGCGCCCGCGCTCAAACTCCGTTCGTCGACGTCGACGTCGCTCTCTGTTCGTCGCCGTCGCCGAACGTCGCTCTTCCGTCCGTCACCGTCGCACTCACAGGTCGCTCTGCGGCATCCGTCCGCTTCGGCGCCCCTGATGTTTGTGTGCTAATTCATACTCGATGGCTCGAATGGCTCGCGCCCGGCAGCTCGCACTCGCGTTTCGCACCTGGGGTGGTGCGCGCAGGGGAGCCGGCCGTCCACCGAAGGGCAGCAAGCCGGGCGTCTCGCATCTGCGCCGCCCATCGCTGTCGCGCCACCACCCGGTGCACGCAACGTTGCGCGTCCTTGCCGGCGTGCCCTCGCTGCGCGACGGCGCCCGCTTTCGCGAGCTGCGCGTAGCGCTTGCCCGCGGGCAGGAGCGCTTCGGCTTCCGGTTGGTGCACTTCTCCGTGCAAACCAACCACCTGCATCTGATCGCTGAAGCGAGCGACCGCCGAGCGCTCTCGCGCGGCATGCAGGGCCTGGCGGTGCGTCTGGCGCGAGCTGTCAATCGCACGCTGGCGCGCCGCGGCCGCGTGTTCGCAGACCGCTACCACGCCCGCGCCTTGAAGACGCCGCGCGCCGCTCACTTCGCGCTACGCTACGTCTTGCTCAATGCCCGCAAGCACGCGCCGCGCCGCTCTCCCCTCGCCGGCGCGAGCGACACGATCGCGCCGGGCTTCATCGACAGCTGCTCGTCGGCGGCCTGGTTCGACGCCTTCCAGCGCCCGAACGAGCTGGTGTTCGGCGCCCGCGAGGTCCGCGCCGACTGGCAAGCGAGCTCCGATCTCGAGGCGCCGGTGGTGCCGCCGCGCACCTGGCTGCTGCGTCGAGGGAGCCGGCGCTACGGGTTCGACATCGACGATATGCCGGGTCACCTGGGCTGAGCGCGGGTTCGATGGCGAAGAACGCTGGCGGCAACTCGCTCCGCCGCCGGAGGCATCTGGCCGCGCCGGCGCGGTCGTGCTCGGCGTGGAGCGTCGACGAATGGGCCACTTATCGTGACCTTCGGCTGCGTGCGCTCTCCGATAGTCCTGACGCCTTCGGCAGCACGCTCGAGCTCGAGCAGAGAAGGCCGGACGAGTACTGGAGGGAGCGCGTAGCATTTGCCTTCAACTCGGCGTTACAGATGCTCTTGGTAGCCGAATCCGCGACGGAGCCGGTGGGCCTCGCTTTGGGCTGGACCGACCCGGACGGAACCGGCATTACGCATGTGTTTCAAATGTGGGTCGCTCCGGAAGCGCGGGGTCGAGGTTGCGCCACCGGTCTGCTCGATGCTCTGTTGGCGTGGGCACGGCGCACCAACGCAAAGACGGTAGTGTTGGGAGTCACTTGTGGGAACACCGCCGCGCGTCGCCTCTATGAGCGAGCAGGCTTCGTACCCAGCGGCGAACCAGGGCCTCTACGAGCCGGTTCAGCCTTGCTCGTGCAACCCATGATCCTGGCACTCTGAAATCCAGCGCAACCCGCTCACTGGAGCGGGGCTGCCGCGCCCGAAGCCCCGACATCTAGCGACGTTCCTGGCGAGCGCTCGAGCCATTGGAGCATCTGTTCGGCGTCGCGATGCGGCGGGAATACCGGGTACGTCACGTGAACGAGCCGCTGATCGACCGCGACCAGCGACAAGCGCCGGTAGAAGGTACGCCCGGCGACCGTGAAGGTGGGTAGCCGAAGAGTATGGGCCAGCTCGAAGCGGGAGTCGTTCAGGACCGGAAACGGAATCTGGTTGCGAGCCACAAACTCGGCCTGTTCAGATCGCGGCTGGGCACTGAGCGCAGCCACCCGAAATCCGAGCGCAGCGAAGCGCTCTGCGCGCTCGCGGTAACCTAGCGAGTGGACGGTGCAGCCCGAGGCACCCGGGATCTGGTCCCAGCCCGGCGCGGGATCGAGGGCAGGATCGCGGCCGGGCACGCCGGTCGCGGGGTACACGAACAGGACCAGCCTCTTGCCCAGCGCACGCAGCGAGCGCGAAAGCCCTGCGGTGTCGACGAGGGTCAGATCGGGCAGCTCGCGCCCGACCAGGTGCGCGGCGGCTCCATCCTCCGCCGGAACCGGCAGCGTGCCCAGCCAAGCATCGATCTCACTCTCCACGTTTGCCCTCCATGTCGTGAACAAGGGGTCGGCCATCCTCGAGCCGCCTGCGCAGGCGCCGAGTATCGGTCGGCGTTCATGGAACATCAATCGGCGGCTAGAGCGTGGCTGGCGTGTTCGTGACCCGGGGATCGATCGGCTCGCGAAGTCCGTCTTTGGGCTCATCCTGATGTCGCTGGACGTCGGGCGGCGCCGAGCCCTCTCTCTCCGTCAAACCAGGTCCGCGCTGGGCGCCTCGATCCGCGACGCCGCGAGGCGCCGTTCACAGCACGCCAACCACCAATCTCAACCCGACATCGTACTCCGCGAGGCGCCGCAGCTCTCCATGCCGGCGATCCCAGCTGCCATCCGCCAGGTCTCGCGCCAGCTCTCGCACCACCCGCTCGACGACCTGCGGCGCCATGCGCGCGAAGCCGGAGGTGACCGCGCGTGCCTGTTCGTCGAGCACGCGCTCGGGGTGCGCCCACATGGCTCCCAGCATCCAGTCGTCGAGGTCGCGCGGGATGGGCACGGGGGTGATGTCGACGCGGCCGCCCAGCTGCGCCGCGATCGCGCGAGGTGGCGGGAAGATGCGTGCGTCGAGCTCGCCCAGCTCCGGCAGGTAGTCCTGGATCAGCCACATGCGGGTGCACACGTCGGGGTCGTAGGTGAGGATCACGACGGGGCCGCGCGCGACGCGCCGTAGCTCGCGGAGGCCGCTGTCTCGCTCCTGGTCCCAGTGGTGCACGGTCAAGATCGCCATCGCCGCGTCCAGGGAGGCATCGCGCAGGGGCAGCGCGCCCGCGCTGGCGCGGATCGCCGGGGCGAGCTCGCGGGGGCGTTGCGCAGCCATGACGTCGCTCGGCTCGATGGCGATCACGTGGCGGTCGCGCGGCTCGTAGGAGCCGGTGCCGGCGCCGACGTTGACGACCGTGCGGGCGGCTCCGAGCGCGGCGTGAATCAGCGCCCGGAGCCGGGGGTCGTCGCGCCGGAGGCGCGCATACTCGCGGCCGATGCTGTCGTAGCGCGGAGCGTCGCCGGACACAGAGCGCACCAGCACGCGCTCAGCGTGCGCCGCTGGGGGGCGCGTTGGTGGTGGCGCCGGTGGCTCGCTCCAGCTGTACGTAGGCGATGGCGCGCTCGTATTCGTTGCGCGCGAGCGTGAGGCGCGCGAGCGTCAGCGAGGACTGGGCGTCGAGCAGATCGGTGGTGGTGCCGGAGCCCACGCGCACGATCGCCTCGGTGACGCGATAGGCCTCCTGCGCGCTGCCCAGGCTCTCGCGCGCGAGCCCGACGGCGCTGTCCGCCGCCATCAGCTGCGCGCGGCGGACCGTCAGCTCTTGCTGCGCGCGGCGCCGCTCGCTCTCCACGTTGGAGCGCGCGGCCACCTCGGCCTGCTCCGCCGCGGAGTGCGCGAAGGCGGTGGCGCCCCACTCGAAGATCGGCCAGTCCGCGCGCACACCGACGAAGGCCGCGTCCTTGGGCGCGAACACTTGACCGTCGGTGCGCTGGTAAGCAGCCGTCAGGTCGATCTCGGGCAGCAGCGCGTAGAAGCGCGCCCGTTCCTCGTGGTGCGCGGCCTGGGCTTCCAGCTCCGCAGCGCGCACCTCGGGGCGGCGCTCGGGCGTCAGCGACGCGGGGTCGAGCCGCTGGGTGCTCTGCTCGAGCAGGCGGGTCGGCTCCTGAAATTCGACGCTGGTGTCCTCCGGCGAGCGGCCGATCGCCGACAGCAAGCTGGCACGCGCGATCTTCTCGGAGGTCATGGCCACGATCTCTTGCTGGCGCGCGTTCGAGAGCGCGACCTGCACGCGCAGCAGGTCGGCGTTCGTCAGCGTGCCCGCCTTGACCTTGACCTCGGCGTTGCTCACCTGCTGCGCCAGCTCCGCCTGCGACGCCTGCGCGATCTGCCGCATCGCTCGTGCCTCGAACAGCTGCAGGTACTGCGTCTCGATCTCCTCGCGCAAGCTGGCCCAGGCGATCTCCGTCTGCACCCGGCCCGCATCCGCCTGACTCACGCGCGCCGCGTGCGCCTGCACGCGCTCGAGCAAGCCGAGCAGCGGCTGCGAGGCAGAGGCCGTGAAGGTGTTCGTGTCCTGCTTGCGTGCCACAAAAGCCTGACCGCCGAAGCCCACCGCAAAGGGCGAGTCCCAGTGCTGGTACTCGTCGTGCACGGAGAGCACCGGCAAGAGCCGCCCGCGCGCGCTCTTGGCTTGCGCTTCCGCGCCGCTGGCGCGCGCGCGAGCCGCCGCCAGGCTGGGATGCGTGGTGGCGAGCCGCAGCACGTCGTCCACGCTCAGCCGTTCGCCGCCTTGCGACGGCGCCGCGCTCGGCAGCGCAGACCCGGACGCAGGCGCCGCCAAGGAAGTAGGCGCCGCGGGCGCGCGCGGAGTTGGAGCGGCAGGTGTGCTCGGTTCCTCCGCGGCGCCAGCGACTACAGGATATGCCCAAAGCGCGGCCGCCAGGCAGCGCGCCACCCCTCGATGCGCGGACTTCATTTCACGTACACCGTGGCGTTCACAGACAGGCCCGCGCGCAGCGCGACGTCCGCCGGCGGATTCACCCAGCCGATGCGCACCGGAACACGCTGCACCACCTTGACGAAGTTGCCCGAGGCGTTGTCCGCCGGCAAGAGCGCAAAGCTCGCGCCGGTGCCGCCGGAGATGCTCACCACCTTGCCCTCGAACTCGCGATGAGGATAGGCATCGATCTCGATCTTCGCGCGCTGGCCGACCTGGATGCGCGCCAGCTGCGTCTCCTTGAAGTTCGCCACCACGTAGGTCTCGTTCGGCACGATCTCGACCAGGGGCTGGCCCGCGCTCAGCAGCTGCCCTTCGTGCACGCCCAGCTGGGAAGCGACACCGTCCACCGGGGCCGTGATCTTGGTGTAGGAGAGCTGCAGCTTGGCCAGCTCCAGCTCCGCCTCGCGGCTCTGGACGCGCGCCTTCGCCAGCGCCGCGTTGGCGTTGGCCGAGGCGATCTGCGCGTCGATCGGCTCGCTCTGCGCCACGCGACCGGCGGCCTCCGAGATGCGCGCGGCAGCCGCGCGCTTGGCCTCCTGCGCCGCTGCGATCTGCGCCTTGGAGCGCGCGACCGCGGCGACCGCGGCGTCGCGCGCGGCCTGGGCGTTGTCGAGCGCCTCCTGGGCAATGGCGTTCGCCGCCTGTAGCTCGCGCGCGCGGCCCAGCGCCGCCTCGGCCTTGCGGGCCTCCGCCTCGGCGCCGACCAGGCTCGCCTGTGCCGCCGCCAGCTCCGCGTCCGCCGAGGCCATGCCCACGGACGATCCGGAGTACGCGGCCCGAGCGCTGGACAGCCCGCCCTTGGAACGGGCCGTGACGATCGCCACCTCCGACTCCGCCGAAGCCGCTTGCGCCTTGGCGCTCTCCAGCTCCGCCTCGGCCTGGCGCAGGCGCGCGACGTACTCCGCGGGGTCGATCTGCGCGATCAGATCCCCCGCCTTGACGCTCTGGTTCTCGTGGATCGCGAGCGTCTGGATCACGCCGCCGACGCGCGTGCTGACCGGCAGCAAGTCAGCAGCGACCTGCGCGTCATCGGTGCTCTCGCGCCCGGCGGTGATCAGCGAGAACACGCCGTACGCCGCGACGCCCAGCGCGACCAGCAACACCAGCACTAGCCACGGGCGCTTGGCCTTCGCCGGGGGCTCCTGGACCGTATCGATGGCCCGCGGGCGCGGCGCCTCGGCCTCCGCGCGCACGGGCTCGGGGCGCACGGCCCGGGGCTGGACGCCGGCGGCGCCGTTGCTGAGCTCGACGACGCGCGGCTCTCTCGATTCTTCGACTTGCATGATCAGATCTCCAGGAAGCGTGAGCTTCAAATCTCGGCGTGAGCTTCCACCTTCACGGCGGGCTGGTCCTTCGACGCCTTCAAAAACGCCAGCAGCGGCAGCACCACCAGGAAGATGATGCCGGCCAGCAGAAACAGTTTCTCGAAGCTGAGCACCACCGCCTGGCGCTCCACCAGGCCACCCAGCATGCGCCCCGCCGCCTCGCGCGCGTTCTCGGCGGAGTAGCCCTTGCCTTGCAGCATGGCCGTGATGCGGCCCAGCCGCGCGACCGCCTCCGGACGGGTCTCGCTCAGGTGCGCGACCAGGCTGGTGCGCGCTGCCTGATCGAAGCGCGGGATCAGCGAGGCGAACACGGCCAGGCCGATCGAGCCGCCGATCTGGCGCAGCAGCGAGTTGAGGCCGGTCGCGTCGGCCAGGTTGTGGCGCGGAATGCTGGCCAGCGCCACCGTCGTCAGCGGGATGAACAGGCAGCTGAAGGCGACGCCCTGCAGCACCAGCACCAGCATCACGTCGGCGGTCGTGGTCTGGAGCGTGTAGCGGCTCATGATGTAGGCGGTGATCAAGAACAAGATCACGCCGAACGCCACCGTCATGCGCGGCGACACCTTGTTGTACAGGCGGCCCACGATCGGCATCATCACCATCATGGTCAGAGCACGCGGCATCAGCGCCACGCCGGTCTGCACGGCGGTGTAGCCCAGCAGCTCCTGCATGAACACGGGCAGCAGGAAGGTGAGCGAGAGCAGCATCGCGAACATCACGGCGCCGATCAGCGTGCCGGAGGAAAACACCGGGTCCAGGAACAGCTGGATGCGCACCGCGGGCACGGGCGCCGTCAGCTCGCGCACGATGAAGGCCGCGCACGCCACGGCGCACACCGCCGAAAGGATCACGATCGCCCTGGAGTCGAACCAATCCAGGCGGTTGCCCTCTTCCAGCACGTATTGCAGGCTCGCCACGCCGATGGCGAGCAGCGCGATGCCAGCCCAGTCCATGGATTTCCGCTGCCGCTCGGCTTGCGCCAGGTTGGCGAGGCGGATGTCCTCCGGCTCGTGCACGAAGCGCCCGACCATGAACAACGCCAGCGCGCCCACCGGCAGGTTGATGTAGAAGATCCACTCCCAGGCGTAGTTGTCGACGATGTAACCGCCGAGCGTGGGCCCGAAGGCAGGTCCGATCACGACCGCGACGCCGAACAGCGCCATGGCCATGCCCTGCTCCGCGGGCGGAAACGTCTGGCGCAGGATGGCCTGCTCGGTGGGCTGCAGCGCGCCCGCGCCGAGCCCCTGCACGAAGCGAAAGATCACCAGCATGGGCAAGGTGCGCGCCAGGCCGCACAAGCCCGAGCCGATCACGAACAGCAAGAGCGCCGTCTGGTACACCTGCTTTTGCCCAAAGAGGCGGCCCAGGAACGCGGTCAGCGGCATCACGATCACGTTCGCGATCACGAAGCCCGTGGTGACCCAGGTGATCTCCTGCACGGTGGCGCCCATCGCGCCGCGCAGGTGCGGCGTGGCGACGTTGACGATGGACGCGTCGATCGTGCCCATCAACGTCCCGAACGTGACGGAGAGCGCGACCAGCCACTTGTTGACCGGCTGGGCCGGGGCGAGAGCTGTCATGACTGTTTAACGCCCGGCGCCCTTCAGGAAGAACTCGACGATCTGCCGAGCTGCCGCCGCGGGATCGAGCACGGACAGGCCATAGCGATCGCGCTCCATCGTGCCGCGCACCAGCGCGAGCAACAGCACCGGGAACGAGCCGTCCGGATCCTCGCGCAGCTCCCCCTGGGAGGGGCCGATCACGGCATCGAGCCGCTCGCGCAGGGCGCGCAACATCTCCTCCTTGCCGGGCCCGTGCGCGAACTCGCTGGCCAGCACCAGCCGCAGGAACGGGCGGTGTTGCTCGGTCTGCAACAACAGGCTGTGCACCACGCCCGTCAGCCGCTCGCGCAGCCCCAGTGGCGCGAGCTGGCGCGCAGCGGACTCCAGCTCCGTGAGCAGCTCGGCGCGCCGCTGGGCGATCAGCGCCTGCAGCAACGCCTCCCGGTCCTTGAAGCGGTTATAAAGGGTGCCGACAGCGACCCCGGCGCGCTCCGCGATCTGGGACATGGAGGCGCCGGCCAGCCCCTGCTGGATGAAGACCGACTCCGCGGCCGTCAGAATTTCCTGAGCACTTTCCTGACGAAAGCGCTCACGGAGAGTGGCTTTGCCGACACGCTCTGAATTCATATTCAAATTATGAACCAGACTCTAACACCCGCCCGGAAGCTCGTCAAACCGGGCGTACCACCCGGCGCGGCCCCTTCCGTCTAAGCCCCTTGTCCCGAAGGGCAAGTGGGTCGCAAAGGGGCAGCCGCTCAGGGCCGCTGCGCGCGTGCCCAGGCGAGCGCCCGCGCGACGAAGGGCCGCTGCGCCGCGATGATCTTGCGCTCGGCGACCGCGGCTTCGAAGAACTCGGCCCGATCCACCTCGGGAAACACCTGCATCCGCCCCGACCCGGGCGGCCATTCCAGCTCGAACACCACGCTGCGCAGCTGACCCGGGTCCCACTCACCGGTGAACGCCCAGGCGTGGACCGTCTTGCCGCCGCTCTGCTTCACCGAGCCCAGCTCGAACAGCTCGCTCGGCGCGGGGTCGAAGCCCAGCTCCTCACGGAACTCGCGCCGCGCCGCCGCCTGCAGCGACTCGCCCGGCTCACACAGCCCCTTGGGAATGCTCCACACGCCGTCGTCTCGACGGTGGAAGAACGGGCCCCCGGGATGCACCAGCAGCACCCGCCCTTGCCCGTCGACCATCACCAGCCCTGCGCTCGTCTTCGCCAAAACCCTGGCGGTATAGGGGCCCCGGGTGCAGGGGTCCAGGGGCCAAGAATGTGCAACTCGGCGCGACGGTTCTGCTAGCGGCCCCGGGGACTGGCGTCATCCGCCAGCGGACGGGCTCGAGCCGCAGCCCCAGGCGCTCAGAGATCACCATCCCGAGTCGCGCAGCTGGCCCATTGTGGAGCGCTGCAGCGCACCCGAGCGCTCAACTCGCCGCCTCCGCTGCCACGGCCGTCGCCGGCCGCTGCAGGGATTTCGCCGGGGGCACGATGCCATCCGGATCCACGCGTTCCGTCGCGAGCAGCTCTGCGAGCGGGACGAAGCTCTCGTCTGCGCCGGCTCCACCCGCCACGCGCACGCCGATGCGGCTCGGGAAATACTGGCCGGTGCGCTCGCGCTGCCAGAGCGGACGGCGCGGCGTGTAGTTGGAGCCGACTTCGGCGCGCGCCAGGACGGCGTTCCAGTACGTGCGACGGCGGCGTTCCTCCGGGACGACGCTGCGCGGGAAGGCGGCGATGGCGTCGCTGACCAGCGCGGCGGTAAAGCCGGATCGGCGGCGGGCGGCGCGGTAGAGCTCGTGGAACCGGGCAACGAAGCACAGCAGCAGGAAGAATTCGCCCTGGTTGCGCGCGAGGCGGAGGCGGCGGCCGTCGGCTTCCAGCTCGATCGCGGTGGGACACGAGAGCTCGTAGAATGCCCCGAGCTTGTCGCGAGCAAATTCGGCGTCACGAAAGGCCCTGCGCAGCGCGAAGTGGATGGGCATGCGGCCGAGGGCATCGACGGCGTCGATCCGGGCTCCACGCTCCACGAGCTCCTGCGCGAGCTCGAGCTGCCCGGCCTCTGCCGCCATCATGAGCGGCGTCATGCCCATCATGTTGCGGTGCTCCAGCCCGTATTTTCCGGCATCGTCGAGCGCCTGCTTCGCATCACCTCGCAGGTACGGTCCGAGCGCCCGCTCCCGCGCATGAGCGGCGGTTGCTTCGCGCGGGCGCGCCGGGCGGTACGCAGGGCGGCCCTGCAGGGCGACGCAGAGCGAGACCAGCTCGTGGAACGCGGCGAACTCGAACAGGTGCTGCTTGGCCTTGTTGTAGACGCTGCCGGGAGCGAAGGCGCGATCGTGGGCTTGCTGGAACCCTGCGCGATCGAGGACGGGCCAGGGTACGGGCGTGGTGCGCAGGATGTTCTTGCGGATCGCGTCCGCCTGCTCCTGCTTGCCCTGGAGATCGAGCCGGCGCGCCTCTTTCTGCCAATCTTCGAGGCTGGATGCGCGCGCGGAGACGTGGGTGACATCTTCCCCGCACACCACGCCGAGCAACCCGAGCAGCGGATGCTCGCTGTCGCTCTCGACGAGGTAGACCGTGTCGACGGCGCGCGTGAGCGCCACGTACAGCGAATTGACGAAGAACTTGTACACCTCGAGCGACTTGTCGCCCTTGTCCTTGGCGCGCGAGTAAACGAGCGAGTCGACCTCGAGCATCTGGCCCGTGACGCCCTCGGTGACCTCGCGGAAACGCGCGCGCTCCGACGAGACCAGATCGTACAGAATGACTGCCTCGTACTCGAGGCCCTTGGCCTCCGCCACCGAGAACACGAGCGGCGTGGAGAAACGCTGCCGGGCTTCCGCCTTCTGGGCGTCGGCGAGCACGATCACCGCTACCTGTGCGGAGCCCCGCGTCCGCTGGTTGAGCTCGCGCAGCACGGCGTCTTTCTTCCTCAGGCCGATGAGCTTGCCGGTGCCCTGCGAGGCCGCGCGCACCAGGGCAGTGCTCTCGCGGTCGACCGAGCCGAAGCGCGCGTTCTTGATCTTGAGCAACGCGTTGGCAGCGTCGCAAACGGCGCGGCTGCTGCGATAGTTGACCTCCAGCACGTGGATGGGCGCGCGCAGCGCGGCCTCTTCGTGGCAGTAGAACAGGCTCTTGACCTTGGACCAGGAGAAGAAGTTCGGGTGGACGATCTGGTTCGCGTCGCCGCAGATCAGGAAGGCATCGGGATTCTTCAGGCTGGCGAGCACGAGCGAGAGCTCGGCGTTCGTCATGTCCTGCACCTCGTCCACGACCACCGCGTCATACTTGCGCTCGGCGCGGGCGCGGTACTCGAGCGCGACCAGGTTTGGATCGTACAGCTGGGACTCGGCCAGCCAGACGCGGTACTTGGCCAGGAAGGCGTGGACGGCGGGGCGTTGTTCGGGGGCATAGATGGACTGCCGCACGCCCAGGGCCTGGTACTGCTCGAGCGTCAGCGGGCCGCGGGCGTCTGCGGTGAGCACGCCGCGCAGCTCCTCGAACAGCTGGTGAGGCGTGGTGAAGCGCAGGCTGGTTTCGTGGCGTTTGAACAGGCCCTGGAAGTCGGCGAGCCTCACGGGACGGCCCCGCGGCACCTCGATGCCCTCGAGCAGCGCGCGATAGCTCGAGAAATCCACGTTCTGATTTGAGTTTTCGTAGCCGTGGGCGAAATACAGGCTGGCGGCGCTCTCGGCCAGGTATGCCGACTGCGTGACGTACAGCACCTCGCCCGAGAGCTCTCGCAGCTTGGTCAGCGTGAGGGCTGTCTTGCCGCTGCCGGCGCAGCCCACGAGCACCATGGGCAAGGGCAGCCGGAAGAGCTCCGCCTGGCGCTCGTCAAAGGACAGCGGCTTATCGAGCACGTGAAACTCGGCGCGGCCCGGGTGCAGATAACGGACGGGCACGGGGGCTTGATCGAGCGGGCTTCGCGGCTCGGGCTCGATGCCGACCAGGCGCTCTTCATCAACGCGCGCCCCGCGCAGGAAGCGAGAGCGATCGTAGGCGTGGCATTCGATCAGCTCCAGCGCGAGGCAGGCTCTCCTTCCGCCATGCTCGACGAACTGAAGCAGCAGCCGGCTGTCGTAGTCGAGCTTGGCTCGGTGGAAAGGATGGCCGGTGAGTTTCTTCACATCCGGGCTCGCGAAATCGTCGCGCTCGATCGCGGCGCGCACCTTGCGAAAGGAAGGCGCGAGGCGCTTCGGGACCTCCAGTTTCCAGTGCGTCAAAAAATCCATGATGGGCCGCTCCTGTCGCTCAGACCCCGCATAACCGCGCCGGCCGCTGCTGTCGATGTCATCGGTCGGAGGGGGGCCGGGATGCTAGAAAAAATCTCTCCCGCTGTGGACGACCTGTGGACACCTTCCGGGGGCCGCAGCTCGGATGAGCCCTGGGCCGCGCGCACCTGCGGCCTGGTGAGCTCACGAGCGAAGGCAACGCGCGGAGCAGAGATGTGTGCACGGTCGACAGAAACGAGCACGCGCGCGGGCCACCACCAGCGATCTTCATGGAGCGAGGGCGCCGAGAACGTTTCCACAGTTGTCATCGTCGTGCACTCTCCACGAAGCTGCGAAGCACGCGAACGACAGCGCTCGTGAAGAGTGCTGCGCGAGCCGAGGCGAGAGCGCCCGGCGGAGGAGTGACTGAAGCAATGATCGCTCGATTTCGTCTCAATCTGGATCTGCACGCCGCGGGGTTGCTGCTGGGTGCCCTCGCCTGTGCCAGCGCTGATTCACCCCCTGAGCAGCGCGCTGACGTGCCCGCGTGGGGCGGCAGCGCCGCCACGCCGGAGGAGGGCACGGCGCCAGAACTCGGAGCCGCGGGTGCAGCACCGGTCGCAGCAGATCCGGCGAGCTCTGCGGACGCGACCGCGACGCCAGCGAGCAACTCGAGCACGGAAGGCACGCCGCCCCTGACCGCGCCCGTCGCTGCGGCTGGCGCCGACGGCAATGCTGCTGCGATGGCCGACGGCGATCCTGTAGGAATGGCGGACGGCAACCCGGGCGGGCCCGATGACGGCAAGGCGCTTCCCTGCGACTTCGCCAGCGGGCTCAACGTCGCCTGGGTCAGATTCGCCAACGACGTGCCGAACCCCGATCTGAACGCGTTCAACACCATCTTCAAGAACGCCCACGACGCCGGCGGCCGCGTGGTGCGCTGGTGGTTCCACACCAATGGCACCGTCACGCCCGGGTACAACGCCGACGGCACGGTCAGGATGATCCAGCAGTCGCACATCGACGGCGTGAAAGCGATTCTCGCGGCCGCTCATGCAGCGGGGGTCGCGGTCAATATCAGCCTGTGGTCCTTCGACATGGCCCAGGACAACGCGGCGGGCGCAGCGGCGAGAAACCGGGATTTGATGACGCAGGACAACCTCCGTCAGTCGTACGCCGACAACTACCTGACGCCGCTGGTGACCGCGCTCAAAGGAACGCCGGGGCTCTACTCGTACGAGATCTTCAATGAGCCCGAGGGGATGTCCACCACGGGCTGGGCCACCCAGTGGAAGATCGACATTTCGTACATCCAGAAGGCGGTGAACCAGTGGGCGGCCGCCATCCATGCGGCGGATCCCACGGTCCTCGTGACCAACGGTTCGCAGACCATGGACTACCGAACCAGGTACACGGACAGCGCGCTCACCGCTGCGGGAGGGCAGCCGAGCGGGACCCTCGACTTCTATCAAGTTCACTTCTATCAATCGAATGGCCAGGGCAACAACGTGTTCGCCAATGAGCGATCGCACTGGGGCCTGTCCGACAAGCCCCTGGTCATCGGCGAGTTTTCGATCGATGGCACCGCGCCGGTGTCAGGGGATCAGAGCTACGCCTATCTCTACGAGCACGGTTACGACGGCGCATGGGCCTGGGCGTACACGGCGGACGATAAGTGGCCGTCGATGCAGGCGCCGATGCAGGCCCTGTACAGTGCGCACTCGGACGTGGGGAGCTGCCCGTGAAGCGCGCGCGAGCGCTCGCCTGCTGCGCGATCGCGCTCGCCTGCGGGGTGTCGCTGGTGAGCGTCTGGCGGCAGCGCGGGCTCGCATCGGCCGCGACCGAGTCGCGCGCGGCTCTCCGTACACCGATCGCGGCGGACGGCGCCGCGCCTGCTCCGCGCGCTTCGACCAGAGTTGCCGCCCCGCCGCGTCCGCCCACCGCGGTGCGCCCGGCCTCGCTCTCCGCGGCCGAGTTCGAGGAACCCGAGCTCATGCGCCAGCTCCGGCGCGCGCGAGGCAACGACCCCGCGCTCGCGATCGAACTCGCTCGCGAAGGCAATCGACGCTTCCCCGGCAGCCCCGCCGCGCCCGAACGCGCCTCGATTCTCATCCACGCGCTCGCGGAACGAGGGCTCGCGTCGGAAGCGCGGGGCGAGGCGGAAGACATGGTCAATCGCTATCCGGACTCGGCCTGGGTGCGCGAAGTCGAGCGATTCACGGGAGCGCGCAGGCACCGGAATCTCCAGGTGGGGCCGGACGGCGAGCTTCACTACGTCGACCCGCCAGCGCCGACCCGCGGTTGAGTCGGGCGTTCCCCGGAAACCGTCACCCGTGGTAATTATCAGCGCATGGCTGCGGTGAAGAAGAAGGTTCCCACCAAGAAGAAGACGCCAACCAAGAAGACGACGGTAACGCGCGCGGCGGCCAAGAAGGCCGCCGGGAAGCCGCCGCAGCAGAGCAGCAGCGCGGCCAGGCAGGCGCGCGTGTTCAGGATCTCGTTCGCCAGCGTGTACCCACTCTATGTGGAGAAGGCCGAGAAGAAGGGGCGGACGCAGGCAGAGGTCGATGAGATCATCCGCTGGCTCACCGGCTACAGCGGCAAGCAACTCCAGCGCGCCATCGAGAGCAAGGTGGACCTGGAGACGTTCTTCGCCCAGGCGCCCCAGATCCATCCCAACGCGCAGCTCATCCAGGGTGTCATCTGCGGTATGCGCGTCGAGGAAATCGCCGACCCGCTGATGCGGAAGATCCGCTACCTCGACAAGCTGATCGACGAGCTGGCCCGGGGAAAGCGGATGGCGAGCATCCTTCGGTCCGTCGAGGGCACGGCTCGCTAAGCTGCCGATGCCCCGCGCACGCCCGCTTCAGCCGCGGCCCGGATCGGCTCCAGCACGAAGCGCCGGAGCCGGGAGATGATGACGGGCCTGGCGAAGACGCGGAGCCAACGCAGACCTCCACGGAGCGTGACCTCGGCGCTCACGACGTAGCGAGTTCCCTCCTCGATGGCCTCGAATCGGTTCTCAAATCGGGCGTCAAACCCTCGCTTGTGCTCCTCGAGCAGGATCAGCCCGGGCGAGACGATGCGCAGCGAGTTGGGGACGTGGCCCTCCACGTGGTCCACGTCGAGCTCTCGTGCGCTGCCATCGTCGCGTACGAGCCGCACGCCGCGGATGGTCTTCCAGAACACCCGCGGCCAGTCCTGCCAGGTCGCGTACAGCGCGAACACACTCTCTCTGGGAGCCCGGATCACCACGCTGGCAGACGCACGCACGGGGCGCGCGGCTGCGCGCGGTGCATCCGCGACGACCGCCAACGCCAGCGCACAGAACCCGAGCAGATCGAGCACAAATCCCACGACGTGGCCGTATTCCCAGCGTGGGCGGAGCTCCAACCACAAACCCGGGAGGGACTCCGGTGCTGTTGCGGCCGCGCCCGCGACGATCGCGTTCACCGGCATCACCAGTGCCAGCCAGGACACGAACGCGAGCGTCAGGAGCGCCGCGCCTGCGCCCGCCCAGCCCAGCGCCACTCGCACGCGCCGCGCCGACCACGCGAGCCCCCACGCGGCCACGATGGCAGCCACGGTGTAAACGCCGCCCACAATGGCGAACCAGCGGTACAGCGTCCCATTCACCAACGCATAGGTCGAAGGTGAGGAGCTCATCTTCTGCGGCAGCTCGAGCACGTGAGCCGACGTCATCGTCAGCGAAAGCGCAGCGAGCACCAGCGTAACGACACGCAGAGACTTCGACATGCTCCGACAGCGTGCAGTGTCCATGCCAACCCCTGAGGTCGGACCAGGAGCCCTGAACCTCCGGGCTCAATCCCGCGCCGCCGGGCGAGCCCCGCCGCCAGCACGTGAAGTCGTCAAGCGAGCGAGCCACTCGTCGAGCAGGTCGCGCTCGCGCGGCGTCAGTGCGACGAGCTCGGGCAGCGCGGCGCGCAGCGCGATCACGGCGCTGGCGATGGGCCGCGTCTCGGCCCGCGGTGAGTGGGCGATCGCGGCGAGAATGGCCTCGCGCGTCGCCGCCGACAGCTCCGGATCGGGCCGCTCCAGCAGAGCGAGGACCGTGCCCATGCCGGCAGCGTGCAACATCGAGACCGCCTGGGGCTCGCTCACGCGCAAGCGACCGGCGAGCGCCGCGCGGTGGACGCGCGCCTCGAGGTACGGAAGCCCCGCCTGGGCCGAGCTGAGCTTCAGCTCCGGATCGGCCATGAGCGCCGCGATGGCCGGGTTTGCCAGCCCGAACGCGACGTAGCCATCCCAGCCGGCGCGCAGATCTTCGATCGGATCGGCGTGCGGTATGTGCGCGGCCTTCTCCGCGAAATACCGGGCCACGCCGTGGGCGACCAGCGCGTCGAGCAGCCCGCGCTTGTCAACGAACTCCCGATAAATCGCGGGCTGTTGCACGCCGGCAGCCTCGGCGACGGCACGGGTCGTGAGCCCCTCCCGCCCCTGCTTGGCGAGGATCCGGTAGGCGGCGGCCACGATCCGGGCGCGGGTTGCGTCATTCATGAATCGATGATATCATATATCTGTTATCTTTGATAACAATGGAGCTCACATGTTGATCGTCACTGGTGCCAATGGAACCCTCGGCAAGCTGGTCGTCGAGCGCTTGCTCGCGCGCATACCGGCCTCACAGCTCGGGGTCAGCGTGCGCGAACCGCAGCAGGCGCAGGCTCTGGCCGAGCGCGGCGTGCGAGTGCGGCGCGGCGATTTCGAGGAGCCCGCTTCGCTGCCGCACGCGTTCGAGGGCGCTGCCCAGATCCTGATCATCTCGGCCTCGGCCACGGGCGAGGTCGCGTACCGGCGGCACCAGGCGGCGATCGGCGCCGCCGTCGCCGCTGGAGCAAAGCGCATCCTGTACACGAGCCACATGGGCGCGAGCCCGGCCTCGCGCTTCGCGCCGATGCGCGCGCACGCGCAGAGCGAGCAGCTGCTGGCCGCGTGCGGCGTGCCGTACGTGTCGCTGCGCAATGGGTTCTATGCCTCGGCCGCGCTGCGCTCGCTGATCCCCGCGCTGCAGAGCGGGACGCTGGCTGCGCCCGCCGATGGCCCCGTGTCCTGGACGGCGCACGCGGACCTGGCGGAGGCGGCGGCGATCGCGATGACGAGCGAGCCCTTTCGCGGCATCTCACCGCCCCTGACCGCCGGCATCGCGCAAGACTTCGGCGACCTCGCGCGCGTCGCGAGCGAGCTGACCGGCAGCCGGGTCGCGCGCGTGATCGTGTCGGACGACGCCTATCGCGCGGAGCTGGCGAAGCACATGCCCGCGGGGCGCGCGGAGCTGCTCACGGACATGTTCCTCGCCGCACGCGCCGGCGAGTTCGCAAAGGTCGACCCCACGCTCGCCCAGCTGCTCGGGCGCGCGCCGCAAACCGTCCGGGATCTGCTCGCGAGCCGCTGATCGCCGCGCGGGCGGCCCTCGGTGGGTTCAGCTCCGCAGCGCGCGGTCCCGGCGGGGCGGCGCCGCGAACGCGCGCCGGTAATCGCGACTGAAGTGGGCGGCGCTCGCATAGCCCACGCGGGACGCGACGGCGCTGACGTCGAGCTCTCCGCTAAAGAGCAGGCGGCGAGCCGCCTCGAGGCGCAGGCGCTTCTGGTATTGCAGCGGCGTGACCCCCATGCGCTCCTTGAAGCGCGCGTAGAGCGCCGACACGCTCGAGCCGACGTGCGCGGCGAGCAGCTGCGCGCTGAACGGCTCCGCATAGCGCGCCTCGAGCCAGGCCAGCGCCGAGGCCAGCAGCGCGTCGTGACCGCGCGCCAGCTCGCGCAGATCGTCGCCGGCGGGGCCCGCGAGCAAGCGAAAGAACAGCTCCCGCTGCAGGAGCGGCGCGAGCACGGGGATCTCCGACGGCGTGTCGAGCAGGCGCGCGAGCCGCGTGAGCGGCTCGCTGATGCTCGACGACACCGCGCGCGGCGCAGCCGCGAGACTGGCGATCAGGCTCGCGTCGACGCTCAGCATCACACACAGGTAAGGCGCGCTCACGATCTCGCTGATCACCGTGGTGGGCCGCGCCAGGACGTGCACATCGCCCGCGGAGAGCTCATGGACTTCGCGCCCGACGCGAGCTCGCTTGTGGCCCGCGACATAGATCCAGACGCTCGGCTGCAGCACATGCGCGACCGGGCCCCGCGCCGCCCGGCGACGATTCACGTGCGCAAACGGGATCGACGTCGCCGACAGCCCGTCCCGGGGAGCGGCGTGTTCGAGATAGGGCAGAAGATCACGCATGGAAGACCGGGCAAGAGGTCGGGAAGATCGGGCAAGTGAGCCGCGCTACCATCCTGACATGAAACGCCGCGTACTCGCCAACCGTGCGCCCGGCGACCGTGCGCCCGGCGACCATGGGCCCGCCTGCGCCTCCGCCCGCTCGACCACAACGGAACGGTCATGGGATTGATCGCCATCGAGGAACACTGGACGGCGCCGCAGCTCACGCGCGCGCTCGAGTCGCTCCCGCCAGAAGACCGGGACGACAGCCTGCTCTTCAACGGCGGCGACAAGCTCGCTCGCCTGGAGGATCTGGGCGAGACCCGCATCGCCGCGATGGACGCGCAGGGCATCGAGTTATCCATCCTCGGGCTGGCCCCGCCGGCGACGGGGCCTCTGCGCCCAGCCGATGCCGCAACGTTGAGCCGCGAGCTGAACGACCTCGCTGCCGCCGCCGTGAAGCGACATCCCACGCGCCTGCGCGCCCTGGCGACCCTGCCCATGGCCGACCCTCGTGCCGTCGCCGCCGAGCTCGAACGGGCTGCGGGCTTGGGCGCAGTGGGCGCGATGGTCTACGGGCGAACCGGCGACATCCCGCTGGACGATCCACGCTACGACGACCTGTTCGCGGCGGCGGCCGCGCTCCGGCAGCCCATCTTCATCCACCCGCAGATCCCGACCCGCGCCGTGCGCAGCGCGTCCTACTCCGGGCTGGGCGCCATGACGGAGCTCGCCCTGGCCACCTTCGCGTGGGGCTGGCACCTGGAGGCGGGACTCGCCGCCTTGCGACTGATCGCGCGCGGCACCTTCGATCGCCACCCGCAACTCCAGATCATCCTAGGCCACTGGGGCGAGCTACTGCTCTTCTGGCTCGACCGCGCGAACAGCCTCACGCGCATCGCGGGCCTGCAGCGCAGCGTTTCCGAATACGTGCGCTCCAACGTTTACGTCACCGCCTCGGGCATGCTGAACCCGGCGCTCCTCCGCCACGCACAGGCGGTAACCACCAGCGACCGACTGATCTTCTCCACCGACTACCCCTTCCAGCAGCCGACCGGAGCTGCCATCGCGGCATTTCTCCAGGAGTTCCCCACGGACGAGGACCGAAACGCCTTCGCCCACGGCAGCGCCCGCCGCCTGTTTCGCCTCGACTCTCCCCTGCCACAGGGACCGCGCTCCTGACCGACTGGGTTTGTTTGGGCAAGCGGGCCCTCTACGACCCCGCCCGGCGCCAAGCTCACTCAGCGTCCGTCAGGGCGCTGAGTGGCCTGGAGGAAATGCGCCGGGTAGATCCACCCAGCTGAAGCGCTCGGTGCACCCGTCCGTGCCCTTCCACACCGCGTCGAGCTCGCTCAGCGGCACGCTCAGCTGGGCCTGGTTGGTCTGTGCGAAGAGCAGCGCGTCGCCCCAGCTCGTCAGGCGCACGCTGCCCTGCGCTTCGAGACGCTGCTTCGAGACGGGCGCCGACGGCGGGCAGCCTTCGCTGGGCTCGTCGCCGCAGCTAGCCCGGCAATCTGCTTCCCACTCGCCTGCGGAGCGCGCGCACGCGTCGAGGCAAGCTTGCCACGCCTCGCAAACGACCTAAGTTGGGCAGTCACCCGACGCGCGCACCAAACGTCACGGCATCGGACGAGGCCCCGCGATCGTTCGCCGACACGTCGGATACTTCGAGAGCAGGTGCAGCGTCTAAACAATAACATTATTCGTCGGTTATTCGACCCCCTGCGGAACCCCTGGAGAACTGTTCCCGTCTGCGGTATCATCAGCGAGTGAAGATCCGGCGGGGGGGTTTTCTGTTCGTCTCCTGGATTGGCGACCACGATCCCCGTCACGTCCACGTCTATCGGGATGACAGGTTCGTAGTCAAATGGGACCTCGACGCCTGGCAGCCAATGGAGGGCAACGCTGATCGACGCTTACAACGGTTGCTCCAGGAACTTCGTGACGAGGGCAAGCTATGAAGATCAAGAAGGTCAACCTGAACAATCGAAAGTCACAGATCGAGCTTACGACGCGCTCGGGAAAGAAATACCCGTTCCCATACGCCGAGCTTGATCCGCGACCGACGCCACAGAACCGGATCAAGCAGGTGTACGTAGACAAGGAACTCGCTCAATCAGGAGTGACGTACTTCCTGGAATCTGGTGAGGAAGGTGCGCTGCTCCTTGACCATGCCCTCTCATACAACAGGGATCCGGCGTATGTGACGAACACGCTGCTGTATAGCCTGACAAGGAATGCTCTAAAGCATATTGACACCACACACTTGAGTCGACGCGAAATCGCCCGGCGTCTGAATACGTCATTGTCTCAGCTGTATCGTCTGCTGGACCCAACAAACTACAAGAAGGACATGGGGCAAATGATCCAGCTCCTGCATGTGTTGGGTCTTGATGTCGAACTCACCACGAAGCCGAAGGGGTCTCGCCGACTTGATCGAGCCAAGGTATTCCTGGGTCTGCTAGACCGTCTCACCTGGGGCAAGCTCCTGAAGAGCGTTTCTACAGATGAGCAAGAGCGTTTGGAAAAAGAGCTCGAGGCTTGTCGCCTGGCCATGACGGACGACGAGCAAGAGGAACTCGAAGCGTTCATCACGGACCGTCAGGCCGTCACGACTAAGAGGCCTCTTGACAT
This sequence comes from Polyangiaceae bacterium, assembly GCA_035760985.1. Lineage (GTDB taxonomy): Bacteria > Myxococcota_A > Polyangia > Polyangiales > Polyangiaceae > SZUA-265. The sequence goes on from DASTRX010000167.1 coordinate 36,691, forward strand.
GATTGATCGGGACCCCGACGAGCCTGTTTCCGACGCCGAAGATCCTCTCCGTCAGAAGGTCGCTGCATAATGCGACTGTCCTCACAACGTGTCCTGGCGTCAGATGGCACGCATGGGATTAATTCATTCTATTATCAGCACGGCCCGACTGTTTGGCTCGATACTCCACCTATTGAGGTTCAACAGAGTTCAGGCGTGTTGGTGAATAGCCACCTCCGGATTCGACCTGGAGGCAACCGCGTACTCAGCTATCTGGATGTAGTTGCTCCGGACAGCACTCCCAATCATAGGCTTAGTCGAGCGATCGTTGACTCGATCGACCTGTTCCGCAATCCGGACTTCCCCTTGCGTGTACAGATTATGGATATCTTGTTCACCTTTGACATCGATGCAAACATTGCCCCGGCTTGGCGAGAAGAGATTGTCGCACTTCTGGGAGCGGTAATGAAGGTGCGCGGACCCGATGGCTCCTACCCGTCTCCGACCGACGAACCCTCTTAGAGCGTGTCCAACGGGAAACTTGGCCCTGAACGCGGGAAGCGCCTAGCCATCCGCGCATGGCCGAGCCGCCTCGCAAAGCGTACCCCACCGATCTGACCGACTCACAGTGGCTGCAGATCGCACACTTGATCCCCGAACCACGATCGGGGCCACAAGAGATGCTCTACCATCGTCGTGAACTCTACCCTCGCAGGGAAGTCGTGAACGCGATTCTGTATATCAACCGCACGGGTTGCCAGTGGCGAATGCTACCCCACGATCTTCCGCCGTATCGGATCGTCTTTCATCATTTCAACGAGTGGAAGAAGTCGGGCGTCTGGCGCACGGTCAACGACGAGCTCCGTGAACGCACGCGCGCGCACGCAGGGCGAAGCAAGGCTCCGACGGCTGCCATTCTCGACAGCCAAAGCGTGAAAACCACCGAGGCGGGTGGAACCCGCGGTTTTGATGCGGGGAAGAAGATCAAGGGCCGCAAGCGCCATGTGCTCGTCGACGTCATGGGTCTCATCCTCGCTGTGAGCATCTCGAGTGCCGACGTGCAGGATCGAGATGGTGCGCGCCCCGTGCTCCGGGAAGCCAGTGCGAACTACCCGACGTTGGAGAAGGTGTGGGTTGACAGCGCATATGCCGGACAGCTCGTCCCGCAGATGCGAGAGTCGACCGGACTGGAACTCGAAGTCGTGAAGCGTCCAGACATCAGCAGAGGCTTCATCCCGGTCTCGTGGCGGTGGATCGGCGAGCGCACATTTGGCTGGTTCAATCGTGGGCGACGCTTGAGCAAGGACTACGAGCGATACGAAGATACCGCCGAAGCCATGATCTACGTGGGGATGACCGGCCTCATGGTCCGGCGACTTTCCGCGGCGTAGCCGTTGGACACGCTCTAAGAGAGGCCGGGGCGCTGCGTGACCATAGCGAGCGAGTACGCGCGCGGAGTGCGGCTCCTGGAAGGTTCCAATCCGAAACAGCCTTCGTCGGTCGACGCGCGCCTAAAGAGACCACGTTAAGCTGCGGGCAGTTCGGACTCGCCCAGACCTTGATGCCCAAGATGACCGCTGCCTTGGGCGAAGCCAACAAGGCAGATAGAAGACATCGCGATCAGGAACCCGCCAGCTTCAACGTCGGAGTTAGCCTGCGCTGTTTAGGGCCCGCCATAACGGCTCGCTCTGCTCCAACTCCAAGTACCTCTGGCAGAACGCACAGCGCCATTCGCGCTCCGCGGGAGTGGTCAAAAGGGGCGCCCACGTCTCGGCAATGAATTCCACCGTTGACGCCGCGAAGCAGGTGCTGGGTGACCTCAGTCTTGTTGGGTACAGCACAGCAGCTCTTGCCGCGTCGAGGTGAGCGCCAGGAAACACGACCCAGTACGAATGAGAAGCGTACCCGCCTGTTCGACAAAGACCGAAAGCAAGAAGTTGATTTCGAGTCCATTGCACAAGGTTGCAGCCCGCGAGTTCCCGCGCCACCTCGGCCGACAGCGGACCGATAAATGGACTCTCCGGCGCATCGAACCAGGCCTTGTACTGGCGGGTTGAGTCCATCAACTCGGCGCCGTTGCTCAAAGCTTCAGTGAGCTTTGTTTCGATTGCCAGAAGGCCAAGACCAGACGGCTCGCGAAACTCGATCACCACGTCCATCGAAGTCTTGTCCAGCAGCGGGTGCTTCCCGCCGCGCGGTCGCAGTCGTCCTGGTATCTCGAAGTCCACCCGCAAGACCTCGACAGCTCGTCCGAGCAGCGCACTGACGAGTTGATGCGATTTGGCCGATGGCGCAAACGGTGTACCAAGCGGCAACCCGAAGACTCCATCCAGCGCAGTCGACGCGCGAAACTGCGCAGACGTGTCGACCAGCAAACCGAACAGGTTGATTGCCATGGGCATGCTGGACAGGAGATGGCTGTAGTGAACGAAGGACGAGAGCCGAGGTGTGCTCGTGGCAAGCCGATGAATACTTGGGTTCAAGAAATTGCTTGTTGCCGGATCTCGCTGCTCGGCGGCGGTAAGAACGGGGAACGGGGCCCTCGGAGCCGACTGTCCCATGCTCCGGCCTAGCCGCTTCCAACCCCACCACTGCTGATGGACGCGCATTCGCTTCTCGTAGGAATTGCGACCGTTCAGCGGCAAGAAGTCGTCGGCGAGAAATGTCAGGGCGCCTCCTCCCACGAAATACCAGCCCCCCTCTGTACTATATCACCGCGTCGTACATGTGCACGCCGCACGAGAAGGTCGCCACAACTCACCATGAATGGTGGCGTTGGGTGCGCTCGTCGTCAGGCTAACTCTGAGCGTTTCGCGGACGACGAGCAAGCGGGCGCGGGAAGCTCGTGAAGACGCCAGAGCGTCCGTCCGCGAAACGGCGAGTTGAACGAGCCCGCAGCGGCGGGGCGCGAGGTGGGGTTCAGCTATGCATATTTCGCCGTTTCGGGGACCCAGGACGAGGGTTTGGTGTGCGCGCGCCACGTGGTTGATGGCGTTCGGCGCCACGTGTTCGGTGGGCATCGCACCGGCGTTCAGTAATCGCGCTGGGTGATGGCCATCTCGTCGCGAGAGGGGGTGGCGCCAGCATGATGGCATTCCGGCATGATGTCCCTCGCTGGCGGCGCCCCGCTGGCGCCGCCAGGAGGATGGCCATCACTCGTAGTTCACGAGCGCTTCGCCG
>DASTRX010000168.1:0-73707 GCA_035760985.1 Polyangiaceae bacterium
CCGTCTCGCCGCGCCTACCGTCTCGCCGCGCGCACGGCGCCGCGGGCGCAATGCAGCCGGAGACGGTGGCGGAGTTCGCAACGCGGTGTCGGACGGGAACGCGCGCAAGAGTCGCGCGGCGCCAGGTTTCCGCGAGCCGAAGCCGCCGAGCGTCCCGAAGCTTGGGCCCGCGACGTGCAGTAGAGGCCCGGCCCATTTCCAATCCCGCGCGGCGTGTACCCGTACGCGGTGTACCCGTACGCGGTGTACCAGCGCGCTCTCGCCCTGTGCCGTCCGGCTCGGATCCCGGGGCGAGCGCGGGGTCGCGGATCGGCGCCAGCTGGGGCGCGGCGATGATGTTGCCGATCCCGAAGTCCCCGCCCAATGTGCTTCGGCGGGGAGGGTGGAGTCCCTGGTTTAGAACACCGCTTGCGTCTGGATGGTGAACTCGGTGAGGTCCTTGCCGTTCTCTTGCGAGTAGTAGGAGAGGCCGCCCGTGATCTTGGCGTCGTGGCCTTTCACCAGGTAGTTGAGGCCGATCTCGAACTGGCGCTGGGGGCCGCTCTCCGGCTCGTTGCGCGGGGGGATGTCGTCGCCCCTGTTGATGTCGAGGTAGCCGAGGCGCGCGACAGGCTGGATCGTGTTCGCGATGGTGTAGCCCAGTTGCCCGTACACGCCCTGGCCTTCGAGGCGCCGCGCGTCGGGGCCGGTCCAGGCGTGGATGTAGGAGCCCTGGACGATCAGGTCCGCGAGCTCGAGGCGTAGGTCGCCTTCCACGCGGTTGCGCACCGTGTCCTTGGGGCCCGCGCCGACGGTGCCGTACGCGGCGCCACCGATCAGTAGACCCGGGATCGGATAGGCCTCGAGCCGCAGTCCCAGGTCCTTGGCGCGGTCGTTGTCCGCCGTGTTCTGGCCGTTGCCGTTGAAGATGCCGACGTAATAGTAGAAGACGTCGGCGATCTTCTTTTCGATCTTGATGCCGATGTCCCGGCGGTCGCCGTACTCGCGGTCCACCTTGTTGCGCTCGGGGAAGAACAAGCGCGCCGAGGACTGCTGCGACTCGAGGCCGATCGGGATCTTGAACTGGCCCGCCACGACGTCCGCGTACTCGGTGCTGTAGGTGATCCACACGTCCTGCAGCGGCGAGCGGTCGGCGCCGATCGTGGTCGTGGGCACCGTGGCGGTGCCGCCCGGCGTGCCGTCGGCGGCGGTGACTCCCACGCTCGACGTGCCGTTGCTGACGCTGAACACCTTGGCCACGTCAAACCCGGCGTAGTAGCTCACCGTCTTCGGCACGATGTCACCCTTGGCGCGCAGCTCGACGCGCCGCAGGCGGAAGCCCGTGGTGGTCTTCTGGGTGTCGAGATGGCTGACTTGCCCCCAGAGCTGAATCAGCGCGCTGGGCTGAAAGAAGCCGCCATTCTTGCCGACGCTCAGGCGATCGGGCGCCGCGGGCTTCTCTTCCTTGGGAGCCTCGGCAGCAGGCGCGAGCGCCGCGGGCTCCTCTGCCGCGGGTTGCTGCGGGAGCGGTTCGATGGGCGGGAAGGTCGCGGTGTCTGCCGTGCCCGGGGCGGGAGCTGGGGCGGGCGCTTGCTGAGCGTGGAGCGCCGAGGCCCAGACAAGGACGACGGCTGCGGTCGAGCAACGGAGGCTAAGCACGATGAGGATCCCTTTTGAGAGAGTGGATGCCGGCGACACGGGGACCTGCCGCCGGCGGGTGCGCAGCGCGCTATTCGACTGCACGCTGCGATTGTCGCGCAACGAACTAGCTTGCGAAGCTCGAGCGCGTCAAGCGTTACGAAACCAAAACGCCGCGTGCCTCGGGCGCCGATACTGAGAGCGGCGAGCTATCCATCTGAGGAGACGCTGGTGCACCGGAAGGGGATGGTGGTGCGGCGCCACGGGCCGCTCGAGGCGGCGATCCGCCCAGAATCACCGCCAAATGAGGCGGCCAGGGGGGCTCCCATTTGCATCTAGTAAAATGGAATAACGTCCATTATGAGGGATGACGAGCCTGGCGTCGAGCGTGAGAGGCCCTCTCGGGCCGAGCGCGCGCGCGCTCCTGAAACCTGGATCACAACGCAGGATCTCGAATGCCGCCTACCCGTCACACCGGTGTAACAATCGTGCAAGTCGACGTCGTTGTCGTCGGAGGTGGCAGCGCCGGATCCACTGCCGCCATCTACGCGCAACAAGCCTTGCCTCGCGGCCGCGTGCTGCTGCTGGAGAAGGCCAACATCAGGCGCAGCGGCGCGATCGCGATCGGCATGGATGGGCTGAACAACGCGGTCATTCCCGGCCACGCGACGCCTGAGCAGTATGTGAAGGAGATCACGATGGCCAATGACGGTATCGTGAACCAGCGCGCGCTGCTGGCCTACGCGGAGAACAGCTACCCGATGTTGGAGGAGCTGGATCGCTGGGGCGTGAAGTTCCAGAAGACCGAGACCGGCGACTTCGATGTCAAGAAGGTCCACCACAACGGCAACTACGTGCTGCCGATGCCGGAGGGCTACGATCTCAAGCGCATCCTGACCCGGCGCATCAAGCAGGCGGGCGTCAAGGTGGTCAACCGCGTGATGGCCACGCGCCTGCTGCTGGAGGGAGGGCGAGTGGCGGGCGTGATCGGGTTTGACACGCGAGATGGCGGTATTCACGTCATTTTACGCGAACTCGGTCATCCTGTGCTGCGGCGCCTCCGGCCGCCTGGGCTTGCCCGCGTCGGGTTATCTGTACGGCACCTACGAGAATCCCTCGAACGCGGGGGACGGGTACTCGCTGGCGTATCACGCCGGCGCCGAGCTGACCGGCATCGAGTGTTTCCAGATCAACCCCTTGATCAAGGACTACAACGGGCCTGCTTGCGCCTACGTGACGGGCCCGTTCGGCGGCCACACCGTCAACGCGCACGGCCATCGCTTCATCGAGAGCGACTACTGGAGCGGCCACATGATGCTGGAGTTCTACCGCGAGCTGCACTCCGAGAACGGGCCGGTGTATCTGAAGCTGGAGCACCTGGCGCCCGAGACCTTGCTCGAGATCGAGCGCGTGCTGCATCGCACCGAGCGCCCCAGCCGCGGTCGCTTCCACGCCGGGCGCGGGCAGAGCTACGCCACCGACCGCGTGGAGATGCACATTTCGGAGATCGGTCTGTGCAGCGGCCACAGCGCCTCGGGCGTCTGGGTGAACGAGCGCGGAGAGACGACGGTGCCCGGGCTGTACGCCGCCGGCGACATGGCCTGCGTACCTCACAACTATCTGCTCGGTGCCCTGGTGTACGGGAAGATCTGCGCCGAGCAGGCGCTGCGCTACAACGCCGACCTGCCGCCGGCGGGGCCCCGCCCGGAGCATGAGGCGCAGATCGAGGCCGAGCGCGCGCGTGTGCTCGGGCCCCTCTCGCGCCCCGCCGGCATCCCGCACCACCAGTACGAGTACAAGGTGCGGCGGCTGGTGAACGACTACCTGCAGCCGCCCAAGACCGGCAACCGCATGGAGCTCGGCTTGCGCTACCTGGAGCGCGCCGAGGCCGACCTGGCCGAGGTCGGCGCCACCAACCCGCACGAGCTGATGCGCGTGATGGAGTGCCACTTCATCCGCGACTGCGCCGAGATGGCGGCGCGCGCCTCCTTGTATCGCACCGAGAGCCGCTGGGGGCTGTACCACTACCGGCTGGATCATCCCGAGCAGGACGACGCGCGCTGGCGCGTGCACGTGAACCTGAAGAAGGACGAGAACGGCAGCATGCAGCTGCTGGAGCGCCCGGTGGAGCCGTACGTGGTGCCGCTCGGAGCCGACGAGCTGCGCAGCTACCATCGCCTGCGCATCCGCCCGGAGGCACGCAGCACGGCCCTGGAGGCACGAGCATGAGCGAGCTGAAAGATCGCGAGCACGCCAAGGCGTTGCAGGCGCGCAGCGTGGGCGCTGCGCAGACCACCCGGAGCTTCGACGTGCCGGTGGTGGTGGACATCCAGAAATGCATCACGGGTTGCCGCGTGTGCATCGAGTCCTGCCCGGTGGACTGCCTGGCGGTGGACTCCGTCACCGGCAAGGCTCACATGCGCCACGATGAGTGCTGGTACTGCCTGGCCTGCGAGATCGACTGCCCGAAGGACGCGATCACGGTGAAGATCCCGTTCCTGTTGCGCTGAAGAGAGACCCAGGATGAGGCAAGCCAACAGCGCCCTCGCGGGCGAGCTGGACACGATCTCCGCGCGACTCGCCGACCCCGATCCGCGCGCGCGCCAGGTGGCGCTGACCGAGCTCCAGGACGATCTGGACGAGGCGGCGGTCGAGCCGCTGCTGGGAGCTCTGGAAGACAGCGACCCGGTGGTGCGGCGGTTGGCGGTGGAGCTGCTGGAGGAGCTGGGCGATGCCCGGGCCATCCCCGGGTTGATCGAACGCCTGCGCGACGCGGACGCGGCCGTGCAGGACGCCGCGCGCGCCGCGCTGCGCGAGTTCCGCGGCGAGGCCGCGGGCAGCGCCTTGATCGCCGCCATCGGCCACGAGGACCCGGGCGTGCGCGCCTCCGTGATCATCGGCCTGCGCGAGCTCAAGGACGCGCGCGCGGCGAGGCCGCTGATCGGCGCGCTGTCCGATGGCGACGCCGCCGTGCGGCGCGAGGCGGTGATCACGCTCGGCTACCTGCGCACCAGCGACGCGCTGGAGGCATTGCGCGAGCGCCTGCGTGACAGCGACGAGGCCGTGCGGCGCGTGGCCGTGGGCGCGCTCAGCTTCTTTGCCGGGCCTGCCTTGCTGGAGGACTTCCTGGCCAGCCTGCGCGACGCGGACTGGCAGGTGCGGCGCGAGGCGGCGATCGTGCTCGGTCGCTGCGCGCTCTCGGCGGCGGTGCCGGGGCTGCGCGCGGCGCTGGGGGACCCGTACTGGCAGGTGCAAAAGGTCGCGCTGGAGGCGCTCGGCAAGCTGCGCGCGATCGGCGCGCTACCGGATCTGCTGGAGCGGCTCGGGCACGCCAACTCGGATCTGCGCAAGGCCGCGGCCCTGGCGCTGGGCGAGCTGCGCGCCGCGCGCGCCGTCCCGGCGCTGAACGGCCTCGCCCACGACCCGGATGTAGAGGTGCGCAAGGCCGCCGCGCGCGCCCTGGACGCCATCGGTCGGAGCCCCGACCTCAGCCACGAGGAAAACTGATGTTGAACAGAAGGTCTTGGATCGCCGGTGCTGCATGCCTCTCGATCGCGCTCTCGACCGGGATATCGGCGCACGCGGGGGAGAAGATCCTGCTCAACACCGTCCACGGCGTGGAGGGCATCGATCCGCGGCTGGTCCACGCCTCATTGACGCTGGGCGCGCGGCCGCTGGACGTGTTCCGCGAGGTGATCTTGCCGGGCGCGCTGCCCTCGATCGTGACGGGCCTCAGCATCGGCATGGGCACGTCCTGGTTCTCGCTCGTGACCGCGGAGATGATCTCCGGGCAGTACGGCATCGGCTACTACACCTGGGAGGCCTACACGCTGCAAAACTACCCGAACATCGTGCTCGGCATGGTGGGCATCGGTATCCTGGGCATGGGCTCGGCGTGGCTGGTCAAGTGGAGCGGCCGGCGCTTCATGCCCTGGTTCCAGCCGGAGGCCAACGCGCGATGACGCAGTCGTTGCTGGAGGGCACAGGGCCGCGGCGAGGCTCGATCTCGTTGCGCGGCGTGGGCATCTCGTTTGGCGAAGGCGAGGTCGCCGTCGAGGCGGTGCGCGGGATCGATCTGCACGTGCAGCCGGGCGAGTTCGTGAGCATCCTGGGGCCGTCCGGCTGCGGCAAGTCGACCATCATCGGCGCCATCGCCGGCTACACGCGGGTCAGCTCGGGAGAGGTGCTGGTCGACGATCAGCCGATCCGTAGCCCGGGGCCTGACCGCGGCGTCGTGTTCCAGCAGCACACCCTGTTCCCCTGGAAGACGGTGCGACAGAACGTCGAGTTTGGCCTGAAGATGCGCCGCGTGCAGCGCGCCGAGCGGCGGCGCATCGCGCTGGAGATCCTGGAGCAAGTGGGCCTCGCCGAGTTCTCCAACCACTACCCCGCGCAGCTCTCGGGCGGCATGCAGCAGCGCGTGAGCCTGGCCCGCGTGCTGGTCAATCGCCCGCGCGTGCTGCTGATGGATGAGCCGTTCTGCGCGCTCGACGCGCAGACCCGGCTCGGCATGCAGCAGATGCTGCTGGAGCTGTGGCGCGAGTTCCACATGACGGTGATCTTCGTCAGCCACGACGTGGACGAGGTGCTGTTCTTGAGCGATCGGGTGCTGGTGTCGAGCCCGCGCCCAGGCCGCATCGAAGCGACGCTGTCCGTGGATCTGCCGCGCCCGCGCGACAGCCTGGTGCTCACCAGCCCGGAGTTCATGCGCCTGAAGCGCCACGCCATGGAGCTGCTCGGCGCCGTTCCGGCGGCGCGCAGCAACTAGCGCGCAGCGGGCACATTCTGGCGTCGGACGCCGCGTTCCGCGCCGAGCCTATCCGCCGATGAAGCTCATCTCGATCTTTGGCCGGCGGCCGAGCTGCAGCGGGCGCCCGCGCAGCTCCGAGTAGGCGTCGCGCCGCGCCTGCCAGCGCGCCTCGACGCTGGCGCGCAGCTCGTCATCGCTGGCGCCGCCGCGCAAGAGCGCGCGCAGGTCGTGCCCGTCGCTCGCGAACAGGCAGGTGTAGAAGCTGCCGATCGCCGACAGGCGGCCGCGCGAGCAGTCGCCGCAGAACGGCTGGGTCACGGAGGCGATGATGCCCAGCTCCCCGCTGCCGTCGCTGAAGCGATAGCGCTGCGCGACCTCGCCCGTGTAGTTCGGCGCCGCGGGCTCCAGCGGAAATACCGCCTGGATGCGCTCCAGCATCTCGCGCGCGCTGACCACGTCGCCGCGCTCCCAGCCGTTGGTGCTGCCCACGTCCATGAACTCGATCAGGCGCAGGATCTGCCCGCTGCCCTTGAAGCGACGCACCAGATCGAGCAGCCCCGCGTCGTTCACGCCGCGGCGGATCACGGCGTTGATCTTGATCTCGAGCCCGGCCGCCGCTGCACGCTCGATGCCCTCCAGCACGTGCGCGACCGGCACCTGCGCGTCATTCATGTGCTGAAACACGGCGTCGTCGAGCGAGTCGAGGCTGACCGTCACGCGGCGCAGCCCGGCGCGCACCAGCTCGCCGGCGAGCGGGGCGAGCCGCGAGCCGTGGGTGGTGAGCGCCAGATCGATCCCGGGCCCCTGCGGCAGCAGGCGGATCAGCTGGGGCAGATCGCGGCGCAACAGTGGCTCACCGCCCGTCAGGCGCAGCTTGTGCACGCCCAGCGACACGAACACGCGCGCGACCCGGGCGATCTCCTCGAAGCTCAGGATCTCGTCCGCCGGCAGGAAGCGAAAGCCGGGGCCAAAGACGCTGCGCGGCATGCAATAGCTGCAGCGGAAGTTGCAGCGGTCGGTGACCGAGATGCGCAGATCGCGCAGCACGCGGCCGCGCACATCGCGCACATCGCGCGGCGTGGCGCTCTCCAGAGGCCCGGCTTCTCCGCCGACTGCGTCCGACACGCCGTCACGCTAGCATTTCGGGTGCCGGGAGCGCCCGGGAAGGCGAAATGCGCGGAAAATGCTGCACTGGCCGTACCGGTAAAGGTCGGCGGGCCTGGTCCCGTTCCGGCGCCGCTCGTCGCCCGAATTGCGAGGCCGAGGCCGCTACGCTAGAGCGCGGCCGTGAAGCTCTACTCGTTCGACGTCGACGAGCGTCTCGCTCTGGTGCCGCTGGCCGCGCGCCGGGCGCTGGATCACGCCGGCTGCAAGCTGTCGCTGGCCGGCTGGGAAAGCCTCGACCTCGAACGCCGGCGCGCGCTGGTCGAGCTCGGCTCCGAAGCCGTGGTGGACGTGGCACGGGTGGCACAGGTCGCGGGAGCCGCGACGCCCGCGCCCAGTGCGTGCGCGGTCTCGCCCGATCCGCCCCGTGAGACACCGCCGCCCGAGCTGGTCGCGGCGCTGGCCCCGCAGGGCCCGCTGAGCGCGGCTGTGTGGGTCTCGCTGGACGACCTGGACCGCTATGCGCTGTACAAGGTGGCGGGCCGCAACAACCCCGAGCGGCTGCGCGACGCCTACGCCGAGATCGTGGGCTACCGCCGGGTCTCGACGCACCTGCAGCCCGCGGGCGGGGTGCAGATGGTGAACGTGGGCGCCAAGGCGGTGACGGTGCGCCGCGCGATCGCGGAGAGCACGGTCAGCATGAGCCGCGAGGCCTTCGAGCTGCTGCAGAAGCAGGCGGTGCCGAAGGGGGATGTGCTGGGCATCGCGCGCATCGCGGGCATCCTGGCCGCCAAGCGCACGCCGGAGCTGATCCCGCTCTGCCACGCGATCCCGATCACGCACCTGTCGGTCGATCTGCGGCTCGACGCCGCCGCGAGCGCCGTGCGCATCGTGGGCACGGTGCAGGCCGAGGCCAAGACCGGCGTGGAGATGGAAGCGCTGGTGGCGGTCAGCCACGCCGCGCTCACGGTCTATGACATGCTCAAGGCCATCGACCGCGCCATGCAGATCGGGCCCACGCGCCTGCTGGAGAAGTCTGGTGGAGCTTCGGGTGACTTCGTCGCTGGGTCGCCGCGAGTGGAGGAGAAATGAGTCGCCTGTTCCAGGTGCGCGATGCCGCGCTCAGTCTCGATGAGTGCTACGCGGCCGTGGCTCGGCCCGAGGCCGGTGGCGTGGTGCTGTTCCTGGGCACCGTGCGCAACCACAACCAGGGCCAGTCGGTGACGCAGCTCGAGTACCAGGCGTACGCCAGCATGGCGGAGAAGGAGCTGCGGGCGATCGCCGACGAGATCGAGAGCGCGCGCCCGGGCACCGTGCTCGCGTGCCTGCACCGCGTGGGCAGCCTGCGCGTGGGCGACATCGCCGTGATCTGCGCGGCCAGCTCGGCGCATCGAGGGGAAGCCTTCAGCGCCTGTCAGGAGCTGATCGATCGGCTCAAGGCGCGCGTGCCGATCTGGAAGCGCGAGCACGGCGAGAGCGGGCCGCACTGGCTGGAGTGGCAGGACGTGCGCAGCGGGCGGTGAGCACGCGCTCCAGGCTACTCGGGTGGGCCCTCGCACAGCGAGCCTTCGCTGCTGAGGCAGCTCTGGGCCTTCCAGGTCGCGTCGGGCCGCAGCAGCACGCAATCGGCGCGCCGCTCGTCGTTCGGCTCGCCCGGGCTCCAGGCGGCGAACGCGCCCGCGGGAGCGAAGCCGCCCTCGCTGTCGCCCTGCCAGAAGTTGCTGCCGTCGACCCAGATCCACTCCCCTTCGTGGTCGTTGTCGGTACCTCCCAGCCAAGCGCTGAAGCTCAGCAGCGAAGCCGCGAACGTGTCTTCTTCCGCGCTCTCCAGCGCCGCGAGATCCCAGCCCGCGCCGATGCTCTGGCAAGCGCGTCGCGCCGCCGCCGGCCTCCGTTGGCGTTCCACGGCCAGATAGCAGTCTCCGGTCGGGCCCAGGCGTGCTCCGGCCGGGCACGCGGAAGTCGAGCGCGTCGCGCCGGAGACTCCCGCGTCGGGCAGCGCTGCGGCAGCGCCCAGCTCCAGGAGGTTGTCGAACGTCCTCTCCGCTGCGGAAGGGCCCGTATCCAAGCTGGGCGGGAGCTGCTCCGAGCTGCCGAAGCCGCGCGGCTCCAGCGCTGGGTCGGAATTCGTCGGTTCAGTGCTCTCCGCCGCCGTCACCAGCCGCGGGTCCTCGGGCACGTCGAGCAGCTGAGCGCACGCGGAGGCTGCCAGCGCGATGAGCCACGGTGCGAACCGGCCCAGCTCCGCTGCCCCGAGCAGCGCGGCGCCCGAAACCAGATCGATGTGTGGAGCAGCCCGTGGACTCCTGGCCTGTGACATCGCGGGAACAGTGGCCAGCTCCGCCGCGGCGGATGCAGCGAAGGTTGCCGTTCTTCGGCCAGTGCGAGCGCGTCACGGAAGGTAGGAGCTAGCGCCACTGCAGCGCGAAAGCTCCGCCGAGCATCCACCAAAAGGGACGCGTACGGAGCACGGTGGTATCCGATTGCACATAGAGCTGTCGCCGCGAGAAGTACCCCAACGCGGGCTGTAGCAGCAGGCTCGTCGAGCCGAACCTCCATCCCACCTCGGGTCGCAGCGCGATCGAGGGACTATATTTCGACTTCTCCACCTTCGCTGCATCATCGAGCCGCGTTCCAGAGATCGAGACCCAGTGGAACGCGAGCTGGAGGCTGCCTCCCAGCTGCAAACCGGGGGCGGCTCTGCCCATCATGCCCACGGCGAGACCGGGAGCGAACTCCCAGTACTGACCGCGAAAGTTGCTGCGCGAGAGCGTCCACGGCGTGCTCGTTTCGACCCTGCCCGCGCACCACAGCAGCCGCTCCCAACCCGAGGCCCGCGCCCGGGGAAACCAGCGCAGCTCGAGACCGTAGCGCGCCCCGGTCTCGGCGGGCTGAAAGGCGCCGAAGCGAGCGGCGCCGAACAGCACGAGCTGGGCCGTGGCGACAGGCTCCGACGCCGGCGCGGGCAAGCGCGGGGCGGGCGGCTCGGGCACGGCGGTGGCCGCTTCGACCTCCACGCGCTCCGCCTGCGCCGATCGGACCTCCGCGAGCTGACCGCCCGACGGTGTTTCAGGCTTGTCGATGGGATCAGGGTTCCGGTGCGTCGCGTCCTGTGCCTCCGGCGGTGCGAAACCGGATGAGGCGAGGATCGTCTTGACCGAGAGGGCGAGGGCGGCGGCCAGCGGCTCGTCGAACGGCGGATCGTGGATGGCGCGCGTGGTGAGGTTGGCGCTCCGGGCGTCCTCCACCCAGAGCGCCGTTCCATCGGAGCCTGTCGAGATCCACACCAGCGCATCGGCGCCGAGCTCTCTGAGCAACGCCCCGGAGCGCAGGGAAGAACCAGGCATGCTGGAGCCGGGCGGCTCTCGGTCGATCACCTCGACGCGCATGCGCCAGGGCACCAGTGCCTTGCGCAGGGCGCGCTCCAGCGTCGGATATCCCGCGAACATGACGACCTGGCGCCGCGCCGGGCGCGCGCAGTCGCCCTCCGCGCCGCGGGGCGAGGCCGCAGAGCAGGGCGGCGTGCGGGGACCTGTCTGCGCCGGTGCGCTGGTGGACAGGGCAACGTAAGCGGCGCACAGGCACGCCCGAAGGGGGCCGCGGGATCGCTCGCGACGAGGGTGACGCATGGGCTGACCAGGGACGAGCCGGCTCGATCGGCGCCCTGTGTGTACGGCCAGCCCGCGGCGGTGAGATATCCTCGTCCTACACACACCTGCGACTGCGCGGCCAGATGGCTGACGAGCTACCGCTCCCCCGCGTGGCTCGAGCCCCGAGTTGCCCGCGGACCCTCGGTCATGGACGGAGGCTTTCGAGGGTCCGCGGGCAGGTCTTGACGGAGGTTCAATCGTCGATAGGCACCTCTTGCGGGTTGCGTGACGAGCTTTCGAGCGCTCATCTCTGAAAGATCTGTGGCGTCGAGGCTGCTGCTGGTGGCAGCGAGTCTGCGCGAGCGAATCAGGGGTCGCCCCAGGCCAGGAAGACGTAAGCGGGCGACTCCAGCTTCGATTCGAAGCGGAAGCGGATCGACGCCGGCAGGCCGGCGCCCGAGAGACACGCTCGATCGAGCCGCAGGGTGCGCGCATCGAGCCGCCAGGGCACCGGGCTTCACCGCAAAATCAGTGTGCTGGCGCAGCTGAACACGACGTCCACCGTGGCCAGCGCGTCGCGCTGGATCCTTGCGCAGGCCTGGGGGCAGAGGTCGATCGCGCCGTCTCGAATCAGAAACGCGTCGTCACCACACTTGCTCGGATCGGTGACCTGCCCGAGCGTCTGCACGCCGGAGCCATCGCCGCGCGTATAGGCCACCGCCACCTTGTCCAGCTCCAGGCGTTGCCCGCTCGGTGGCGCCGGAATCGGAAAGCCGCAGCTGAGGCCAGTGCGCGTCACGACGTCATCGGCGATCGCCTGGAACACGCGATCGTAGCCCGCGAATTCGCAGATGGGGAAGCGTAGGCCTCCGGTCAGGCGTGAGAGATCCTGGTAGGTCCCGCCGGCGCTGAAGACCGTATTGCCCCGACACTCGGAGTCCTGCACGGGCTCGGCAGCCAGATACGGCTCCGTGGGCACGTCCTTCTGCGCGAGGCCGACGATGCTGTGCCAGACCAGCTGCGCCGGTGAGCCGTTGGTGCCGAAATGCTCGGGGGCGAGCGACATCAGATCGGAGAGGAAGCTGGCGGCCTCCATGCGCGAGTCATCGTCGCTGAATTCGAGAAATACCTTCTTTGAGGTCGGGCGCAGCCACTCGGACCAGCCGTGGGGCGCGAGCTCGAACTCATCCGCCTGGGTGCCGTCGTACGTGTCGAGCAACAGGCTGAGCGAGTTGTGACTGCCCACCTCCACGCTGTATTGAAAGAAGCGGTCGCTGAACAGGGGCTGATCCGCCGGGCACTGGGCGAGCCCGCTCAGCGGTTGGCTGATGCAGGCAGAGGTGCGCTGCCCGGAAGACGTGCGCTGTCGCGAGATCAGGATCAGGCGGTAGTCGACGCCGCTGCCCGCCAGGATCTGCGCGAAGTTGACGTTCAGGTTGGCCTCGACCGACTGCGCCTCGTCGGACATGCTGCCGGAGTTGTCCAGCACGACGACGATGTCGACGGCTTCACGGATGCGCTCGGGCTGGGCGCGGGCACTGCTGCAGGACGGCGGGACGTCAGGCGCGGCGGCCGCCGGCGCGCTGCTCCCGTCGACCAGGCCGGAGAGCACCGGCGCGCTCGTGGGGGAGCGCTGCGCGTCGGCAGCGTCGCTGCTCGCGGGGGGCGCGACGGGAGTATCGGCGACGAACGGATCCGGCTTGCCGTCAGCGGCCGGGTTGCACGCAGCGAGCAGCGCCAGCAACGACGCCCCGCCCAGCACCGGGAGAAGGGGCGACGAGAGCAAGTTTCTCGAAGGCATGTCGTGTCTTCCTGTGTTTGAGATGTTGGAGAGCGATGGCAGCGCGCAGCTCACGGGCTGCGCAGGTTTTGCCGGAAGTCCGAGTCTTGTGTCGGGTCCTGCAGGAGAAAGGGCCGGTAGCGCTCATCGCCTTCCAGGAACACCTTCAGCCACGACAGGCCGTAGCGCCCGACTTCGCCGTTGCCGCCGCTCGGGCTGTTCGCGATGCTGTGGCTGCCGCCGCGCACCTCGAACAGCATCTTGGGCGTGGATTCCGGAATGCTCGTGAAGAAGCTCTGGGATTGCCCCCCCGCGATCGCGTCGGAGCTGCCGGCGAAGAGCAGCACCGGCACCTGCTCCTGGCTGAAGCTGACTCCGGGGCTCCAGGCGGCCAGGGTGATCGCCGCCTTCAAGCTGGGCGTATCGGAAGAAGCGATCAAGGTGCCCCCGCCGCCCATCGACCAACCCATGATGCCGAGGCGCCCGACATCGACCTCACCCTGGAGTGGGCTGCCCGATCGCTCGTTCTCAGCCTCGATGGTCTTCAGGGCATCGAGCAGCGCCGCGGCTCGGAGAGCGGGAGAGTCCGTGGGACTGTTGGTGCCGATGGTCAGCGTCACGATGCCGTGCGATGCGAGGAATGGGCCCCAGGCCGCGATCGAGGACTCGGCTGCCAGGAAGCCCGGGACCACCGCCACGGCAGCGAAGGGCGGCTCTGCCCCCTGGGGAACGTGCAGGGTCTGGGTTCCATAGTCAGGACCATCGCGTAGGCCGGCGCTGAACGTGCTGACCTGAAACGGCCCCGGGCGGGTGGAGGACTCGAGCGTGGGCTCGTCGCCGCGGATCAGCGGCGGTCCCGCTGCTCCGCCCGGCGTCGAGCCGGCGCTGCCCGGATCGACTGCGCCAGATGGAGAACCGGTGCCGGCGGGCGCCGTGTCGCCGCTGCGCGGCTGTGGAGTGCCCGTGGACAAGATGGGAGGGTTCGACGTTTCCTGCAGAGCGGGGTCGGTGAAGCTCGGGCCGCTGCCCGCGTTCGTCTCTGCCGGCGTGCTCCGCGGCGGGGCTCCCGGCTCGGCGCGCGCTGAAAGACCGTTTGCCCCGTCAGGGTCGGCGCTGGAGCCGCGGTCGGAGCTCGGGGCTTGATCCGAGCAAGCTCCGGAGCAGAGCAAGAACGCCGAGAGGATCGAGGGTCGTCCCATCGGGCTCGTCATCTGTTTCATTCGTGCGCTCCTCGACGTCAGTTCGTCTTCCCAGCAGTGGCGGCGGGTCGCGTGCAGGTGGCAGATTCCTTTTGGGGTACTCGAGAGGGCGCGGGGCGAGAGCACGCGGGCCGCCACCCGCGGCATCGCGCCCGACACGGATGCTGGGTGGCTGCCTGGCGAGCTCGGCCACATGTCCCTGCACGCGCGCAGCGTCGCCAGCGCCGCTGGGGCCCTGGACGACGAAGTCGAGCTCGTCGCTCGTCGACTGTCCGAGCGCCGCGAGGTGAGCGTGCGAGCCGCCCAGACTCTGCTGGACGAGCTGCGTGCGCAGCGTCGCGGCGGCGTCGGGCAAGGAACGCCGAAAAGGTGCGACTCGCGACCGCGCCCCGGACACAGACTGCTCGTGCGACGCTCGAGAAGAACTCCGATGCTCCGTGAAACCCGCCTTCGCCACATGAAAACTCACGCTCCCGCGCACTGCCCTCAGCTGCCCTTCGGCCTGAAGGCGCTGCTGTCGCTGGCGCTCCAGCTCGCCGCCGCGTGCGGTTCCGGGGAGTCCGCGCCTCCGGGCGCGGCGCCTGGCGGCGCTGCCATGGCCCCCGCCTCGCCTGCGCCCGTGGGCTCCTCGAGCTGCGCGGGGGCGGACGCCTGCGCGAGTTGCTTGTGCAGCGCCTGCACGGACGAGGTCGAGCGCTGCGCACAGACACCGGGCTGCCTGGAGATCCTCGCCTGTGCTCGCTCCAGCGGCTGCGGCGGCATGGATTGCTACTGTGGCAGCGCCGACGCCCTCTCCTGCTTGAATGGAAAGGCCGATGGGGCGTGCCGGGCCGCGATCGAAACCGCACCGGGCGGGCGCGCCCCCACTGTTCGCGAGCCGAGTGCCGGACCTGCCGCTGATGGCGCCAGCGCGCTGGCCCAGTGTCTCCAGCGCGAGGACGCCTGCCGGAGCGCGTGCGCCGTGCAGGATCTCGCCAAACAGTAACCGCGAAAGAAATGGGCACGCGCTGCCTGCAGAGAGGACATGGCAAAGATGAAGCTCCGTTCCAAGGTCGCCCTCCGGTCAGAGAACGCCACAGCTGTGGGATGCCGAACCGTTGCCGAGGCCATCCTCACTGCCTGCGGCGCGTGTCAGCGCCAGGCTTTGTACGTCACTGGTCCGGGGCGCGGCGGACGCCTGTTCATCGAGAGTCAGCACGTGGTGCACGCAGAGTACGGAGACGAGCTCGGCCTCGCTGCACTGGCGGAAATGCTGCGAGCCGGCCACGTGCGACTGAGCGCGTGGAGTGGTGCGTGGCCCGAGCAGCGAAACCTACGTCACGGTCCTGTGGCCCTGCTCGCGAAGAGCGCCGTTGCGGGCGGGCCGCCGCCGCTGCCCGAGCCGGAGAGCGACCAGGAGGAACGCACCCGGCTCTGGTTGCGATCGCTCGGAGCACAGGCCAAGCTCGAGGGTGGCACCCTCGTCGCCAATGACTTCCGTTCCAGCGGCGTCTTTCAACGCAGCGCCGGGCAGGAGTGCGAGCTGGCGGCCAGCTCGTGCCCATCCAGCGCTGCTCCGGCGGTCGAGCCCAGCGCAGCGAGCTCGCCTGCCGCGCTGTTCATGGCGCCGCTCACGGAGCTGGCGCTGGCCGACTTGCTGCAAATCCTGCAGTGGCTGCGCAGGAGCGCGGTCATTCGCATCGCTCGTGATGAGACCGACACGCACATCTGGTGCGAGTCGGGCGAGGTGATCGACGCCGAGAGCGGGCGCTTGCGCGGTCAAGCCGCCGTGCACCGCGCCCTCGGCTTTGAACACGGAGCGATGATCGCCGAGCTGCGCGCCAGCGATCGCGAGCGAACGATCTTCGCGCCCACGCATCGGCTCGTTCTCGAAGCTGCACGGCGCAACGACGAAGCGGGCCCGCTGCGGCGAGCGATCGGCGACGAGCAGCGCCCGCTCCGCTGCGTGCGCAAGAGAGCTCCGGCCGGACTACGCCCGAAGGAGCTCGAGCTGTTCCAGTCCTTCAAGACCCCCCGCAGCGCCCAGGCGGCGCTGCAAGCGAGCGAGCTCGGTGACTTTGAGACATTGAAACTGATCGCTCGCTGGGTTCAGACGGGCGAGCTGGTCCCGGTAACGGGCACCCGCTGACAGTGGGCGCCGAGGCGCCGCGTTCCATGCGCAGATTCGTTGCGGCGCTGCTCAGATCTGCCCAGCAGAAATCGCCTCATGCGCTCTGCCAGCGGCGCGCTGTATCAGATCGGCGGAAACACTCGCCGCACGTTGCGCGAGCTGGCGGATGCTTCATATTGAGCTGGACCGGCCGTGTTGGTTGGGCAGCGGCGCTGACCCGCTGACCGCGTCTGAGGACTGGAGATCCCGGATTGTCCAGACTGGAACGCATTTCGCCCCGTGTCGCGCCGTTCTCCATCGGCCTCGGCGCGTGGCTCCTGGCGTGCGGTACCGAGCGCGTCGAGCTCGGGCCAGGGCAGACCAGCGTGCCTGCCGACGCCGTCGCGGTGATCGAGGTGCCGAGCAACTCGCGTGGCTCGATTCCCGAGCCGTATTCGCTGGACGCTCGCATGTACGAGGTGCTCGATAGTCCCGCCAGCTCGTATGAGAGCCGCGCGCGGCCGCTACCTCTGTCTTCCGCTGAGCTCACCGCTCCCGGCGCGGAAGCGGACGGCTGCAGCAAAGCCGATTTTTTGTTCGTGGTCGACAGCTCGCTCTCCATGCGGGATCGTCAGATCACGCTGGCGCAGAGTTTTCCCGGCTTCATTCGAGTGGCGGAGAAGACCCTTGGATCATCGGACATCCACATCATGGTGGTGGATACGGACGGGCGCGCTCCCAGCGAGCTCTTGCGTCGCGATGCCGTGGTGGATGATGCGCTGTGCGAGAAGATGCGCGGAGCTGGGATACGCTCCAGCGAGCAGGGCGAAAGCTGCAATTTTGCAGGCGACCAGCGCTTCATCGTCCAGGGCCAGCCCGAGCTCGAGCAGACGTTCGCCTGCGCTGCACAGGTGGGGACTGATGGTAGCGATTTTGAGCACCCGATCGACGCGATGCTCGATGCCCTGAGCCCCACGCTGAACGACCCCGGCGGCTGCAACGCCGGTTTCCTGCGCGATGACGCGATCCTGTTCGTCACCCTGATCAGCGACGAGGACGATCGCCGCTCCGACGGCGATCCAGCCGACTGGCAAACAGAGCTTCTGGCACGCAAGGGCAACAACTCGGATGCGCTGGTCCTGCTGGGTATCCTGGCGGATGGGAATCTGAGCGACGGCCTGTGTCGCGGGAATGATGGCGCGCCGCGGCTGCAGGGCTTGGCGAATAGCCTGGGCTTGGTCGGCAGCGTGTGTGCCGATGACTACTCCGACTTCTTCCAGCAGGCGCTGGGCTGGCTCGCGGCGCGCTGCGCTGCGCGTTTGTAGCCACCGATCCGCGCGCGCGAGCCACTGACAATCGAGCCAGCAGCGCCGCGGCTGCGCTCGACCGGCGCTGTTTTCAGCGCTGCTGGCCGAGCTGCTCCCACGCTGCAACGGAAGGAGACTATCTCATGTCAGTACAGCCACGGCCCTATCTCGTGCTCGCCGCGCTACCGCTGGTCGCAGCTTGCGGCGCCGGTGGCGGCGGCGCTGCGCCCGATCCCAGCGACGCAACCCCGGCGCAGAGCTCTGCGTTGCCGAGCAAGGGCGGCGATCTGCCCGCCGGAACGAGCGCGGTTCCCGGCGCCGTCAACGGCGGCACCCCGGAAGGGGGCACGCAGCCGTCGGCTCTCGCCAACCCGAGCCAGGGCGCCGCGCTCGATGTGCCCTGCGACGTCGCCCAGATCGTGAGCACCCACTGTACGACGTGCCATGCCGCGACACCCAAGTACAACGCGCCGATGTCGCTGATGAGCGCGGCCGATTTTCAGGCCCTCGCCCCTGGCTCGAGCCAGAGCGTCAGGGAGCTCGCGCTCACCCGGATCAACGCCAGCTCGGGCAAGATGCCGCCCGTGGGCACCGTCGCTGCGCTGAGCGCGGGTGAACTGTCGACGCTGAACGCCTGGTTGAGCGGCGGCGCGACGACGGTCGCGAACGGCTGCAGCATCGCGGAGCCCATGGCGGCCGGCGCTGGCGAGCTGCTCGCGGCTCCCACGAAGCCGAGCTCTCTCACCGCGCCCTATCAAGGTTGGGACGACGGGGTCGAATGCTACAAGCTGACCGCGAACGCCGGCGACAAGGTGACCCCCTACAAGGTCGGCACCGCGGTGGATCAATACGTCGGCTTCAGCTTCATGCCGCCCTGGCAAGGGACCCGCTATGCGCGCGCGTTTCGCGCCGTCACGGACAACGCGAAGGTCCTGCATCACTGGTTGCTCTTCCAGCAGGCAGGAGCCGTTCAGGACGGAGCCGTCGCTCCGCAGCTCGGCACTCACCCCGATGGACAGCTGGTCATGGGCTGGGCGCCCGGCGGCAGCGATGCCTACTACTCGCACGACCTCGGCATCGAGCTGACCAACGGCAAGGGATTCGTGATGGAGGTGCACTACAACAGCAGCGACGCCAATGCGCTCGACGCATCCGGGGTCGAGCTGTGCGTGACGAAGCAGGCGCCCGAAAATCTGCTGAGCCTCTCCTGGCTCGGCACGGACTCGATCTCCGGGACCAGCTCCAGCGGCACCTGCAAGCCGACCGCCAAGGAGCCGATTCACATCGTCGGTGCTCAGCCGCACATGCATCTGAAGGGGCGGCACATGAAAGTGGTGTTGACGCGCGCGAGCGGCGGGCAGGAGGTCATCCATGACGAGGACTTCAGCTTCGAAAATCAGCGTTCGTACCCGCTGGACGTCACGGTCAATCCGGGCGACAGCTTGACGACGACCTGCACCTTCAGCTCCCCCGCCAGCTTCGGCAAGGGCACGAATGACGAGATGTGCTACTTCTTCACGTCCGCGTACCCCGCGGACAAGCTCGCCGACGGGGGCTTCCTGGGCACCCTGATCCACGGCGCCGACGCCTGTCTCGGAAGGTGATGCGCCGATCCTGAGCGCGGCAAGAGGGGGGCTCGGCCCTACAAGTCCCCCCGCGTCGCCAGGATATGCCCGCTGCCGTTCTCACTTCAGCACCCGTCGGGCCACGAGTGAGCGGCTGGGGTATCCCCGGCGCAGCGAACTTTTGGGCTCATCCTGGCGCCGGTGGGTGCCGTGCAGGCCGAGCCCCGATTCCTCCGCGCGATGGCGGTTCCCGCCGCTACCGCCCAGTCGCTCCCGCTCCGCTAACGCTGGCCGCCCGCTGAGCGCAGCAATGCCCGCACGTCTTCCGCGTTGGGCCCGTTGGGATAGCGCTTCAGGTACAGCTCCAGGTCCCGCTTGCCGCTGGGCTGGCCGCTGGCCAGCCCCAGCCGCCCGCGCGCGTAGAGCGCGTTGGCGCTCCAGGCCCCGTGCCGGTCGAGCTCGCGATAGATGCGCAGCGCAGCCTGAGGATCGGTCGCTTCCAGACGAGCGGCTCGCTCGAAGAGACGCTGCTCGGCACTCGCGCTCTGGCCCGAGTGGGCCCCCGCTGCGGACTTGCGTGCGTGGTGCGGTGCAGGCTCGGGCGCACGCTCGCTGCTGGAAGCGGGGACGTTGCTCTCGGCTGGCCACGACTCGCCCGGGCTCAACAGAACGCTCTGTTCGCCCGATTGGACACGCACGATGCCTTCTTGAACCACCACTCGAGCGCCCTGCTCGCGGCGCTCGACGCTGAAGCGCGTGCCCACCACCGTCACGCGCGTGTCCCCGGCTTGCACTGCGAACGGGGGCCGGCCGCGGCGGGGGGCCACTCGACACTCGACTCGCCCCGCATCGAGGCTCACCAGCCAGCCGTGCGCGTCATCGCCCGCGACACGCAAGCTCGAATGATCGGCGATCTCGAGCATGGAATCGCCGATGGTGCTCTGCACGGGAGCCGTGCTGGTCTCGATCCGAGAGCCGTCGGCCAGGAATGCCTGCGCGCCCCCAGCCGGCTCCGGCAGCGGAGCCGTCGCGCTCGCGACCACCGGCTCACCGCCCGCGCGAGGAGGCTCGCCCGGATCTCTCTTCAGGAACAGCAGCGTGGCAGCGGCTGCCGCGAGCGCGGTCGCCGCCACGCCGGCGCGCAGGCGCCAGCGCTTGCCAGTGCCCTCCTCGACCGGCGCGGGGACGAGGTGTTCTCCCTGGTCCAGACTCGCGAGCAGCTTGGCTTCCACGCGATCCCAGGCGGCCCGGGACAGCGGCTCGATCGCGATCTTGCGCTTGGCGCTGCTCATGGCCGCTCACCGTCCTCTTGCGTGAGGTAGTGGGTGAGCACCTCGTCGCGCTGCGCGGCGTCCCAGAGTTTGCGCCGGGCGCGCGAGATGCGGCTCTTCGCGGCGACCAAACTGACGCCGGTAATCTCGGCGACCTCTTCCACGGAGCGACCGTCGAGCTCGAACAGCGCAAACGCGATCTGATACTCGGGCTTGAGCCGCCGCAGCTGCGCGTACAGGCGCGCCACGCCCTGGCGGTGCTCGGCATTCTCCTCGGCGGACGTGACCAGACGCAGCGCGGGCGCGGATTCCGGCAGGCGATCGCTCGCCCGCAGCGAAGCGCTGCGGCGCAGGTAGTGGAAGGCGACCCGCACCGCGATGCGATCGGCCCAGGTCGTCAGCTTCGCTTC
This sequence comes from Polyangiaceae bacterium, assembly GCA_035760985.1. GTDB lineage: Bacteria > Myxococcota_A > Polyangia > Polyangiales > Polyangiaceae > SZUA-265. Next base: position 20,683 of record DASTRX010000168.1, read on the forward strand.
GCCGCGGTACGAGGGCAGGGCCCGGAACACGGCGAGGAACGACTCCTGGAGCAGATCGTCCATGTGCGTGTTGGAGCCGAGCACCCGGTAGAGCGTCGCATGGACCGCAGCCTTGAGCTGCAGAAATAGCAGCTGCTGCGCGCCACGGTCCCCGGATGCCGCGCGCCGGGCGAGCGCTGCGTCACTGGAATAGGTGGTCGCTGCTACGGACTCGCCGGGCATGGATGGTGGCTCTCCCAGGCGGGAGCCCCCCGGCCGCTCGGGGGATCTCCCCCCCAAAAGGGGGTACGACGGCTGTGGCTTTCGGGCGAACATGGCTGTCAGGGGACAGTGCGCGGCCCCGCGGAAATGGTGGCAGCGACGGTGCCGAGAGCACAGCGCGTTCGACGCCCGACGGAACGGATCAGCGGCGAGCGAACGTCAGTAGCGATTTTCTGGACTCGCGCGGGCCCGGACCGTCCCATGGTGGAACACGCGCAAGCAGCGCAGCGTCCGGCTGCCACCAGGCACGAGCTCGCGGCCACTGTCTGTCGAGCTCGGAGCCCCGAGCGACTGGACGGACGTGGTTGTAGTGTCTCGACTTCAGCTCGTTGCGACCGCCGTCCTGGGCATCTGCGTGTTCAGTGGATCGGCGCTCGGTCACGCGCCACCGCTCGGCTCGGCGTTGCTCAGTGATGCGCAAGGGAGGCCATCGCTGCTCGTGAGCAACCGAGGCTTGCTGTTCCGGCGCGAGGCGGAGCAAAGCTGGAATTTGCTGTGCAACGAGGCGCTGGGCATCAACACGGCAGAGCTTCCGAACGTCGTGCTGCTGCCCGATGGTGAGGTCCTGGTGGGCACCACCGCCGGGCTGCGGCGCAGTGACGATCGTGGCTGCTCCTGGCTCGATGTGGACTCGGATCTGGGCTCGTTGCGCGCGCTGAGCACCCCGGCGCTGGCCGCCGATCCCACCCGCCCGGATACATTGTACGCCTTTGTGTACACGCCCGGCGAGGGTGGGCTGCGAAAGAGCAGCGACGGTGGTCGGAGCTTCGAGCTCGTCTATCGCACCGCGGACGAAGACTACGTCGACTCGCTGTTGGTCGCGGCCTCCAACCCCGACTGGATCTACGCCAGCGGTACCCGCTTGGCCGCCGGCCAGCAACGAGAGCAGTTCCTGCTGCGCTCGACGGATGCGGGAAGGAGCTGGCTGCGGAGCCCCTTGCCGCTGGAGGCGAAGGAATATCGGGCGTCGCTGCTGGCGACGGATCCCGCGCGTCCCGAGGGTGTGCTGATCGGGACCATCACCGCCACGCCCAAGATCGATCCGGGGCGCGTGCTCCTCAGCAGCGACGGCGGTCAGAGCTTCGCACCGATCTTTCAGGGCCCTGGAGATCGCCAGCGCGCGCTACACGGAGGACGGCGCGAGCCTGCTCGTTGCCGATCAGCAAGGTCTACAGGTCGCACAGGCTCCGGGGTTCGTGTTCCGCTCGAGCTCGCCGGCGAGCAACCTGGGCTGCGCCTTCGAGCTCGGCGGCGAGCTGCTGATCTGCGGACACTATGAAGGTCCGGCCTCACCTCGCTCGGGGGTCGGCCGTTCTCGCGACGGCGGAGCGAGCTTCACGACCTGGCTCGATTTTGCAGACGTCGTGGCGCCCGTCAGCTGCCCCGGCGACAGTCCCACCGCTGCGCTGTGCAGCCGGCCCTGGCAGGACTGGGCGCTGGAGATGCTGGCGGCGCCAGCGCCGTCGCTTGGCACCACGAGCCCTGTGCCGAGCCCTGTGCCGAGCCCTGCTCCCGCGCTGGCTCCTGCCGCGCCACGCGACCGCGAAACGGCGCCCGGAGCAGGGGGCTGCAGTCTGCGAGATCCGGGGCGCGGCGGAGCTGAGTGGTTGTTTTTGGCGCTGCTGCTGTGGGCGCGGCGCGCGCTTTCGCGAACACGGATCGCCAGCAACCTTTCCCGGCTCGCAGCGCACGGAGGGTGAGGTCACTGCGCCAGCAACGCTCGATAGCTGGAGCGGCAATCCTCGCTCGGCACGCCGAGCGCCGGGTTTCGCAGACATTGGTTGGGGCGCGTCGGTTGCCAGGTGACCTGAGCGCCGGCCAGGGTCAGGGTCTGGATCGGTGAGTGATCGGAGGGGCTCGCGTACCCGCTCGCGTACAGGTCCTCCAGCACCTCCGGATGGATGGGCACCATCTGTACCCCTACTTCGATGCGATCCGGCGCGGCGCCGGCGAGGCGGTAGCTGCTGGTCAGGGTATGATCCGCGCCAGCAGGGATCAGGTTGGAGCGGTAGCCGAGCGGAACGCTGGGTGAGGGGGCTGCGTCCCAGAACATGTGTACCTGCATCCCGCTCGCGCCATAGATGAAATCTCCGAGCAAGGCGAGCTGACGACTGGGATCGGCCTGAACCGCGTTCGGCGACTCTCCTGGCCGCACGCTGGAATCGAACACCAGCGCGCCGCCGCGATAGGCGCGCAGATGGATCCAGGCGCGGCGATCCTGCGCCGCGCCGCTGGGCCAGCCGTGAGCCGCGCCCACCGCCTCCAGAGACACGCTGAGCGAGAAGCCTCCTGGACCCGGGCTGATGCACAGCTCGGTGATCTGCACGGCATCTCGAAGCTCGCAGTCGATGGCGGCGCGCTGCACCTGTTGCAGCAGCGGATCATCGGTCATCCAGGGCGTCAGCACCGAATCCACGCCCGCGAACAGGTGCTCATGCACGCCTTCCCCGTCCTCGATCCGGCGCACCCGGACCCCGGCTGGTGCAGCCGGGCCGGGCACCGCCGTATCGCTGCGCCCCGCCATGTGACAGCCGCGCGCGCAGCCCAGCCCATTCAGGAGACTCCCCTGCCATTCCTCGTAGGTGCGTTCCAGATGCACGCCATTGTCGAGCTGGATGTCGTGACAGGCGCCGCACAGCGCGGAGGACTCCGCGCGGCGACCATCCAGGTAGTCGGAGTGCTCGGCGCGATGCGGCGCCTTCGGACTGGGGTCGAGGTATGGCCCGAACATCACGTCGTTGCTCAGCGAGACCTGCAAGGAATTGTTATGCGGTTCGCCCACACCCTGCACGCTGTGGCAGTAGTAGCAGCTGACTCCCTTTTGCTCGGGTGGCAGATCGGCCACGTTTGCGTAGTCGTCCCAGCCCGCGAGCACCGCGAGCGGCGCATGACACTTCACGCAGAAATCACCCAGCCCCGCCTGGTCCTGGCCGCGAGCGTTCATGGCCAGGAAGATCGGGTCATCGCTGCTGTAAGCGTGCATGCTGCTCTTCCACTCACGATAGTGTCGAGTGTGGCAGGGCTTGCAGGTCTCCGGGTTCTGCAGCTGCTGGGCGGTCAACTTCGGCGTCGCCTCGCTCGTCGCCTCGCTCGGCGGCGCGCCCGTGCCAGCCCCCTCGCGGTCTGTCCCGGTGCAGGCCCCGCCGCTCAGAAGAGCGAGCGCGCACAGCAAGCTGCCGCGCCATCCATCAGCCGGGGCGTGGGCCATCGCTCAGCTCGGAATCCACACCTTGAAGAACAAGGTATCGATCAGGCTGTCGCTCGTTTCAGGGCAGGGCTCGGCGTTCGCGTCACAGCAGCGTTCCTCCGCGGAGCCACACACGAACACGTACACCTTCCAGTAGCTCGGCATGAACAGATTGAGGTCGTCGAGCACCCACTCGCCGCCGTTCAGCCCTGGATGGGCGCTGGCCGCGACCGACGTGCCGTGCCCGTGGCTCGGCATCCAGGGGATCACGCGCGCAACGGCCGGCTCGTACGGAGCTCCGCTCAGATCCGAGAAGCGCACGGTGAATGCGTTGTAGCCCTTGCGCTGCTGCTCCGGGTCCGTCGAGACGATCTCCAGCTGGAGCGCGGGTTCGGGCCGCGCGCTCTCTGCCAGCGCTCCGCTGAACAGCGGCGGAAACTCCGGCTCGTCGTGCCTGGCCGGGGCGCTCGGGGCGGCGCTGTCGTCCGGGTCCGCGGAGCTCACGCCGCTGCCGCAAGCGCAAGCGAGCCAGCATGCCGCAGCTCGTGCGAAGGTCGAGCGCGCGGGGAAGCTCGAGGCGGAGCGCGCGCGGTGAGCGAGGAAGCACATGAGTCGTTGGAACAGTGGCTGCCTGCGGCCAAAAGGTGGCCGCGTTCACCATGCGTAGCTCTTGAAAAACTCCCAGCTCAGCTCCGAGGCTGAGGCGAACTGAGCGGGATCCGCGCCGTTCTGCCCGATGCCGCCAGCCCAGGCGCTGCCCAGATCATCAAACAGGCACAGCACGACCTGCCCGCCTTCGGGACAATCCGTCGAGTACTCGCACACGCCACCGAGTACGGGCCGGGCTTCGACCTGCTGCGAGCAACCGTTTCGCTCGGCCCAGCGTGCGCGCGTCTCGCGCCCGCAGTCGGGGGCCACGACCGGGTCGCGCAGGCCGTGGAACAGGATGGCCGGGGTTCGCTCCGAGCTACAGTCGGCGAGCGAATGCGATCCAGCGGAGTGGGCGGCGAAGCCACGAAGCAGCGGCCGCCGGCACGCCGTCTCACTCGCCCAGTAGCCGCCCGCGCCGAAGCCTGCCAGGAACACGTGTCCCACATCGAGCGCGCGATCGGCGGACACGAATGCGAGCATGGCATCGAGGAATGCAGCATCGTCGCCGGGCGCGCTCGGGATCCGGCCGGTCTCCGCCGCGCAGTTGCCGCGGCCGATGTTCCACGGATCGGGGCGCTGGCCGTCGGGCGCGAGCAGCAGAAACCCGGCCCGATCCGCCAGCTTCTCGAGCTCGCTGATCGCGAGCAACTCCGATGCGCCGACGCTGCGGCCATGCGCCAGGATCAACAGCGGCGCCGGCAGCTCGGGATCCAGTGTCTCGGGGGCATAGTAGATGAAGCTGCGCAAATCGCCCGCGACGGTGACGGTCTGGACGCTCTCACCGCGCACGGCGCCGCGGTGCCTGGGGCACGCGTCGGGCACCGCCGCGGAGGAAGGCGTGGGGCAGGCAGGGTCGGCTACGCCCGGGCGTGACGCAGGAACTTCGGGCGGGGGCGCCTCCCTCGAGCGCAGCGCTGCTGACGGTCCCCCCAGCTCATCGGCAGCGCTGCCTGCGGCCGGCGCGACATCGCTGGTTCGCGAGGACGTGCCGGAGGCGTCGCCCTGCGCGACCGGATGCGCCAGCGGCGCCGCCGCGCCTTCGGCGCTCTCACCACCACTGTAAGAGGACAGGTCGTCCATGGGCATGCAGGCCGGCAACGCGGACACGCTCGCGCCGAACGCGGCGCCCAGTAACGACGCGACCCTGCGAAAGCTGCTCTGGGCCATATCCAGGGCAGTGCATGCCTACATGGCGCTCCGTCGCAACAATCGCGCTCCTGCCGTGCTCGTTCCAGCGAGAGGCCCAATTTGTCGAGCCGGGCCTGGAAAAGACTGCGACCTGCGTCGGACTGGCGACCACTGACAGCCAGACGTGAATCGCGAGACCTGGAGTAGCTCATGAACAGTGTCGAGCCCAACGAGATTGCAAGACCCCGCGCCGCCGAGGACGCCGAACCGCTCTGGCACGTCCGTTTTCCAACGGGCATGGTCACCATGACCCTGGATGAGCTCGATGCGGCGTTCCAGCAGGGAGCCATCAACGCGCAGACGTTCGTCGCCAGAGAGGACGAGAGCCAGCTGCGCCCGCTCGGCGTGGTCGCTGGACTGTTCGAGCAGGAGCAAATCGATACCCGACACTCCGAGATCTCCGGCGTGCGACCTGCGGCCTACGCGCATCACCCTCTTTCCGAGCTGGCGGCGCACGAGCCCACCTGGACCTTGCTCGATGGACCTCCCCAGCTCGAGCCGATGTCGCGCCAGACCATCGAGACGTGGGAGAGCCCTGCGCTGCGCTGCGTACGAGGCGTGCTCTCGGTGCGGCAGTGGGCTGCCAACTGGTTCGCGCTGCGCGCGCCGCGGGAGCGCTGGGCACTCGCCGCCCTGCTCGTCGTCTCGATCACATCGCTCATTGCGTGGTGGCCCACCAAGAACTCCCCGCCTGAGACGGTCACTCGCGCAGCGCTCAGCGCTCAGCCCGCGTCCGAGCCCCGCAGTGGCGTTCCGGCAGCGCTGACCGCGCCGCAGGAGCTGCCGGAGCCGGTCGCTGTGCCCCGAGCGGCGCCCAGCAGGGCCACGCCCGAGAGCGAGCCGGCCGAGGTGCTGGCGGCGCCGCTCGTCAGCGAAAGCGCGCGCCGCGGGAGCGCCTCCGCCGAGCGGCGCAAGTCCGAGCGCCCTGCAGCGAGCCGGCGTACCTCGCGCAAGCACAGAGCGTGGAAGCCCCGGGCGGTCCGCGAGTGAAGCCCTACGGTGGCGCTGCGCCGGCGCGAGATCTCCTGCAACCCGCGCCAGCCGAGCGGCGCTTCGAGGATCGAGGCTCGGATCCGCGCATCGCCGCGCGACCCCAGGATATGCCCCATGCCCGCCCACCTCGCATCGGAACGGTCGGCACTGAGCTGCGGGATCGAGCGGCGTCGCGCGCGAAGCGCCCCCCAAGGGCGGGCCCTTCCCGCGGCTCCAGGTCTGCTACCGTTGGTAGTGGCTGCTAGCAGTTGGTAGTGGCGGTTGCCGCCGGATGGTGGGGCTCGGTCACGCGATCCCGCTACGGTGCGTCAGCACCCGCGTCGCCGTGGCTGCTGCCGCCGTCGCTGAGAGACGGGCCGCTGCCGGCGTCGGTTGGGGCGGGCTCCCATCCCGGCCAGAAGCGTGGGTTGTCGAGATAACCCGCGACAATGGCGATATCGGCACCGGTCGCCGGCGGCAGTCCGCTCTGCGGTGGTGGCATGGTGCCGTTGACCATCGCGATGACGATCGGAGAGGCCGCGGAGTTCAAGGGCACGAGCAGCCCCGCCGCGATCAGCCGGTCCAGGTCATCGATGAAGTTGATGCCTCCGGACCCAGCGACGGGCGCGAGCGGGCCATGGCATTGTCCACAGTTGGCGACGAGCACGTTCTCGACCGAGTCGCTGATGCAATCGCACTCGGACTCCCGGAGCCCCTCCGTCGGCGCCGTCGGCGCTGGCGGGCGCGCAGGCACTGGCGGGCGCGCAGGCAGCGCCGGCGAGGGGGCTGGAGCGCGCGGCGGCGGAATTGCCGCGACCGGCGGCGGCAGCGGCCGCGCCGCCTGGGGTCCGGGGCCCGCGGGCGCGTCGAGCACCTTGCCGCCGCACGCGAGCGAGCCTATCAGCGCCGCTGCGATTGCGAGCCAGCGCACCCGCTTCGCCGGAGCCGGTAGCATGGCGGACAGGCTGCCGCGAATGGGCCCGGTGTGCCAACCGCGGTGTTCGAAATCGAGCTCGCGTACCGGGGCGACGGAGTTGTCGGCCCGTGCCAGAATTTCCGGGCCGCGCACGTCGGCACGGTCGCTAGAGCAGCGGCAAGCGCAGGATGTCGACCTGCGCTCCCGCGTCGGCGCCGCTGCTCTCGGCGGGGATGGCGATCAGCGCGTCCGCCCAGGCCAGGCTGAGCACGTTGCCCGAAGCCTGATTGTCGACGGGCAGCACGCCCTCGGGCGTCCAGCGCGCGCGGTAGAAGCCCATGCGCCCGGGGCGCTGGCGCAGCTCGCGCAGCAGCGTGGCGCGCTCGAAGGGCGGGGCGGGATCGCGCTGGCCCTGCAACGCGCGCAGCAGCGGCAACCCGAACAGCCCGAAGGTGAGCTGCGCCGAGACCGGGTTTCCGGGCAGCCCGAGGATGCGCGTGCCGCCGCGCTGCCCGTACACGAGCGGCTTGCCCGGCTTGATCTGGACCTTCCAGAAATCGAGGCGCGCGCCGGCGGCCTCCAGCGCGGGGCGCACGAGGTCGTAGCGGCCGATGCTCACGCCGCCGATCGTCACCAGCAGATCGCTGCCCTCGAGCGCGCTCGCGATGCGCTCGCGCAGCGCCTGCGGCTCGTCGGCGATGCGCGGCGCGAGCTGCACGCTGGCACCGGCGCTCTCCGCCAGGATCGCGATGCTCAGCCCGTTGGACTCGGGGATGCTCGTCGCCGAGCCGGCTTCGCCCGGCGCTCGCAGCTCGTCGCCCGTGCCGACGATCGTCACGCGCGGACGGCGCGCGACCAGCAGATCGACGCGGTCCACCCCGGCAGCCACGCCCACGTGGTAGGCGCCGAGGCGCACGCCGGCCTCGAGCGCGAGGTCTCCCTGGGCCAGATCTTCGCCGCGCCGGCGAATGTGCTGGCCCGGCTGCGGGGGCAGGGAGATCTGGACGCGGTCGGCCTGCTCCGCCGCCTCTTCCGAAGGGATCACTGCGTCCGCGCCGGCAGGCAGCGCGGCACCCGTGAAGATGCGGCAGGCGGCGCCGGGCTCGAGCCGCTCCAGCGGCGCGCCCGCACGGCTCTCGCCGCGCAGCGGCAGCGACCAGGGACCGGCTCCGCGCGCGTCGGACGTGTTCAGGGCGAAGCCGTCCATCGCGCTGTAGTCGAAGCGGGGAAGTGGTTCAGCCGCGCGCACGTCTTCCGCCAGCACGCGCCCCGCCGCGGCGCGCAACGGCACTCGCTCGCTGCCGAGGCGGCTGACGCCGCTGAGGATTCGCTGTCGAGCCTCCGCGAAGGGCAGCATGCAGGCGCACTCTAGCGGGAAGGAGCCAAGGTGGGCACCCGTACCGAATCAGCGGGCCCAGCTTCCCGGGGCAGAGTGCCTCGGCGGAAAGGCCGGAGCAGCGAAAACGCTGGCTTGCAGCGGCCCGAAGGTAGTCGCATGCTTCCATATATGAAGCCTTCGAACACACTGTGGGGGCGACTGCTGGCGGGTTGCCTGGCGGTGAGCAGCACCCTGGGTTTGTGGGCCGGCAGCGCTGCGGCGCAGACCAGCGATGGTTGGTTTGATGACTCCGCACAAGCTCCTGCTCCGCCGGCCGCGGACGAAGGCAGCGCGCCGGACGCGCCGAGCCAGCCCGATGATTCGCCGCCCCCGCCGGATTTTCAGACGCCGCCGCCGGCGGCGGCTCCCGCCGCCCCGGAGGATGCGGACGCGCCCGAGAATGATGCCGAGGCGCAGACCCGTGCCGTCCAGGAGTTCTCGCCGCGATTGGAGCCCTACGGTCGCTGGGTGGACGACCCCTTCTACGGCCGCGTGTGGGTGCCCTCGCGTTCGGTGGTCGGCAGCGAGTTCGTGCCGTACTCCACCGCCGGTCACTGGGAGCTCACGCCCGACGATACCTGGCTCTGGGCCAGCGACTATCCCTTTGGCTGGATCACCTTCCACTATGGGCGCTGGGTCTGGGCTTCCGGTGGCCTGTGGGCGTGGGTGCCCGGCTACGTCTACGCGCCGGCCTGGGTCGATTTCCGCGTGGGTGCGGGCGGCTATGTCGGCTGGGCACCGCTCGGTCCCCGGTACGTGTGGCGAAATGGCGTGTTCCTGTCTCTCGGCTACTATCGCCCGGCGCCGTTCGTGTACTGCCCGACACAGTACGTGTTCGTGCGCACGATGCCGCGCTACGTGATCCGCGATCACTATCGGGTGCGCGAGATCTCCGCGCACACGCACGTGGTTCGGCCGCGTTACCTCTCGCGCGGCGGCGTGAGCTACGTCTCGCGCGGACCGAGCGTGAGGGAGGCCCGCATCCCGGCGCGCGCGCTGCCCGCCCGGCGCGTGGTGGCGCAGCCGCGGCTGGCGTTCAGCCGCCAGCAGCCGACGCGGCTGGAATCGTCGCGGTACTCCCGGGACCGCAGCTACCCCGCGAGCCCCGGTTATCTCTCCCCGCACAGGGAGCTGTACCAGCGCGCGCCCGCCACGCGGCCGCAGGCCTATGGCAGGTATCGCTCGCCGGCGCTGCCCCAGCGCTCGAATCCCGCGCTGCCCCAGCGCTCGAATCCCGCGCTGCGCCCGCCCGCCCCGAGCCCCAGCAACCCCGCCTGGAGAGATCGCGGCGGCGAACGCTGGCACGGCCGTGGCGGGGATCGCACCTTCACCCCGCCGGCTGCCGCGCCTCACATGCAGCGCAGCACGCCGGCCCCGGCGGCACGCGGTGGATATCGGCCTCTGCCGTACAGCAGCGGCTTCGATCGCGGCAGGGTCGCGCCGCGCGCCGTCGCGCCCCGAGCCGTCGCGCCCGCGGCGCGCTCGGCACCCGAGCGGCGCGGTCAACGCAAGGACAGCAACAACTCGGGTGATTCCCACGTGCGGGGGCGGGTGCCGCAGCGCTATGGTTCCGGGCGGTGAACGCGCGACGCTGGTCGATTCCTTGGTGTTGCCCCGGGCTGTTGGCCGTCGCGAGCTTGCTCGCGGCGTGCGTGGAGCCGGACGCTGGCTCGGGGCCGCCACCGGATGAGCCGGAAGACGTCGCCCAGGTGGTGATCGACGCGGGCGGTGCCGTGGAGCTCGATCCGGGGGAGGGCGTCGGCGTGGTGGTCGAGTATGCCGGCGATGGGCTGTGGCAAGTTACGACGGCCTGCGACACGCTGCTCACGAATGCTGCCTGTCGCTTCGACGTGCTGGTGACGGGCGATCAGAGCGACTCGGAGCTGAGCGAGCTGCAAGGGGTGGAGCTGGAATCGGAGGACCTGGCGTACTCGCCAGATCCGCTAGCGGTAGAACTTCAGTTCGTGACGCGCGAGGATCTGGACTCGGCCACGTTCGTGGCAAACCCCGGCGCGAGCCTGCGCGTCTCCGCGCTGCTCTACGATCCGCTGCTCGACTCGCGGTTCGACTGGATCGACGACCCCAGGCTGTTGAGCTGGGTCGGTCATGGCGCCGTCAACGTGGGCGCGCCCACCAATCCCGTCGATCTCGCTCCCGATCAGCCCTGAGCGCCCGCGCCCCGAGCGCGCAGCCGTTGCGAGTAAGCACTTACCGCCTGGCCTGAGGTCATGGGCACGGTCCCCCCACCCCGCGAGGGCCTTTTCTGCGGGAAGCGGGTCAATCTGCTATCGTGCTTTACGTGCCCCTGCAGCACTCGCGCGGTGCCGGAAACTGCTCGGACCAATCTGGAGCGCCGTTCCTTCGGCGATGTCGTGCGAGAGAGAGCGTGCTGCTCGAGCCATTGTATCCGCCCGCCAATTCTTCCAGCCAATTGCATCGCAGCCAATTGCATCGCAGCCAATTGCATCGCCGCCAATTGCATCCGCCGACCGTGAACCGGGGCAGAAAAAAGCCCCGCAGGGCTGAGGTAACGGACGGATGGGACCGAAAGGATCTTCATGAGCCAAGCGCACCCGGAGAAGTACCTGACCCCCAGTGACGATACCGGCGGCAGCCGGATTCAGCAAATCGCCAAGCTTCACAACTCGGAGCTGTATCGCGACCTGTCGTGGGAGGGGAGCTTCGAGGAGTACCTCGAGATCGTTCGCAAGCGTCCCGAGACCACGCGCAGCGCGTTTCAACGCCTGTACGACATGGTGATGTCGTACGGAACGGAAGAGTACGTCGACAACAAGAAGAAGCTGATCCGCTACAACTTCTTCCGCGACGAGCGCGATGGCGGCCGCGACGCGGTGTTCGGCCTCGATATCCCGCTGATGCGCCTGATGAAGGTGCTGAAGGCGGCGGCGCAGGGCTACGGCCCCGAGAAGCGCGTGATCCTGCTGCACGGCCCGGTGGGCTCCAGCAAGTCGACGATCGCGCGCCTGCTCAAGAAGGGGCTGGAGGCCTACTCGGCCACGCCCGAGGGCGCGCTCTACACCTTCAAGTGGGTGAATCTGGCGGGCACCGGCCTGGTCAGCAGCGCCGAGGGCGACAGCTTCGACTCGCCCATGCACGAGGAGCCGCTGCGCCTGATCCCGCAGGCCTGGCGCGCGCGCGCGATCGCCCAGCTCGGCCTCTCGCAGCCGCACTTCCGCGTGCAGGTCGAGGGCGACCTGGATCCGGCGAGCCGCTTCGTGTTCCGCGGGCTGATGACCAAGTACCACGGCGACTGGGCCAAGGTGGTCGAGAACCACGTGCGCGTGCGGCGCCTGGTCCTGAGCGAGAAGGATCGCATCGGCATCGGCACCTTCCAGCCCAAGGACGAGAAGAACCAGGACTCGACCGAGCTCACGGGCGACATCAACTACCGCAAGATCGCCGAGTACGGCTCGGACTCCGATCCGCGCGCCTTCAACTTCGACGGTGAGTTCAACATCGCCAACCGCGGCATCGTCGAGTTCGTGGAGATGCTGAAGCTGGACGTGGCGTTCCTCTACGACCTGCTCGGCGCCTCGCAGGAGCACAAGATCAAGCCGAAGAAGTTCGCGCAGACGGACATCGACGAGGTGATCATCGGCCACACCAACGAGGCCGAGTACCGGCGCCTGCTGAACAACGAGTTCATGGAGGCCTTGCGCGACCGCACGATCAAAATCGACATCCCGTACATCACGCGCCTGTCGGACGAGATCCGCATCTACGACAAGGAGTTCAACCCGCAGCGCGTGCAAGGCCGCCACGTCGCCCCGCACACGCTGGAGGTGGCCGCGATGTGGGCCGTGCTGACGCGGCTGGAGGAGCCGAAGAAGCAGAACCTGCAGCTCCTGCAGAAGATGAAGCTGTACGACGGCAAGGTGCTGCCGGGCTACACGCAGGACACGGTCAAGGAGCTGCGCAAGGAGAGCAAGCGCGAGGGCATGGAAGGCATCAGCCCCCGCTACGTGCAGGACAAGATCTCCAACGCGCTGGTCAGCGAGGTGGGCGAGGGCACCATCAACCCGTTCATGGTGATGAACGAGCTGGAGAAGGGCCTGCTGCACCACTCGCTGATCACCAATGACGATCAGAAGAAGAAGTACCGCGACCTGATCGGCGTGGTGAAGCGCGAGTACGAGGAGATCGTCAAGAACGAGGTCCAGCGCGCGATCAGCGCCGATGAGGAGGCGATCAGCAAGCTCGCCGCCAACTACATCGACAACATCAAGGCCTACACGCTCAAGGAGAAGGTCAAGAACTCCTACACCGGCCAGAACGAAGAGCCGGATGAGCGCCTGATGCGCACGATCGAGGAGAAGATCGAGATCCCGGAGAACCGGAAGGACGACTTCCGCCGCGAGATCATGAACTTCATCGGCGCCAAGGCGATCGAGGGCAAGCGCTTCGATTGGCAGACCAACGATCGCCTGCGCCGCGCGCTGGAGCTGAAGCTGTTCGAGGATCAGAAGGACAGCATCAAGCTCAAGACGCTGGTCTCGGCCGTCGTGGACAAGGAGACGCAGGAGAAGATCGACGTGATCAAGAGCCGCCTGATGCGCTACTTCGGCTACAGCGAGGTCAGCGCCACGGACGTGCTCAACTACGTCGCCTCGATCTTCGCTCGCGGCGACGCGAAGCAGTGACGTCACCCCTGAGTTCGCGCTGTTGAAGGATGACGCGCTCCCCGAGTGGGAGCGCGTCGCCGTTTGTGGGTACGCTCGAGCCGCCGCCGCTGTCGGCGAGCTGCGCGCACAGCGTGGGCGCGGCGCCGCGCAGCGCCTCCCTGCCCATTTCAGCTCAGCGCCAGGCGTTTGGCGCTGTGTGGCGCATCTGGCGCCGGCGCGCCGGCGCGGCCGCCCGCCTGACGCCGGGCGCGCCGCGCACGCCGGAAATCTTGTTTCACGGTGAAGCGCGGCGAGTCGGCGCCCGACCTACCCGGGCGGAGGCCGGCTCAGCGGCGCCCCCGAGTGGACGTTAGACTGACAATGGTCAGCGATGAACGGGCACGCGCGGGGGCTGCGCACGAGCCACGGACTTGGCGCTCCAGAACAGCGCAAAGCGCGTGAAAATGGCTGGAAACACGCGCCGCGCCTCACCCCCTGCTTTGCTTAAAGTTAGACCAGCCACGACCGTTCCCGGTTTACAGTGGCTCGGGATAGTTCAGTTCAAGTTCGTCGGACCAAGGCCAGTTCGTTTGCAGCGAGTGTCCTGGCTGCCGTATTGCCCTTCGTCACGCAGGTAGCCCGAGCGGATCAGGCTCCGGATCAGGCGCAGCAGCAACAGCCGCAGGCCTCGCAGAGCGGGCTCGGCTCGGCCGGGGCGCGCGGCGCGCGCTGGCAGCAGTCCAGCGTCGAGGTCAGCGTGGAGCCGACCGTCGATCTGCTGGGTAGCAAGGCCTTCGACGCGATCGTCGCCGCGGCGACGACCTGGCAGAACGCGCCCGGGATCCTGCCCACGATGGTGGTCGATCGCGGCCCCGAGGACGAGGTCGGCTACCGCCGCAGCGGCAAGAACCGCAACACGGTGCGCTTCTCCGCCGACGGCGACCCGCTCGCCAATGGCGCGCTGGCCATCACGGTGATCACCTTCGACGCACACGCCAAGCAGATCCTAGACGCGGACGTGGTGCTGAACGGCGAGCACGGCTTCGACTTCTACGACCACGACGCGCGCAACGAAGGCAGGTCGACCTACGACCTGCAGAACGTGCTGACGCACGAGTTCGGACACCTGCTCGGGCTGGGTGAGGACTTCGTGGACGAAGACGCGACCATGTTCGCGTACTCGCAGCCGGGCGAGACGGGCAAGCGCGACCTGGAGGTCGTGGACAAGGACTCGATCGCCTCTCTCTACGACAAGGAGTTCGACGCCGAGGAGCAGGGCGGCTGCGGCGGCGCGACGATCGCCGGTTATCAAGGCGAGAACTGGATCTGGGCGGCGCTGGGCCTGGGCGGCCTGGGCTTCGTGATGCGGCGCCGAGCGCTGCGCGGGCGAGCGCTGACCGCGGTGGCGCTGGGTGCGCTGGTGATCGGCGTCGGCGCCTCGGACTCGACGCCGCTCGAGCACGCGACCGCCAGCCTGGTGAAGGGCGACGGCGAGTCGCTCGCGCTGACGGTGACCCAGGCCGAGTCGGAGTGGCAGGGAGGCGTGATCGTCACCCAGCTCAGCCTGCACGGCGCGGACGCGGTGCACGGCACCCAGGACGTGAAGGTGCGCGCCTACGGTGGCCGTGTCGGCGACCTGGTGCAGGTGGTCGGCCACGCGCTGCCGCCCAAGGTGGGCGATGCCGTGCGCATCAAGCTGAGCTCGCTCGGCGGAGACGAGCTGTGGCTCTCCCCGGTGCTGTCTCGAGAGTGATCGAAGGAAGGGGTACGTCATGCTGAACAACGCCGGTCCTCGTCGCGAGGCAGAATTCACGAAAAAGGCGTCCGGCGCAGCGGACGCGCGCGAGAGCGGCGGCCGGCGCGAGCACGACCGCTTCGGCGTCGAGCTGGACGTGACCGTGAGCAGCGAGCACAACTTCTACGCGGGCTTCGTGGAGAACATGTCCGTGGGCGGCATCTTCATCGCCACGCACCAGCTCAAGCCGGTCGGCTCGCGCCTGGAGTTCTCGGTCAATCTGCCCGGCCGCGCGGAGCCGATCAAGGGCTCGGGCGAAGTGCGCTGGGTGCGCGTCTACTCCGAGGCCAGCAACGTCCCCCCCGGCATGGGCATCAAGTTCGATCAGCTCGAGCCCGCCTCGCTGCGCGCCATCGAAGAGTTCCTCGCCCAGCGCGAGCCGCTCTTCTACGACGAAGACTGAGACACTGGCAGACGGCGGTCTCATCCTGGAGTCGGGCAGCGACGTGCGGTACCGAGCCCCCCGAAATCTAGCGTGCCGCGCGACACAGAGCAGGCCCGTGTTGGAGCTGCATGCCGGGCAGGAGAACGGAGCGGCGGCACCCTCCGCCCGGCACGGGTTTGTGAACGAAGGCGCTCCTACCGATCGGTAGCGGCTGCTACCGATCGGTAGCAGGGTTTCGGCGTACGCGGCTGCCCCTGGTGTGCGAGCGAGTGCAGGGGTGCCGGGCGAGTGCACGGCCTCGCACTTCAGTCGAAGGTACCCTGGACCGTCACCCTCACCCTCTTGAAGGTGACGGCCCCGGTCAGGGGATTCACGAAGCGGGCGGCTGCGTGCACGTGGTTGGATTGATCGGCGGGGATCTTTTCCGTGGACGAGATCCCGGTGAAGCAGCGGGAGCCAGTCCAGAAGCCGGAGGCGTCTCCCGAATCCGAGATCTTCGTGGTGCCATTGTAGGCGACGACGCGGACGTAGCTGTTTTCGCAATCAGACTCGTTCGTGGGCACCCTGTCGGCCCACACCGCCACCGCGCCGGCCTTGACGCGTAGATTGACCACCTTCCCGCGATAGGAGTGCGGGCAGGAGCCGATGCCGTAGTTGGCATCGGGCGAGGTGTTCCGGACGACCGTGGAGAGGTCCTCGATCGTGGCGGTGTAGTCGAAGTTGCTCACGAACGCGCAGTCGCGTTCGCCGATTGCCTGCCGGGCTGTGCCGAGTTCAGAGCCGAGCTCGCCGGCGGCCTCGCTGGTTGGTGCTCCCGGCGTCGGATCGCTGGTTGCCCTGTCCTCCAGCGGCCCTTCGTCGTCGTACTCCGGGGCGGAGCACGCCATCGCGAGCGCGAACGCCGCGAGCGCGCCAAGATGCTTGGCGATGTTCATGGTGACCTCCCTCGCGCCGCTCGTCGGAGAGCAGCGCTCGTTGTTGTGCCCTACTGCTAGCAGGCGCGAGTGTCAGCTCCAGCGAGGCGCGGAACTTGTCGTGTCGAGATCGAACATTCGCGGTGGGTCGGCGATCAGAGATCAGCGCGCGTCGCGCGCGAGCTGGCGCGCTGCACGCTAGATTTCGGGGCTCGGTACCGCACGTGGCTGGAGCTGCATGCCGTGCAGGGGAACGGAGCGCCGGCACCCTCCACCCGGCAGGGGTTTGGGAACGAAAGCGCTCCTACCGATCGCTAGCGGGGTTTCGGCGTGCGCGGGTGCCCCTCGGGGCGGGGGCGAGTGCAGCGGCGCGGCGCCGAGTGCAGCGTGCGCGAGTGCGCGCTGCATGCCGTCATCCGTCGCCGATCTTCGAGTTTGCAGTTGCGCCAGCACTCCGCTGGAATTGTCTGTCTGCGCCGCAGGCGACACGGCAGCAGCTATCGCAGCGCGCCAAGAGTTTACGCACGGCGGCACATCGCACCGCGCAATGAAGGCTACGGACCTTTGCGGCACGCCGAGCGAGGGCGTGCCCTGCGCCGGTCCTGGAGTGCAGCCGTCGGACTTGGGATGAGGCGAGCGATGTGGCATCGTCTCCGGTGGTCCGGGACCCGGCGGCACGGCCTCGAGACGAGTCGCAGAGAAACGAGAGGTCTCGACACGGGATGCTCATGGATGCTGACGCAGAGCGAGAGGTGGAAGGCGAGCAACGGCCCCGCCAGGGCGATTGGGCCTGGGCGACGGAGTACGAAGCTCCACAGTGGGCGTCGACTGTGCAACTCGTGAGCTGGCTGGCACGCGCGGAGCTGCCTCCCCACACCCTGGTGTGGAAGCCCGGTTGGGCAGAGTGGTTGCCGGCGCTGCAGGTCGCCGAGCTCGCGGAGGCGTTTCCCCGCGTCAGGCCCGGCACGCGGCGCGTGGCGCGCGTCGCGTTCGAGGCAGCGGCAGCGCCTCCACCCGTGCCGGTGGCGCAATATCCACAGATCCGGCTGCAGACCAAGGATGCGCTGCGTGCGTCTTCCGCGGAACACCCCGTGCTCATCGCGCGTGGCTTTGCTCCGACGGAGTACGTGCTGGTCAAATACCGCGATGGCGATCTCGCGCAGCAGGTGACCAAGCAGGTGCCGGCGGCGTCGATGTTGGAGGCCGCGCTGGCGACGCGAGCGCCGCAAGCTTCGCGCCGCACCGAGGCCAGGCGTTGGAGCAGCGAGCTGCCGGCGGCAACGACACTGCCGCCGCCGACACTGCCGCCCTCGACGCTGCCGCCGCTGGCGGTGGAGCTCGGCGCTGCGCCGCGTTCGACCGGGAAAGCCGCGCGGAAGCCGCGAGAATCGAGCGGCCTCGCTGCCTGGATCTGGTTCGGAACGCTGGCGGGAGCGCTGCTCGGTGTGCTGAGCGTCGTCCTGGTGTGGCCGTCGCCCGAGCTCCCCTCGCTGGGTATGACCCTGCCGGCGGCGCTCACGCTCGACGTGCAGCCCGCGAGCCCTGCTGCCCTGCCCGCCGCCAGCACCACACCGATCCTCGTGCCGGCGCCAGCGCTCACCGAGCCGGAACAAACGCCCGCGCCGCAACCCAGCGTCGTGCAACCGGAGCCGAGCGCCCGGAGCGTGCCTCCCGTGGCAGCGCGGCCGGGGCGCGTGCGCGTGACGCGCAGTGGGGAGCCTGCACTGCTGAGCGCCCTGCGGGTCACGAAGCACGCCAGCTTCGATCGCCTGGTCTTCGAGTTTCACGAGCGTGTGCCCGGCTATCGCATCGAGTATGTCGACAGACCGGCGCGCGACTGTGAATCCGGGCAGCGCCGCCGCGTCGACGGCAGCAGCCGGCTGGAGCTGCAGTTCTTTCCCGCGCAGGCGCACGCGGAGGGCGGCCAGACCGTGTTCCGAGCCCGAGAGCTGAAGCCCGCGCTGAGCGTGGTGCGTGGGCTGGAGCGCACGTGTGATCGGAACGGCGTCCTGACCTGGGTCGTGGGGACCAACGCCGTCCACCGCTACCGAGCCTATGAGCGGACCGCACCGCCGCGCCTGGTGGTGCAGATCGATCACTGACGGCTGCGGCGGGCGGCGCTCGCTCGCTCGGCGGGCTCATGCTGGTGCCGCCGGGGGGGGGTGCTGCAGCGCTGGGGCGCGCGGCGGCTGGGCTGGCTGCTGGCGGCGGCGGCGCTGTGCGGAGGCGTCGTGTGGCTGGCGGCGCTGCCCCTGAGCGAGCAGCAGGGCGGAGCCGTGACGTCGGCCGGCACCGCTCGCTCGCTCACCTTGCCGGACCGCAGCACGCTGGCCCTGGCGGAGCACACCGAGGCGCGCGTCGTGCGGCTCGAGCCGGGCGAGGTCCGGGTGCAGCTCGCGCGCGGCAGCGTGGAGTGTGAGGTCGCGCACGACCCGGCGCGCCGCTTCGTGGTCGCCGTCGGCGGGCTGGAAGTCGTGGTCAAGGGCACTCACTTCACGGTCAGCGCCGGTGTTCCAGCGCCGGGTCAGCCTGCGATCGCGGTCAGCGTGGAGCGCGGCCGGGTCGAAGTGCGTCAGCCCGATCGCGTGCTCGCGCTGCTGGGCCCGGGCCAGCGCTGGTCCAACCAGGCGAGCGACTCCGCGCCGAGCGAGCTGCCCCCCGCCGAACCTCCACCCGTGCCGCCCGCCGCCGTCGAGCCCAGCACGCCGGCGCCAGCGGCTGCGCCGCGCCCGCCTCCCGCGCCCCGCGCGCGCCAGCGGTTCGAGGTAACCCGTGCACGAAAGACGTCTGAGCTGTGCCTTGCGCGGAAGCTCGCGAAATGCATGGGCAGAGCGGCTTGGGGATGACAGGTCGGCGGCGGCGTGTTCTGTTCGGCGGCGATGCTGCCGCTGGAAGGAACGCTACTCGAGAAGCTGCGCAAGATTGAGGCGCTGCACGCGGGAACGAAGATCGACGGAGAGCGCGAGGCGGCGCGACGCGCCGCAGAGCGGATCCGTGCTCGCCTCGCGGAGCTACGCAGTCGTGAGCGCGAGGAGATTTTGGTCTATTCGCTGCCGGACCCGTGGAAGCGGAAGCTGTTCGTGGCGCTCTGCCGGCGCTACGGGCTGACGCCCTACCGCGAGCACGGACGCCGCTACAGCACGGTGCTGGTG
The DNA here is from genome assembly GCA_035760985.1 of Polyangiaceae bacterium. Lineage (GTDB taxonomy): Bacteria > Myxococcota_A > Polyangia > Polyangiales > Polyangiaceae > SZUA-265. Next base: position 40,104 of record DASTRX010000168.1, read on the forward strand.
CGAGCGCCGAAGACGTTTCAGGATCGAACGCTGTGGCCCGAGTTTCTCGCGCTGTCCGAGGAGCTGCACGCGCATCTGGCAGATCTCACCGAGCGCGTGATAGGCGAAGCGATCAACGAAGACGTGAGCGAGGCAGCGGAGGCCGGGCCGCGAGGTGTGCTGACCGAGTCGAACCCAGTGAGCAGCGATCAAGGCCCCAGCGCAGCGAGTCCGGGGGACTCAGGGAGTGTGGAGCCGTCGCCGACGTAGAGCTCGGGGTGAGAGGCGAGGATGCGATCCGGCAAGAGTTCTCGGAGCTTGCGCTGCGGCCAGCCGTGCACGATGAGCTTCGTCACCAGGTGGAGGTAGGCGCGAGGGTTGACGTCGTGGGCGATGCAGGTGCCGACAATGCTGAGGATGGCTGCGGTGCGCTCACCGCCTTCATCGAGCCAGGTGAAGAGCCAATTCTTGCGCCCCAGAATCAGTCGTCGAAGCTCACGCTCGCGCCGATTGTTGGTCAGCTCGAGATTGCCGTCCTCGAGGAACAGAGTCAGGCGTTTCCATTGCCGGTGCAGGTAGCGCAGAGCCTGACCGAGAGGCGTTTTGGGTGGGATGAGCTGGCGCTGCTCGTCGATCCAAATCCGGAGCTCATCGATGATGGGCTGGCTGTGCTGGATGCGTCGAGCCAGTCGCTGCTCGGCGGTATCGCCCGCCAGCGTCGCGGCTCGCTCGATCTCGAACAGAGGGGAGATCTTGCGCAGTGCCTCGAGTGCGATGCGATCGCCGGCGCGAGCGGCGTCGACGAACCGCCTTCGTCCGTGGCTCCAGCACCCCGGTCGCTTGCCGCCAGCGCGTTCCAGGAAGCTGGTGACGTGGGTGCCGTCGCACTGGACGATGCGGCAGAGATCGTCGCCGAGGAAGTCGCGCACGCTCTGGGAATCACCGTGGGGCGCGTAGACGAAGCTCACCCAGCGAGCGTTGGTCCAGCACCAGATGGCGCCGGTGCGAATCCCCGCGGAGACACCGGGATCGAGCACAGGGATACCGGTCGCGTCCGTGCCGAGGTAGCCTGGGGCACGAGTCTGCTCGGAGATGAGGTCCGCGACGGGGCGGAGCACGTCGAGGTGTGCAGCGACGGCGCGGCCCAGCGTCTGCGGCGCGATCTCGACCCCCGCCCGCTCGAACCTCCGACACTGTCGCTCGATGGGCTGGTGCTCGAGGTACTTGTCGCAGGTCGCTTCGACGATGAGCGTGTCGGCGAGCTTGCCGCGCTCCACGATCGCGGGCGGGGGCGGTGCGGAGACGATGGTATCGTCGATGGGACAGGCAGCCGTTTCATCGAGGCGGTGCTCGATGACGATCTGCGCTGGAATGACCTGGAGGCTCGCGCACACGGAGTGGGCGACCGTCTTCATTTCGTTGCCACACACCGGACAGATGCGCAGCGCTGGCGGGAGGGGATTGGGCACCTCGATGATGCGCAGATGCGCCGGGAACTTCCCTCGTCCACCACCCCCACGACGGCGACGCAGCTTCTTCTCATCGACCGGCTGCTGCGCGTCACCGGCAGGCGCTGTCGCAGCGGCGGCGGAAACCAGTCCCATCAGAGGCAACACGAGCTGGCGCTCGAGGCGTTCGAGTGTTTCCGAGCGTGGGCGTTTGCGAGTCAGCTGCGCGACGCGCTTGCTGAGCTCCAGATTGATGTCGCGCATGCGCCCGATCAGGCCGATGACCGCGACCACGAGCTCGACGAACTTCATCGCCGCGAGCATCTTTTCCAGCCACTCGCGCAGATGGTCGAGGTCAGGAACGTACGGAGACGTGGGCGTCTGCTTCACTCGAAGCTATAGACGCGTCGGACTGACGATGTCTCAGCGAGACGGCGGAAAAAGTGGAGCTCCGGGGTCCGTCGTCTCCGTAGCGCGGGGCTGCCACCGCGGGCGGCGGCGCGCGCCTGCCAGATCGATCCCCTCGAGCAGGAGCGTGAGCTCCGCGGCTTCCGCCGTGCTCACTGCCAGCGTGCCGTCTGCCGAAAACCTCGGGCAATACCGGCCGCGCTCGAGCCGCTTCGTCCACATGGCAATTCCGTCGCGGTCCCAGTACACGATACGGACCCGGTCGCGCCGCTTGGAGAAGAAGACGAACAGATGACCGCTGAACGGATCCAGCCGGAGGACATCACGAGCCAACGCCATCAGGCTATCCGGACCCTTGCGCCCGTCGATGGGCTGCGTCGCGACGAACAGCCGTACGCTCGGGGGCAGACTCAGCAAGGCCGCTCCTGCTCGAGCACATCCACGAGGCGACGCAGAGCCCCTGCATCGATCGACTCGGTCACTCGTAGGACTCGCCCGGAGCGCAGCACGACTTCAACCGTCGCGGGGGCGCTCCTGTGGAGCTCCACGAACGCAACGGACGGGCTGGTCTCCTTGGCGGTTGGCCCGAGACGGTGTTTCCAGAAGTACAGTCCGTGCGCGGCGAGCCCCTCCCGAGCTGCAAACGCGCTCAGGGTCAAACCCGATGCCTGCGCTGCCTCGAGTACCTTCCGAGCGTCACTCTCTTTCCAGCGGCGGCGGGTCGATTGCGAGCGTGGCGTTGCCATGGGCATCCTCCACCCACACGCCTGCCACCGCCCCAGTCTCAGCTCAACACGCCGTCCGTGGACGGGTTACGGTTCGAGCGCGCCGAAGCCGAGCGAGTGGCGGGACGTTCGAGGCGAGCCGCGGCGGCCTTCGACGAGCTGCGCCAGCGCTACCCGGCGGACCCGCTGGCGGGCTATGCCGCCTTCCTGCTCGGCCGCATCCGCCTCGACGCGCTCGGCGATCCGAGCGGCGCCGCGGAGGCGTTCGAGTTTGCCCTCGCGCACCCCGGCAGCGGCTTCTTCCTGGAGGATGCGGCGGCCCGGCGGGTCGAAGCCCTGGATCGGGCGGGGCGGGGGAGCGAGTGCCGAGCGGCGCGCGAGCGCTTCCTGAGGGAGCACCCCGATGCCGTGCGCGCGCCCGCGGTGGTTCGGCTCTGCGGCGAGCGTTGACGCGGGCGATCGCTCGTGTCCGCCGAGGCGCCGCCGCGCGTGCTCCTGCCGAGAGCGGTGAGAGAGGGCTCGTCACCTCGCGCCCGCGCGCGACTCCAGCATGCGCCCAGCGCGCGAGCTCGCGCGGTGTCGCCCGGTGGGCTCATCCTGACGTGGGACGGGTGCGCTCGGAGCCGAGCCCCTATCAGGTCCGGATCGAGACCGCCGCCCGCCGCCCGGTGGCCGCGGTGGAAGCCTTCCGCCCTCAGGTGGCGATCCTCGATCTGGGCATGCCGGACCTGAGCGGCTTCGAGGTCGCGGCGCTGCTGCGCTCCACGCTGAGCAACCCGCCCGCCCTGATCGCGCTGACCGGCTACGGTCGATCTGGCGATCGGCGGCGCAGCGAAGCCGCCGGATTCGCCGCGCACCTGATCAAGCCCGTCGACGTCCGAGCGCTGCTGGGCCTGCTCGGGTCGCTGCTGCGCGAACGCGCGGACGGAAGCAAGAGCTGATAGCCGAGCCGTTGCGCGTTGGGATCCGCGCCGGCGCGGATCGTTGTTCCACCACTCGCCGATGGCGCGGCGCTCGCTCCAGGGCGCGCGCCGCGTTTCCCGGCGGCTCAATGACTGGCTCGCGCGGCCACTGGCACCTACCACGCGAGCCCGGCGCCGGCCATCAGCAGCAGCGCCGCCACCAGCGTGGAAGCACGCAGGCCGCTCCCGATCTCGCGCTGCCCGGAGCCGAGGAAGGCGCCGAACAGCGCCACGCCGATCGCGCCGCCTACCTGGCGCGCCGTGTTGAGCACGCCCGACGCGGTGCCGCCCCAGCTCTTCTCCAAGCTGGCGAGCACCGCCGTGGTCATGGCGGGGACCGCCAGACCGATGCCGGTGGGGATCAGGACGAAGCCGGGCAGCATCACCAGGTACGGGCTGCTCTCGGCGAGCGGCGCAAACAGAGAAAGCCCAGCGCGCCGATCAGCGCACCCAGCGCCATGCAGGGCCGCGCGCCCCAGCGGGACGACAGCCAGCCGCTCGCGACATTGGAGAACATCACCGTCGCGGTCAGCGGCAGATAGGCGAAGCGGGTGCGCAGCGCGGAGTAGTGATGCGCCTCTTGCAAACACAGGGTGAGCACGAAGAGCTCTTGCCGGCGATTGTTACTTTTGAGACGCAACACGAGTCGGATGTCTTGGCTGCGTTGGGCCACGTGTTACCGACGAGCAACGCGCTACGCCGGATCTCCACCCCAAGCGCTGCACTTGCACGAGTCAGGGCAAAGGACACTCCTTCCAACGTTGACGCTGCAGCGCGCGCAACTTAGGGCTTCATCATGGTACAGCAAGACCGAGCGCTGAGCCGCCGTACGCATGGGGCTTCGCGGGTGCCGGTGCGGTCTGGAGCGACTTCGAAGACGTCGAGAGCCCGCGCGCTGTACCGTCCGGCGGCGCCGGCTTTCGCTACGAGATCGCCCGCGCCTACGGGCTGCACATGGGCATCGACCTCGCCTTCAGCACCGGCACCACGGCCGTTTATCTGCAGGCGGGCAGCGCCTGGATGCGGCCGTGAACGGGGCGCTCGTTTCGATCAGCGTCCCGAACCTTCGTCCATCGGCGTGAGGCAGAGGCCCAGACCTGCGCGGGTGGCCCGAAAGGGTCACGTGTACGGTAAGGGGGCACATCCTGGCGCCAGACGGGCCGTGCGGGGGCGAGCCCCTCTCTCCGTTAGCGTGTAGCTTCGGCGGCGCGCAGGGCCTTTTCTTCCTCGCCCAGCTTGCGCACCTCGTCCAGGCAGCGCTGGGAGATGCGTGCGCACAGGCGCGGTGACATCGGCTCGTTCAGGAGCTGGCCGAAGTCGATCGGGTTGCCGAACACGCTGTGGATCTTGATGCCGGTGCCGTCGAAATTGCTCAGCACCTGGCGCGGCAGGTTGTCCGGCAACAGCCCGTTGGTGAAGACCGGGACCACGGGCACGCCGCGCGCCGCCAGGATCAGGCGCCCGACGCCGCTCTTGGCGGGCAGCAGCGCGTAGGGGTCGCTGCCCGGGTTGCGGCGACCTTCGGGGTGGATGCCGACCAGGGTCTCTCCCGCGCGCAGCAGCGACGCCAGCTCCTCCAGCCCCAGTGCGTTCAGGGAGGTGAGCCGCTTGTCGCGAAACAGCGGCGGGTACATCGCGAAGAAGCTCATCACGCCGTTGACAAAGAACCCGGCCGGCGTGTCGTAGAAGAAGTTGGAGCGCACCGGGAACACGATGCGATGGCGCAGCTTCCAGCGCAGCAGGGCAGCGGTGAGCACGTACAGGTCGAAGAAGCTGCGGTGGTTGCAGACCAGGATGAAGCTGCGCCGGGGCGCCAGCGGCTCCAGGCGTTCGATGTGGTGGATGCGGTGCAGGTGATAGGTGGCGAGCGTGATCCAGGTCTGACCGATGGTGCGCTGGCACCAGCGCAGGGCCACATCGAGCTGGCCCGGCTGGAGCGTGCGGCGGATCGCGCGCATCTGCAGGTGCTCGAGCCGGCTGACCTTGCCGCGCGCGGCGCGGAGCAGGTCCGTTTCGCCCGCGGGCGCCGACGGAAAGAGGGTCGGAGGCTCGTCGTCGGCTCCCGCGTTCACGGCACCGCCTCTTATCAGCTGGCCCGCGACACGTGAAGGTGGCCCGGCCTGGTCCGCCCGGCTCCGCCCGGCTGGCTTGCGCCCCCCCGGCGACCCGTGCGAAGGAAGGGGCCTTGTCCGGGAGCGAGCCGATTCAACCCCAGAGCCCGGAAAGGCCGGAGCGCAGCCGTAGGTGGTCCGCGGATCGTGCCGTTCGTTGGGGTATGCCGGTCGCGCGCGCTGTCTCCTCCGTCGCAGGCCTGTTCCGGCCCCGTTCGCGGCGAGCGGCGGTCGGCACGGCGCGAGCGCACGTCGAGTTCCGTCCGGTCCGTCCCGAGCAGCTGGCGGCCCTCGCCAACGCGATGCGGCGCATCGGCGAGTCCCTGGGGCAGTTGCACTGGGTCGAGGTCAACCCGGACACGCAGCGGGTCGTGTTCTCTTTCGAACACGGAGCCTACGGCGCCGACGAGCTGTGTGACGCGGTCGAGGCCGCCGAGCGCGAGCTGGGGCTGTCCAGCGAGGGCTTCTCGGAGGAGCGCCGCTGGCACCCGGCAGACGACATCGAGCAGCTGCGGATGCTGGTCGAGCTGCTGGCGGACGGCGCCGCCTTCCTGTTCGGGCTGGGCCTGCGCTTCTCGCCGCTGCCGGCGCTGCCCTTCGGCGGCAATCTGGTGGCGCTGCTGTCGGTGCTGCAATCCGTGCCGCGCCTGCGCCGCGGGCTCGAGGATCGCCTGGGGCGCGAACGCGCCGAATTCCTGCTGAACCTGGTGACCTCGCTCGCGCAAGGGGTGGCGCAGCGGCCCTTCAACTCGTTCGTCGACGCCCTGCACAAGCTCGCGTCCCTGGGCGAGGTGAGCTCGCAGCGGCAGCTGTGGCAGCGGCGCGAGGCCGAGCTGTGCAAGGCGCCGGCGCTGGTGCCCGAGGACATGGCGCAACGCTGGTCGCGCCCGGTGCCGCTGCCGCGCGGTCCGATCGAGGAGTACGCCGACCGCGCCGTGTTCGTGTCGCTGGGTGGCTTCTTGACCAGCTTCATCACCACGCGCAGCTTCCAGCGCGCCAGCGCGGCATTGTTCGGCGGTCTGCCGCGGCCCGCGCGCCTGGGCCGCGAGGTGTTCGCCTCGCGCCTGGGGCAGGCGCTGGCCGCGCGCGGCGTGCTGGTGCTGGACCAGCGCGTGCTGCGCCGGCTCGATCGCATCGACTGCCTGGTCTTGCACGAGGATCTGCTGCGCCGGCGTCAGTTCGTGATCGGGGCGGTGCTCTCGGATGATCCGGAGGACATCCACGAGGCGCGCCAGCACGTGGAGCAGCTGTTCAACGCCAAGCGCCCGCTGGAGGTCCAGACGGACGGGCTCTGGCAGCTCGGGCCCTTCGGGCGCTCCGATGCCACGAGCGATCTGGCCCTGCGCGAGCACGCGCGCGCCCGCGCGGAGCGCGGCGGGTTCCTGCTGGCGCTGGAGCGCGCGGGCCGCATGGTGGCGGTGGTCGAGATCGAGATCCTCGCCCAGACCGGCGTGGAGGAGCTGATCGACGCCGCGCACGACGCCGAGATGCGCGTGGTGATCGCGTCCGCGAGCAATGACGTCGTGCAGGATCTCAACGCCGACGAGGTCATCCCCGAGAGCGAGGGCCTGCTCGCCGGAGTGCGGCGCTTGCAGCGCGAGGGCAAGGCGGTGTGCCTGGTGTCGCCGAGCGGCGGCGCGGAGCTGGCCGCGGCCGACTGCGGCGTGGGCCTGTGCAGCAGCGAGCGCCCGACGCCCTGGAGCGCGCAGCTGCTGGTGGGCAACGACCTGACCGAGGTCGTGTTCGTGATCCAGGCCTGTGCGTCGGCGCGGCGCGTGTCCAAGCGCGCCGTGAAGACCGCGCTCACGGCGGCAACGCTGGGCACGGTGGCGTCGGCGGGCGGGCTGGTGTCGCTCACGCACCGGCGCGTGATGTTCGTGGTCAACAGCGCGACGCTGGTCGCCATGTTCAACAGCGTGCGCGCCTCGCGGGCGCTGGAGCTGGAGGCTCTGCCGGCGCCGCGCGATCCCACGCCCTGGCACGCGCTCGAGCCGGAAGGCGTGCTGGTGCGGCTGGGCAGCAGCCTGCACGGCCTCGGCCCGGAGGAGGTCGCGCGGCGCCGGCCGCGCGGGGACGTCTCGGGCACGGCGCGCGGCTTGATGGGCCTGGGCGAGGCCATCAGCGACGAGCTGTTCAATCCGCTCGCGCCGCTGCTGGCGGCGGGCGCGGCGCTCTCGGCGATGGTGGGCTCGCTGTCGGACGCGCTGGTGCTGGGCGGCGTGGTGGGCTCCAGCGCCGTCGCGGGCGGGGTGCAGCGCTTCCGCACCGAGCGCCGCATCCGGCGCCTGACGCGCACGCCGCCGGTGCGGGCGCTGGTGCGCCGGCACGGCTCGGAGCGCATGGTGGACGAGCGCGAGCTGGTGATCGGCGACGTGATCGTGCTCAACCCGGGCGACGTGGTGCCCGCGGATTGCCGCGTGATCCAGGCCAGCTCGGTCGAGGTCGACGCCAGCAGCCTGACCGGCGAGTCCCTGCCCGTGAGCAAGGATGCCCAGCCCTCGTTCGAGCCGCAGATCGCCGATCGGCGTTCGATGCTGTACGCGGGCACGGTGATCGCCGCGGGCCGCGCCCTGGCGGTGGTCGTGGCCACCGGCGATGGCACCACCGCGCGCCACGGCGCGAGCGGAGCGCGCGCGCAGCGCGGCCAGGGTGGCGTGGAGCAGCGCCTGCGCGACCTGATGGATCTGACGGGCCCGGTGGCGCTGGCGGCCTGCGTGGGCGTGGTCGGCGGCGGGCTGCTGCGCGGGCGCAAGCTGGAGGACCTGGTCGGCACGGGGGTGAGCCTGGCCGTGGCCTCGGTGCCGGAGGGTCTGCCGCTGCTGGCCACGGCGGCGCAGCTGTCGGCGGCGGAGCGGCTCTCGGCGCGCCAGGCGCTGGTGCGCAACCCGCGCTCGATCGAGGCGCTCGGCCGCATCGACGTGATCTGCTTCGACAAGACGGGCACGGTCACACGCGGCCAGCTGGAGCTGTCGGAGGTGTACGGCGGAGGCCGCTTCGTCTCGCTCGCGGAGTCCGGCCCCTCGCAGCTGGCCGCGATCGCCGTGGGCGTGCGCGCGACGGCCGCCGAGCAGCGCAGCCCCGGAGCCGCCGATCCCACCGACGATGCGCTGCGCCGCGCCGCCGGGCGGCTGGGCGTGGGCGCCGAGCAGGGCGCGTTCGGCTGGCGGCGCGTGAGCGAGATCTACTTCGCGCCGGGCCGCAACTACCATGCGACCCTGGCGGAGACGACGGGCGGGCCCCTGCTCAGCGTGAAGGGCGCGCCGGAGGTGCTGCTGCCGCTGTGCGAGCGCGTCCGCGGCGCCGAGGGGGCGCTCTCGGACGCGGCGCGCCAGGCGCTGACGGAGGAGGTCGATCGCCTGGCGCGCCAGGGTCTGCGCGTGCTGGCGGTGGCCGAGCGGCACTATCCGAGCATCGAGGCGCTGGAGCCGCGGCACGTAACGGCGCTGGAGTTCGTGGGCTTCCTGGCCTTCAGCGATCCGCTGCGCCCCACCTCGAAGCGTGCCATCCAGCGCATCCGTCGCGCCGGCGTGCGCACGCTGATGCTCACGGGCGACCATCCGAGCACGGCCCGCGCGATCGCCGAGGGGCTTGGGTTGCTGGGCGATCGGCGCGTGGTCTCGGGCAGCGAGCTCGCCCACGCCAGCGATGAAGAGCTGGACCAGATGCTGGGCACGGTCGCGGTCTTCGCGCGCGTCACGCCCTCGCAGAAGGTGCGCGTGGTGCGCGCGCTGCAGCGCACCGGTCGCGTGGTGGGCATGGTCGGCGACGGCACCAACGACGCGCCGGCGATCCGCCTCGCGGACTGCGGCATCGCGATCGGCGAGCACGGCACGGCCGCGGCGCGCGGCGCGGCGGACGTGGTCTTGATGGACGGGCGCGTCGAGACGCTGGTGGACGCCATCATCGAGGGGCGCGCCATGTGGTCGAGTGTGCGCGATGCGGTGTCGATCTTGCTGGGCGGCAACCTGGGCGAGATCGGCTTCACGCTGGGCGTGGGCCTGATCGAGGGCCGGCCCCCGCTCAACGCGCGCCAGCTGTTGCTGGTGAACCTGCTCACGGACGTGGCGCCCGCGATGGCCATCGCGCTGCGCCCGCCCTCCGGCGACGCGCTGCAAGTGCTGGCCACGATGACGCCGGAGGAGACGCTCGGTCGCCCCCTGAACCGTCAGATCGCGTTCCGCGCGCTGGCCACGGCGGCGGGCGCCACGGGCGCCTGGGCCGTCGCGCGCTTGACCGGCACCACGGCGCGCGCTCGCACCGTCGCGCTGGCGGCCCTGGTGGGGTCACAGCTCGGCCAGACCCTGCGCTCGGGCGGGCTCAGCGCTCCGGTGGTCACGACCAGCCTGCTCTCGGCCGCCACGCTGGTGGGCGTGATCCAGACACCGGGGCTGAGCCATTTCTTCGGCTGCCGCCCGCTCGGTCCATTCGGCTGGGGCACGGCCGTCGCGGCCTCGATCGCGGCCACCAGCTTCGCTTCGACGGCCGCCCGCGTGCTCCAGCGCGAAGTGCTCACACCGCTGCGCCTGGTGCAGGGCTGGGGGGACGCTCCGACGGAGGAGCCGAGCTGGGCCGGGCGCGTCAGCGTTCGCCCTGGCGTGCCCGGCGAGGGCTCGGCAGAGGGCCGGCCCGTGGTGGACGCGGTGTTCGTCGAGAGCGGCAGCGAACCGCCCTGAGCGGCGCTGGTTCGTTCAGTGGCGCTGCTGGCGGGCCGCGTCGATGCTGATCGGGCCCGCGCCGAAATGCATGAGCATCAGCGCCGCGCCCAGCATGCTCACGTTCTTCATGAACATGGCCATCTGCATGCGCGCCATCTGGGCATCGGGGACGTTCCAGAAGGCATGCATCATCAGCGTGACGGGGATCAGGAACACCACGAGCAGCAGCGCGCCCACGCGCGCGTGGTAACCGAGCAGCACGCTCAGGCCCCCGACGAACGCCAGGATGCCCGACAGCGGTACGAGCACGTTCGCCAGCGGCACGCCGCTCTGCGCCGCGTAACCGATACCCTCTGCGGAGAAGTGCATCAGCACCGTCTCCAGGAAGATCAGCGTGAACAGCAGGCGACCGAGCGGCACGAGCCAGGCGCTGAGCTGGGTCAGGTGTAGCGGCGTCGAGTGCGAATGATCTGGAGCGTGAGGGTGTCCGTGGGACGGCATTACTTGTTGGGTCATGGAACTGCTCCTTTGGGCGCCCAGCTGCGGCGCCCGGTTCTGCTGCCGACCGGATCTGACCGTGTCAGGTTCGGCGGGAGGCTTTGCGGCCCTTGCGGCGCGCGACGCTCTTGGCGTGGCGCGAGAGCGCCGCGGGTGAGGCCGCTGCGCGCGATTCACGCTTCAACGCCCGGCTGGTGGCAGCGCTGCGTTTGGGCGACGCCGAGCGCGGCGTGCGTTTGCGCTGCGCGGTGGCCAGCTCGCGTTTGGCGGCGCGCCGGGTGCGCTCACTGGTCTGACCCTGCTCGGGCGGGGGCAATGGCACGCCAGCGCGGCGCGCTTTGGAGAGGCCGATCGCGATCGCTTGCTTGCTGGAGCGCGCGCCGTGTTTGCCCTGACGCACGTGCTCAATCTCCTCGTGTACGAACTCGCCTGCAGCCGTGCTGGGGCTCTTGCCCTGCTGCAGGTCTCGCTTGGCTCTCTCCAACGTCTTCTTTTCAGGCATGATTTTCCCTCTTTCGGCGGACATCGAGTGGTATGATCACGATGGGGCGAAATGGTGGGCGGTGCGAAAACTCACGGGGTGAGTTGTTTCTGTAACGCTGATCTGTCACACCGGTAAAAGCGATGCGTCTCGCTACATCCCGCCGTCGATCCCATCTGCAGCTCGGAATCAACGTCGCGCTCTCGCTCGCGAGCTTCACTCTCGGTGCGCTGGTCTGTCGTGCGCCTCTCTCGGCGGCGAGCGGAAAGTCGGAGCGGGAGCTGGTGTCGGGCGCTGTCGCATCAGCCCCGAGCGAAGCCGCTGCCGCGCTGGCAGGTCCGGGCCAGGCGCGAGCCGCGGCGGCGGAAGATGCGCCGCGCGCGCTCGAGCACAAGAATGCAGATTCCGAGCCGAGCTGGGCTCGCGTGGCCGCGCGGGCTCAGAGCTGGACGGCGGCGGTGCGCGCCGACATGAACTACGGCGCGGGCGTGATCGTCGATCGCGACGGCGTGGTGCTCACCAACTTGCACGTGGTCTCCAACGCTCACAGCATCACCATCACACCGTTCGGGGGCGCCCCGATCTCGGCCAAGGTGCTGGATACGGACGCGGATCTGGACCTGGCGCTGCTGAGCGCAAACCTGACCAGCCCGCTCTCGGTCGCCGCGGAGCTGGGCAGCACAGCGGCCCTGGGCGTGGGCGATGAGGTGCTGGCGGTCGGCTCGCCGCGCAAGATGTTCTTCTCCGTGAGCCGCGGCATGGTCTCCTACCCCAATCGCCTGCTCGAGGGCGTCGAGTACGTGCAGACCGACCTGCCCATCAACGAGGGCAACTCTGGTGGACCACTGATCGATCGCCAGGGGCGCGTGGTGGGCATCGTCTCCTTCATTCTCCGTGACAGCCAGGGCCTGTCCTTCGCGCTGCCCATCGATCGCGCGGTGGCGAGGTTCTCCAGCTTTCTGGGCGCGAAAGCGGCCAAAGCGGGCGCCGTCGAGGTGAGCGGCGCGAGCAAAGCGGCGGTCAGGGAGCTCCCGTCACGGGAGCCCCCTCGTCGCGGCCTCGAGCGCCCGGCTCACTGATTCGGTGGCGGCGGCGCCGACGGGCTCACCGGCGCGGGATGGGCCGGCGTCGTCGAGGGAGCGCCGTTCGGCGGTGGGCTGGTGCGCGGAGCCGGCTGCGTGGGCTGATTGTTCCCGCCGCTGTTCAGATCGACACCTGTCACCGGTGCTCGACCATGCGTGTCGACGCCGATGCTGGAGGCGAACTGCTCGGTGATCTGCCCCTGATTCATCAGGCGCTGGTTCAGGGAGTATTGCTGAGCCATCAACCCGGTCAGGGCGTTGCGCGTCTGCGGGCCCAGCGCGCCGTCGATCTTGCCGCGGTACAGGCCGCGCTCCTGCAGCCGCTGTTGCAGCTGTTTGACCTGATCCTTGTTCAGGGCCTTGAGGTCGATCAGCGCGACATCCATGCCGAACACCTTCTGCACCTGCGCGGGATCGATGCTGGCCTGGTCGGGATTGCCGCTGCGCTCCAGGCGCGCCTCATCCGTCGCCCTCATGTCCGGCGGAGTGGTGGGCGAGAGCACGGCGCTACCCGACGGATTATCCAATGTACCCGATGCCGACGTGGTGCCGGAGGGGGGGGCGGGCGTATTGCCGTTGGACGGTGCCACCGTCGTGGTCCGCGTCGTCGTGGTGGTCTTGGAGGGGTTGGAGTCGCCGGCCGCGAGTGCGACCGCGGGCGCCAGCGCCAGCGCAGCCGTGATCAGCAGTGGCTTTCGGATCTGGAGTTTCGACATGAATTTCTCCCTTCTCTCGCTAAGCGGTGGTTTGACGAAGCTAATTTTCTGCAGTTCCACTGGCTGCAGCCACCGTGCCAGCGCGCGAAATAGCGGCATTTGAAGGCTTTTCTGCGTCGTCCGGGCGCGCAGCGGCAAGCCGGCATGGGCAGAGCGCCCCGCTGAGGCGATCTTCCTCGCGGGCGTTCGCGAGCGCTGTTGCACCGCTCAGATCCGGATCACGATCTTGCCGAAGTGCTGCGCGCTGGCGAGGTACTCGTACGCGGCGCGCGCTTCCTCGAAGGTGAACGCGCGATCGATCACGGGCTGGATCTGGAAGCGCGCGATGGCCTCGTTCATGGCCTCGAAGTGCTGGCGGCTGCCCACATAGATCGAGTCCACGCGAATGCCGCGCTGATTGTTCTCGGCGTCCTCCCGGCGCGCCGGCGCGCCGCTCAACAGGCCCACCAGCGCCAGGTGACCACCGTCGCGCAGGCAACGCAGCGAGCGCTGCAGGGTCTCGGCGCCGCCGACCTCGATCAGGTGATCCACGCCACGGCCGATGGTGAGCTCGCGCACCCCGGCATCCCAGTCGGGCATCTTGTGCGTGTTGACCAGGCCGTCGGCGCCCAGCAATTTGGCGCGCGCCAGCTTCTCGTCGGAGCGCGAGGTCACGATCACCTGCGCGCCCAGGCGCTTGGCAAACTGCAGCGCGAAGATGCTGACCCCACCGGTGCCCATCACCAGCACCCGCTCGTCCGGCTCCAGCTGGCCGCGTTCGACCAGGCTGACCCAGGCGGTCAAGGCAGCACAGGGCAGCGTGGCCGCTTCCTCGAACGAGAGGTCGCCGGGAAACTTCACCACGCCCTCGGCGGACAGGACCACCTGCTCCGCGAGCACGCCGTCGATGGAGCCGCCGAGCGCCGAGGCGCCGGCGCTGGCCTCGAAGGGCCCCTCCGTCCAGTTCTGAAAGAACGTTCCCGCGACGCGATCGCCCGGCGCCACCCGCGTCACGCCAGCGCCCACCTCGACCACTTCACCGGCGCCGTCGGAGACCGGCACCAGCGGGTAGCGCAGCGAGCCGCGCCCATACTTGCCCTGCGCGATCAGCAGATCGCGGTAGTTGAGGCTGACGGCGTGCACGCGCACCAGCACCTCGCCCGGCCCCGGCTTCGGCATGGGACGCTCGACACACACCAGCTGATCCAGCCCCGCACCGCGCAATTCATAGATTCTCATCGCCCGAGCGCCGAGCAAGCGCTGTACCACTCTCGGCCTGTGTTGGGCCCTGGGCAGCCGGGGCTCAGCGGATGAGGATCGCGAACGTTCAGCGCGCTGGCGGGCGGCGCAGGCTGCAGCCGGGCGCGCAAAGGCGCCCCGCCGTCGCGTTCTGCCCGCGTCCGCGCGCGGCTCGGGCGCTCAGCTCGCTTCGGCTTCGGCCGACAGCAGCTGCAGCAAGCCGGCCTCGTCGAGCACGGTGACGCCCAGCTCGACGGCCTTCTCCAGCTTCGAACCGGCCTCCTCTCCCGCCACCACGTAGTCGGTATTCTTGGACACCGACCCGCTCACTTTTCCGCCCGCGCGCTTGATCCGCTCGGCTGCCTCCGAGCGCTTCAGCCGCGGCAGCGTGCCGGTCAACACGAAGGTCTTGCCGGCCACGCCGGCCACCGCGGCGCGCCGGGCGCTCGTCGCCACCAGGGACACTCCGGCGCGCGCGAGCCCCGCGAATACGTTGCGGACCGCGGCCGAGTCGAGCTCGGCGAAGATGCTGGTGGCGGTCTTGCGAGCCAGCCCCTCGATCGCTCCCGAGCCCTTGTCCGGGGAGAGCTGCTGCACGGCTTCCGGCTCGCCGCTGGCGTAGCGCCGCGCGAACCCGAGCAGCTCCTCGGCGCTGCCGAAGTAGCTCGCCAGGTCCTCGGCCATGGTCTCGCCCACATGGCGGATGGCGAGGCCGACGAGCACCCGCCCGAGGCCGCGGCTCTTGGCGCGCTGCAGCCCGGCGACGACGTTCTCCGCGCTCTTTTTGCCCATGCGCTCCAGGCCGGCGAGCGCGCTCGCGTCCAGCTCGAACAGCTGCTCCGGACTGCGCACTCCGAGTCGAGTCGTGACCTGGTCGATCAAGGCGGGCCCCATGCCGTCGATGTCCAGCGCGTGCCGGCTGCAGAAATGCTCCAGCCGTTCCCGCACCTGCGCGGGGCAGGCGGGGTTGGGGCAGTACAGGAAGATCTCCTCGGCCAGCACGGCGGAACCGCAGCTCGGGCAGATCGGCGGGCGAGCGAACGGCTGCGTGCCTTCCGGTCGCGCCTCGAGATCCACCCCCACCACCTGCGGGATGATCTCGCCCGCCTTCTCCACCCAGACCCGATCGCCCACGCGCACATCCTTGCGCTCCAGCTCCGGGAAGTTGTGCAACGACGCGCGCGAGACGACGGTGCCCGCCACGAACACGGGCTCCAGCTCCGCCACCGGCGTGAGCTTTCCGCTCTTGCCGACCTGAACCAGGATGCCGAGCAGGCGCGTGGCCTTGCGCTCGGGCGGAAACTTGTAGGCGATGCCCCAGTGCGGATGATGGCCGGTCGAGCCCAGCCGGTCGTGCCAGGCGAGCTCCTCGATCTTGATCACCATGCCGTCGATGTCGAACTCCAGCCGATCGCGCTTGTCCTGGTAGCGCTCGCAGTGCTCCAGGATCGCGGCCAGCTGATCGCTGACGAAGATCTCGCTCGTGTAAGAGGGCAAGCCCGCCTGCTGCAGCCACTTCAGCGCCTGCGACTGGCGCGGCGGCAGCGCCAGGTTGCGCGACCAGGACACCTGGTACACGAAGGCCTTCACTCCCAGCTCGCCGAGCCCCGTCGGGTCCTTGCGTTTCATCAACCCCGCGCAGCCGTTGCGCGGGTTGACGATCAGGCGCTCGCCCGCTTGCCGCAGCTGCTCGTTGTACGCGGCGAAGGCGGCGCGCGGCCAGTACAGCTCGCCGCGCAGCTCCAGCTCCCCGCCGGGGCCGCGCAAGCGCTCGGGGAGCGCGCGCGACTCGAGCACCTGGCGCGTGATGTCGTCGCCGCGCCGGCCGTCCCCGCGCGTGACCGCGCGCCGCAGCTGACCTTCCTGATACAGCACCGAGACGCTGATGCCGTCGATCTTGGGTTCGACGATCAGAGGCAGCGGCGCGTCGCTCGCCAGCTCCAGATCCTTGCGCCGGCGTTCGTACCAGGCGCTCAGCTGCTCGGAGACCGGCATGGCTTCGCCCTTGCTGTCGCGGCGCGCCGGGCTCAGCTTCTCCAGAGAGAGCATCGGTACGCGGTGCTCCACCGTCTGGAAGCCTTCGGTATGATCGGCGCCCGGCCGCGCATCGAGCCGCTCGCCGCTGGGTATGCCCAGGCGATCGGCGAGCGTCGCATACCGATCCACCAGATCGTCGAAGGCAGCGTCCGGTAGCTCCGGTGCACCGTCGCGGTAGGCGCGTTCGTGATAGCGGATCTGCTCGGCCAGCAGCTCCAGCTCGGCGAGGTCGGCGTTCATGCGACCTGCGGATTATCTCCGCACAGCGCCGAGAGCAATCGCCGAGACCGCATCCGCGGGGCCGCGTTGCACTGCAGCTGAAGCGAGGCGCAGAAAGGCCCGAGTCGGGGTGCCAGGACTGGAATTGCCAGCAGGCCGAGCGGCAATTTCGCGGCGATTTGTGCTCCTCCGGGGCGCGCTCATCGCATCTTGACAAGCGCGATCCAAGATCAACATTGAAATGGAGCGCTGGCTTTCGAAGCGGCGCTCTTCGGTGACGGTCGGAGTGTGCACTCCGAGGGAAAGGGTCCCATGGCGAACCAGAAGTCGGTCTCGGAGACTCGTGCAACAGCTGATGCGACGGACCTCGCCGGCCCCGATGGGCCGATCGTGGGTACCTGGAGCAATTACTCTGCAACAGCGGCGTGGGATGATCCCAGCGTCACTTCGCGTCGGCTCGGTATCATGGCCGCGGTGGGTCTGGGCTTCCTGGCGCTCTTCGCCGTGGTGGGCGGCCTGGCGCGCAACACCGCGAGCTGCGAGAGCGGCGCTGATTGCACACAGCTGGGCCAGCGCTATGCGGCTGGCAGCGGCGGTGTGGCGAAGGACGAGGCGCTCGGCGCGCGGCTGTTCCAGCGCGCCTGCGACCTGGGTGACGCCGAGGGATGCAACAAGCTGGGCCTGGCGTTCGAGAGCGGCGAGGGTGTGCCCGTGGATTATGAGCGGGCCATGGATCTGTTCACCCGGGCTTGCAGCGGCGGCGCTGCCGAGGGCTGCAACAACCAGGGCGCCCTCTACGAGCACGGCCTGGGCGTGCCGGAGAACCTGGGCGATGCGCAGCGCCTGTACACGCAGGCCTGCCGTCACGGCTCGGGCATCGGCTGCTCGAACCTGGGCGTGCTCTACGCACAGGGCCGCGGGGTGCCCGTGAACCGGGAAGAGGCGGCGCGCTTGTTCCGCCAGGCTTGCAGCCTGGGCAGCTCGGTCGGCTGCAACAACGTCGTGAACTCGAACCCGGTGCCGGTCGAGACCATCGAGCAGACTCCCTGAGTGCGGGCACCCGGCGCAGGCAGCGCCGCGTGCTAAGGGCGAGGGATGCGCGAGCGCTCCCTCGTCCCCTTGGTCGGCGCAGCGTTGCTGATCGCCTGCATCGGACGCGAGCGGGGCGCGCGGGCCCCGACGCCAGCGAGCTCGGCGCCGCGCCTGGACCGTTTTGGGGTGCGCATGCTGTGGCCCACGGCGCCGGGCGGGCTCGAGTGGCACAGCCGCTGGGACGGGCCCGCGCGCACGTTCGAGGGCCGGGACCCCGCCGACCCCTGGTTTGATGCCGACCACGGCGACGCGCGCTACGCCGTGAGCGGCGACGGCACGCTGAAGATCTCCGGCAGCGTTCCGCGCATGTACGTGCACGACCCGGCGCTGCAGCGCCAGTGGCGCAACGTCGAGATCACGATGTACTTCCGGCGCGTCGGGGACAGCGGTGTGCCCTGGGGCGGGATGGTGTCCGTGGCGCGCACCAATCACGGCACGACCGGAGACGAGCGGCGCGACAAGTGCGATACGCGCGGCATCGGCGCCCGCATGCGCCACGACGGCGCGCTCGACTTCGAGAAGGAAACCAACCACCCCGCATCCGTGCCCATGGCGCGCAAGCCGTACTGGCGCGGCGGCATGCCGTTCGGGCAGTGGATCGGCTACAAGCACGTGGTCTATGACATCGCGCCGGGCCGCGTACGGCAGGAGCTCTGGATCGACGAGGCCGAGGCCCGCGGCGGCGGCGAGTGGCGGCTGTTGAACGCCGTCGAGGATGATGGCACGCGCTTCGCTGCCGGCGCCGCGTGCCGGGAGGGCGTGAGCCCGGCGCTGGCGCTGAGCAACGTCGCTGAGCGTCACGGCTCCGAGAGCGGCAAACCGAACATCACCGTCTATTTTCGCAGCGACGAGGTGGGCCCCGACGGGCTCTGGTACAAATGGGGCAGCGTGCGCGAGATCGAGCCGCCGTGAGCGAGCCGCCGTGAGCGAGCCGCCGTGAGCGACGCTGCTGTGAGCAAGCCGGCGTGATCCGGCAGCCGGCGCGGCACGCGCCGTGGCACAGGTTGACACAGAGGAGTCACAGTGATTTCAGCCAGTTGAGCGCACGCTGCAGGCCTGCGGCCTGGCACGGTGCCTGCTCTCCTGGGAGGCATGACACAAGTACGGGTACTGGGACTGGTGGCGCTGGGTGCGTTGCTGAGCGGGCTGACCGCATGCGGCGGGGGCGACTCAGCCGACACAGCGCTCCAGGCGGGGGAGGTTCCCGCAGGCAACTCGCTGGGCGCGGCCCCGTCTGGCCCAGCTTCGGGCGGCGACGTTCTCGTCGATGCACCGGCGAGGGGCACGGCGACGGGGGAATCGGCGAGCGCCGACGGGCTTGCGGTCGGTCCCGCGCTCGCGCCCGCCGACCCGGACGCACCGCGCGCCGACCCGGCGCCGCGCCCCGAGCCCGACCCGGTGACCCCCGGCACGCTCACCGCTGGCGCCTGGGACGACAACCGCAACATTACCCGCTTCCTCGACTATCGCAAACGCCTGCACGATCAGCAGATGAGCGGGCTGCTCGACTTCGCGCCCGCGGAGCACACGGCGGCGCAGGTGCGCACGCAGCCCGCGGCGCACAGCACGCTCGACATCTCGCTGGTGATCGACACCACCGGCAGCATGGGCGACGAGCTGAGCTATCTGCAGAGCGAGTTCACGGCCATCTCGTCGGCCATCGAGGCCAAGTATCCCGCTGCCGAGCAGCGCTGGTCGCTGGTCGTGTATCGCGATCGGGGCGACGACTACACCACGCGCCCGTTTGACTTCGAGAGCGATCCGCAGCAGTTCCGCCAGCGCCTTTTGCAGCAAACGCCGGGCGGCGGCGGCGACTTCCCGGAGGCGCCGGACGCGGCCTTCGCGGACATGAATCAGTTCTCCTGGCGCGCCGATCCTGCCACCGCACGGCTCGCGTTCTGGGTGGCGGACGCGCCCCATCACGACGACAAGGCGGGCGCGCTGAAGTCCGCGATCGAGACCGCCCAGGCGCAGGGCGTGCACATCTACCCCGTCGCCTCCAGCGGCGTGGACGAGTTGACCGAGCTGACGATGCGCTCGGCGGCGCAGCTCACGGGCGGCCGCTACCTGTTCCTGACCGACGATTCCGGCGTCGGCGGCGCGCACAAGGAGCCGTCCATCCCGTGTTACTTCGTGACCAAGCTCGACGACGCCATCCTGCGCATGGTCGATATCGAGATGAGCGGCGTGTATCGCGAGCCGAGCGCGGCCGAGGTGATCCGGACCGGCGGTGATCCCCAGAACGGCGCCTGCGAGCTGGAGTCGGGGCAGACGGTCTACGTGTTCTGAGCCAGTGGGCAGTCCTGGCGCCGGGTGGCGCGTGTAGGTCCGAGCCCACCCGGCCTTGCGGCTCAGGGAAAAAGCCCTCACCCGGGAAGAAATGGGCCCGGCGGGCGTTCCCGCGATAGGCTCTGATCTCTGGCCGTGACTGCCGTCTACCCCGGGCGCCGCCCCTCCACGCTGCGGCCGCCGCGCGACGCGGGGCGCTGGATTGCCCGCGTCCTGTGCGCGCTGTTCGCGTTGATCGGCTTGATCCCGCCGCTGCTGGCCAGCCTCACGCGCTGGCAGCCGGTGCAGGACTGGGCCGCGCGCGAGACGGCTCGCATCCTGGATGAGCAGCTCGGCCTGCGCGCGCGCTACGACGTGCGGGTCGCGCTCTGGCCGCTGAGCCTCGAGCTGCACGACGTGCAGCTGGATTCGAACGACGGCGGCGCGCCGGCGCTGGTGACCCCGCGGCTCAGCATCAAGCCGCGCCTGTTCTCGCTGCTGGCAGGGCGCGTGGATGCGGGCCAGATCGCGATCGAGGAGCCGGAGCTGCGGATCGTGATCCAGGACGGGCAGCTCGTGAACCTCGCGCTGCGGCCGACAAAGCCCAGCGATTCCTCCGGCGGTCAGCTGCCGATGGCCTCGCTCGCCATCACCGATGCGCACCTGGACGCGCAGATCGAGGGCGTGCGCGTGAAGAGCGACGCCATCGATCTGGACCTGTTCCAGGACGGGCCCAATGCCTTCGAGGTCGCGCTGCGCGCCGCCGCTAGTTCCATCGTGCAACAACGGCCGCTGGCGGGGCCGCAGCCGGGCGCTCTGGCGTTCGACGAGGACGTGCTGTGCCAGCTGGATGCGCGCGTGCGCGTGGCGCCGGGCGAGATCCTGGTGCGGCGGCTCTCGCTGTTCGGCAGCATCGACCGCGACCCCGCGCAGGGGACGGCACCCGCCTGCGGAGTGGAGGGCATCCACAACGATCCGGGGCGGGTGCTGATGCGACTGTCCGGCGTGCGCGTGGAGGATCCGACCGGGCCGGGGCGCCGCATCGGTGGTCACGTGCTGTTGCAGGCCCCGCTCGATATCACCAGCCGCTACACCAGCGGCACGCCCGTCAGCGGCTGGCTGCAGGTGAGCGGCGAGCTGGACCTGAGCTCCCGGCACCGCTTCCCGGAGTTTCACGGCAAGGTGCGCACCGGGCCGATCCGCCTCAAGGGCTACTCGCTGGTCGAGCACGCCGACGCGGAGCTGCACTTGCTCGGCGACCGCCTGGCGGTGAGCACGTTTCGTGCCGGCTACGCCGACGGGGACGTGCTGCTCGAGGACGTGGACGTGGATCTGACGGCACCTACCATGCCGCTGCGCGTGCGCCGCGCGGTCGGTACCGGCGTGACCTTCCCCGGCCTGATGCGTGACATCGATGTCACGCCGAATACCATCGTCAACTGGGACCTGAGCCGCGTCGTGATCGACGACTTCAAGGGCACGCTGGTGCCGGCGGCCCTGGAAGGGCACCTGACGGTCGATACGCGCAACTTCGAGGTGTTCGACCGCTCGGTGCACGACCCCAACAAGAAGCACATGATCGGTGTACCCCGCGCGCAGGTGGTCGGCACCTTCGGCGTGCACCAGGACTCGGTGCGCTTCGACGACATGCGCGTCGACTTCGGCAAGAGCGTGCTGCGCACCAGCGTGCACATCGGCTACGACAACAGCATCTGGATGGTGGTGCCGGACTCCACGCTGGAGCTGGCGGACGCGAGCCCGCTCGTGGACATCCCGATGCAGGGCCAGGCGCGCCTGGATGTGCGCATGAGCGGCCCGATGAGCAGCGCCGTGCTGACGGGCTCGCTCGGCATCAACGATCTCTGGTTCGCGGGCTTCCCGATCGGCAACCTGAGCACCCAGAGCCTGCGCTTCGCGCCGCTGGTGGTGGAGCTCGAGAGCGCGCGGCTGAGCAAGGGCAGGAGCGAGGTCGATCTGAGCAAGGGCCGGCTCGACTTCGACACCGATGCCACGCTGCTGGCGTCCGCGTCGGTGCAGAGTCAGCGCTTCGATCTGCGCGACTTCTTCGAGATGTGGCACTTCGAGGAGGATCCGCGCTGGGACAGCATCTTCGGGCGCGGCAAGATCAAGGGCCGCATCGACTACGCGCTGGGCGGCAAGCAAGACCGCTGCAAGACCGGTAACCTGCGCGTGCGCGGGGACCTCGATCTGGCGACCCTGGGCATGTTCGAGGAGAACTACCAGAACGCGACCGCCAGCTTCAATTTCAACTGGTTCGACATCGACGCCGGCGACCAGGGCATGCAGCTCGAGGTGCCCAGCGTGGTCCTGCGCAAAGGGCAGGGCAGCATCCTCGGCTCGGCGCGTATCACGCCCGGAGCGCACGTGTCGGGTGACGTGATCGCGACCCAGGTGCCGGTCTCGGAGGTGCAGGGGCTGGGGCCGCTCGCCAGGCAAGCGGCGGGGACGATCAGCGCCGAGGGCGAGGTGAGCGGCACGCTCGACGCGCTGGCGGCTCGCGTGCAGGCGCGCGTGAGCCCGGTGCGGATCGGTCGCGCCGAGCTGCCGGGCTCCACGCTGGCCGTGTCGCTCGTGCCGATCGAGCAGGCGAAGGCGCGCACCGGCACCAGCCGCTGCGGAGCGCCGCTGAGCACCAAGTTCGATCGCGCCGAGTATGACGCGGACCGACCCGACGGCGTGTTTCAGATCTCGGGCGCGCTCTTTGGCGGGCAGATCACGCTCGATCAATTTCAGATGACGCGCCAGCGCGCCAAGCACGTGCGCGGCGGCGTCAGCTTCCAGAACCTGGATCTGGTGGCGCTCTCCAGCTTCGTGCCACGACTCTCGCTGCTCGATCCCGACTTCAAGGCGCAGCTCGACGGCAAGCTCGCGCTCTCCGACCTGGCGCTGGACGCGCCCTTGCAGGCCACGGGCACGTTTCAGCTCGAGCGCTTCGCGGCCAAGGTGGGCGGCACCGAGCTCAGCACGCGCGCCGGGACGGCGCTGAGGCTCGCCTCTGGCACGCTCGAGCTGCCGGGGCTCACGCTGCAGGCCACGGCCGAGAGCGGCCCGAGCGCGGCGTTCTCGCTCGGCGGCAAGCTCACCGGTCTGAACCACTCGCCCCACGCCGATCTGCGCTTCACGCTCGAGCCGACAGCGCTCGACGGCTTCGTGGGCCTGATCCCCGGGGCGGAGAGCGCGCGCGGGCAGCTGGGCGGGCAGATCAGCGTCACCGGTCCGCTCGACGCGCCGGTGTACCGCGGCGGCTTCACCCTGGCGAACGGCTCGATCCACCTGCGCAACTCACCGCAGTCGATCAGCGAGCTGGATCTGAACCTGAAGGTGATGCCGGGTGAGCTGATCGTCGACCAGGGTGAGTTCTCGATCGGCGGCGGGCGCGTCAAGCTGCGGGGCAACGCGCCGCTCACGGGCTTCCGGCTGGGCGAGCTGCGCGCCTTCATCACCGCGCGCAATGTGGCCTTGCCGCTCGCGCCGGGCGTGCACGCCACCGCCGACGCCGATCTGCGCGCGCGCTGGCAACCCGGCGGCAGTCAGGCTGACGCCGACAAGCGTGTGCTGCCCCAGCTGGTCGGCAACGTGACCTTGAACTCCTTCAGCTACTCGCGGCCGGTCAAGATGGCGGTGAACATCACCGACCTCGCGCAGCGCGGCAAACGCACCGAGTTCGACGCCTATCAGCCGGAGGGGGACGTGGTCAGCTTCGACCTGAACGTGCGCGCGACCAAGCCGCTCCTGCTCGATAACAACCTGATCGACGCCAGCCTGACCATCGAAGACGACATCCTGCAGCTCGCCGGCACCAACCAGCGCTTCGGCATCCGCGGCGCGCTCAAGATCGCGCCGGGCGGCCACGTGCGGCTGACACGGAACGAGTTCGAGATCCAGCAGGGGCGCGTGCAGTTCGACGACCCCACGCGCATCGCGCCGCTGGTCGATGTCACGGCGGTCACCGAGTTCCGGCGCTACGGTGTGGGCACCGACGTCAACGCCGCGCCCGGCCAGAACAACACCACCTCCACCTCCGGGGACTGGCGCGTCAGCATGCACGCGCACGGCGACGCGGAGACGCTGCGCATCGATCTCACCAGCCAGCCCCCGCTGCCCCAGGACGACATCTTCCTGCTGCTCACGCTGGGGCTGACGCGCACCGAGCTCGATCAGCTGCAGTCGTCGAGCGTGGGCGAGAGCGTGGCGCTGGAGGCGCTGGGCGCGCTGACCGGCGCCGACCAGGCCGTGACCAGCGCCATCCCCGTGATCGATGAGTTCCGGCTCGGAAGCTACGCCTCGCGCACCGGCCGCACGGAGCCGTCGATCACCATCGGCAAGCGCCTGAGCGACCGCATCCGGGCCTTCGTCACCAGCGGCCTGAGCGAGTCGCGCGACGTGCGCTCGAACGTCGAGATCAAGCTGAACCCGAAGCTGAGCATCGAGGGCTCGTACGACAACGTCAACGACGCCTCCAGCTCCACGCTGGGTAACCTGGGCGCCGACCTGCGCTGGCGCCTCGACTTCCAGTGAGGCTCAGGCCTTCAGCACGCGCGTGCCCGCGATGCGATCGTGCAAGCAGCGGCGGCCGTCGCTGAAGATCATGAGGGCGTCCGTCAGTCCCACGAGCGAGCCCAGGCCCGGGATCACGCGGAATGCGAAGAGCACCCAGGAGCGAAGCACGACACCGCGCAGGAAGCCCGGCGGTTCGCCGTTCTCGAGCACGATGCGCACGTTCGACCAACGCTTGCCCAGCGACTGCCCCGTCACCGCGGTCAACTGCCACTGGTAAATGGAGAAGAGCAGCCCGGTGAGCGCCCCGAGCACGCTGGCCATGGTCACGGGACTGTCGTCCTTGTTCCCGTAAGAGAAGACCGAGCCCAGGACCGCGCCCACGAGGGCGCCCGGTATCACAGCCGCGCCCAGCAGCAGGCCGTCGATGATCTGCGCTCCCAGGCGGGAGCTGGGCGTGGCGAGCTCGCCGCCCTGGTCGTTCTGCCCGATGGGCGGCGTGGCCGCGTCGATCGGAGCAGCGTACGGGTTGAGGGGCTGAGCCCCCAGCTTTTCGGCGGTGTTGGCTTTCACCTCATGCCAGAACGGAACCGCGGCCCCAGCCTGTAGCAAATCGCCCGGCTCGGTCTCAGGAGCTCACGGGGGGAGCCGGCGGGCTGGAGCGGGCCGCGAGATTGCGCAGCATCATCTTCGAAGCCAGCGGCGCGGCCACCCCCGGCAGGCCGCGCTCCGGCTCCAGCAGCCCCACCAGTCCGAAGAGCAGGGCCAAGGTACGCTCCAGGTAGAAGTAGCCGTCGGGGTACTCCACGCTGCGCATGACCTCGCGCAGCCGCCCGCGCACCTGATCGTAGCCCGACAGCTTCTGCAGCTGGTCGCGATCGAGGCTCGAGAAGTCGCTCACGCGCAGTGTGGCCAGGGTCTTCAGGTACGCGGTCCCGACCTCGCGCAGCAGCTCCCGGTCGCCGCCGGGCGCGACGAAGCCCATCTGCTCGGCGCCCAGCAGCACCTGCTCGGTGTTGCGCGTCAGCGCGCCCAGGATCACCGTCTTCAGGCCTTTCACCAGCGGCTCGGTCACGGTCTCGACGGCGCCGTAGTCCAGGATCACCAGCACCGGCCCGGGCCGCACCAGGAAGTTTCCGGGATGCGGGTCGGCGTGCAGCACCCGGTGCTCGAACAGCATGGTGAAGTAGACGTCGGTGATCAGCCGGGCGATCTCGCGCCGGCCGGCACCCGGCGGTTCGTCGCGCAGGATATCGCTGATGCGCAGCCCGTGCTCGTAGCTCATGGTGAGCACGCCGGCGTGCGTGAGCTCAGCGACCACGCTCGGCACCACGACGTCGCTGCGCTTCTCGAACATGCCGCGCACGCGATCCATGTTCCTGCGTTCGTTGGCGTAGTCGGTCTCGCGTTGCAGCATCGCGCTCAGCTGGGCCAGCACGCGCTCGAAGCGCACGATCGGAAATACGTGCTGGATGATCGGCAGGAACAGGCGCAGCACGAACAGGTCGCGCACGATCAGCCGCTCGATGCCGGGATACAGCAGCTTGACCGCCACTTCGCGCCCGTCGGGCAAGCGCGCGCGGTGCACCTGGGCGAGCGACGCGGCCGCCAGGGGCGCGCGCTCGAAGCTGCCGAAGCGCTCCAGCGCGCCAGGCCCGAAGGCCTCGATCAGCCGCTGCTGGATCTCCTCGAAGGGCCGCGGCGGCACCTGATCCTGGAGCTTCTGCAGCTGCTGCCGGTACACCGCCGGCAAGAAGCTGCCGAGCACGCTGATCACCTGCCCGAGCTTGATGAACACGCCGCGCAGCCGCGCAAAGCCGTCGGCCAGGCGCCGCGCGTTGGCCAGGTGCACCTGCGCCCAGCGCTCGCCAAAGCCGCGGCGCAGCGTCAACCGCACCAGCGACCACTGTAGTGCGTAGGACGCCAGCACGCTCGCGATCAAGAAGAAGGCTCGGACGGAGCGTGACATGTCAGGGTCGCCGGCTGGATCTCGAAGGCTCATAGGCCTGCCACCAACGACTGGGTGAGCCGCCTACGCTCGGTGCGGGGTGGCCCCGCAGAAGTGTGTGGAGTGAGAACCTATTGAAGAGGGGGCAATGGCGCCACAGATCCTGCGCCCGGACGCTGCACTTTGTTCGCCGTGCCCTGGTCTGAGGGGGGTTCGAGGGATCTAGTTGAGTCGGAGTACTTGGGGCAAGGGCCGGTGTGGCCGTGAGCATCGGCTGGGATCTGCTAAGCTTGTTGCACGGCGTGGCGGTCCGTGGCGTCGCAGATTCTGTGGGAACAGCCCGCACCAGCTTTTGCGGGGACACCCCGCACCCCGAAGGAATAGAGCAAGGAGACAGCATGGCGGAAGGCATCAAGAGTGCCGCAGTGATCGGCTCGGGTGTGATGGGTAGCGCGATCGCGGCCCAGTTTGCGGGCGCAGGGATCCGTACCCAATTGCTCGATGTAGTCCCGCGCGAGCTGCCGCCCGGCAGCGAGACCGACGCCACCGCGCGCAACCGCCTCGCCACGGAGGCGGTGGCGCGAGCGCTGAAGACCAAGCCGGCACCGTTCTATCTGCCGGAGATGGCGCAGCTGGTCAGCATCGGCAACCTGGAGGACCACCTCGGGCGGCTGGCGAGCTGTGATCTGGTGATCGAGGCGATCGTCGAGAACCTGGAGATCAAGCAGCAGCTGTTCCGAAAGATCGCGCCGCATCTGAACGAGCACGCCCTGCTGGCCTCGAACACCAGCGGTCTGTCGATCGCGCGCATGAGCGAGGCGCTGCCGCCGGAGCTGGCCAAGCGCTTCGTGGTCATGCACTTCTTCAATCCGGTGCGTTACATGCACCTGCTCGAGGTCGCGGGCGGGCCTCACACCGATCCTGCGGTGCTGGAGCGCGCGGCGCGCTTCGGCGAGTTCCTGGGCAAAGGCATCGTCCGCACCAAGGACACCACCAACTTCGTGGCCAACCGCATCGGCGTGTACTCGATGATGCAGGTGCTGCACGCCGTGCTGGAGTCGGGCATCGGCATCGAGGCCGCGGACATGATCAGCGGCAAGCCGATGGCGGGCTCCGCGGGCGCCACCTTCAAGACCGCCGACCTGGTCGGTCTCGACACTTTGGTGCACGTGGCGCAGAACTGTTACGACACGCTCACCCGTGATCCGGAGCGCGAGGTGTTCCGCATCCCGCCGCTGATCTCGGAGTTGGTCAAACAGGGCCGGCTCGGGCGCAAGTCGGGCGCAGGCTTTTACAAGAAGGTCGGCGACGACATCCTGGTGCTCGACACGCAGAGCCTGGAGTACAAGCCGGCGCAGAAGCCGCGCTTCGAGTCGATCGGCGCCGTGCGCAACATCGAGGATCCGCGGCAGCGGGTGGCCAAGCTCGTCGCCGCCGACGACCCGGCGGCGCGTTTCGCCTGGCGGGTGCTGTCGCGCACACTGGCCTACAGCGCAGCCCTGGTGGGCGAGATCACCGACGACCTGGTCAGCATCGATCGCGCGATGCGCTGGGGCTTCAACTGGGAGCTCGGGCCGTTCGAGACCTGGGACGCGCTGGGGGTCGCCGCGGCGGCCGAGCGCATGCAGCGCGACGGCGTGAGCGTGCCGGCCTGGGTGCGCGAAGGCGTGATCGCCGGGCCCGGCCACTTCTACGCGGGGGGCCCCGCGGCGCCGACCTTCTTCGACGTGCCGACGCGCAAGCCGAAGCCGATCGCCCGCGATCCGCGCGAGCTGCGGCTCGACGCGCTGTCCAGCGACCCCAAGCGCGTGGTGAAGAAGAACCTGGGCGCCTCGCTGATCGATCTGGGCGATGGCGCCTTGTGCGTCGAGGTGCACACCAAGATGAACACGCTCGACGGGGACGTGATCGAGATGCTGGTGGCCGGCGTGAACGAAGCCGAGCGCAATTTCGAGGCGCTCGTGATCGGCAACGACGGACAGCACTTCGGCGCCGGCGCCAACCTGTTCATGATCTTCGCGGCGGCGCAGCAGAAGAAATGGGACCAGATCGGCGGCGTGATCCGGGGTCTGCAGAATGCGCTGCAAGGCCTGCGCTACGCGCGCGTGCCGGTGGTGGCGGCGCCTTTCCAGTACACGCTCGGCGGCGGCGCCGAGCTGGCCATGGCGGCCGATCTGTGCCAGGCGCATGCCGAAACCTACATGGGCCTGGTGGAGCTGGGCGTGGGCTTGATCCCGGCGGGCGGCGGCTGCTTGCGCATGGTCGAGCGGCACACCACGCACATCCAGGGAGTCGAGCTGGCGGACCCGTTGCCGTTGATCGCGCAGGCCTCGATGACGGTGGCGATGGCCAGGGTTTCGACCTCGGCAGAGGAGGCCAAGCAGCTGCGGCTGCTCCAGCCTGGAGACGGCATCTCGCTGAACCGCAGCCATCAGCTGTATCACGCCAAGCAGCGCGCGCTTGGCCTGGCTCGAGCCGGTTATCGGCCGCCGCGGCCGCGCGTCTTGTATGCCGCCGGGCGCGACGCGGCGGCCACCATCGGCGCCCGCGTGTGGGCCCTGGTCGAGGGCGGGCGCGCGAGCGCGTATGACGGAATGCTGGCCAACACGCTGGCCCAGGTGCTGTGCGGCGGGCAGGTGGCCGCGGGCACTCCGCGCAGTGAACAGGACTACTTGGATCTGGAATACGAGGCGTTTTTGTCGCTGTGCGGCCAGGAAAAGACGCTCGCGCGCATCCAGCACATGCTGGAGAAGAACAAGCCCTTGCGGAACTAGCGCCGGCGGGGCGCGGGCGAGTTTTGCATTTTGACCTCGAGTGATTAGGTTCAGGAGACGTTTATGGGTTTTCCGCTCAACGTGATCGTGGCGAGCTCCCTGCGCACCCCCGTGGGCAGGGCGATCAAGGGCACTCTGAAGGACACTCGCCCGGATGATCTGGCGGGGCACATGCTGCAGGCAGCAGTGAAGAGCGTGCCGGGCCTCGGTCCACAGGACGTGGATGACGTGGTGCTCGGCTGCGCCATGCCCGAGGCCGAGCAGGGCTTGAACATCGCTCGCAATGCGGTGTTTCTCGCCGGACTGCCGAACACCGTCAGCGCCCAGACCATCAACCGTTTCTGCTCCAGCGGCCTGCAGGCCATCGTGCTCGGCGGCCTCGCCGTGCAGACAGGGCTGCAGAACGTGGTCATCGCCGGCGGCGTGGAGTCGATGTCGATGGTGCCGATGAGCGGCAACAAGGTCAGCCTCAACCCCACGTTGATGGAGCGCTTCCCGGAGGCCTACATCGCCATGGGCCACACAGCCGAGCGGGTCGCGAAGCGCTTCGCGGTCAGCCGCGAGGTGCAGGACGAGTTCGCGGTGCGTTCTCACGAGAAGGCGCTGGCCGCGCTGGCCGCCGAGCGTTTCACGGCGGAGACAGTGGCGGTGCCCGCGCGCATCTTCGAAGGCGGGCAGGTGGGCTCTCGCGATTTCGCCAGGGACGAGCTGCCGCGTCCCGGCACGACCACGCAGGTGCTCGCGAAGCTGCCACCCTCGTTCAGTCAGGGTGGCACCGTCACGGCCGGCAACAGCTCGCCCTTGAGCGATGGGGCTGCGGCCTCGGTGTTGCTCTCCGAGCGCAAGGCGCAGGAGCTGGGGGTTCAGCCGCTCGGGCGCTTGCTGGGATTCGCGGTGGCCGGCGTCGATCCCGACATCATGGGCATCGGCCCCGTGCCCGCCATTCAGAAGCTGCTGAAGCTGACCGGTCTCGCCATCGGTGACATCGACCTGTTCGAGATCAACGAGGCGTTCGCGGCACAGGCGGCCTACTGCCAGCGCGAGCTCGGAATCGCGGACGACCGGATCAACGTCAACGGCGGCGCCATCGCGCTCGGGCATCCGCTCGGCTGCACCGGAGCGAAGCTGACCGCGACGTTACTCCACGAGCTGCGGCGTCGGGGCGGCCGCTACGGCATCGTTTCCATGTGCATCGGCGGCGGTATGGGCGCGGCGGGGCTGTTCGGAGTCTGACGCTCGCGACATACTGTGGGCCGTTTCCGTGTCCTCAGATGTCAGAAACCAATAGTGAAGCCCTCGTGGTCGGCGCCGGCATTGGTGGGCTGGCGGCCGCCCTCGCTCTGCGGCGCATCGGCTTGAGCGTGCGCGTGTTCGAGCGCGCACACGATCCCCGTGAGCTCGGCTTCGCGCTGCTGCTCGCGCCGAACGCGATGTCGGCCTTGAGGGCGCTCGGGCTCGCCGACGAGGTGCGCTCCCAGGGTATCGTGATGCGTGCGGGGGAAATGCGCCGTCCGAGCGGAACGGTGCTGCGCCGCTTCGATGCCGAGCGGGTGAGCGCTGCCCTGGGCGAGGACACGGTGTGCGTCCTGCGGCCGGCGCTGCACGGCGTGTTGCTGCGCGCCCTCGGCAAGGAGGCGCTCGAGCTCGGCGCGCACGTCACCGGCGTGCGCCAGAAGGACGCGGACGTGTTCCTGGAATGCGACGGCCGCGCCGAGATCAAGGGCCGGCTGGTGGTCGGGGCCGACGGCGTCGGCTCGGCGATCCGAGCGGCGCTCCATCCGGAAGAGCTGGCTCCCAAGCGGGCGGGCCTGCTCGCGATCCGTGGGGTCGCGCGCGATGCGGTGAAACACCTGGGCGGCGTGAACGGCGCCCAGTACTTCGGCCGAAATCTGGAGGCTGGAATGAGCCAGGCCACCGATCGTGACGTGTACTGGTTTATCTCGCTGCGCGCCCCAGCAGCGCCCGCGCCCGGCACGGACGTCCGCTCCCTGCTGGATGGGCATCTGCGGTCGTTCCACGCTCCGTTCCGCGCGCTCGTGGCGGCCACACCCGACGCGGACCTGCGCCTCGACGACCTGTTCGATCGGCCACCACTCCATCGCTGGGGTCAGGGCTCGCTCACGTTGCTGGGGGATGCTGCCCACCCCATGCTTCCTCACGCCGGTCAAGGCGCCGCCCAGGCGCTGGAGGACGCGGTCGCCCTCGGCCAATCGCTGCGAGCGCAGGGCTTCGTGGAGCCCGCGCTGCGGCGCTACGAGCAGGCGCGCATTCCGAGAACGCGCGCCATCAGCCAGCTTGCCCGCCGCAATGCTCGCATGGGCTCGCTCGGCAACCCCCTCAGCTGCTGGCTTCGAGATCTGGCGGTACAGAACATCCCGGAGCGGGTGCTGCTGCGGTCGCTGATCGATCTCGGCAAGCCCCCCGAGAACCTCCACTCCGAATAGCGGAAGGACTGCTCAGTTGCTCTGCTGCTTGCTGAGCGCTCCCTGCACCTTGACCAGCTCGGTCTGGGTACGGGCGATCTGCCGCGCCAGCTGGCGCAGCCGCGTGGGATCCAGCTCATCTGCCTGCTTCAACCCGTCGAGCAGGCTGTGCTTCGAGAGTGCCTGGAGCGCCTTGACGAAGCCTGGCAAGCGACGGCGGCCGCTGGGGCGGCGCCCGTCGGGTAGACGGCTGCCCTTCAACTTGTCGATCTCTTGCTGCAGGCGCGCCACGGTCCAACCCTCTTTCTCCACTCGGCTGAGCAGCTGTCGCTGCTGCGGCTTGGGCAGGTTGGCCACGCGAAACAAGTGGCCGGCTCGGACATAGGTCCACGGCGGCTTCATGCCGAGGGTGCGGCAGGTTTCGTACACCTGAATGCAGCGCAGCAGTGTCGAAACGCTCACTTCGGGCAGCGCGTTCGACTGGATTTTCCGCAAGCTGGAGGGCTTCGGCGAGCGGTTCGCGTCGCGCCGGCTCTCATACACGCGTTCCACCAGCAGCTGACCGACACGGTAGCTGTCGTTGGTCGTCAGCGCCTGAGCCTGCAGAAAGGCATCCGGCCATGGCAGCTCACGGATGGTCTTGTCGATAGGAGTGTTCTTGCGTCTCTGGGCCATCGTCATGTTTGTACTACTTGGTGCGGGAGTTTCGAAATCGTGTCAGCGGAGCACGTAGGGCCAGTTTTCGCGCGTCGCGCTGTCTCACTTCTGTAATTATCGAGTCTCGTAACCCGTTAGTCCCAGCGCCGGGTATCTGTTCCCGGTATTCCCGGTGTTTCCTGATTTTTCCGGTGTTCCCGGTGTTTCCCGAGATGCCGGGCGCCCCTTCGCCGGTTCTGTGATTCAGCTCGAGCTGGTTACTCGAGTGCCTTCCCGTTCCGTTCCTCGGGTCCGCGACGCTTCCCTCCAGCGGGCGAATCACCGGGTGAGACTGAGCGAGAATCGTGCCGACGTCTCGTGATCTACTGTGATCTGTACTGCGATCTGCTGTGACCTCTGTAACCTGCAACCGGTGCACGGTGCCATCCACTGACTGACGTGGCGTCCCGCAACACTTCGGGTACCTCTCGTGCGAGAGCCCCGCGCGGAGCTGGCCGCCTTCCCCGCGTATCACGGCCCGCCATCTCGGCGCCGTGAATCCACTGGTGGATCTAGTTGCCGGCGCTGCATCTGCCGGCGCTCCAAATCATCGATTGAGTTTCCCCCGAGACTACAAAACGCCCCGCGGGAAGCTGCCGAGCGGGAAGGTGAAAGCCTCCCCGGTTGCGTTCCCGCTCCCAGCGCCTTCTCTAGTTGATTTGTCCCGCCTTGTAAATCTCGTGACCCGAAGCGTGACGACGCGTCCCACTTTGCTGCAACGCCGGCCTATCGAGCCAGCGGTCGCTGCTGACCGCGCCCGCACTGGCTGCGCTCCCGTACGCGGACGTCGTCACGGCCTCGCGCGGCGGGAGCTCTCGGTTTTGCACGCGGGGAACGCGAAGCGCCGCGCGTCGTGCAACGTACACCCCATTGGGTGAGCGCACGCCGTTCCCGTGTTGCCTCGCTGCGCTGAGCTGCCGCCGCGCAGCTCACGGCCGCGGGCGCGCGCGCTTCAGCTCGCGCTCGCGCTCAGCGGCGCGCTGCGCTGCACGAGCTCCGGCTCGAGCACGTCTTCCGCCCAAGCCGGTTTCGCGGGAGTTGCAGGGCCGAGCAACAGCGCGTCGCGGATCGCCTGATGCGGAACGTTGGCGTCACCCAGCAGCGCCTCCACTATTTCACCGGGTTTCACCGAGCCAGCCGGCCCCATGTCTACCTCCGCGGCGACACACGTCAGACGCCCTGTCACACCTGCTGCAGCGGCCCGGGCTCGGTCCGTGGCATCGCCGACACGCAATGACTGGACGCGGGCGCGCACGTCGATGAGCCGGCCAACGCCCTTTACCGAGCGCCGGACGATGCTCCTGTCCCGCTGAAGAAATTCAGCAACCTTGGCCTCGAGCTCCGCT
>DASTRX010000169.1:0-141106 GCA_035760985.1 Polyangiaceae bacterium
TGCTGTTGCCGCTGCTGCTGTTGCCGCTGCCGCTGCTGTTGCCGCTGCTGTTGCCGCTGCTGTTGCCGCTGCTGTTGCCGCTGCTGTTGCCGCTGCTGTTGCCGCTGCCGCTGCTGCTGCTGCTGCCGCTGCTGCTGCTGCTGCTGTTGTTGTTGTTGTTGCCGCTGCCGCTGCCGCTGCTGCTCCTGCTGCTGTTGCCGCTGCCGTTAGGCCTGCCGTCCCCGGTACAGATTGTAGAACTGCATCACCTTCGTGACGTACATCTGCGTCTCTTCGAAGGGGGGGATGCCGCGGTACTTGATCACGGCGTTTTCGCCGGCGTTGTAGGCGGCCAGGGTGAGTTGCAGGTTGCCGTTGAAGAGGTTGGCGAGCACGCGCAGGTAGCGGGTGCCGCCGAGTACGTTCTGGCGCGCGTCGAACGGGTCGGTGACGAGCATGCGTTCGGCCGTGGCCGGGATGAGTTGCATCAGCCCTTGGGCGTTGGCGCGGGAAACTGCGCGGGGGTCGAAGTTGCTCTCGACGCGGATCACGGCGCGCACCAGCGCTTCGGGGATCTGGTACAGGCGCGCGGCTTCGCGGATGTAGGGGTCGTAGTTGGTGGGGTTGCGCTCGGCTTCGCTGCGGGCGTTCGGCGCGGCGGGCCGCGCCGGCGCCGGGCGGGTCTCGCTGTGGCGTTCGACGAGTTGGCCCTTCTTGCTGACGTTGGAAAAGTGGATGACGCCGTCGCGGTCCACGTACTTGTAAATGTCAGCGCGGGCGAGAGAGCTCACGAGCGACGCCGCAACCAGCGCGTTGAAGACGGGCCAGCGTCGGACAGGGTGGGTGGACCGGAGCGTTCGACTCACAGGGCTTCGAGGAACAGGGCTTCGAGGAACAGGGCTTCGAGGAATACTGCGTACAACAGGCAAATCTGGGCCTCGGAAACGGGCGTCGTTTCTGCGGAGCGGGTTTTTCTGCCGCACTGTCACGTACGAACGGCTCGGGGTATTCCTCACTTTACGTAACTCGTGGCGGCTCCAGCAGGCGACCGCTCACGACACGGGCGATCCCGGCGTAGTCCCGCTCCTGTTCCACGTCCGAAAATCCGTAGGACATCAGGCCCTTTGCGACCCGGGGCGCCTGCCCCGCACCGACCTCGAGCGCGAGCACGCCGCCCTCGGCCAGCAAGCTGGGAGCTGCCTTGACCAAGCGGCGGATCAGCGCCAGCCCGTCGGGGCCTCCGCACAGCGCCGCCGCCGGCTCGTGGTTTTTGACGTCCGGGCTGAGTGTGGGGACTTCAGCGTCCGGGATGTACGGGGGGTTGGCCATGATCAGGTCGAATCGGGTTCCGCGATCGATCTGTTCCAGCAGGTCGGAATGCCGGAAGTCGAGGTTCCAGATCGTGCCCAGGCGCAGCGCGTTGTGGCGCGCGACGGCCAGCGCTTCCGTCGAGAGGTCGCTGCCGCTCACCTGCCAGGTGGGGCGTTCTTTCGCGAACGCGATGGCGACGCAGCCGCTGCCGGTGCACACGTCGAGAGCGCGGCCGTGCAGGTCGCGCGCCGCCGTTCGGATCAGAGCGACATTGACCAGGGTCTCCGTGTCGGGCCTCGGGATCAACACGTGGCGGTTCACGCTGAAGCGCAGCCCGTAGAACTCGCGCTCGCCCAGGATGTAGGCGATCGGCTCATGGCGGCGGCGGCGCAGCACGAGCTCGCGAAAGCGCCCCAGCTCGTCTTCCTGGAGCGGCCGCTGCGAGTCGACGATCAGCTTCACGCGATCGACACCCAGCGCGTGGCCGAGCAGCAGCTCGGCGTCGAGCCGCGGGCTCTCCTCCAGGCCCCTGCGCTTGAGATCCTCCGTGGCCCACGCGAGCACGCGCGCGATGGTCCACTCGGCGGGGCGCGGGGCTTCGGGGTGGGGATTCATCACAGCAGGATCAAAACAGCGGGATCAACGCGAGGATCAAATGGGGGGATCAATGCGGGGCGCGGCTGCGCGCGTCTGCGCCGGGGCAGGGCGCAGGGTCCGGACAGGTCTTGGGCTCGCTCAGGGAGTACCAACGTCCGGGCCTGTAGTACAGGGCACCGGAGCCCTGCGCGCCCACCCAGGTCGTGCTCGGCAGCGAATATTCGCACCCTTCCCGCGGTTGCACCCACCCGCCGGGCCGCCAATCCCAGCGCCGGGAGGTCCAGATCCACTGGCCGTCGACCCATCGACAACCAGGCCGCGGCGGCTGGGCGGAGAGATATTCGATCTGGGCCGGAGGAGGCGGGGAATCGACCCGCTGCGCTGTCGCGAAGGCGGGCTGTGGCCGAGCCGGGACCGCGATGTTCTCTGCGCAGGCGAGCGCCAGCGCCGGCAGCCAGCGGGCACCCGCGCGGCCTCGATGGGGCCGGGGGCTCACGAGAACCCGAGGCGCAGATAGAGCGCCACCAGCTCGCGCCCGGCGAGGGCGTAGATCAGCGTCGCAATCGCCAGGAAGGGGCCGAATGCCAGGCGGGCGCGCGCCAGGCCCTGTTCCGGCGCCGCGAACAGCGGATCCTGAGCGAGCTCGGCCTCCAGCGCCGCGCGCTCTTCGCCCTCGAGCCGGGCCAGCTCTGCGAGCAGCTCCCGGCGCTCCTGCTGCACACCTTCCGGTTCGGGCAGATGCCCTCGGGTGACGTAGACGGCGAACGCCGTCATCGTGCCCAGCACGGAGCCGACGAGCAGCGCGAACAGCACACCGATCCAGCCAAACCAGGCACCGGTGAGCAGGAGCAGCTTGGCATCGCCCAGGCCCATGCCGGGATAGCCGCGCAGCCGCCGGTAACCCTCGACGAAGAACAGCCAGACCACCCCGAAGCCGATCGCCCCGCCGATCGCGGCCGTGACGAAGCTCGAGCCGCGCAGCGGGGCGCTGAGCAGGCCCAGCGCCGCGCCGCCCAGCGTGAGCGGGTCGGGCAGGATCATGTAGTCCAGATCGATGAAGATGCAGCACAGCAGCAGCAAGCCGAGCGCGAGGTAGAGCGCGAAGATCAGCGCGCCCCGCCACACCGGTTCGTCCGCCAGCAGATCGAGCACCAGCAGGCGCATGACCGCGAGCGCCCACAGCCCGCCGAGCAGCTCCACCACCGGATAGCGCCATTTGATCTTGGCTCCACAACAGCGTGCTCGGCCTCGCAGCCACAGCCAGGAGACCACCGGCAGGTTGTCATAGGGGGCGATCGGGTGGTTGCAGGCCGGGCAATGGGAGGCGGGAAATGCAACGTTTTCGCCCCGCGGCAGCCGATAGATCACGACGTTGCTGAAGCTGCCAAACAACAGCCCCAGCACGGCTGCCAGCCCCATCAGGAAGCCCGGAGGAAAGTCACTGAGCAGCATCTGTCCTTTGGGCTTGAATGCGCGGTCGGCCCGAGGAACAACTGATACCCGGTTTTCGCATGGCGGAACAAGAGATCACCACGCTCACACTGGAGCGCTATTCCCCCGAGGCAAGGGCCCTGATCGTGGCGACCCAGGCGCTCGCGGACGCGAGCCGGCACGCGGAGGTGACGCCGCTGCATCTGCTCTCGCAGTGCCTGACGGGGGAGCTCGCGATCCAGGAGGTGTTCCGGCGTGCCGCGATCAGCTTTACCGATCTGCAGAGCGCCGTGGAAGGTGCGCTCGCGCGCCAGCCGGTCGCGCGCGAGCGCGCCACGCTCTCGGCGCTGCTGCTCGATCTGATGCGGCGCGCGGAGCGGGAGGCGCAGCGCACGCCGCAGGGCGTGGTGCACGTCGAGCATTTGTTGAACGCGCTCGCGCAGGAGGTGCGCGGCGCGGCAGGCGAGATCCTGGGCGCCTTTCAGATCGGTCCGGGCTCGTTGCGGCCGCATCTGGCAGGCTTGCGCTCCACGACGGAAGTCCCCGTGCCCGCGGACAAGGGGCAGCACCCGGTGCTGGGGCTCTACACCTCGTCGCTGGTCGCGCGCGCGCGCGCCGGGCAGTTCGGGCCGGTGCTAGGGCGCGACGCAGAGCTGCGCCGGCTGCTCACCATCCTGGAGCGGCGGGAGAAGCATCATCCGCTCCTGGTCGGCGAGAACGGCGTGGGCAAGGCGACCATTGTGCGCGGTCTCGCGCAACGAGTGGCGCGCAAGGACGTGCCGCTGGGTTCCCGAGAGCTGGACCTGCTGGAGCTGGATGTGGGCGCCCTGGTCGCCGGCACGCGCCTGCGCGGGGAGCTGGAAGGGCGCGCGCGCAAGCTGATCGATGCGCTGACGGAGCATCCGGGCGCGGTGCTGGTCGTGTTGGGGTTCGACCAGCTGTATGCGGCGGCGTCGCCGCTGGGAGGGCTGGGGGATCTGCTGCGCTCCGCCCTGGACCGCTCGGCGTTCCGCCTGATCGGCACCACCACGCCGGAGGGTGAGCGGCGCATCGTCGAGCGCGACCCGTTCCTGTATCAGCACCTGACGCGCCAGCCCGTGCTGGAGCCGTCGCTCGGCGTGGCCGCGGAGATGGTGCGCGGCGCGGCCGGCGTGTACGAGCGCCACCACCGGGTGCAGATCAGCGAGGACGCGATCCAGACCGCCGTCAACCTCGCCAAGCGCTACGTGCCGGACCGTTTCCTGCCCGACAGCGCCTTTGATCTGCTGGACGAGGCGGCCGCCGCCAAGCGGGTCGAGGTGGACGGGGAGCCTCAGCTGGACGCGCCCGTGCGGCGCTTCGAGTCGCTGCAAGCGCAGCTCGCGGCGCTGGTCGGCGCCGATGACGACGCCACGCGCCGCGCGCGTCAGGCCCTGGAGCGCGAAGCGGCGGAGCTCGAGCCGCTCGTGGCGCAACGCCGCAAGGCCATCGACAGCAGGCGCTCCGCCCGGGCCCTGCTCACGGCGCTGCGCAGCGAGCTCAACGAGCAGCGCGCGGCACACAAGGCCGCGCAGCGGCGCGGGGATCTGGCGCGCGCGGGCGAGGCCGAGCACGTCGGCATCCCGGAGCTCGAGTCGCGCCTGGCGCGAGCGGAGGCCGCGGCCAAGCAGCTGGGCATCGACACGGGTCCCCCCGTGCTGCTCAGCACCGACATCGCGCAGACCCTCGCGCTGCGCACCGGCGTGCCCGTCGCCAAGATGCTGGAGGCGGAGACGGAAAAACTGAGCCAGATCGAGTCGCGGCTCTCGCGGCGCGTGGTGGGGCAGGACCTGGCGCTCACCAAGGTCGCGCGCGCGGTGCGGCGCGGCCGGATGGGCTTGCGCGACGCGCGGCGCCCGATCGGCTCCTTCCTGTTCCTGGGCCCGAGCGGCGTGGGCAAGACCGAGCTCGCCAAGGCGCTGGCGGAGTTCTTGTTCGATGACGAGCAGGCGCTCACGCGCCTCGACATGAGCGAGTACATGGAGCGCCACATGGCGCAGCGCCTGCTGGGGGCCCCACCCGGCTATGCCGATAGCGAGCAGGGCGGGCTGCTCACCGAGGCCGTACGGCAGCGGCCCTATTCGGTGCTGCTCTTCGACGAGGTCGAGAAGGCGCACCAGGACGTCTTCAACTTGCTCCTGCAGGTGCTCGACGACGGCCGGCTCACAGATGGTCGCGGACGCCTCGCTGACTTCACCAACACGGTGGTGATCTTGACCAGCAACATCGGCTCGCGGCTGGCGCTCGGCGCGGGCGAGCCGGCGCCGCCCGGCGACGGGACCGAGGAGCTGCCCGAGGAGCTGCGCAGGGAGCTGGGCAACTTCTTCCGCCCCGAGTTCTTGAATCGCATCGGTGACGTGGTGCTGTTCGGCGCGCTCTCGCGCGAGCACCTGCGCAAAATCGTGGACATTCAGCTGGACAAGGTGCGCAAGCTGCTCGCGCCGCGTGGGCTCGGCTTGGAGGTGAGCGAAGCCGCCAAGGCTCGGCTGGTGGAGCTCGGTTACGAGCCCGGCTTCGGCGCTCGCCCCCTGGAGCGGACGATCGTGCGGCGCGTGCAAGACCCGATCGCGGAGGGGCTGATGGCGGGCACGTTCCAGAGCGGACAGACGCTGGAGCTGGAGCTCGCCGGCGATCTGCTCGAGCTGCGCGCTCGTTGAGCGGGAAGGTTGGGGACTGCTGGTTACAGCGCGCCCGGTTCGCGGCGCTCTTCCACGCGCCGCGCGTACTCCATGCGACAACGCTCCGGGGCTTTGCCGTTGAGCACGCACTCCACCAGCGCCCGATCGTACGGCGCCGTGAGGCACTCGCGAACCAGCTCCTCGAACGGGTCGACGGCGCTGAGGGGGACCTGCGCGAGGTGACGGCTTTCCACCCAGACCTTCGCGAAGGCGAGGCACTCGTCAGGCCCCGGCGCCTTGCGCTGACAGCCGAGCAGCGCCAGCAGCAGCCCTGCGCCGAGCAGCCTCGCTGCACCCGGCTGAGCTCGTTGGCCGGCCACCCATCGCGTGTTCGAGCGCTTCATCGCGAACGGGTTCCCTTATACTCCGCGGACGGCACCGCGCCCGAGGATTTGTCCGTTGACAGCTCACAACCATCGAGATTCAAGGAACCCTCGCGCATGAATTCAATGCCCAGCCCTCCCAGCAAGATCTTCGCCTGTTGCATCCGCTTTTCACGGCGCGTGGCCGTACCGCTGCTGCTCGGCTGCATCGCTTGCGGCGGCAGCTCGAAATCGGCGGAGAGCGCCGCGGGCGCCGGTAAGAGCGAGATCCCCTGGAAGGACAAGACGCGCGAGCAACGCATGGACTGGATGGGCTTGCACGTGTTCCCCAAGATGAAGGGCGTGTTCACCCAGTACGATGCCGAGCGCTTCTCCGGTTTTGCGTGCCAGACCTGCCACGGCGACGACATGGAAATCGTGGATTTCAAGATGCCGAACAAGCACCTGTACGCGCTGCCGCGCACGGACACCGTCAAGAGCGCGCGCGATTACGACGAGAAGGTCACGGAGTTCATGCTGAGCACGGTCACGCCCACGATGGCGGAGTTGCTGGACACGCAGCCCTACGACGCGGCGACGAAGTCCGGATTCGGATGCTTCGGCTGCCATCCAATGGAGGGCGACTGAGCAGCGGCAGCACGGCCAGGCTTCAGGCCTTGCCGGGCGCGACGCGGCCGTCCTCCGGCCAGGCGTGCTTCGGATAGCGGCGCTGCAGTTCGCGCCGGATGCTCGGATAGTGTCGCTCCCAGAAGCCGGCGAGGTCGGCCGTGACCTGCACGGCGCGCTGGTTGGGCGCCAGCAGGTGCAAGGTCAGCGGCACGCGCCCGCTGCACACGCTGGGGCCCGCTTGCATGCCGAAGAAATCCTGCAGTCGGGACTCGA
This sequence comes from Polyangiaceae bacterium, assembly GCA_035760985.1. GTDB lineage: Bacteria > Myxococcota_A > Polyangia > Polyangiales > Polyangiaceae > SZUA-265. The sequence goes on from DASTRX010000169.1 coordinate 7,220, forward strand.
TCCAGGGCGGTTGCCCGGCGACGTATTGCACGCGCACGCGCCTCCCCCCGCGCAGCTGAATCCATTCCGGCGCCTCGCGCTCCAGCTGGCGCTGCTGCTCCGGCGTGAGCTGCTCCAGGAAGAACGCCTGCCAGTCGAGCGCGCGCAATTGCTCGAGGTTGTTGGTGGTCTCGCAGGCGCGGCGCAGCAGGCCGCGCGTCCCCAGCGCCTGCACGCGATCGAAGCCGAGCGCCGGCAGATGCTGGCTGAGCAGCTCGCTGCGCGCCATCAGCGAGGGCAGGGTGTCATGCTTTCCGAACAGCGTCGCCAGCTGGGCGAGCGCAGCGCGCTCCACCAGGTCCGTTGTTTCGCCGCCCGCGGGCGCGGGGCGCTGGCTCTGCTCGAGCACCACCGCTCCCCAGCACAGCTGGCTGGTGAGCACCGCGCGCTCCTTGGCATCATCCCAGCTCAGCTCCTGCTTTTCGCTCAGGCCCTCCGCCGCGTGATCCAGCAGCCACTCCGCCTCCAGCGGCGAGGCCAGCCGCACCCGCAGGCTGGCGCGCGGCGCGGCGCGAGGAGCGCGCTCGTTCACGTAGCTGCGTTCCTCGGCCTCCACCGCGATCAGCAGGCGGCTGTTGCGTGCGACGCTCTGCTCGTCGAGCTGGGCGCTGTGGCCGCTCGCCAGGATCAGCTCACGCCCGCCGGGCTCGCGGCGGCGCGCGACGCGATCGGGAAACGCCGAGAGCAGCGCGAGCCCCAGCGCGCGGCGCGCGTCTTCCGGCTCCGAGCCGGGCTCGCCGCGCTTGCCGCGCGGCGGGCGCAGCGCGTTCCAGAGCTGTCGCTGGCTCTGGCGCACCGTGTCCACGCGGCCCGCGTGCAGGCCGAGCTGGCGCAAGCTGCGCGCGCTGAAGCGCTCCTGTTCCGCCTGTCGGTACAGCTCGATCAGCTGGTCGACATCGCACTCGCAACCGACGAGCCCGAGCTCGCGAGCGCCCGCTTCCCGGTGCTGGCGGATGTCGCGCTCCGCGAGCAGCGCCGCGGCCAGGGTGGTCGTGGCCGCGTTGTGGGTGCGCGCCCCCTCGAGCGCGAGCCGGGCCAACCGCGGGTGCAGCGGGAGCGAGCGAGCCTGCTCGCCGAGCTCGGTGAGGCGCTTGCCCCGCAGCAGGCCCAGGCGTTCGAGCAAGGCGCGCGCGCTGTCCAGAGCGGCGTCGGGCGGCGCATCGAGCCAGTCGCTCGCTTCGGGGTCCAGTCCGGCGCCGTACAGGCTGAGCAGCGGCCCTGCCAGGTCCAGCCGCTGCAGCTCCGGCTTCTCCTGCTCGGGGCGGCTGTCCAGGCTCGCCTTGGTGTAGAGCCGCAGCACCTGCCCGGGAGCGGTGCGACCGGCACGCCCGGCGCGCTGCAGCGCCGACGAGCGCGCGATCGGGCGTACCACCAGGCTCTGCCGCCCCGTCCAGGGCGAGTGCTCGGCGATGCGCGCGAGCCCGGAGTCGATCACGGCGGTCACACCCTCCACCGTGATCGAGGACTCTGCGACGTTGGTGGCCAGCACCACCTTGCGGCGCTCGCCCGGGGTGATGGCTCGCACCTGCGCGTCGAGCGGCATTTCACCGTGCAGCACCGCGAGCGACAGCTGCTGCTCGCCGGCGAACCCCGCGAGCGCCTCCTCGGCGCGCTGGATCTCGCCCGCTCCCGGCAAGAACACCAGCAGGTCGCCGCGCGGCGACTCGCGCACCAGCTTCTTCACCGCGCTCGACACGCGCGAGTGCAGCGGCCGCTCGTCCTCCGTGGGAGGGTCGTGCGTGATCGTGAGCGGATACAGCCGGCCGCTGCAGCGCAGGCGCGGGCACCCGCCCAGGTGACGGGCCACGGCCTCCGCATCGAGCGTGGCGCTCATCACGATCAGCCGTAGCCCGGGCTGGCGCGCGAGCTCGCGCCGCAGCAGCATCAAATTCAGATCCGTGGCCAGGTGGCGCTCGTGGAACTCGTCGAGCACGACCACGCTCAAGCCGCGCGCCGGCGCTCCGTCCGCTCCGCCCGCGACCAGGCGTTCCAGCAGCACCCCTTCCGTCACGTAGCGCACGCGCGTGGCGGCGCTGGAGCGATCTTCGAAGCGAACGCTGTAGCCCACGCGCTCGCCGACGGCCTCGCCCAGCTGCCGCGCCACGAAGCTGGCCGCGAGCCGGGCAGCGACGCGCCGCGGCTCGGTCACCCAGATCTCGCCCGAGCGCGCAAACCCGGCGTCCAGCAGCGCGCGCGGCACCCGCGTCGTCTTGCCGGCGCCGGGCGGAGCCTCGACGACCACGGCCTGGGCCGTGCGCAGCGCCTCTGCGAGCGGCCCCAGCAGCTCATCGACGGGCAGGGTTTCCGGGGCGTTCGCGCTCACCGCCGGCTTTCTATCCCGGAATGTTCACGTCCGCAGGCATTCCATGGACTACTTTTCGAGTCGATGGCCGAGCGCAAACGACCCGCCCCGGCACGGAAGCGCCGCGGCGCTGCCCGGCCCGCGCTGCGCGAACAGCTGAAAGAGGTCGCGCGCGAGCTGCAGAAGAAGCGCAAGAGACGCGCCGCGCCGGCGCGGCCTGTCGCCGAGGCGAGCCCGCGCTTCGAGGAGCTCGCAGCAGGCGTGAAGCCGTTGCCGCAATCCGTGCCGAGGCTGTCGGGGCCGCCCGTGGCGCGCACGGTCCAGGTCGCGTCGCGCCAGAGCGCACGGCTCTGGGTGGAAGAGCGCGCCGGCACCGTGCGCGCGAGGGCCGCCGGAGTGCCGGCGCGCTGGCTCGACGAGCTGGAGGGAGGCCGCATCGTGCCGCGCCGCGAGCTCGATCTGCACCGCAAGAGCGCCGCCGAAGCGCGCGACGCCATCGTGCAGGCCGTGAGCGAAGCACGCCGCGCCGGCGTCAGCTGCCTGCTGGTGGTGTGCGGCCGCGGTCAGCACTCCAGGAGCGCGGCGCCCGTGCTGCCCGAGGTGACCGTGGAGTGCCTGAGCGAGCAGCTGGCGGGGGAGGTGCTGGCCTTTGCCAGCGCGCCGCGCAAGTGGGGCGGGCGAGGCGCCATCCTGGTCCGCCTGCGCCTGAAGAAGGGGGCCAAGGGCGGCGTCTAGCCTAGGTGGGCACATCCTGGGGTCGCTCGCATCCGGAGAGCACCGAGCCCTTCTTCACACCTTCGTGGTGGCCTTTCCCAGCTTCAGCACCCTGGCGAAATGAGCCCGCTCGACGGGCTGCACGGAGAGGCGCATGCCGCGCTTGGTCACGAGCATGCCGTCCAGCGCCGAGTCTTGCTTCAGGACGTCGAGCGGCACGAACTGCGCAAACTCCTCGACAAACTCGATGTCGACCAGCGACCAGCGCGGCTCGTCGCGCTTGCTGCCGGCATCGTAGTAGTGGCTCTTTGCATCGAACTGCGTGTCGTCGGGATATGCTTCGCGGCAGACGCGCGCGACGCCCGCGACCCCCGGCGGTTCGGCATTGGAGTGGTAAAACAGCACCAGATCGCCCACCTGCATCGCGCGCAGGTGGTTGCGCGCCTGATAGTTGCGAACTCCTTCCCAGCGGGTCTGCCGGTCGCGCCGCAGGGCCTGGATGGAAAACACCTCCGGTTCGCTCTTCATCAGCCAATAGCTGCGCTTGCTTGCCATGGGGCGCGGAGTCTAAAGCTATTTCTGGGCTGAGCCCCAGGGCCCCGAGCGCCGGCGTCGTGAGCGGCCCCGCGGTCGGTCCGGCCTCGGGCGGGGCTCGAGTGTGTCATGCTGTTCGAGCGCTTGGTGCAGGCCTCCCTGGAGGTGCAACAGACCCGCAGCCGGTTGCGCAAGGTGGAGGCGCTGGCGGCGTGCATCGCCGGTTTGTTTCGAGCAGGGGAGGGCGGGCCGAGCCTGGAGGCGGGGGTGGCGTTCCTCGCCGGCGAGCTGCCGCGTGGTCGCATCGGACTGGGGCCGTCCACCGTCTACGGGCAGGCCTTGCCCCCCGCGCGTGGGGCGCCCGAGCTCGAGGTGCGCGACGTCGAGCGGGCGCTCGATGCGATCCAGGCGGTGCGCGGCGCCGGCAGCAACGCCGAACGCCTGCGGCTGTGGGCTGCCCTGCTGGCGCGCGCGACCGACGTCGAGCAGCAGTTCCTGCGCCGGCTGGTGATCGGGGAGCTGCGGCAGGGAGCGCTGGAGAGCCTGGTGGCGGAGGCCGTCGCGCAAGCCGCCCAGGTGAGCCCAGCCGCGCTCCGGCGGGCGTTGATGCTCGCGGGCTCGTTGCCCGAGATCGCGCGCGCAGCGCTCAGCGGCGGTGAGAGCGCGCTCGGGCGCTACCGCATCCAGCTGTTTCGGCCCCTGCAGCCCATGCTGGCGCAGACCGCTGAAACACCGGAGCAAGCCCTCGGCGAGCTGGGCAGCGCGGCCTTCGAGTACAAGCTGGATGGCGTGCGCATCCAGGTCCACAAGGATGGGCAGGAGGTGCGCGTGTTCACGCGCCAGCTGAGCGACGTCAGCGCCGCGGTGCCGGAGGTGGTGGAGCGCGTGCTCGCGCTGCCGAGCCCGAGCCTGGTGCTGGACGGCGAGGTGCTCTCGCTCCGGCAAGACGGCACGCCGGAGCCGTTTCAGACGACGATGCGGCGCTTCGGTCGCAAGCTCGACGTGGCCGAGATGCGCCGGGCGCAGCCGCTGCGGCCCTTCTTCTTCGACATCTTGCATGCGGGCGGCAGCGATCTGATCGATCTGCCGGCGGCCGAGCGCATCTCCGCGCTGGATCAGCTGGTGGGCAGCGAAGGCAGCGTGCCACGCCTGATCAGCGCCGATCCGCAGGAGGTAGCCGCCTTCTACGAGCGCTCGCTCGACACCGGTCACGAGGGCATGATGGCCAAGGCGCTGGACGCGAGCTACGCCGCGGGGCGCAGGGGCAGCGCCTGGCTCAAGATCAAGAGCCATCACACCTTTGATCTGGTGGTGCTCGCCGCGGAGTGGGGCAGCGGCCGCCGGCAGGGCTGGCTCAGCAATTTGCACCTGGGCGCGCGCGCCGCCGACGGCAGCTTCGTGATGATCGGCAAGACCTTCAAGGGGCTCACGGATGAGCTGCTCACCTGGCAGACCCGGGCGCTCCTGGAGCGAGAAGTCTCGCGCGAGGGTCACATCGTCTGGGTGCGGCCCGAGCTGGTGGTGGAGATCGCGTTCAACGACGTGCAGGTGAGCCCCCACTATCCCGGGCGGGTCGCGCTGCGCTTCGCGCGCGTACGGCGCTACCGCCCGGACAAGAGCGCGGAGCAGGCGGACAGCATCGAGGCTGTCGCGGCGCTGGTCCCGCAATAATTTCAGCGCGGACAGGCCGCACACCGATCTCCTCGAGCCGTGCCCGCGAGGAATGTGGTAACCGGAGGGCAAGAGTGAGCGAGCCTGCCGAACAGCCTGAGGTCGAAGCTGCGCCGGAGCGGACTTTCCCGTCGCCCGCGCCTGTTCCAGCCGCGCAGCCCGCTGCGCGGGGCCGGCGCTGGCCCCTGTCGTGGGCTCCTTCGTGGATGGCGCGTTGGTTTTCACGCCGATCCGCGCCCGCGGCATCCAGCGGCAGGGATTCGGTGGCGGCCCCCGGCGCGGGGCGGAAGAGCGAGCCCAGCCTCCGAGCTCTGGTCTGTAGCCTGATGATGGCGGCGAGCATGATCATGGTGGTCTGGAACCTCCAGGACAGCTCTCTGCAGAACGCGAACACCGGCAGCCGCTACGCCACGATCGAGTCACTGGTCGACTACGGCACGTACTGGATCGACCAGAGTCGCTACCTGTTCACCATCGACAAGTACAAGGTGGGGCCGCACTACATCTCGTCGAAGCCGCCGATGCTGCCGACGATCGGGGCGGGGGTGTACTGGCTGTACGAGAACCTCACGAGCAGGGGTATCCGCAAATACGAGGGCGAGGTCGTGCGCATGGTCAGCCTGTGCACCGGCGGGCTCTGCCACCTGCTGTTTCTGGTCTTCTTTTATCGCCTGTGCGTGCTGCTCCTGAAGCGCGATCTGGCGATCCTGGTCGCGATGGCGGGGGCCTGCTTCGCGTACCTCGGCGTGGCGTACGCGACCGCCATCAACAACCACTCCACCGCCGCGGGGCTGGCGGTCTGCGGCCTGTACCTCGCTTGCGCCATCCGGCATGGGGAGGTCGAGAAGCGCTGGCACTGGCCGGCGGCCGGCTTCGTGCTCGGGCTCTTGCCCACCATCGACTTGCCCTGCATGGCGATCAGCGGGTTGATCTTTCTGTACCTGCTCGCGCACGACTGGAAGAAGACGCTGCTCTGGTTCTTGCCGGCCATGTTGCCGTGCCTGATCGCGCACCTGTGGTTGACGTACTACATCAGCGGCTCTTTCCGGCCTTTCTACTTCAACAGCGAGCTGAAGAACTTCAAGGGCTTTCACTTCCGCAATCCGGGCGACATCGACGGCCTGCGCGAGCCGAAGCCCATCTACGCCTTCAACGTGCTGCTCGGTCATCACGGCCTGTTCAGCATGACGCCGATCTACTTCTTCGGGCTCTGGGAGTTGCTCAGGAGCCTGCGGCACCGGCGGCTGCTGCGCGAGTCATTGGTGTGCGCGCTGGCCTTGAGCGCCTTTCTGGTGTTCTTCATCTTCCGCACGCGCAACTACGGCGGCTGGTGCGTGGGCATGCGCTGGCTGGTGCCCGTGATGCCGCTGCTCCTGCTCTACTTCGGTCTGTGGATCGATCGGATCCGCGTGACGCGCCTGCTCTGGGCGCTGGTCCTGAGCGCGTTCATGGTCAGCTGCTTCAACGTCCAGGACGGCCTGACCAGCCCCTTCCAGTTCTCGGTCTGGCACAACTGGCTGGAGGGCGCGCCCAATCGCAATCGCGTCGGCAAGGTCTTCAACGTGCGCGGAGCGAGGCGGCGCTGAAGCGCGGCAGCGCGGAGCCACAAAAACGCAAGGCTCGTGAGCCTGAAGCCCACGAGCCCTTGCGAGCGCTGGGCCCGCTTGCTCAGCCGCGGCTGAAATCGAAGGTCATGGTGGCCACGCCCTTGCGCTGATCCGGGGGCTGCAGCGCCAGCCCGTTCAGGCCGTTGACCACGCACTGCTGCAGAGCGTCTGGAGCGGTGCTCTCGGGCAGGCTCTTGGGCTCGACGATCTTGCCCGTCTTCTCCTCGACCACGAAGCTGACGGCGACGGTGCCCTTCGCGTCCGGCGTGGCCTGGATCACGCCCGCGTAGCAGTTCGTGAAATCGCTCTGCTTCGACTCCAGCAGCGCGCGCGTCGCGGCGCGGTAATCTTCCGGGCTGCGGGCGTGGTACTCGAAGGAGCAGGCGCTGAGCACCGTGGTAGCCACGGCCGCGCCGAGCGCCAGACGAGTGATGCTGGCAATGGTGCTGCGGATGGACTCGAGCTGGTTCATTGCGGCGCCTCCTCGTTGGCGGATGTCTTCTCGATCACCTTCTCTTTGCCGCTGCTGTCCACTTCCACCTTCTCCTTCGTCACTTGCTGCTTGGTGATGTGAAACTCGACGCGGCGGTTCTTTTCACGTCCCTCTTCGTTGTCGTTGCTGGCGATCGGCTTGCTGGCGCCAAACCCGGTCGAGCTCAGCCGATCCGCCGACACGCCCTTGCTCACCAGATAAGCGCGCACCGCCTCGGCGCGCGCCTTGGAGAGCGCCAGGTTGTACTGGGCCTGGCCCTCGTTGCTGGCGTGCCCCTCGATGCTGACCTTCTGCACCTGCGGGTTTTCCTGGATGGTCTTGGCGAGCTCATCCATGAGCCCGAACGAAGCGGGCAGGATCTCCGACTTGTTGAGCGCGAACTGGATCTTTTGCCCGAGCTCGATGCGATTATCGCGGATCTTGACCTGCTTCGGGGGTTCGGGGGGCGGCGGCGCCGGGGGCGGGGGAGCGGGCGGGGCCACCGCGATCTTGATCGGGGTGGTATCCTGGAAGGTCGTGGTGCCGCCGCAGCCGAGCGCGAGCAGTGCGAGACCCAAGGCGACGCTGCTCGTCGCGGGGTAGAACTTCAACGGCCATTTCGCTGCGTTGAGCGAAGCTTGACGGAACATGTCGATCCCTCTCTGGCGTGACGCCGGGCTGAGCTTTCGCGATTGCTTTGGGACTTCCGGTTCTACGGACCCTCAACTAGGAGGAAAAGGCCGCGCGTCGTCAAGTTTTGTGCCGGATCGTGCCTCCCGCAGCTCGATCCATTCAGTCGCGAGCTGACTCGGTCGTAAACGTGGGCTCGGCTCTCACCTGTGCCCCGAGTCTCTCACCGGGGCCAGTCCAGCGCCGAGCACTGGAAGCGCGTGCCCGCCGGAAAGCGCAGGCCGAAGTGTTCGTCGAGCACGCTCAGCAGCTCCTCCGGCGAGTCGAGCAGGCGCGATTCGGAGCGCCCATCGGGGCCGCGCTGGCCGAACTCGCGATTCGCAAGGGTCAGGCGACCATCAGCGGTGGCGCGGGCGACCATCAGGCGATTCTTGAAATGCGACTCCGGGTGAGCGCTCGTGTACCAGCTGGCGATCACCCGATCGATCTCGGGCATCGGCTCCAGCGTGAAGTCGCACAGGTCGTGCCAGGCGCCACCGAAGTACGCCTGGTGGAACAGCCTGGCGTCGGGCGCTCGCTGCGTGAGGCCCGTCCACGCGCCCTCGCTGACGATGCGGCGAATGTCGTGCGGAGTCGGTTGCGGAGTGTCGAGCTCGAGCCGCAGCGCTCGAGTGAGCGAGAAGCCGCCGATGCCCACGTCGGTCAGCCAGGAGTCGGCGCCCAGCTCGACGCGCAAGAACATGTGCGTGCGCGCGGGCAGGTCCGTGCGCGGCCGCTGGATGCGCACGCGGGCGCTCAGCGGGGTGACCTGGAAGCCGAGCGCCTCGAGCACGTGCAGCAGCAACGTGTTGTGCTCGAAGCAGTAGCCGCCGCGCCGCTCATCGATCAGCTTGCGCGCGATGCTCGCCGGCTGCAGCGAAATGGGGCGGTTCAGCAGCACGTCGAGGTTCTCGAACGGGATCTGGCGCACGTGCGCCTCCGTGATGCCATGCAGCGCGTCGAGGCTGGCGTCGCGCGGACCCGCGTACCGAATACGCTCGAAATAAGCCTCGAGATCGACAATTGCCTTGCTCGTCACGACCCCAGCTCGTAGCGTCCCGAGCGGAGTTTGTCATGTCTGTCGAGGCTCTCGAGCGGCCGGATGCCCATGCAGCCGGGCCTGATTCACCCCGGCCTGATTCACACTGGCCTGATTCACCCCGGCCTGATGCACACTGGACGGTGGACGCCGTTTCCCGCTGGTTCGACGCGCCCTTTGCGGATCTGCTGTTTCACGCCCAGAGCGTGCACCGCAAGCACTTCGACCCCAACCAGGTGCAGATCTCGCGCCTGGTGTCGATCAAGACCGGCGGCTGCCCGGAGGACTGCGGCTACTGCTCGCAGTCCGCTCACTACAAGACGGGCATCAAGCCCACCAAGCTGATGGCGCTGGAAGATGTGGTCGCCGCGGCTCGCGCCGCCAAGGCCGCCGGCACGCAGCGGCTCTGTCTGGGCGCGGCCTGGCGTTCTCCGCGCGCTCGCGACCTGGAGCTGGTGTGCGAGATGATCGGCGCGATCAAGGCGGAAGGGCTGGAGACCTGTGTCACGCTCGGCATGCTGGACGAAGTGCAAGCCCAGCGCCTCGCAGCAGCGGGGCTCGACTACTACAACCACAATATCGACACCAGCCGGGAATACTACTCGCTGGTGGCCAGCACGCGCAGCATCGACGACCGGCTGGCCACGATCGAGCGCGTGCGCGGCGCGGGGATCAAGGTCTGCTCGGGGGGCATCATCGGGATGGGCGAGAGCCGCGCTGATCGCATCGGCATGCTGCTGCTACTGGCGAACCTGCCCCAGCCGCCCGAGTCGGTGCCGATCAACGCGCTGATGCGAGTGGACGGAACGCCGCTCGCGGGAGCCGGAGCGATCGACGGCATCGAGTTCGTGCGCACCGTCGCGGTGGCGCGCATCCTGATGCCGCGCTCCATGGTGCGCCTCTCTGCCGGGCGGGAGCACATGAGTGACGAGCTGCAGGCGCTGTGCTTCTTCGCGGGCGCCAACTCGATCTTCGTGGGCGAGCAGCTGCTCACCACTCCCAACCCCTCGAAGGAGCGCGACGCCTCCCTGCTCGGCCGCCTGGGCATTCGCCCGCTCGAAGCCTCTGCCAGCGAGGACTCTGCCAGCGAGGTCCCCGCCGGCGAGACCTCTGCCAGCGAGGCCAGCGGAACGCTCGACGCCGGGGCTCCGCTGGCGCACTAGTCAGCCGGCCCGCTGTTTCCTCGGGCCCATCCAGCCCGGGCCTCGCGTCGACAGAGCGTCCCCGTCGGCTGTCTCACCTTCGGGGGCTGTGGCCGATTGGCGTGGACTGCCCTAAAGTATGCGAAATGTCTTCCTGGCTGCGCGGATTGTCGGCGGGTCCCAAAGTGGCGTTACTGCTTGCGATGGCCCTGTTTTGCGTGGGCTGTGACCAGGCCAGCAAGCGGGTGGCCGCGGAGGTGTTGAAGGGCGCGGAAACCCTCTCTTACCTGGGCGATGTCTTTCGGCTCACCTATGCCGAGAACAGCGGCGCGTTCCTGGGCCTCGGCAACGCCTGGCCCGCGCCGGTGCGCTGGGCGGTGTTCACCGGCGCGGCGCTCGCGGTGGTGGCAGCCAGCGCGGGCTGGGTGGTGGCGCAGCTGCGGCGGCCCCGGCACGACGCGCTCGCTGTCTGGGCCATGGTCTTGATCGCCGCCGGCGGCATGGGCAACCTCGTCGACCGCGTGCTGCGCGAAGGGCGCGTGATCGATTTCATGAATCTCGGCCTGGGTCCGGTGCGCACCGGCATCTTCAACGTGGCTGACGTGCAGATCATGGTCGGCCTCGGCTTGTTGCTGCTCGGGCGGCGCCGTCCTCCGGCAGAAGAAGCCGCGCCGCCGGGACCGTGACGGATCCCCTGACCGGGGAACGTCCCGATCACGCAGATCGGCAGCTGCCGGGCTTGCCGCCCGCGATCGGTATATTCGTCGGCGGCAAGGGTTCGCGCATGGGGGGCGTCGCCAAGGCGAATCTGATCCATGAGGGCCGTACCATCCTGGCACGCACGATCGACTGCTGCGCAGGCGCCTGGCGCGAGCTCTTCGGCGCGAGCGCGTCGCCCTGCATCTATCTGGTGGGCGAAAGCTCCGCCTACCGGGTCAGCGGCGTGCAGCGCATCGCCGACGAGCCGAGCGGTGTGGGCCCGATCGGCGGCTTGCGCGCCTTCTCGAAGGCCCTCCCACGCGGCAGCGCGGGCCTGGTGATCGCAGGCGATCTGCCATTTCTGACGGCGCAGCTGATCGCGCGCCTGGCCTCGGAGGCTCCAGGTGCAGCGGTGTTAGCGCCTCGAGAGCCGGACGGGCGCTGGCAACCGCTGTTCGCGCGCTACCTGCCGGAGCAGCTGCTGCCGGCGCTCGATGCCGCGCTCGCCAGTGGTGAGACATCGTTGCAGCGCGTGTTGGCGCGCGTCGGAGCACGAGTCCAGGCGTTCGCGCTCTCCAATGCGGAACGGGAGCTCCTGCGCGACTGGGACCGGCCGTGCGATGTGATCCCAGAGTGTCCGAGAACGCCGAAATAGCGCCTCGATTGCGCGCGTGGTCCTTGCCGTTACGCGCCGTTTACATTGGGGAAACCAAGCGCCCCTAGTGTGAAATCGACACACGACGGCGCGGTCTCGCGAGGGCGAGGGAGTCCACAGCATGAGGCGAGCCTGCCGCTCGCTCTGCCCGGCCAGCGGCCGCTCCGTGCGTCGTGTTTCATCCGGACACCTGCCTAGCCGCGCCATCACATGGCTACCAAAGGATTCACCGAAACGCAGAAGCAATACTTGGAGGGGCTGGTCAGTGGTTTGCGTGCAGGGCGGCGCAGCGTGCGCGCGCCGGCGCCGAGCTGGAGCGGCGCTGCGCGCCGTTCCTTTTTGCGCGAGCAGGACTGGAGCGGTGGCCCGGCGCCGGCCGAGCCGGCGAATCCGTTGCCGCCGGGGCCGGAGCAGGCGCTATGGGATGCCCAGGATCGCTTCTTGCTCGCGGGCCGCCGGCTGGCGCCCGAGGAGAAAGCGAAACGGCGTTTGCCGCCGGAGGAGCTGTGGCGCCGCATGCTGCGGCTGGCCAGTGAAGCGCGCTTCCCAGAGGCGGACGAAGTGTTTCTCTACAAGTTTCACGGCTTGTTTTACGCCTCGTCGGTCGAGGACGGGTACATGTGCCGGCTGCGGTTGCCGGCGGGTCAGATCACCGCGCATCAGCTGCGAGGAGTGGCCGCGCTGGCCGAGCGCTTCGCTCGCCCCGTGCTGCAGCTGACCACCCGCGGCAACCTGCAGCTGCGCGGCATCGGCGCCGGCTCGGCGCTGGAGGTCCTGCGCGGCCTCACCGAGCTCGGAATCTCGACCCTGGGCGCAGGCGCGGACGGTGTGCGAAACATTCGCGCCAATCCCACCGCGGGCTTCGACCGGCGTGAGCTGATCGATGTTTCGCCGCTGGCGCGCGCTGCGCAGTATCGGATTTTGGCCGATCGCGGCCTGCAGGCGCTGCCGCGCAAGCTCACTCTCGGCTTCGACGGCGGCGGCGCGGTGAGCGCCTACCCGGAGACGTGCGATCTGGGGTTCCGCGCGGTGCGCGTGGGCGACGGCGCCGCAGTGCCCAGCGGCGTGTACTTCCGCTTGTTGCTCGGCGGTGCGACGAGTCACGGCCGTTTCGCGCGTGACGCAGGCGTCGTCGTGGCGCCGGAGCACTGTCTGGAGGTGCTCGAGCAGGTGCTGGGACTGTACGTCGAGCACGGCGACCGCACCAATCGCCGGCGCGCGCGCCTGCTCTATCTCCTGGAGACCTGGGGGCTCGATCGATTTCTGGCGCAGCTGCGCCAGCGGCTGGAGCAGAGGGTCCCCGGCGCGCGGCTGACGAGCTTGCCGCTGGATGCCTGTGAGCTGCCCGCGCCGCCGGACCCTGCGGCGCACCTCGGCTTCCACAACCAGAAGCCGCGCGGCAAGAGCTACGTCGGCGTCGCCATCAGGGACGGCTTGCTGGGCCTGGAGCAAGCGCGCGGCCTGGCCGGCGTGGCCAGCGAATACGGCGCTGGAGAGCTGCGGCTCAGCGCGCAGCAGAACGTCCTGGTACCGGGCCTGCCGGACACGCAGCTGCACCGGGTCAAGGATCTGCTCGCCGAGCTCGGGCTGGGGTGGCCGGTGGGAGGCTTTCGTGCCGGCCTGCTCGCGTGCACGGGCAACGCCGGCTGCCCCTTCGCGCAGGGTGATGTCAAGCGCCGCGCAGAAGAGCTAGTGCAACACCTGGAGAGCCGCTTCAGCTTCGAGCAGCCGCTCACGATCCGCTTCAGCGGCTGCCACCACGGCTGCGCCGAGCACGGCATCGCCGACATCGGTCTGCTGGCGGTGCGCGATCCCGGGGCTCCGCAGCTGGAGTCCTATCAGGTGTTTCTTGGCGGCCATGCCGGCGACTCGCTGCGGCTCGGTCGCGAGCTCGCCCCCTGCGTGCCGGCGGCGGACGTGCCGCGGGTGGTGCAGGCGGTCGTGGAGAGCTATCTGGAGCGACGGCGCGGTCAGGAAACATTCCGCGAGTACCTCGGCCGCCTGGCGCCGGGCGAGCTGCAGCCCGCGCTGGCCGCGGCTCCAGGGCTGTCTGAGCCGGGGGGGAGACCGTGACGGACAACCCTGGCCGGCGCTTTCCGCTCGTACCCGAGAACGCGCCCTTCGATGAGGAGCAGCGCGCGTGGCTGAACGGCTTTCTCGCCGGCGTGTTGGGCTTGAACGCGAATGAAGCGCGCACGAGCTCGGCACCGGCCAGCCCCGGTGGGGCAGCCGCGGCCTTGCGCTCGCGCGTGGAGCAACCGGCGGTGGCGCCGGACAGTGGAACGGTCGTCCCGGACACGCTGGAGCGCCGTTTGCTCACGGTGCTGGCGCAGCTCGATTGCGGCAAGTGCGGCTACTCTTGCCAGGGCTACGCCCAGGCCCTCGCCTCCGGCTCCGAATCGGATACCAGCCTGTGCGCGCCCGGCGCCGCGAACACCCGCGAGGCGCTGAACGCGCTGCTGTCCGAGGCCGGCCTTTCCTCTCCGGCGCTCTCCGGCTCGGCTCGGGCCCGGGCGGCGCGCGCGCCGGTCGACAGCGGTGTGCGTCCGATTCGCGACGTGCCGCAGCTGCCCGAGCTGCCGGGCTCCGAGGGTGCGCAGGAACGCCGCCGAGCGCAGCGCTTGCGGGTCAAGTCGCACCGGCGCCTGACGCTGGCCGACGCGGGCTCGGAGATCCGGGAGGTGGTGCTCGATCTGAGCGGGAGCGATCTGAGCTACCGCCCCGGCGATAGCCTCGCGATTTTCCCGCACAACGATCCCGATCTGGTCCGTTCGTTGCTGCGCGCGCTCGGCGCGCGCGGGCAAGAGCTGGTGAGCACGCCGCAGGGGCCGTGCGAAGTGTGGCGTTGCCTGCTGGAGAACGTCGACATCACGCACGTGCGCGAGGAGACGCTGCGCCTGTACGCGGCCAGCGCGCAGGACGCGGAGGCTGCGCGTCCACTGCGGGAGCTGTGCGAGCGCGGAGTGCCCCATGGCTTCGACCTGCTCGACCTGATCAACATGTTCCCGGGGGTGCGGCCTGGAGTGGAACAGGTCGTGAGCACGCTCGGCGTGCTCGAGCCCCGCCTGTATTCGATCGCGTCCTCGCCCAGCGCGCACCCCAAGGAGCTGCACCTCGCCGTGCGAGTCGTGCGCCGGGAGCGCGCCGGCCGCGAGCGCAAGGGAGTGGCCTCGGCCTTCCTGACCGAAGGCGTGTTCAAGGGCGACGATCTGGCGGCCGCGCTGCACAGCAGCGAGCGCTACATCGCCCTGGAGACCTCGGTGCCCCTGATCCTGTTGGGCGCGGGCACGGGCGTGGCCCGGCATCGCTCGTTCCTGGAGGAGCTCGGCGCGCGCGGACGCAGGGGCAACACCTGGCTGATTCTCGCGAGCTGCTTCGAGGGGGACGAGACGCTGTACCAGTCAGAACTGGAAACATGGACGAAAGATGGAGTGCTGGAGCATCTGGATGTGATCAAGCTGGGCCAGCGCGGGCGCCGAACGGGGCCGCACGACATCCTGCGGCGGCGGGCGCGGCGCGTGGTCTCCTGGTTGGAGCGCGGCGCCGCTGTCTACGCCTGCGGCGAAAGCCGGGCCTTCTCCGGCGCGCTGAACGAGACGCTGGTCGAGGTGCTAGGCCGGCAGGGCAACAGGACGCCCAGCGAGGCCGCTGATTTCTTGCACGGGATGCGTCGAGACGGGCGCTACGTCGAAGAGGTGTACTGATGTCGTTTCGGGAGTGTGTCGTCGCCCAGTGGCGGCGGCCGAGTTTTTCTCGCGCGTTTCGCGCTGGAGCGGGCGCGGGTGAGGCGGGGCGGGCTGCCGTGGGCGTGTCGTTGCGGTCCGCCCAGCCCACCACCATTGTCTCGGCCCCGCCGGCGAGGAGAGTCTCGTGAGCACGAATCAAGCCACTTCCACTTCGAGCATCTTCCCCACCGGGCCGCGGCCGAGCACGCCCATCACCGGCAGTGGCGCTGCCAATGCCAGCGGTAGTGGCGCAGGCGGTGCGCAGCTACCGACGGTGGTCGTGATCGGCAACGGCATGGTCGGGCAGCGGTTTTGCGACCTGATGACCGAGGGCGAGACTCCGATCGCCCGCGTGGTGACCTTCTGCGAAGAGCCGGTGCCGGCCTACGACCGCGTGCACCTCTCCGAGTACTTCGCCGGCAAGGACGCGCAGGCGCTCAGCCTGGCCAGCCTCGACTGGTACGCCGAGCGCAAGATCGAGCTCCACTTGGGTGAGCGCGGCGAGCGCGTCGACCGCGACCGGCGCGTCGTGGTCTCCTCCACTGGGCGCGAGATCCGTTACGACCGGGTGGTGCTCGCCACGGGCTCGTCGGCGTACGTGCCGCCGATCGCGGGCGCAAATCGCCCGGGCGTGTTCGTGTATCGCACGCTGGCCGATCTCGACTTGATCATGGCCTACGCCAAGGGCGCGAAGAGCGCGGCCGTGATCGGCGGCGGGCTGCTCGGTCTGGAAGCTGCCAAGGCAGCGCTCGACCTGGGCCTCACCACCCACGTCGTGGAGTTCGCCAGCCGGCTCATGCCGCGTCAGGTGGACGAGGCCGGCGCGCGCCTGTTGCAGAGCAAGATCGAGGAGCTCGGCATCACGGTGCACCTGAACAAGGTCACCACGCGCTGCGCGGGTCAGGGCGAGGACGGGCCCGTGCAGGCTCTGGAGTTCAAGGACGGCGAGGAGCTGGCGGTCGATCTGGTGATCGTCTCGGCCGGTATCCGCCCGCGCGACGACGTGGCGCGCGCCTCGGGCCTGGCGTGCGGTCCTCGTGGCGGCATCCTGGTGAACGACGCCCTGGAGACCACCGATCCGGAGATCTACGCGATCGGCGAGTGCGCCTTGCATCGCGGCATGATCTACGGCCTGGTGGGCCCGGGCTACCAGATGGCGCAAGTGGTGAAGGAGCGGCTCACCAGCGCCAGCAGCAGCGAGTTCACCGGCGCTGACATGTCGGCCAAGCTGAAGCTGCTGGGGGTGGACGTCGCGAGCTTCGGCGACGCCCTGAACGCGGGCAAACGCACCGTGGTCTACCAGGACATGGTGCGCGGCGTGTACAAGAAGCTGATCCTGAGCGACGACGAGAAGCGCCTGCTCGGCGGTATGCTGGTGGGCGAGGCCAACGAGTACATGCGGCTGCTCGCGATCTGCAACTCCGGGCAGGAGCTGAGCCAGAGCCCGGAGGATCTGCTGTTCGGGCCGCGCGGCGGCGAGGCGCAGTCGAGCGGCGAGGCGCCGGATTCGCTGCAGGTGTGCTCCTGCAATGGTGTCTCCAAAGGCCAGATCTGCTCGGCCATTCGCGACAAGAACGCGCTCACCGCGGGCGAGATCAAGAAGTGCACGCGCGCGGGCAGCGGCTGCGGTGGCTGCGTGCCCCTGGTCACCGACATCCTGCAGGCAGAGTTGATGCGCATGGGGAAGGCGACCAAGCGCGTGCTGTGCGAGCACTTCAACTACACGCGTCAGGAGCTGTACGAGATCATCCGAGTGCGCAAGCTCGACACCTGGGAGCGAGTGCTGGCGGAATGCGGCCAGGGCTACGGATGCGAGGTCTGCAAGCCGGCCGTCGCCTCGATCCTGGCCAGCGTCTTCAATGATTTCATCGCGCGCCACGAGATGCTGCAGGACACGAACGATCGTTACCTCGCCAACATCCAGCGCAAGGGCCTGTACTCGATCGTCCCGCGCATCCCGGGCGGCGAGATCACGCCCCAGAAGCTGATGGCGCTCGGGCGCATCGCCGAGAAGTACGGCCTGTACACCAAGATCACCGGTGGCCAGCGCATCGACCTGTTCGGTGCGCGGGTGGGGCAGCTCCCGGAGATCTGGGAAGAGCTGGTGAAGGAAGGGTTCGAGAGCGGGCACGCCTACGGCAAGGCGCTGCGCACGGTGAAGAGCTGTGTGGGCAGCACCTGGTGCCGCTACGGCCTGCACGACTCGGTCGGGTTCGCGATCCGGGTCGAGGAGCGCTACCGGGGCATCCGCGCGCCGCACAAGCTGAAGAGCGCGGTGAGCGGCTGCGTGCGCGAGTGCGCCGAGGCCCAGAGCAAGGACTTCGGCATCATCGCCACGGAGAAGGGCTGGAACCTCTACGTGTGCGGCAACGGCGGCGCCAAGCCCCGGCACGCCGACCTCCTGGCCTCGGACATCGATGAAGAGACGGTGATCAAGTACATCGACCGCTTCCTGATGTTCTACATCGCGACGGCGGATCGGCTGACGCGCACCTCCACCTGGATCGAAAAGCTGGAGGGTGGGCTCCAGCATCTGAAGGAGGTCATCATCGACGACTCGCTGGGCATCTGCGCGGAGCTGGAGCGCCAGATGGCCTACCTCGTGGAGACGTACCGCTGCGAGTGGACGGAGGTCGTGCAGAACCCGGAGGCGCGCGCGCGCTTCCAGCACTTTGCGAATAGCCAGGAGCACGACGACAGCATCGAGTTCATGTCCGAGCGCTCGCAGGCGCGCCCCATCGACTGGGCAGGGCCGAGCGACCCCCGGCGCGAGAACGCTCGCATCTCGCTGCCGGTGCTGCAGCGCTCGTGGGTGAAGCTGGCCCCGGTGTCGAGCTTCCCGCGTGACGGCGGCCGGTCCTTGCAGTACGGAAACTCGCAGATCGCGGTGTTCAACTTCGAGTCTCGCGGCGAGTGGTACGCCACGCAGAACAAGTGCCCGCACATGCAGGACATGGTGCTGGGCCGCGGCCTGATCGGCGATCAGCAGGGCATTCCCAAGGTGGCGTGCCCGCTGCACAAGAAGACGTTCTCGCTGCAGGACGGGAAATGCTTGGGCGAGGACGAGTACCGCATCCTCACCTTCCCGGTGAAGGTGGTGGACGGCTGGGTGCACGTCGAGCTGCCGGACGAAGCGACCACCGAGCGCATGATCGGCTGCCGTGAGGTCACGTGCGTGCCGGAGGCCGCGGCGGCCGAGTAGTGGTCAGCAGCTGCCGCGGCCTCGTGCTGGTTGCGCTGAGCTACTCGAGCGGCGCCGCGCCGAGGCCGGCGTCGAATCCTGCCGGTTCCTCGGGGGGGGCCTGCGCGGGTGCCTCGTCGACGATCGCATCGGGCCCGGGCGAGGGCGTGCCGGCGTCCGGGTTCGCGAGCGGGATCGACGCGGGCGGTTGCTCGGGCAGGGCCGGTGCGCTGACCGGGGCCGGGGCCGGGGTCGGGGACGAGGTCGCGCCGGGCAGGCACACGCCCGCGTCGCCGGCGTTCACGCAGGCGCCCACGCACGCGCCGTCCAGGCACACGAAGCCCTCGGCGCATTCGCTGCTCAGTACGCATTGCCCAAGCGGCCGGCGATCGGGCTGGCAAACGCCGCTCGCGCAGCGATCCACCAGGTTGGTGCACTGCTCGGTCTGCGTGCAGGATTGCATGCACGTGCCGTTCAAGCACACGCGCCCGTCGCTGCACTGAGCCGAGCGCGTGCAGGTCACCGGCGGATTCGGATCCGGCAGACAGATGCGCGTCCCTTGCTCGACCGCGCAACGGTCGCCGCTGCCGCACTGCGAGTCCGACTGGCAGCCATAGTAGCAGGCTCCCTCTCTGCACTTGCCGGGACCGCACTGGCTATCCCGCACGCACTTCTCGTCGAACGCGGAGTAGCGCTGCCCCTCCGGCAGCGGCGCCGGGCCTGGCTCGGGCGCGCGCTCGGCCGCGGAGACGGTCGCCGGCTTCGCGCTCGGGAGCGTGCCCGCGTCGGCGGTTGCTGGTCGATTGGATTGCACGCCCAGCTGCGGCTCGCACGGCGAAGCGATGCTGCTGCAGTAGCGCTGGTAGCCGTAGACGGCCGAATAGCTGAGATGACACTCCTTGTGCGTGTTCGAGCAGTAGTCCCGCTCGTGTTCCTCGGCCAGTTCGCACGAGCCGCTCACGAGCAACACGCCCGCGCTGATGATGCTCCACCTCTTTTTGGCCATGCCCACCTCGCTGGAAAGACAAACGCCCCGGCGCATGCTCGCGCCTTCGCGGCACACGCTGCACTGAGCTTAGCTCTTGCGTGCTGGCGCGCTTCCGCGCGCCGGGAGCGGGCGGCGGCAACTCGCTCGCAACGGGGAGCAGCGGCGTTTCAACGGCTACACGCGTGCGTGACCGTCAGAGTGAAGGCCTACGCTCAGAGTGTGTGATGGTCGCGATCACCGCGCTGCACGCTGCAACCCTCTGCGGGCCACTTGCGCGCGAGTGCGCCCCCGTTCCACCCCCGTGCGGCAGTCGCTCGAGCGACGTCAGGCGCTCGTGGCGGACGCGGATCGATGCGAATTTTGCTGAGCGCTGCAAAACGCCGTGGCCCGGGTGCGGGGCCCAGGGGAGCCCTCGAGCGCTGCCTCAATCGAGATCGGGCACTTCGCTCTTGCGGCGGAGGCGCACCGCGCAATTCTTATACGAGGGCTGACGCGAGTAGGGATCGAAGGCCGCGAAGGTGAGCTGATTGACCTTGGCGTAGTGCATGGGCATGAAGCACTGGCCCGGGCGCACCAGGTGGCTGATGAAGGCGCGCGCCTGCACGCGGCCGCGGCGCGACTCGACCACGATCCATTCGTTCTGGTGGATGTGCCGATCGCGCGCGTCCCTGGGACTGATCTCGACGTAGCAGTCCTGCGGGAACAGCTTGCGCAGGACCGCGCTCTTGTTGGTGCGTGTGCCCGTGTGCCATTGACTGGAGCTGCCGCGCCCCGTCAAGAGCAGGATCGGGTAGTTCTTGTCGACGGCCTCGGGCTGCTTGCGCGGCTCCTCGAACAGGAGCCGGGCGCGGCCGTCGGGATGGTGGAAGCGGCCGTCTTCGAACAATCGCCGTTCCTCGCCTGGCGCTGGCTCTCTGCCTTCGGGCAGCGGCCACTGGATGCCGCGCATCTCGTCGATCATGCGGTAGTCGCTGATGCCGGTGATGTCGCAGGGGCGCCCGCGCGTACAGCGCTTGAGCAGCTGAAAGGCGGCCTCCGGCGAGGACCAGTCCTTGAACATCGCGCCCACGCCCCAGGCGTCTGCCAGCAGCTTGAGGATCGAGAAGTCGGCGAGGGCTTGGCCCGGTGCGCGCGACACCTTCTTCACCAGACCCAGCCGGCGCTCGGAGTTGATGAAGACCCCTTCTTTCTCACCCCAGCCGGCGGCCGGCAGCACCAGATCGGCGAACGCCGCCGTCTCGGTGGTCGCATACATGTCCTGCACGACCAGGAAGTCCAGCTTGCTCAGCAGCTCGTGGGCGTCCGCCTGGTTAATCCAGGAGTGCGCGGTGTTGGTGGCGATCACCCACAGCGCCTTGATCTGGCCGCGATTGATGCCCTCCATGATCTGGTCGTAGGCCCAGCTCGGCTCGCTGGGGATGCTGTCGGCGTCGATCGCGAGCAGCTCGGCGATCTCCTGGCGGTGCTCGGGGTTGGCGAAGTCTCGCCCGGCGAACAGCCCGGTGGTGTTGCTGAACATCCGCGAGCCCATCGCGTTGCACTGGCCGGTGATCGAGTTGGCGCCGGTGCCGGGGCGGCCGATGTTGCCCGTGATGAGCGCGATGTTGATCAGGCTCTGCGCGAGGCGCACGCCCTCGTAGCTCTGGTTGACGCCCATCGTCCACCACAGGCTCACCGCCTTGCCGGTGCCGATGCTGGTTGCCAGCTCACGAATTTGCTCGGCGCTCAGCCCGGTGGCGCTGACGGCGCGGTCCAGCGTGAAGGCCGACACATGCGCAGCGAACTCGTCGAAGCCGTTGACGCTGCGCTCGATGAAGCCGAGGTCGATCTGCCCGGCCTCGATCAACAGGTTGGCGACCGCGTAGAACAGCACCAGGTCGCTCTTCGGCTCCAGCGGCAGGTGTAGCGTGGCGGCCATGGCTGTCTCCGTCGTCCGCGGATCGACCACGATGATCTTCGGCCGCTTCTTGTTGCGGCACACGCGCTCCCACAAGATCGGGTGCGCGATGCAGGGGTTCGCGCCCACGAAGACCAGCACATCGGACTGCTCGAAGTCGGCGTAGCTGTACGGCGGCGCGTCGAAGCCGAAGGCCTGCTTGTAGGCGACGACCGCGGTGGCCATGCACTGGCGCGTGTTGCCGTCGCCGTGCACCATGCCCATGCCGAACTTCGCGAACGAGCCCAGCAGCGCCAGCTCCTCGATGGTGATCTGACCGGTGCCCAGGAACGCCGCCGAGGCCTTGCCGTGCTTCTCCTGGACCTCGCGGAAGCGCTGCACGAAGAACTCGATCGCCGTCTCCCAGTCGGTCTCCGCCAGCGGTTCGCCGCGGTTGCGGCGCATCAGCGGCGCCGTCGCCCGATCCCTCGCAGCTAGCGGGGAGAGCGCCTCCCAGCCCTTCGGGCAGGCCATGCCCAGGTTCACTGGATAGTCGGTGGCGGGCGAGAGGTTGAGCGCTTCGCCGTTCTTCAAATGGATCGACAGCCCGCAGCCGGTGGAGCAGAAGCCGCAGGTCATGGTGGTGGTGCGGTCCGGAGCCAGACGCCGCGGCACTTGCCCGAGCCCGAATCGCCCGGGCTCTCGCAGCAGGTCGCGCGTCAGCTCGCCCTGGCGATCAAACAACAGGCGGGCGAGCGCGCCACCCACGTTTCTCTGGTCCGTCATTTGCCGACCGCTCCCGGCATCTTGGGCGAGGCGGCCGCCATGAAGAACAAGCTGCGCTCGATCAGCTCGCCGCCGACCAGCAGCAAGCAGCCGAGGGCCGCCAGCGCCAGCGCCGCGTTCGGTAGCCGCACGTGGGCGGCCGTGGCCGAGAAGAAGGTCGGCAAGAGCAGCGGGATCGCCAGGCCACCGACCGCCCCGATCAGGAAGCGCGCCTGCGTGAGCGTGGAGAGCTCGCCCCACATCAAGAGCGCCGTGCGCTTGAGATCCGACACCCGCGGGCTCTTCAAATGTGCGAGCACGCTGGCGTCCACCAGCAGCTTGAAGGCCGCCGCACCGAACAGCGTCTCGCACAAGCCTGCCAGGATGGGGCCCGACACCGGCTCCCCGAAGTAAGCCGCCGCGCTGAACGTGACCAGCGTGAGCGCCAGCCCCAGCAGCGCGGTGGTGCCCAGGAAGCGCGGCGCGCAGTATGAGAGCCGCCAGAACTCGCGCCGCGTGACGGCGTAGAGCATCGCCGAGCACAGCACGGCGACCACGCCGCTGATCGCCACGGCGGCGCCCAGCCAGCGCTGCAGGCGCACGCTCAGCGCGGGATCGAGCGCCGGCAGCCCGAGCAAGTGAAGCAGCGGATCCGCCCATGCGCCGGCCGCATAGGCGACGGCCAGCCCCGCAAACGCGCCGAAGCCAGCGATCTCGCGGCTCATCCAGGAGTGGCGGATGCCCATGATCGCTCTGAATCCGTATTGCGGTCGGCCCAGGTGCAGCGTGCTGGCGGCCAGCGCCACCAGGCCCAGCGCGAGCGCTACCAGCGCGTGATAGCGCTGCACGGTCCCGCTCGAGTAGAACGAGGTCACGACGTAGTTGACGCTGAAGGCGCCCACCGACAGCTGCGTCAAGACCAGCAGCACCACCAGCGGGAAGTGGTTGTGCGCCGGCCGCACGTTGTAGAAGTCCGCCGGCAGCGTGTTCTTGGGGAACACGCGCTTGGTCTTGTACTCCGTGGTGGGCAAGGTGATGCCCGGGGAGGGGGCGCCGGGCAGGAAGGCGTCCGCCTGCACGTCCTCGACGATCTGCGCCGTCTCCACGATGCGGATCGCGATCGCCTCGTTGGGGCAGCCCTGCACGCAGGCAGGCGCTTCATCGGCGGCGAGCCGATCGCTGCACATGTCGCACTTGCGCACGATGCCCAGCTTCTTGTTGAACTGCGGCACCTCGTAAGGGCAGGTGAGCGTGCAGTACTGGCAACCGATGCACTGGTCATCCAGGTGCCGCACGATGCCGGTGACCGCGTCCTTCTCGTAAGCGTTCACGGGGCAGCCGAGCATGCAAGCCGGCTCGATGCAGTGGTGGCAGGCGGTGGTCACGGTCTGCTGCAGCGGCTGGCTGGGGGTGCCGCCGTGCAACAGCCCCACCGAGCGCCAGGTCTCCGCTTCGTCGAGCCCGTTCAGGCTGTGGCACGCGGTGACACACGCCTTGCAGCCCGAGCAGCGATCCAGATCGACGCTGAACGCGTATTGCTGGCCGCTCTTCGGTTTCGAGACGGGCAGCAGGCTGCGGTAGTACTTGGCCTGAGCCGGCAGCTCGGTGGTCTCGTGCAGCTGCGAGAAGCGCTCCACGGCCGTGAGCTGGGCCTGTTCGCGCAAATAGTGCTCGACCAGCGGCAAGCGCTTCAGTTCGCTCTTGCGAGCGCGGCCCTGGGGAGTGCCTCCGAGCATGTCTGCTTCCAGCTCGGCGGTCGTCGTCATCATGTGCAATGCATGACTTTGCGCCAGTTTCGGGCGTATTGCGGAGCCGCGAAATTCGCGCAGGGGTTTCTCAGCGCTCGAACGCCTCCGGCAGCACTCTCGATACGCACAGGAAACAGGCGCTCGCGGACCCGCCGCGGTCGGCGCGAGGCCGAGCAGCAGATGTCGAGCTCATTTCTGCGGCGAGTCGAGAGCCTGCCGTGTGCCATCCGAAACATTCGCGATCGTGTTCCAGCGCGCCGGGATGCGGCGCTGCCTGCTGATAGAGCAGCCGATCCAGCCGGCCAACGCCGGCGCGATCGACAGCCACTGGCCCGCGTCGAGGCCGGCGGCCGTTTCATGCAGGGGCACTTCCTTCCAGAACTCGAGCACGAAGCGCCCGCTGAAATAGAGCGCGAGAAACACACTGATCAGCGCGCCGCGCGGCCTGCGCTCTTTGCCCAGGCGTCGATCGGCCCAGAGCAACAGCACGAGCACGCACAACCCGAGCAGCGCCTCGTAGATCTGCGTCGGGTGGCGCAGCGGCGGATCGAGATAGCCGTCGTAGCGCGGGAAGCGCACGCCCCAGCTCGAGCCGGTAGGCTTGCCCACGATCTCCGAGTTGAACAGATTGCCGATGCGCACCAGGATCGCGCCGAGCGCAGCCGAGAACGCGAAGCGATCGCAGCCCTCCACGAACGATTGCCGGCGCCGCCGCGTGTACGCGAACATCGCGACGGCCAGGCCGAGCGCGGCGCCGTGGCTCGACAGGCCACCGTGGTGGATCTCCAGCGACCAGAGCGGGTCCCGCACCACGCGCTGCCACTCGTAGAACAGCACGTGGCCCAGGCGCGCCCCGACCAACACCGCGACCACGCCGTACAGCACGAAGTCGTGGGCGTCTTCGGGGTCTGCGCCGGCGCGGCGCAGCTGCCAATCGAGCAGCTTGTAACCGCCAAGGAACACCAGCACGTACAGCAGGCTGTAGTAGCGGATGCCGTCCACGGGCAGCCGCGCCCAGGTCGAGGGAAAGTGCACCCACAGCGGGTCGACGTCCCAGGTGAAGGCGAGCACCGCCAGCGATTTTAGCTTCGGACGTGACGGGCCGGGTAGCCCTCTTGGACCGGGAGCCGGGGGCTCTGCGACAGCCGGGTCAATCAGCTGTAGATGGCGGTCACTCGGCGCTATGCTGCCGCCCGCCGCCGCTTGGGAAAGCCCGGCAGGAGAACGGAATGTCATTCGAGCTTCAGATGCCGCGCGTCACCCACAATCCATCGACTCTGCGCGAGGGCACCAACCCGGGCTCGTTTGCCAATCCCCCGGAGATTGGCGGCGCGCGCTCCTTCTCGTCACCGGACACGCCGGGCATGCCGCAGCCGAGCGAGCTGACGGCCTGGGATTTCTTGCCCGCGGGCTGGCGTCGCACCGGCAATGGCTGTGAGGCGCCCCAGGGGTTCCGGCCGGTGACTCAGCTGGAGTACGCGCGGCTCGGGCAGATCACCGCGCAGATGCGCCGGGTCGCCGAGCGCGAGCGCCACCTGACGGCGGAGCAGGTGCGCGACGAGGTCGCCGCGGGGCGGCTGATCATCCCCTGCAACATCGTGCACGCCGGCTATCGGCTGGACCCGATGGCGATCGGCCGCGCCAGCTTGACCAAGGTCAACGCCAACATGGGCGCTTCCCCCATCTCCTCGGGCACGCGCGAGGAGCTCGACAAGCTGGAGTGGGCGGAGCGCTGGGGCGCCGACACGGTGATGGATCTCTCCACCGGGGGCGACCTCGACGAGTGTCGGGACGCGATCGTGCGCAACGCGCGCGTGCCGATCGGCACGGTGCCCGTGTACTCGATGGTGCTCGGACGCCGCATCGAGGACCTGACGGAGAAGGTGATCCTGGACACGCTGTTGCACCAGGCCAAGCAAGGCGTGGACTACTTCACGATCCACGCGGGCGTGCGGCGCGCGCACCTGCCGTTGATCAAGCGGCGCTTGATCGGCGTCGTCAGCCGGGGCGGCTCGCTGCTCGCCAAGTGGATGCTGGTGCACGGCAAAGAGAACCCGATGTACACGCACTTCGACGAGATCTGCGACATCATGCGCGAGTACGACGTCTCGTTCTCGCTGGGCGACGGCCTGCGCCCGGGAGGGCTCGCCGATGCCAGCGATGCGGCGCAGCTCGGTGAGCTGGACGCGCTCGGTGAGCTCACGGAAAAAGCCTGGCGCAAGGGCTGCCAGGTGATGGTCGAGGGCCCCGGCCACGTGCCCTTCGATCAGATCGAGTTCAACATGAAGCTGCAGCGCCGGGTCTGCCACGGCGCGCCCTTCTACGTGCTCGGCCCGCTCGTGACCGACGTATTCCCCGGCTACGATCACATCACCAGCTGCATCGGCGCCACCGCGGCCGCCTATCACGGCGCCAGCATGCTCTGCTACGTGACGCCCAAGGAGCACCTGGGCCTGCCGAAGAAGGACGACGTGAAGCAGGGCTGCGTCGCCTACAAGATCGCCGCTCACGCGGCGGACGTGGCGCTCGGCATCCCCGGCAGCCGCGACTGGGATGATCGGCTCACCAAGGCGCGCGCGGCCTTGAACTGGGAGAAGCAGTTCGAGGAAGCCTTCGACTCCGATCTGGCACGGGCCTTCCACGACGAGGACCTGGACGTCGACACCGACTTCTGCGCGATGTGCGGCCACGACTGGTGCTCGGTGCGCATCTCGAAGGAGATCGCCGAGTTCGATTCGGGCAAGGCGGAGGGCTACCAGCGCGGGCGCGTGCTGCAGAGCCCGGCGCTCAATGAGGAGCAGCGCGCGCTGCTGGAGCGGCGCGGCGTGCTCTCGCCGGAGGAGATCCACCGGCTCGCTTCCAAGACCCGCCGCGGTGTCGCGGCGCAGCCGGGCCACAAGGCGGCGTGCCACAGCGACGTGGCCAACGCCGCAACCGCGCGCGAGCTGCAGGAGAACCTCGTGCAGCTGCGCCGTTCGCCCGCCGCCGAGTGAGCGCGACCGCGGCCGGAGGCTCGCATGCCCGTCGTCGTCGTCGTTGTGGTCGAGTCGCCCCGGGCTGCGGCGCCGCTGGAGCTCACGTTTCCGCCCGATGAGCACATTCGCATCGGGCGCGACGCCAAGAACCATGTGCAGCTGCCGGACCCGTCCGTCAGCTTGCTGCATGCCCGGCTGGCTCCCGTGCCCGGCGGCGGTTACGTGCTGGTCGACGAGAACAGCACCAACGGCACGTTCCTGAACGCGCTGCGGGTGCTGCCCGATACCGCCAGGCCGCTCGCGGACGGCGATCGCGTCCAGGTGGGGCGAGCGCTGCTGCGCGTGCGCTTCCGCGAGCTCTCCTCCAGCGCGCCGCAACCGGCCTTCTCGACGCAGGACCTGGCGCTGGCGCTGGTCCAGGGCGCGCTGATCCAGTCTGGCTCGGCCATCGTCCCGCGCCTGAGCGTCGTGGCGGGGCCCGATCGCGGCCGGGAGCTGGTGCTGCGGGAGGAGCGCGGCTACGTGCTCGGCCGGGATCACGACGTCGACCTGGCGCTGCGCGACGAGGACGTCTCCCGCCGCCACACGAGCGTCGTGCGCCGCGGCTCGCGCCTGTGGGTGATCGACCTGGGTTCAAAAAATGGAACACGGCTGGATTCGCGCCCGCTGCGCCCCAACGTGGCCGAGGCCTGGGTCGATGCGGCCCTGCTCGAGCTGGGCAAGACCCAAGTGATGATCGAAGACCCGGTCAGCTCGGCGCTGCGCAATCTGGAACAGGCGCCCGACGAGCGCCTGGGCTCGGATTTTCCTCCGGCGCCGGCGTCGGGCGCCCCGCTCACCACGGCCGCGGTACCGCTGTCGCTCGATCCGCGCTCCCGGCTCGGGGTTCCTGGCGAGCTGCGCTCGGGCTTCACCACCGCGGTCGAGTCCAAGGGCGTCCTGTCGCTCAGCACCAGCAGCTCCAGCTCCGCGCCGAGCGCGCCTATCGAGGTGCTTCCATTGGGCGAACCGCCCCGGCCGGCGCCGGCCCCACGCCGCGTCTCCTGGTCGGCGATCGACGCGCTGGTGGTGGGAGTTGCAGTAGTCACCATCGCCCTGAGCGCCCTGGTGCTGGCCTGGTTCCTCGCCAGCTGAGCCGTTGAAAGGCTCCCCGTGCGCCCTACATCCGGCTAGACTGTCGCTACAGATGGGTACAGGCGAGACTCCGGCACGCGTTCGAGCGGTGCTTTTGCCGCCGCGGCCCGCTTTTCGGCCCGCGCTCGCCCCCGCGCCCACCGTGGACGACGCGGCAGCTGTCGCCTCGCGCCTGCGCCCTACGGCTGAGCTCTCCAGCATCGAGCTCTCCAGGGGCGCTCTCTCGAGCCTGGAGCTCTCGGCGGGAGAGCTCTCGAAGCTGGATCGCTCCGGATCGGATCTTTCGGGGGTGGGAGAACCGGTGGTTACCCCTGCCATGGCTTGCTCGTCGGTCGGCGACGTCTCGGCGGCGAGCGCGCTGCCACCGGTCGCACCCCGGCAGGACCCGCCGCCCAAGAACCTGATCGAGTGCCGTGTTGCCGTGGTGCCACGTCTGCCGGTGGTGACGCTGGAGAAGCCGAGCTCGGCCTGGCCCGATCTGACGCCGTCGCCCGTGCCGCGCGTGTCGCTGATTCCGCCCACGGGGAGGCTCGAGCCCCACCAGCTCCCCTCCGAGGGGCGGCACCAGCCGACCGTCGCGCCGCGCTTGCGCGCCGGAGGGCCGTTGCCCCTGCCGACCCCGGCCGTCACCGTGCGGCAACTGAGCAAGCCGCCGCGCCCGGGCCGCTGGGCGCGCCTGGCGCGCGACCTGCGCTCTTCGAAGCGCGAGATCGTGCTCGGTCTGGGCATCGGCATCGGGCTCTCGCTCGTGCTCGGCAAGCTCGGGCAAACCTACCTGGAGCGTCATCGCGGCGGCCGCTCCCGCGCGATCGAGCAGTGGACGGCCAGCGCGCTGCCGTCGGCCGAGCCGCGCACCCCGCCGGCACCCGCGCCCGCCGCGCCGCCGCCGCCGGCAGCAGCGGCCGCGCCGGCAGCAGCGGCCGCGCTGGCCGCAGTGACGGCGGCACCGCCCCCTGCGGCTGCTCCCGCAGCAGCTCCAGCGCCCGCTGTCCACGCGAAAGCTCCCGTTCCTTCGCGCGCGCCGCGCGCCACCCGGCGCCGCCCCCCGCAACGCAACCTGCCACCGATCGACACCAATCCCTGGGGTACGTCCGATTCCTCGTCCAACGGTGAGCTGGAGTCTCGGGGCAAATCCCCGCTGACGCCTTCCGAGAGCGCGGGGCTGGGCCGCGAGCTACCGCTGTGAGCAGAGGGCGGGCAGGGGCCTTCCGCGCGCTCGGTGCGGCGCGTGCCGCACGCGGGTCGCAGCCGTGGCGCCGCTGGTGCGCGGCGCTGCTGCTCTCGTGCGCTCTGCCGACCAGCGCTCACGCTCAGGGCGAAGCCCGGAGCGGCAGAAAATCCTCGAGCGCAAGGCGCGCGGAGTCGAGCGCGACGGCCTCGACGGCCGCCAGGAGCTCGAGGGCGTCGCGCCGCTCGGGCGGGCTCGAGCAGGGCGGCGCGGCCAGGAGCAGCCGCGCTGCCGAGGAACCGCTCACGGTCATGGACGAGAAGGCGTCGGCGACCTTCCAGGAAGGCCTGGCTGCGTTCGATCGACGCGATTTCGAGGCCGCGCGCGTCGCGTTCCTGCAGACGTTCGCGCTCAAGCCAGCCGTGCCCGTGGTGCGCCGCAACCTGGGGCTGGCCGAGATCTACAGCGGTCACTACCTGGATGGCGCGCGCCGGCTGGCGCGCGTGCTGCACACCACTGGTGAGGGCAGCGCCGAGGATCGCGCCCGCATGCTCGACAGCCTGAAGAAGGCAGAGGCTCACCTCGAGCGCGTGAGTATCGAGGTGCGGCAGGAGGGCGCGGAGATCACCATCGACGGCGTGGACCTCGGCGCGTCGCCGCTGCCGTTCTTGTGGTACGTCGCGCCCGGCGAATATCGGGTGCGCGTCGCCAAGCCGGGTTTTGTCGCTCACGAGGAGCTGCGGGTCGCGCACGCGGGGGTGGCACAGCACCTGGTCGTCGCGCTCGCGCCCGTGCCAAGGGAGGTGCCGCAGCAGCCGCCGCTGGCGCCGCCGCCCGAGCCGGCGGAGGGGGCCGGGCCCAAGGTCTGGCTGCTCTTGACCGGGGGTGTGGTGACTGCAGCCGCCGTGGCTGCCGGCGCCGCGTTCACCATCGAGGCGGAAGCGAACGCCGATAAGGCCCAGCGCATCGCAGGAGCGCTGCCGCCCTTTGCGTTCGTCTGCAACGCACCAAACCCGGCCTGCGCGGAGCTCCAGGGCGCCACGAAGACCCACGACCGCCAGCAGCGCTACGCCGTTGCCAGCTTCGCGGTCGCGGGCGTGACCGGCGTGGCGACGCTGCTCTACGGTCTGATCGGCGGCGGCGGGGACGAGCCGAACGAGGCTCCGGTGGCGAGCGTGCAGAGCCGGTTTGCAGCCAGCTGGGATTCCGGGCCGTACCTGTTCTGGGGCAGGGATTTCTGAGCCGTTCTCGTGCACTGGGCGCCCAGCGCGGCACGGATCCCAGGCTGGGGCACGGTCGCGGGTAGCTGCTGACCCGGGGGCCGCCGAGAAGTCGTCCGGCAGGGACTTTTCGGATACTCTTGGCGAGTGAAGCGCTCGTCCCCACTCGAGACGTTGAAGGACCTGCGCGAGCGGGCGCGCGAGGGGGAACAAGCGCGCCTGGCGGCGCGCAGTGCGGCTGAAAAGCAGGCCGAGCTCGCGGAGCGGCAGGCGCGCGAGCTGCTGCGCGCTCGCTCCAGCGAGCGCGAGGCGACGCGGCGCTCGGAGCGCGAGCGCCTCACGCGCCGGGGCATCACCGCTGCCGAGGGCCAGCGTCAGCTCGCCTGGGAGCTCGCCGAGCGGCGCCGGCTGGAGCAACTGTCGGGCGACGTGCAGCGCGCCATGGCGCAGCGGCGCTCGGCCCAGCGCGATCAAGAGCAGGCGCGGCGCGCGCTGGAGCGCGCTCATGCTGAGTTGCAGGCCGTGGAGCAGCGCATCGAGCAACAGCAGCGCCAGGCCCAGCAGCGAGTGGAACAGGCCCAGCAAGAGGCCCTGGACGAGGCGGTCGCGAGGCGC
This sequence comes from Polyangiaceae bacterium, assembly GCA_035760985.1. Lineage (GTDB taxonomy): Bacteria > Myxococcota_A > Polyangia > Polyangiales > Polyangiaceae > SZUA-265. The sequence goes on from DASTRX010000169.1 coordinate 38,158, forward strand.
TTCGGCGAGCGGAGTGGTGCATGAAGACGTGCTGGATCGCTGCGGTGTTGCTCAGCGCGGCCGGCGCTTGCGGCGTCGGCTCTCAAGGTTGCTCCTCCAGCTGGTCCGGCTCGCAGCGCGGCGCCAGCGCGCCCCCCGTGCTCGCGCCGGCAGCGCCACCGAGCCCGGCGGGCGTGCTCACGCCGGGGGGCGAGGCCACGCTCGCGTCCTCGGAGGAGCTGGCGAGCTTCGTGCCGCTGCTCGCGCAGCCGCAGCTCAGCTCGGCGCTGCAAGCCTTCGAGGTCGAGGACTACGCCACCTGCGCCGGCCTGGTCGAAACGTACATCCAGAGCTCGCAGCTGAGCGTGCTGGACGAGCCGCGCTGGTATCTGCTGCTCGGCACGCTGCGCGAGAAATCCAGCGACCTGCTGGGCGCCACGCGCGCCTACGAGCGGGCCACCCAGAGCGCCTGGCCGCTCGGCGACTACGCGGCGCTCGGGCTGGGCCGCTCGCTGCTGGCGCTGGCGGACTGGGACGGCGCCGAGCGCGCGCTGCTCGGCGGCGTCCCCGCGAATGCCGGTACGTATGCCGAAGCGCAGGGCTTGCTCGCCGAAATCTCCTGCCGCCGTGGCGCAGCGAGCGAGTGCCTGGAGCGCTTGCGCCTGCTGCGCGCGCAGCACCGCAAGCCGCTGAGCTGGTCGGCTCGAGCCTTCCGCGTCGCGGAGCTGCTGGTGAACCTGGTCACGGGACAGGCCGCTCCCCCGAGTGACTCGGGCATCACGACGGCCGCGCGCGTGCTCACCGGAAACGTGGTCGCGATCCCCGCCGTCGACTCCGATCCGGTCGCCGACGGCCTCCCGCTGCCGCCGTTGCCGTTGCCGCCGCCGCCCACGACCGAGGACGTGCTGGGCGCGCTGGAGTTTGTTCGCGCCCTGATCGTCGACGCGCCCCGCACCTCCTTGCGCAGCGACGCGAGCTCGCTCGAGCGCCGCTTGCTCGAGGCGCTGCCGGAGGCCCTGCAGGCGCGCGCGCGCCAGCTCGCCCCGAAGGAGCAGCTGGAGCGAGCCGAGGCGTTCGGCGGCGCGGGCCGCCCGGAGGAGGCCAATGCGCAGGTCGACGCGATGCTCTCCGAGCTGGGCGACGGCGCGTTCGGTCCGCTCGCGTGCCAGGCACGCCTGATCCAGGCGAAGGCGTTGCTCGAGCTCAAGCAGCGTACGCGCGCCGAGGGCCGCCTGAACGAGATCGCCGACCGCTGCAAGAGCGACGATCTGCGCGCGGCGGCGCTGTACCTCGCGGGCAAGTCCGCGTTCCAGGACGCTCGCTATGCGGACTCCGACAAGATCATGGCCCGGCTCGAGCGCGAGATCCCGCGGCATCGGCTGGCGGACGACGCGCGCCTGTACCGCGCGCAGGCGCAGCACGAGCTCGGCGCGAGCGCGCGCTTCGTGGAGCTGCTGGACAGCATGCCCAAGGACTATCCCGCCGGCGACATGGTCTCGGAAGGGCTGTTCCAGCTGGCGCTCGAGCACATGGAAAAGGGCAACTGGGCGGACGCGCGCAAGGTGCTCGCGCGCAGCCTGGCGGTCTCTGCCGCGCGAGCGAGGGCGGCCGGCGCCGACGATGCTGCGCGCGGCTCCGACGCCTTCGGTCGCGAGCGCTACTTCCACGCTCGGGCCCTGGTCGAGACCGGCGAGCTGGAGCGCGGGCTCGCCGAATACGAGGGCATCATCGCGGACCTGCCGCTCTCGTATTACATGTTGCACGCCTACTCGCGGCTGTCCGAGCAGGATCCGGCGCGCGCCCAGCGCGCGCTCGACGGCGTGCTGCAGGGGAGCGGCGCGCCTCCGTTCAAGATCGAACATCGGCCCGAGTTTGATCAGCCCGGTTTCGTGCGCGCGCTGGAGCTGTTTCGGCAGAGCGACCTCGACAGTGCGCGGCGCGAGCTGGACCTGATGAACGTGCTGGAACCCAGCACCTCGCCCTCGGTGCTGTGGGGCGTGGCGCTGCTGTACGCGCGCGCGGGCTCCGCGCGGCTGTCGCACGCGCTGCCGCGCTGGCAGTTGCACGACTGGCGCGAGCGCTGGCCCGTGGGAGCCTGGAAGCAAGCCTGGGAGCTCGCGTTTCCTCGGCCGCATATCCAGGCCGTGACCGAAGAAGCGGCGCGTCAGGGCGTCGATCCGGCGCTGATCTACGCCGTGATGCGCGAAGAGTCCGCCTTCGATCCAGAGGCGGTGAGCCCCGCCAATGCCTACGGCTTGATGCAGGTGATCAGCCCCACGGCGCGCCGCTTCGGCAAGGAGCTGGGGCTACCGTATGACCGTAGAGCCTTGACGACCCCGCGCGTGAACATCGCGGTCGGTATCCGCGTGCTCGCCAATTACCAGACGTATTTCCCGGACGATCCGCTGCTGGTGATCCCGGGGTACAACGCGGGCCCAGGCAGGCCCAAACGCTGGATCAAGGACCTGCCGAGCGCCGATTTCGACCTCTGGGTGGAGCTGATTCCGTACCGCGAGACCCGGCGTTACACCAAGCGCGTGCTGGCGAGCCGCGGGGCGTACGCGTTTCTCTACTATCAACCGAGCGATCCCTCCGCTGCCAACGATCCGCTTCGGCTGCCGCGCCGGTTGAGCACCACGCTGAACTGAGCGGCGGAGCGGGGCGCCCCGAAAGCGATTGTCTCGGCGTGGGCTTTTGCCGATAGTGCCCGCGCGGGGGCATATCGCATGCAACTGTTTCTGCGGGGAGACCCTGCACCCCAGGCGCAGGACTGGCTGCTCGAGCACTTGCCCCCCAGCCTGCGCGAGATCGGCCCACAGCAGCTGTCGTGGTGGCAGTGGTTGGGGCTGCCGGTGTTGGCCGCGCTGGCGCTCGCCTTCGCGATCCCGCTCAGCCGCCTGACGCGCGCGGTGCTCGCGCGCGTGCTGCAGCTCGACCCTGTTCACGGCGAGGCTCACGATGGCGAAGCGCGCTTGCAACGCGTGAGCGGCCCGTTGCTGCTCGCCTGGGGGACGCTGCTGTTCAGCATCGGGCTGCCCTGGTTGCGCTTGACCGACGCCGCGCGGGCCGCCGTGCAGGTCGGCGTGCGCGCGACCGGCGTGGTCGCGTTCTACTGGGCGCTCTCGCGCGGCATCGACATCGCGCAGCACGTGCTGGGGGCGTCCAGCTGGGGTCGGGCGCACACGCGCGCTCTGCTGCCGCTGGCGTCCAGAGTCGGCAAGGTGTTCGTGGTGGTGCTGGCCGTCGTGGCCCTGCTATCGGAGCTCGGCTACGCGGTCACGAGCCTGATCGCGGGCCTCGGCATCGGCGGCGTGGCGGTGGCCCTGGGCGCGCAGAAGACGCTGGAGAACCTGTTCGGCGCCTTCTCGATCGGCGCTGACCAGCCCTTCTTGCAAGGCGATGTGGTGCGGGTCGGTGACCTGGTGGGCACGGTGGAGGTCGTGGGCCTGCGCTCGACGCGCATCCGCACCCGAGATCGAACGCTGGTCACGATCCCGAACGGAAAGCTCGCCGACCAGCAGATCGAGTCGCTTGCGGTGCGAGATCGGCTGTTCTTTGGTACCTCGATCCGGCTCGTCTACGGCACGAGGGCCGAGCAGCTGCGCAGCGTCTTGTCCGGGCTGGAGGCGGCGCTGCGCGAGCAGCCCAAGCTCTGGCCCGAGGGCGTGACCGTGCGCTTCGTCGGGCTGGGCGAGTCGAGCCTGGACATCGACGTGCAAGCCTGGCTCGCCACCACGGATTGGAACGAGTTCCAGCAGATCCGGCAGGAACTGTTGCTTCGCTTTCTACAGGTCGTCGAGGCGGCGGGCAGCGCGTTTGCGTTCCCTACCCAGACGGTGCATGTGCAGCCGAGCCCAGCGACACGAACCCAGCACCATCCAGCAGGAGACCCATGAGCATTCTGTCAGACTTCAAAGCGTTCGCCATGAAGGGTAACGTCGTCGATATGGCCGTCGGCGTCGTGATTGGAAATGCCTTCGGCAAGATCGTGGCCTCGCTGGTCGGCGACATCATCACGCCCGTCCTGGGCGTGCTGATCGGCGGCGTCGACTTCAAGGACATGAAGCTGATGCTGCGCGAAAAGACGGAGACCTCCCCCGAGGTCGCCTGGACTTATGGCGCGTTCATCCAGAGCATCTTCGACTTCTTGATCATCTCCATCTCGATCTTCACGGTGATCCGCTTGCTGAGCATGCTGCAGCGCAAGAAGGCCGAGGCTCCCGCCCCGCCGGCGCCGCCTCCGCAGGAGGTGGTGCTGCTCACGGAGATTCGCGACGCGCTGAAAGCCAGGAGCTGAGCGCGCGCGGTGATCCTGCGGCGCCAACCACCGGCGCGCTGTCGCGTGCGTCCCATCGGGATCACTCTTGGGCGTTGCCCCATTCGCAGGCGCCTCCCATGCTCGTGGTGCTCGCGGAGCGCTGGAGCACGGGGGTTCCAGCCGAGCAGCGCGCGCGCAGCGCGGGGAATACCCCGCAGCCAACGACTGGACCAAGGGAGGGGACGGCCCAATGTTCAAGAGTTTTATCATCATGGCCAGCATCGCCTGCGCCGCAGGCTGCTCGGCGGCGCAGGAGTCGGGGGAGGCCGAGGACGAGGGGGAGCTCTCTTCCGCGGAGCAAGCGATCGGCGAGGCGAGCTGCGCGGCGGCCAGGCCCGCGAACGCGGCCGCGACCGTGACGCTCAACAACGCGGAAGTGGATCGCCCGCGCAAGGTCGTGAACGGTGCTTACGAATCGACCGCCTCCGGCTGCGCCGACTCCGACATCATGGGTCTGAAACGACCCGGCTTCGCAACGGCTCGTTGAGTGTCAGTCTGAGCGTGCGGTTCTCGAGGGCGGGCCTCACGCCGGCCCAGCAGCAAGCGGAGTGCGCCCAGACCTCCTTCGAGATCTCCTACTTCAAGAATGGGCGGAACGCGTTCCAGACCCTGGGGGACCCCGGACCGGGCTTCGCTGCGCTGCAACCGGTGGAGAACGGCGTTCCCCTGGTCAGCAATTCACGCTGCCTCAATGGCGTGACCGTGAGCTGGGCTGTGCCTCGCGCGGGAACGGTGCAGCCGCCGGATGAGTCGAGGACGTCGAACGCGAGCGGCAAGACGATCTTCATCCGATCGGGTGTGCCGCTCGCCGCGGACAACGCCGTGTTCGTGATCCAGGCCAGGGACAGGACGGGCGCGCTGACTGCCTACGACTTCCGCGTCGATCCCTGACGCTAGTGAGCTCGAGGACGGGCGCTGTGCTGCAGCGCCCGCTCTCCCTCAAATCCTGGCTCGACTCACCTGGCGTTGCTCAGCGCATGCCACTCCTGCAAGCTCCTCACCCGGGGCGGCGCGCCTCCCATCAGGGCCTGCGCCTCCAGCGCATCCACCACCGCCAGGGCGGCAGACAGGGTGGTGAAGTAGGGCACGTTGGCGATCAGCGCATTGCGCCGGATCGCGTAGCTGTCCCGGATCGCCTGAGTGCCCTGCGTGGTGTTGATCACCAGCTGAATCTCGTTGCGCGACAGCGCATCCACGACGTGGGGTGAGCCCTCGTTCATCTTCTGGATCAGCGTGACCGGGATGCGGGCACGTTCGATGGCCTGGGCGGTGCCGCGCGTGGCCACGATGCTGAAGCCGAGGTTGCGCAGGCGCTTCGCCACCAGGCATGCCACCGGCTTGTCTTCGTCTTGCACGCTGATGAAGACGCGGCCCGTCGTCGGCAGGCCGGAGCCGCTGGCCATCAGCGACTTGCCAAAGGCCTCCGCCACGCTGGCGGCGATGCCCATGACCTCGCCCGTGGAGCGCATTTCGGGGCCCAGGATGGTGTCGACGCCCGGGAACTTCTGGAACGGGAACACGCTCTCCTTGACGGAGACATGGCCGGGCAGGGCGGCGTCCTGGATGCCCAGCTCGTCCAGCGTACGCCCCGCCATCACCTGCGCCGCGATCTGCGCCAGCGGCTGGCCCGTGGCCTTGGAGACGAAGGGCACGGTGCGCGAGGCGCGGGGGTTGACCTCCAGGATGAACACCTGGCGATCCTTGATCGCATACTGCACGTTCATCAGCCCGACGACCCCGAGCTCGATCGCGATGCGGCGCGTGATCTCTTCGATCTTCGCGACAACGAACGCATCGAGCGTGGCCGGAGGCAGGATGCTGGTCGAGTCGCCGGAGTGCACGCCGGCCTCTTCCACGTGCTGCATCACGCCGCCGATCACGCAGCGGCGCCCGTCGGAGACGCAGTCCACGTCCACCTCGGTCGCGTTGCGCAGGAACTCGTCGATCAGCAGCGTCTGGGTGCCCGCCTCCTCGGCGGCGCGCATCGCCAGCGCGGAGTACGCGCGCAGCTCGGTCTCGGTGTAGCAGATCATCATGGCGCGCCCGCCGAGCACGTACGAGGGGCGGACCAGCACCGGCAGGCCGATGCTGCGCGCCACGCTGACGGCCTCCTCCACGCTGCGCGCGATGCCGGCGCGCGGGCGCGACAGCTCCAGCTTGTTCAGCAAGCCTTCGAAGCGTTCGCGGTCCTCGGCGCGGTCGATGGCGTCCGCGGGCGTGCCCAGGAGCTTCACGCCGGCGCGCTCCAGCGCCACCGCCAGCTTGAGCGGCGTCTGGCCACCGAACTGCACGATCACGCCCAGCAGCTCGCCGCGCGAAGCTTCAGCGTCGCAGATGTTGAGCACGTCTTCCAGCGTCAGGGGCTCGAAGTACAACCGGTCGGAGGTGTCGTAGTCGGTCGACACCGTCTCGGGGTTGCAGTTGATCATGATCGTCTCGAGCCCGATCGCGCGCAGCGCGAAGGCCGCCTGGCAGCAGCAGTAGTCGAACTCGATGCCCTGACCGATGCGGTTGGGCCCGCCGCCGAGGATGATCACCTTGCGGCGGTCGCTGATCTCGGCCTCGCTTTCCGTCTCGTACGTGGAGTACAGGTAGGGCGTGCGGGCCACGAACTCTGCTGCGCAGGTGTCGACCCGGCCGTACACCGGCACCTTGCGGTAGCCGACGCGGAGCTTGCGCAGCTCGAGCTCGCTGATCGGGTTGCCGCTCTCGGTCCGCAGCCGAGCGATCTGCGCGTCACCGAAGCCCAGGCGCTTGCTCTCCCAGAGCAGCTCCGCGTCCAGCTGAGGCGCCTGCTGCAGCTTCTTCTCCTGATCCAGGATGCGCTGCATCTCGCGCAGGAACCAGGGGTCGATGCGCGTGAGGCGATGCACCTCCTCCAGGCTCAGACCCATACGCAGCGCGTCGCCCACGTGAAACAGCCGCTCGGCGGTGGCCGTGCCGATCAGGCTCGCCAGGGCTTCCCGGATCTCCTCTTGTTCCGCGGGCGGCAGCGGCGGCTCGACCCGCACCTCCGGCGGAGCCTCGGTCTTCAGATTACGGCCCGTCTGCGGCACGGTCTTGAGACGCCGGTAATCGACGCGGTCCAGCAGGCTCTCGAAGCCGAGCTTGCCGGTCTCCAGCGAGCGCGCGGCCTTCTGCAGCGCCTCCGGGAAGCAGCGACCGATGCTCATCGCCTCGCCCACGCTCTTCATCTGAGTGCCCAGGCGGACGTCGGCGCCGGGAAACTTCTCGAAGGCGAAGCGGGGCCATTTCACGACCACGTAGTCGAGCGTCGGCTCGAACGCGGCGCTGGTCCCGGTGATGTCGTTCTCCAGCTCGTCGAGGCTGAAGCCCACCGCCAGCTTGGCGGCGATCTTGGCGATCGGGTAGCCGGTGGCCTTGGACGCGAGCGCGCTGGAGCGCGACACGCGCGGGTTCATCTCGATCACGATCACGCGGCCGTTCTCGGGATTGACGGCGAACTGGACGTTGGAGCCGCCCGTCTCCACGCCGATCTCGTGCATCACCGCGCGCGCGGCGTCACGCAGGCGCTGGTACTCACGATCGGTCAGGGTCATGGCCGGGGCCACCGTGACGGAGTCACCGGTGTGTACGCCCATGGGATCGATGTTCTCGATCGAACAGACGACGATGAAGTTGTCCTTGCAGTCGCGGATCACCTCCAGCTCGAACTCTTTCCAGCCGAGCAGGCTCTCCTCGACCAGCACCTCGCGCGTGGGCGACTGATCCAGGGCCCAGTTCACCTTTTCGTCGAACTCGGCCGGATCCTCGACCACCGCCCCGCCGGCCCCGCCCAGCGTGAAGCTGGGGCGCAGGATCGCGGGGAAGCCGGTCATCTTGACGATCTCGCGCGCCTCGGCGAGCGAGTGGGCATGCCCCGAGCGCGCGGACTCGAGGCCCGCGCGTGTCATCGCATCCTTGAACAGCTGGCGATCTTCCGCCTTGCGGATCGCGTTCACGTCCGCGCCGAGCAGCTTCACTCCGTACTTCTCGAGCACGCCCGCCGCATGCAGATCCAGGGCGGCGTTCAACGCGGTCTGCCCGCCGAGGGTCGGGAGCAGCGCATCCGGCCGTTCCCGCTCGATGATCGCAGTCAGAGCGGCACGATTGATGGGCTCGACGTACGTCCGGTAAACCAGGTCCGGATCGGTCATGATGGTGGCCGGATTCGAGTTGACCAGCACCACCTGATATCCGAGCGCGGTCAGCGCCTTCGCACCTTGGGTGCCCGCGTAATCGAACTCGCAGGCTTGGCCGATCACGATGGGGCCGGAGCCGATCAGCAGGATTTTGTGGATATCATTGCGTCGGGGCATCGGGCAGCCCGTCTACCACCGCGAGTGCCCGCTCGGCTACCCACGTGAGCGACCGCCAGGCAGGACGGCGGGGCAGCGAGCGTGCTGCCGGCACCGAACGCTGGACGGCGCCGGCGGGGAGCTCGACTCAGCTCGAGCGCGCCCGTCGCCGCCGCAACTTCAGCCCTCAGCGCGAAGCGACGACGTCGGTCGGCGGGCGAGCCGGTGGCAGGCGCCGCGGCGGGACCGGGGTGGGCTCCGACGGCCCCGCGGGCCCCTCATGCGGGATCAGATAGGTCTTGTCCGCCCGCAGCGACTTCTTCTTGAGGCGGTTGGCCTGCATCAGCGCGGTCACCGTGGTGCCGTAGCGCTTGGCCAGGCCGATCAGAGTATCGCCGGGCTTGGCCTTGTACGGAACGCTGTACCTGCTCGGCAGCAGCTTGTGCTGGGCGAGCAGAGCAGGGTAGCAGCGACGGGCCGTCTCCTCCGCGATCGGGTTGTAAAAGCGCGCGTGCAGGTGCGTGGCGTGGCCAGGCTCGTGCAGGATGATCGGGGGCTGGTGGTTGGAGCCGTGAAACACGCTCTCCAGCCAGTCGTTGTCCTCGCCGATCGACTCGGCATATTGCCGCAGCCAGCCCTGCACGTGCCGATCGATGAAGATGTAGCGCACGTCCGTGAGCGTGATCAGCGCCCGCACCAGCGCCCAGGTACGCGGCCGATCCAGGTTGCTGAGCGTGGCGCGCTCGTACCAGCTCGGGTTATTCAGATAAAAGTAGCCGATGTCGATGTCGCGGCCCGACTGATGGCTGATGTGCGGCCGGAGATAGCCGCCGCGCCGGGCGCTGATATCACCGATGAACAGCGGGGGCGAGTCGGGGAATTGCTCGTGTACGGCATCGATCGCCGTCACCACGTAGTTGATCGTCTCGGCGGTGCCCCAGTTGTTGACCAGGTCGACCATCTTCCAGCGATCGTCCTCGGGCAGGCGCACGGCGTTGATCAGCCCGCCGCGCGTCGCGCTGCCGAACGCCATCGAGCCCAGGCTGGCGAGATCGGCCTTCACCAGGCGCTCGATTTCCTCCTTGCCCTTGCCGCGCAGCGGGCGCGACACCACCGCCGGCGGCTTCGCGATCTTGCGCGGAACTGCGGGGCCTGCGAGCTCCGCGACGGGCGCTGCAGCGGGCGCGCGCAGGCAACCCTTCGGGCTGCAGCCCTGACCAAGATCGCCGGGCTCGGGCGCAAAGACTACGGGCTCTTCCGGCGCCGCGCGCAGCTGGCCGGGTTGCTGCACCTGCTCCTGGGCGAAGAAGCCCGGGCCGCATGCCCACATCCCACAGGCAAACATCAGCCCGAGGCAGCGCCAGAGAGCAGAGGTACGGGGGGCCGCGCTGGGGTCCGGGAGGTGGGGACCAGCGCTCCCGGGGAGCGGTTGGAGGGCGGTAAGGCGGGGTGACCCCGCTGGAGTTGAAGCGAACATTCCTGCGTCGGTGCGAGAAAGGTCTTCCTTCAAGTCAGGACGGCTCGCCGTCTGAGTCACAAAGGGACCCCTGACGGAAATCCGACCTGGTGGGCTGACCCCACCGGGGGCCTGGCAGCCACGGCGCCGAATTGGAACGGTAGGACCAGACTCGGGCACGCTAACAGTTTTTTTAAGTCCAGCCCAACAACCTTCTCCCCTCATCGTGGGTCTGCTGATTGAACCACTTGCGCCAGGGGGCGGCCTTCGAGCCAGGGCGATGTGGAACAGCGTCGCTTCGAGCAGAAGCGAGAACGGCCCAGTTTGACTCACGACACCCGGCCGACGACGGCCACGCGCTTCGAAATGGCTCTGCAGAAGGGACCGCGCGCGGAAGTGTGGAGAAGTACGCGGCAGCCTTGCTTTTTCATGAGGAGCCGTCACATCCTTTGAGGCGTCAAGGCGCTGTTTGCAGCGCTGTCCGCCCTCCTGCGGGATGCCCCCGCCACCCGAGCTCCTTCCCCCGGAGCCGCGCTCTCCCGCCGGGGAGAACCCCCCCGCGCCCCGCCAGCGATGACTCAAGAGTTGAAGACCCCGCTGCCTCCGGCAGCATCGAGCCCCACGGCAGCGGGCAAGCGCTACCTGTCGCAGCTGATGGATTACGCCTTCCGCGAAGGCTGGCGCACGCCGGACGATTTCGTGCGCTGCTTCCCGGCGAACGCGATCATGGGCGCGCTCAAGAGCGCACCCGAGCTGCGGGTGAAGCTGCTGGCGGCGGCCACGGGCATTTACGAAGAGATCCTGCGGCGCAAGTCGCCGGCCCTGGCGGCGGAAGATCTGCGCATCGCGCTGGAAGAGGGCACCACCAACAGCTTGCAGCTGCTGGGCGTGTTTTCGCCCGAGGACCGGGTGCGCTACCTCGATCCGCACCGCATCTGGGATTTTCTGGCCGAGGATCAGTTCTGGCTGCTGGACGCGGAAGCGGGCGAGGAGCAGCGCCGAGGCGCCGTGGAGCGCATGACCTTCACGCTCACGCAAGCGCTGTCGGAGCGGTTGCTCACCCTGCGCGACGTGATGGACGGTGTCACGTACGACGCCGTCGCCGATTCGCTCTCGCCCCACGAGCTGCGAGCGGTGGTGCGCTTCGCCCTGGTGAAGGGCCGTGAGGGCATCGGCCTGAACGAGAAGGTGCTGCTCGAAGTGCTGCCGCTGGAGAAGCTGGTGCGTTCGGTGCCGCTCGACCACATCTGGAACGAGGTGGTGCTGCGGCGTTTGGCGATCCCGGCGGGCTTCACGGATCTCTCGCGCGAGGAGCGCCGCGCCAGCCAGGCCGAACGCCGCAACTACAGCGAGCGGCGCCGCTTTCCGAGCCGCCCCTCGGCCCCGCCGGCGTTGCCGCCGGAGTATGCCCGGCCGCTCGCCAACGATCATGTGGTGACGGCGTTGCCGCCCGCTGCCCACTTTGCTGCGCCGGAGGCGGAGTATCCGCCGCCGTCCTCGCGCAGCCCGAGCCTGGTGCAGGACGAAGCGCGGACCGCGGCGCCGCCGCCCATGGCGATGTTGCGCGAGCCGCCTCGCCCCCCGCACGACGGCAGCCTGCTGCCGCCGCCGCCATCGCGGGTGGAAGCGCCCCGCTCGGGCTTTCCTCCGGAGAGCTCGGGTGAGCTGACGGACGACTTCAACCGCCCGCTGCCGGGGGCCTTCCGGAACGAAGGGCCTTACGGGGAGCCCCAGTACGGGGAGCCGCAGTACGCCGAACCCCAGTACGGGGAGCCGCAGTACGCCGAGCCGAGCACCAATACCTTCGAGAGCCCGGTGTACGATCCCCGTGGCGCTGCCTCGTACGAATCCGCGCCGCGCAGCGCGCCGCAGTACGAATCCGCGCCGCGCAGCGCGCCGCCGTCGCAGCCGAGCTCGCCGCGCCCCATCAGCTCCGCGCCCCCGTTCGACCCATCAGCGGACTCGAACGAGCAGCGGCAGCGGCAGCGCGTGATCGAGCATCTGCGCGCGATCGGGCGCTTGCCGCCCAATCATCCGAACCTGCCGGCCGCGGTGCTGCGCTCGATCGATGCCATGTACGCGCTCTTGCCCAGCGCCACCGACGACATCCAGAGAAAGTCGGTGATCCGCCAGACCTTCGCCAACGAGAACCACCTGCGCTCCGCGCTGCTCGGCTTGATCGAGCTGATGGACTCGTCCGTCGATACCTCGGATCCGGTGATCCAGGGTGCCAAGATCGAAGCCCTGATCAAGATCCTGCTGTTCGAGGAGCAGCGCCGAAAAGAAACGGGGCGGTTCCCCACCGGGGGCCAGAGCCGTTCCTCGGCTCCGCTCAGCTTTCCGCCCAGCAGCTACGGCTCTGGCGGCTATCCGGGAGGGAGTGTTCCACCGGGGAGCATGCCGCCCGAGGCATTCCCCAGCCTCCCGCCGGACGGCTACTTTCCGTCGGCATCCGCCGCCCCACGAGTGGCCACACAACGTCCGCCGCCGCCCCTGCTCGGCGCGGTGCCTGGCTATCCGGGCTCGGCTCCTCCGCTGCCGAATTTGCCGGCGGATCCGCTGCCCGGGCGCCGCCGCACGGTCCCACCTCCGCTGCCGCCTTCCTATCCGCGAGGGTGATGGAAGAGCGGGACGGCGAGCGTTAAAAACTCTGCCGAAGACAGAAAGCACGGCGCGGGTGAAGTGCGCGCAGCCCCGGCGGGCACGTGCGGCGCTCATATATTAGAGTGTCGACGCAAGCGAGCCCGTGTGCTGTATAGGTTCGGTGCTCCAGGCTCGCGCTGAGCGCGCTGTCTCTCGCTGTTGGTTTCGCCGTGTCGAGCTGCTCCACGTTTCGCGCTTCGCTGATGCGCGGGCGTTCCCTGCGCGTGTCGCCGGGCAGCGCGGTTGCAACCCCAGCTCAAAATCATACCTCGTTGACGGGTCCAGAAGACTGTGAAAGATACCCCCCGCGCCGAGCTTTGCGGGCTGTGAGCCCGCGCGTGTTTCTGCGGGTTCGTCTCGCACGTGTTTGTGCGGGGTCTCCCCGCGCCCCCGGAAGAGGCATGCTTCTCCTCGATTCCCCCGCGGGAGAGCGAGGACCGGTAAGGAAAAGATGCAAGACAAGACGATTCGCGCGTTGGGCAGCTGGCTCCGCGGCGTCAGCGCGCGCCCCGAGCCCATCGGGATGACTCTGGCGGCGGCTCTGGCGCTCGTGTCCGTGGGCTCCATGGCGGCCTGTGCCGGCACGGACACGCCCGAGACGGATGCGGAATTTCGTGATCAGCTGGCGGCGCAGTACGGCGGCGGCAGGGTAGGCACGGGCGGGAGCAGCACTGGCGCGGGCGGCGGCTCCGGCGCCGGCGGTTCCGGCGCGACGGGCAGCGGCGGTTCGGCGACGGGCGCGGGCGGCGGTGCCATGGCAGGCGCGGCCGGTGGCTCGACGGTGGGAGGTACCGGCGGCGGCTCGAGCAGCGCGGCGTGCGACGGCTTCGCCATCATTTCGATGAAGTGCGGAATGAGCAACTGCCACGGCGCGCCCCAGTCGCAAGGGCTCACGAATTTCGCCTATGACGAGGCGACGGCCAAAGCTCTGGTCGGCGAGCAAGATCAGTCGCCGCTGTGCGCGGATGGCGGCATCATCTTTAACCCCGACAATGCCGGCGCGAGTTTGGTCGTTCAGAAAATGCGGGGCACGGCCTCGTGCGGCGGGCAAATGCCGTTGGGTTCACCTCCGCTGGATGACGCCACGATCCAGTGCGTCGAGGACTGGATAGAGTCACTCTGACGTGCTGTGAGGCAGCGGCTGAGTCGATCGAGTTCATTTAACCGAGAAGGTTAGTCATGATTGCGAAAGTTATCCTGCGGCTCGTCCTGGTTGCATGGAGCGCGTTGCTAACGCTCCTGATGGTCGCGCCCGCGCGAGCCGCCGTGACCGAGGAGGGCGCGCCCAACATGATGGTGCGCCCGTTCGATGGCCCGAAGGGCAAGGTGCTCAATGACCGCGTGGTCAAGGTGCTGGAAGAGCAAGGCGCCGACCTGGTGCCCGCCGGCTTCGAGGGGCCGACCGCCATGGAGACCGACGCCGACTACGCGGCGGTCGCGGCCCGGCTCAACATCCAGGCCTTCATCCAGGGTACGGCCACCAACGACAACAGCGGCTGGACTCTGAAGCTGACCGTGCGTCAGGGCTCGGACGGCAAGGAAGTCGGCGGCGGCGAGTTCAAGGCCAGCTGGTTTCCCGGGCTGCTGACGAAGATCGATGAGGAGCTGATCCCGACGCTGGAGAAGGCGCTCAAGGGCGCTCAGCCGGTGGCCGAGCCGCCTCCGGACGCGCCCACGCCTGAGGACACGCAGACGAACACCGAGGACGAGAAGCCGCGTCCCAAGCCGCTGGTGCTGGACGCCGGCGCTGGCTTCACCTTCCGCAGCTTCACCGCCAACAACCCCGTCAACCTGCCCGGCGTGCTGCAGACGCGCGATCAGAGCGGCGGTATGGCGACGGTGCGCATCGGCGCGGCGCTCTACCCCGCGGCGCTCTTCACCAAGGACTTCATCGCCAACATCGGTCTGATCGGCGACTTCGAGCGGAGCCTGGGTGGCAAGACGCAGGCGCCGGACAGCCCCGGCACCACCCTGCCGCCGGGCGGCGATCTGGAAACGGCGCTCACCTCCTATGACGTGGGCCTGCGGGTGCGCTTGCCGATCGCGGACCATGAGCTCGGCTTCAGCGCGCTGTACGGCGCGCAGCAGTTCGAGATCAACGACGGCGGCACGGAGTCGGATCCGAACAACGCCGACAACACCCGGGCCAAGCTGGTGCCCGACGTCGCCTACCAGTACCTGCGCCTGGGCGCCGATTTCACGTACCAGATGAAGTCGTACTTCCTGAATGGCGACCTCGGGCTGCGCGTCGTCAACAGCGCCGGCAAGGATCCCGGACAGATCCAGAACGATCGCTGGTTCCCGCGTGCGGACGTGGGCGGCGTGGACTTCGGCGTCACTGCCGGCTACGCGGTGAGCGAGCGTTTCACGATCACGCTGGGCATGGATTTCCGCAACTATTTCTACACGATGAACTCGAAGCTCGAGGACTTCGCGGTGACCATCCCGGGGAGCCCGACGCCGAACGCTGCGCTGCGCCGTCCCGTCGCCGGCGGCGCCAACGACATGTACTTCGCGGGCATCATCTCCGCGTGTTACAGCCTGCGCTGAGCCCTTTCGGGCGCGTGCGCGCACCGCGGGGGGCAGGCCTCCGCGCGGGACAGCAATGAGCTAGAGAAGAGGCGCCGCCACCGCGGCGCCTTTTTCTTTGCGCTCAGGCGCGCGGCAGATCGTCGAACGCGGCGGCCACGTCCGCGTTGAGGATCTTGCCACCAGCGAGGTTCAGCGCTTCGTGGTGCCCGCGGTCGACGTTCAGGAACTCGGCCACTCCGAGCTTCGCGAGGCGGCGCACGTAGGGCAGGGTGGCGTTGCACAGCGCTCGGGTGCTGGTCCTGCCGACCGCAGCGGGCATGTTGGCCACGCAGTAGTGCACGACCCCGTCCACGACGTAGGTGGGCTGACTGTGCGTCGTGGGCCGCGAGGTCTCGAAGCAGCCTCCTTGATCGATGGACACGTCCACAATCACGCTGCCCGGCCTCATCACGCCGAGCTGCCGGCGGCTCACCAGCCGCGGCGCGGCGCGCCCCGGCAGCAGCACGGCGCCGATCACCAGGTCGGCGCGCGCCAGCTGCTCGTCGATCGCGTGCGGATCACCGTACACGGTCGTGACGTTGGGCGGCATGTTGATGTCGAGCGTGCGCAGCGTGGTCAGGTTGACGTCCATGATCACCACGTTGGCGCCCATGCCCGCGGCCACGCGCGCCGCATTGCTGCCCACCACACCGCCGCCCAGCACCAGCACGTTGGCGGGCTCGACACCGGGCACGCCGCCGAGCAGCACGCCGCGGCCGCCGAGCGGCGCCTCGAGGTACTTGGCGCCCGACTGAATCGAGAGCCGCCCCGCGATCTCGCTCATCGGCACGAGCAGAGGCAAGCTGCCGTCGGGCGCGCGCAGCGTCTCGTACGCGAGCCCCGTGAAGCCGGCGCGCAGGCAACCTTCGGTGAGCTCGCGCGAGCCCGCGCAGTGGAGGTACCCGAACACGATGTGGCGCGGCTCGAGCCGGGCGAGCTCCGCCGGCTGGGGTTCCTTCACTTTCACGATCAGCTCGGCGCGCTGGAAGATCGGGTCGGGCCCCTGCACGATCTCCGCGCCCGCTCGCGCGTACTCATCATCGGCGTGCCCGCTCTTGGCGCCCGCGCCGGCTTCGATCAGCACGCGATGCCCATCGCCGGTCAGCAGTTCGGCGCCCACTGGCCGAAGTGCGATGCGAAATTCGTCGGCCTTGGTTTCTTTGAGAACTCCGATGATCACGCTTTAGTCATGTAGCCAATTCGGGATCACGGCAAGGCGAGCGCCCGCGGCGGAGCTCGTCACGAAACGTGTGCTGTCGTCGGCAAGCCTGCTCCGACGGCGCGACTTAACGAAGGAACAGCTTCGCGAGCAGACTGGGGCGCTTCTCCGCGCGCTTGCGCATTTCGTGCAAGCGCAGCTCGCGCGCTGCGTCCACGTGCCCGGGCTCGCGCCGCAGCACGAAGCGGAAATCGCGCTGCGCCTCTTCTTCGCGCCCGAGCCGGTTCAGCACCTGTCCGCGATAAAAGCGGATCGACACGCTCTCGCGATCCTTCAGCGCCGCTCGGTCGAGCGCGGCCACGATCAGCGCCGCCTGCTCCGGGTTCTGCAGCTCCCCGAGCTGCGCACGCAACCATGCGTGTAGGGCCAGGTACTCCGCGTTGCCGCTGTCTTCCTCGCTGGCTTTGCGCGCGAGCGGCGCCGCCGCCTCGAACTGTTGGCGCTGCACATGCTCCCGCGCGGCGTCGTAGTGGGCGCGCGCTCGCGCGAGCACGACCGGATCGCTCGGATGCAGGCTGTGCGCCGACTCGCTGCGACGTTCGGCGGGACGGAGCGAGCTCGGCGGTCGCAGAGACTGCGCGCCGCTCGGGCGCGCGGGCGGCAGGGAGGCGCGCTCGGGCGGCGCCAGCGAAGGCCCCAGGTCGATCTGGTGCGTGCGCGTCAGCGCATATATCAGGCGCTTCAGCTTCTCGCCGTCGAGCAGCGCGGCGCGCAACAACTCTTCGATCGCGCGCGGGCGGGTGCGCAAGGCGTTGATCACCAGCTGCTCGGACTCCGACAGCCCCAGGCGCTCGGGCGCAGAGGACGGGTACAGTCGCAGCTTGCGGCCCGTCAATGCGCTGAGCGTCGCCTGTTGCCGGGCGCTGAGCTCCGGCGCATCGCGCAGCGCGCGCCAGATCAAGGCCAGCGGATCCGCCTCGCACGCGGGCCATCCGGGGAGATAGTCCCGGCCGGCGTAGAACCCGTAGACGCTCGAGCCGGGCCAGCGCGCGAGCAGCGAGATACGGCGCCCGAGCTGGTCCGCCAGCGCCGCCGACAGCTGCTCGGGCGTGAGCTTGCCGAGCTCGATCAGCGCGTCACCGAGGCGACGTTTGGTCTGACCGGCGCGCGCGAGGCCCGCTTCGATCGTTGCCGCGTCCACCAGCTGGGCCTCGATCAGCAACCGCCCGAGTGGCTCGACCGCATCGGGAGTGCGTGCCTTCGTGACGCAACCGGCGTCGACGAACAGCGCGCCCTTCTTGCCTTCGCTCGTCTCGAACACGAACGAGCCGTGCACGCGCTGCTCCAGCGCCGAGAGCAGCAGCTCCCCGAGGGGGACGCTCGAGAGCAAGCCGCGTGAGCTGACCTCGCCCGCAGTGGGGGGCGTGCCCGCGGCAGTCACAGGAGGGCGGAGCGTCGTCATCTGTGAAGGTAAAGCCCGGATCAGAAAAGGTAGCTCAGCTTCGCTGGGCCGGCATCCGCGCCCCCGCCGGCCGGTGACCCTGCGCCGGCGCGGCCCCCGCCATTGCGCTGTCGGACGGCTCGCGCGGCGCCCCGGACGGCAGCCCGCGCGGCTTCACTCTGCCGCGCGGACCGCAACCGTTTTGGAGTATGAAGCCCCGGGGTCTTTTCGGCGCCCAGCCGAGCGGCCGCCAGCTGATCCATGGCCCGTTTCCCGGCGCCCTCGCGCCGGCATGAGTTCCTGAAATTTCACATGAAAGTCGCAATACCTCGCGAGATCCACCCGGGCGAACGGCGCGTCGCCGCCACGCCGGACACAGTGAAGCGACTGATCAAGCTGGGCTTCGAGGTCTCGATCGGAGCCGGTGCGGGCACCGGCTCTTCGCTGCCAGATGCCGAGTACGTGGCCGCGGGCGCGCGGGTCGTCAACGATGTAGCTACGCTGTGGAAGGACGCGGACATCGTCCTGAAGGTGCGGCCGCCCGAGCTCGACAGCGCGCTCGGCCGTCATGAGGCCGAGCTGCTGAGCCCGTCGGGGACGCTGGTGAGCTTCGTCTGGCCGGCGGCCAATGAAGCACTGGTGAAACAGCTGGCGGCTCGCGGTGTGACCGTGCTGGCGATGGACCAGGTGCCGCGCGTGACGCGGGCGCAAAAGATGGACGCGCTGAGCTCGATGGCGAACATCGCCGGCTATCGCGCGATCATCGAGGCGGCCAGCTTCTTCGGGCGTTTCTTCACCGGCCAGATGACGGCGGCCGGCAAGGTTCCGCCGGCCAAGGTGCTGGTGATCGGCGCAGGCGTCGCTGGCTTGTCCGCGATCGGCACGGCGCGCAGCCTGGGAGCGATCGTGCGCGCGTTCGACACGCGGCCTGCGGTGAAGGAGCAGGTCGAGAGCATGGGCGCTGAGTTCCTGACGGTCGCCCTGGAGGAGGATGGCACCGGGCAGGGCGGCTACGCCAAGACCATGAGCCCCGAGTTCATCGCCGCCGAGATGGCCCTGTTCGCCGAACAGGCGCGCGTGGTGGACATCATCGTGACGACAGCTTTGATCCCGGGCAAGCCTGCTCCGCGGCTGCTCGATGCCAGCATCGTGCACGCGATGAAGCCGGGCTCCGTGATCGTGGATCTCGCGGCGGAGGCCGGTGGCAACTGTGAGTTCACCAAGCCGGGGCAGGTGGTCGTGGAGCGCGGGGTCACGGTGATCGGTTACATCGATCTACCGAGCCGCCTCGCGCCGACGGCGAGCCAGCTGTACGGCACGAACCTCTGCCACCTGCTCAGCGACATGGGCGGCGCCAAGAACTGGCGCGTCGATCTCGAGGACGAGGTGGTGCGCGGAGCCTTGGTCTTGCTGAAGGGCGAGCTGATGTGGCCGGCACCGCGCAAGGAGCCGTCGCCCGTCGTCGCGGTCGCCCCCGCAGCCAAGGCTCCGCAGGCCCAGGAGACTCGGACCAAGGGCTCTTCCGGCCTGCTGCGCGGCATCGCGGTCGCCTTCGGGGCGCTGCTGCTGCTCGCGCTCGGGCAGGTGGCGCCGGCGGCGTTCCTGGCGCACTTCACCGTGTTCGTGCTCGCCTGCTTCATCGGCTGGCAGGTGGTGTGGAACGTGACCCCGGCCCTGCACACGCCCTTGATGAGCGTCACCAACGCAATCAGCGGCATCATCCTGATCGGCGGCATGCTGCAGGTCTCGGGCCCGCCCCAGTCGCTGGTCACGATCCTGGCGGCGATCGCCGTGCTGCTCGCCATGATCAACGTGGCGGGCGGTTTTCTGGTCACGCAACGCATGCTGGCCATGTTCCGGAGATGAGCAGGAGCTGCCATGTCTGAAAGCCTCGTTACCGTTCTGTACCTGCTGTCGGGCGCGCTGTTCATCCTCTCGCTCGGGGGCCTGAGCACCCAGGAGACGGCCGCCCGCGGCAACCGCTTCGGCGTGATCGGCATGCTGATCGCCATCCTCACCACCGCGCTCGGCGCGCAGGTGAGCGGCACGGGCTATCTCGTGCTGATCCTCTGCGTGGGCGTGGGCGCGGGCATTGGCGCCTTGCTCGCCGCCCGCGTGGAGATGACCGCCATGCCCGAGCTGGTCGCCATCCTGCACAGCTTCGTGGGCCTGGCTGCGGTGCTGGTGGGGCTGGCCACCTACCTCGGCCCGCAGCACTTGCGCGGCGTCGAAGCCACGATCCACGAGATCGAGATTTTTCTCGGTGTGTTCGTGGGCATGGTCACCTTCTCCGGCTCGGTGATCGCGTTCGCCAAGCTGCGTGGCACCATCAGTGGCAAGCCGCTCACCTTGCCGGCTCGCCACTGGTTGAATCTGGCGCTGCTCCTGATCTGCGTGGTGCTGGGCACGCGCTTCGTCGGCGCTCCGGAGCAGGAGGGCCTACAGCCGCTGCTGATCATGACGGGCATCGCGGGTGTGTTTGGCGTGCACATGGTGATGGCCATCGGCGGCGCGGATATGCCCGTCGTGGTCTCCATGCTCAACAGCTACTCGGGCTGGGCCGCGTCCGCGGCCGGCTTCATGCTGAACAACGATCTGCTGATCCTCACGGGCGCGCTGGTCGGCTCCAGCGGCGCGATCCTGAGCTACATCATGTGCCACGCCATGAACCGCTCGTTCATCAGCGTGATCGCGGGCGGCTTTGGCTCGACCGGCGTGGCGCCGAGCGCCACCAGCGCACCGGCTGGCGAAGTGCAGAGCGTGGACGTCGCGGAGACCACCCAGCTGCTGCGCGATGCCAAGCACGTGATCATCGTGCCCGGCTACGGCATGGCCGTCGCGCAGGCGCAGTATCCGCTGTACGAGATCTGTAAGACGCTCGAGGCGCACGGGGCCAAGGTGCGCTTCGCCATCCACCCCGTGGCGGGGCGCTTGCCGGGGCACATGAACGTGCTCCTGGCGGAGGCGAAGGTGCCGTACGACCGCGTCTTCGAGATGGAAGAGATCAACGAAGACTTTCCGGAGACGGACGTGGTGCTGGTGATCGGCGCGAACGACATCGTCAACCCCGGTGCGCTCGACGACCCGTCGAGCCCGATCTTCGGCATGCCGGTGCTGGAGGTCTGGAAGGCGGCCACCAGCATCGTGCTCAAGCGCGGCATGGCCTCCGGCTACGCGGGCGTCGACAACCCGCTGTTCTACAAAGAAAACAACCGCATGCTCTTCGGCGACGCGCGCAAGAACGTCGAGGCCATCCTCACGGGTCTGCGTCAGAGCTACGGCGCGCAAGCCGCTGAATGATTGGATGCCCCCACTCGCGCGCCCAGAGGCGCGCGGTCGCCCCCAAGGTGATGCCCGCCATCCGCGTCGAGCCTACGAACGCGGCACGTCGCGCCCGCAGGGGTGCACGGCAGGCGCCCTTGTCTCGATGTGCCGGAGCGCCCCGGGCATGCAAGCTCATGAGATCGGGGTTTCGGCGGTCCAGTCGGGCCCGCTCGCCTGCACCGCAGCGGGCCCGACCCTCCCGAGTCAGTTGGGGCGGCCCCTCTGCCTACTGGTTGCAGTGCATTCAAGCGGCCTAGTGGACAGTCCTTGCGTCCGGCCTGTTCTCGCCATTCGGAGGAGGCTGATTGACATGTTAGAGATACATGTCAGCGTGTATTCGTGGCGGATATCACGAAGGTCTCGGAGCGGGGGCAAACCGCCATACCGGCGAGGCTCCGGCGGGAGCATCGAGTCGATCCAGGCACCGAGCTCGTCTGGGAGGCGATCGGGCCAGACGAGTGGCGAGTGCACATCTCCCGGAAGCCGCTGCAAGCTCCTGATCCTGCGGCCATGCGGGGCTTTGCCCGGCGCTTTCGCACGGTGAAGACCACGGGTGAGTGGCTGCGAGAATTGCGGGAAGGTGAAGACGAGGAGGCTTCGCGCGGAGACGACAGCGAATGATCGTCGTCGATACGTGCATTCTGATCGACATCGCGGACGACGATCCGGTTTTCGCGAGCTCCTCGGTCGAGTGCGTCACTCGATATCTCGCGGAAGGTGTGTTGATCTCCCCCGTTTCGTACGTGGAGCTTGCGCCGGTGTTCGATGGATCAACGCAGCTGCTGGATGAATTCCTCACAGGCGTGGGCATCGACGCATCTGAGATCTTCACCATGGTCGACCGGGTCGCAGCATTCCGAGCCTGGTCGAGACATGTCACGGAGAAACGCGCCGGACGCACTCGGCGCCGTCCAGCGGCCGACGCACTGATCGGAGCGTTGGCAGCGCGGCACGACGGTCTCATCACGCGCAACGGGGTCGACTTTCGTTCCTTTTATCCAGGCCTACGCATCATCGATCCCAGCTCGCCACCGTGATCACCTCGTGATCACCGGGCTCGCACCACTCCTGGCCCCCCGACTCCAGCCCCCCGAGGCGGCCGCTCGTGGTATCCGAGCCCCATGACCGACAACGCACACGCGCGCCCGCCCGGGCGCGATGCCGATCCGCTGTTCGATCCGGAGTTGCCGGCGCTCTCCCACGCCGAGCGCGCGCGTACCCTCGTCGCTTCCGTCGCGACGGGCACGTTGTGCACGCTCGCCCGCGACCCGCCGGGGCATCCCTATGGCTCACTGGTCACCTTCGGCCTCGACGCTGAGCGGCCCGTGTTTCTGATCAGCGCGCTGGCAGAGCACACCAAGAATCTGCAAGCGGACCGCCGCGCTTCGCTGTTGGTGGCGGAATCTCACTCCCGCGATCCGCTGGCCAACGGCCGAGTGACCCTCGTCGGGGAGGCCGTCGCCGTGGCAACGGCGGAGCGCGAGCGCGTCCGCGGAGCTTTCCTGGAGCGCTTCCCTGATGCCAGCCACTACGATGGCTTCCAGGATTTCGGCTTCTGGTCGCTCGTGGTGGCCTCGGCACGTTACATCGGCGGCTACGGTCGCATGTCGTGGGTGAGCGGCGCGGAGTGGGCCGCAGCCCGGCCCGACCCCATCGCGCCCCACGCCGCCGAGAGCCTGGAGCACATGAACCAGGATCATGCCGACGCGCTGCCGCTCTATTGCCAGGCATTTTCGCGAGCGGGGCAGGTGCCGTCTGCCCACGCGGCGTTGGGTCCAGTCAGCTGCGGATCGAACAGCTCGGGGGCCACTCGAGAGAATCGCCCCTGCGCCGCCTCGGCCAGCATCTGCTCCGCCGCGCGCAACTGGTGCAATTGCTGCTCGCGCACGGCCTCGTGTCCGCCACTGCCCGCGGCCAGCAACCCCGCGGCCAGCTTGCGTTTGCCCTCGGCGAGGCGGCTCCTCACGGTGCCGACGGGTACGCCCGATTTCGGACAGTGCCCGAGAATGGCCAAGGCTACCGCGAGCATACCGGGGCGATGGCGCACGACCAAGGCACCCAGCCAGCCGGGTCCCCCGCGTGAGCGCATGCCACCAGCTCCCGATCTGAAGGGCCGTCCATCCGCATCAAGATGCACGTGCGGCAGCAGGAGTTCGAACCTTTCGCCACAGCTGGGCCGATCTCTTGCCGATACCGCGAACCTGGTTCGTCATTGTTGTTTCCTCACCCTCTGCTGTAGTGCAGCGGCAGCCCGCGCCCACCGAAAACCGCAAATACAAACTCCCCAGCCGGCTATCCCCGGAGACGGCAGGGGTGTGTCGTCACTCCGAGTGATCGAAAACCGTCCGGCGGCGGACGTTCGATGGCTCGTCCATCGCTTGTTTCGGCACTAGCGCGTGCGATGGGCGATGGTGCTGGCGGGGACTTCCTCGATCGGCAGGTTGAGCAGGCTGGCGGCGAGCAGCACGAGCCCCGTGAGGTGGAGCAGGAAGCGGATCAGCTGGGAGAACTCCCACTGCTCGCGCCAATGATTCCAGTCTGGGGGGAGGGTCGTGCTGGTCCATTGCAGGACTTGCACATTGACGGGCTCGGTGAACACCACCCAGACCGCGAACGCGAGCACCAGGCAGACCGTGGAGCCAGCGGTCAGAACCAGCAACTGTGGACGAGAGAGCGCGGCCGCCAGCACGGCGAGGTTGATGCCGACGGTGAACAGCTCGAGCGGACCACCGACCGCCAGGCAAGGGCGCACGAGCGTGGCCTGCACGGTCCGCCACTCGGCGGCGGAGAGGGCCAGCTTCGACGGCATCTCGAGCACGGGCGCGAACGTCGTCCCGAGCAACAGCGCCGTGGCGAGCACGGCAATCAGCTGCAAGGCTTTCACACCAACCCTCCTTATCGAGACGCTTGCCTCTCGGAAAATTGCAAAGCAAGCGTCGTGCCTCGTTCTCTGAACGAGGATGCTCCCGGCGGAGGCGGGTCTCGAAGTGTTGGCGACCTCGCGAGCGCGAGGCAGGCAGGGGCAGCGAGTGCGCTGGCGCCAGGATCTTGTCACCAGCAGGCGTGGCGAAGCTGACGCGTGAGCGCCAAACAACCACAGCGCGGCTGGTCGGTTGGGGCACTGCGCTGTTCTCATTTTCTCGGTTTGAGCATAGGAACGCGGTGGTTCCCTTACCTTTTGGAGGCCCATGCGCGCTTCGCTCCGATCTCGCTCCCTGCTCCGCTCCACGCTCCGCAGCTGCCCCGCTCTGGCCTTGGCGGCCCTCGCGTTCTCCGCGAGCCCGAGCGCTCAGGCGCACATCACACTGATGAACCCGCCCTCCTGGGTCGTGGAGGGAAACCTCGGTGATCCGCAGAAGGCGGGGCCGTGCGGAGACGATGGCAGCGCGAACATCCAGAAGACGGACAAGGTCACCCAGTTCACGGCGGGCCAGACGATCACGGTGATGTGGAAGGAGACGGTCGGGCATCCCGGCCATTTCCGCATCGCGCTGACCAAGCCCGGCGAGGATCGCAGCGTGCTCGTGGACCCACCGGTGGAGACGGAGAACGGCGACGGTAAGACCGGCCTTTCCATCAGCGCGGAGTACGTCGCCGACGGCACGGGTAATGTGTTGAAGGATCACCTGTTCCCGCGCGACACCGTCTCCGGCGCAGAACCCAACCCCTTCTCACAGGACATCACGCTGCCCGACGAGCCGTGCGAGAAGTGCACGCTGCAGGTGATCCAGTTCATGTCCCAGCACGGGCCGGGTTATTTCTATCATCACTGCGCGGACATCGAGATCGTCGCGAAGGACAAGGCGGGTGTGGGCAACTCGGGTGCCGTGGGCGCGGCGGGCTCGGCGAGCATGGGCACGGGCGGCTCGTCCAGCACCGGCGCGGGCGGCAGCGGCGCGGCCATCAACGCAGCTGGCTCCAGCTCGATGTCGGGCGATGACGGCGACGACGAGGACGCCGGCTGCTCGATCGCGAAGGGTGCTCCGCGCTCCACCGGCTCCGGCGTGGCCCTCGCGCTGCTTGGCCTCGCCGCCACGCTCCGCCGCCGCCGCTCGGCTCGTTGAGGAGCTTCGGGGGGGGCCCTTGAGGGCCGCGGCGGGCAACTGGGCGCGCTCCGCCGGAGCAGAGTGGGGATGGGCCGGGCCTCTGCTTCACGTCCCGGTCCGAACCCTCGGGGCCCTCGGCGGCCTTCCGCTGCAGCGTGGCGGGGCGACGGCTGACGTTGTCTGCCTCTCGATCTCGGGAGACCGGGAGATCAGGAGCACTTGCGGTCGTAGTTATCGTAGCAGTCGTCGTCGTTGTAGTCGTAGCCCTTGCTCTCGTAGCAGTCGGAGTAGTTGTAGTCCCTGTTGCAGTGGTCGTAGCGCTTCTTGTCGTAGCAGCGGCCGTAGTTGTACTTGCGGTGGCCGCCGCGATGGCCGCCGACGACCTTGCCGAGCTGGGCCTCATCGAGGACGTTGACGTTGGAGCTGCCGGACAGGTTCTGCTGGATCATGGTGCTGCATCCTTCTCTCGGAACGGGCACCTCGCCGCGTCCCATGACCAGCTCGAGAGCTGCTCGAGAGCAGCTGCCGTGCCAGGCGTTTGCGGGCGAAAATTAGTGAGCTTTTTGACGTGCGGAGTGTCCGAGGGCCGCTCGGACCGTCTTCGAGAGTGACGTGGACAGTGCTCGGCCGGCGCCCGGTGCCCCGAGGTTTCGGCCGCGCCGTGGGAATGAGGCCCGGCCCCTGCTCGGCAAGCAGCGAAGGGATCAGCTCTTCAGCTGCAGACCGACGAGCTTTGCCGGGGGGATGCGGTACTGGCGATTGCAGTAGTCGCAGGAGATCTCCAGCACTTCGCCGCGCTGGACGAAGTCGTCGATGTCGGCCTTGGGGAGGGTAGAGAGCGCCCCCAGCAGGCGTTCGGCGCTGCACCAGCAGCCGAACTTGAGCTCGCTGTTGTCGAGCTCGGTGTAGGGGATGGCCTCGAGCAATGCGGCGATCAGCGCGCGTGGCTCGGCCTTGCCGGAGGCGAGGTGGGTGTCGATGGTGCCGAACTCGCGCACGCGTTCGCTCATGAACGCCATCGGCGCGGTGCCGACTCCGGGCAGCAGCTGGATCAGGTAGCCGCCAGCGTGCAGGACCTCTTCGCCGTCGAACAGGGTGCCGACGGCGACCAGCGTGTCGACCTGTTCGGAGACGCGCATGTATTCGCGGAGGCCGTCCGAGACGTCACCGCCCGAGGGGACGTTCACCACGCCCTGGTGGATGCTGCCGTCGTGCAGGCGGCGCATGATCTGCAGCATCGCGTCGGTCAGCGCGAACTGGGGGTTCGTCGCTGGCATGCTGACCAGACCGCGCGTCCCTTCCGTGGGGTGCGTGTCGGCGACCAGCGAGCCCGTCTCTCTGCGGCGCTTCAAGATCGCCTGGACGCGCTGGTTGGGCGACATGGTCTCCCGCACCAGCACCGCTCCAGTCAGCAAGTCGCCGAAGGTCTTGCGCGTGAGCCCGCTCGGAGCCTGCCGACTCAGGGCCTCGCGCACGGTCTGGGTGGTGTTCACGGCCATGACGCGAAATGCTGCGTCGTCGGTCATGGCGCGCAGGGAGGAGTCGTTCATCGAGGTCAGTTCAGTTGCTCGTCTTCGTCGGCTCCCAGCGCGGGCATCGGTTGTGAAATCACGTAGCGCTCGCTGAGCCAGTTGTGGAGGTCCGCCAGCTTGCAGCGGGGCGAACAGAACGGCCGCGGCGGGAAGTCCGGCGGGGCGTCCTCAATCACCTTCTTGCACGCGGGGCAGACGATCCTCACGTCGCTTACCCTAGCACGTCCAGCGCCAGCCTGAATCGGGGCGGCAACACCGCCCTCGGCGGGCCCCACCCAGGTTTTCCCGGGTGTTTCACTGGTCAGGCCGACTCACGCCCGGGCGAGCGCGGTGGTGATGGCCTCGATGGTGCGATCGACCGCGCTTTCATCATGGGCCAGCGATAGGAAGGCCGCTTCGAACTGAGCTGGGGGCCAGTAGACGCCTTCGCCCAGCAGCGCCCGATGAAAGCGGCCAAAAGCCTGGGTATCGGCGCTCTTGGCGTCGTTCCAGGAGCGGATCGGGCCGGAGTGAAAGAAGATCGTGATCATGGATCCGACCCGCTGCACGCACACAGGCCGGGAGCAGCCCGCGATCGCGCGCCGAACGCCGCTTTCGAGGCGAGCACCCAGCGTCTCGAGCCGGGCATAGGCGGCTTCGTCGAGCAGCTCCAATGTCGCCAGACCTGCGCTCACCGCCAGCGGGTTTCCGCTCAGTGTGCCTGCCTGGTAGACAGGGCCGAGCGGAGCGATGCGCGACATCACGTCGCGCCGGCCCCCGTAGACTGCGAGCGGCATGCCGCCGCCGACGACCTTGCCCAGGCAGGTCAGGTCGGGACGGAGCTGGTAGCGGCCCTGCGCGCCGCTGACGGAGAGGCGCGAGCCCGTCATCACTTCATCGAAGATGGAGAGCGCACCATGCTCGCGGCACAGGCGCACGATCGCTTCCAGAAAACCCGGCTCGGGAGCGACGCAACCCATGTTGCCCGCCACCGGCTCGACGATCACGGCCGCGATGCGCTGGCCCTGCTCGGCGAACAGCGCCTCCAGCGCGGCCGTGTCGTTGTAGGCCAGCGTGGCGGTGTTTCGGACCAGGTCCTCGGGGACGCCCGCCGAGTCCGGCGCGCCGAAGGTGGCGGCGCCGCTGCCGGCCTTGACCAGCAGCGAGTCCGAGTGGCCGTGATAGGCGCCGTCGAACTTGACGATCACCGCGCGCCCGGTGAAGCCGCGCGCGACGCGCAGCGCGCTCATGGTGGCCTCGGTGCCGCTCGAGACGCAGCGCAGCAGCTCGATGCTGGGATAGCGTTTGACGACGGCTTCCGCGAACGTCACCTCCAGCGGCGTGGGGGCGCCGAAGGACAGGCCGGAGAGCGCAGCCTCCCGCACCCGCTCGACCACCTTGGGGTGTGCGTGGCCGACGATCGCCGGGCCCCAGCTGCCGACGTAGTCGATGTACTGGTTGCCGTCCGCGTCGGTGAGGGTGCAGCCCTGGGCGCTGGCGATGAAGGGGGGCGAGCCGCCGACGGCGCGGAAGGCGCGCACCGGGCTGTTCACGCCTCCCACGATCAGCCGCTCGGCTCGTTCGAACAGGCTCTGCGACTTCTGGTGGGATCGTTCTTTCTGCTTTTCCATGCGGGGCTCCGGTTCAGCGAGAGCGGAGACACTAGTCCTGATCTCGGCGTTCGTGGTCGTCGATCGCACGCCGCCACTCCTCGATCAGGTCCAGGGCTTCCGTGCCCGGCCAGCGCAGCCGCGAGAGGCGCGCCAGCAGCTGCGAGGTGTGCTCGCCGGCCTGGCACAGCTCCGAAAAGCAGTTGGCAGCCCCGCCGAGGGCGTGGTGCGCCTGGTCCACGTCGCCCAGCTCCAGCTCCAGCCAGGCCTCCGTGAGCAGGCAGTGCTGCTTGGGCCCGCGCTCTTCTCCGAATTTTCCAGCGATGCCTTCCAGCAGCGCGCGCGCCTCGGCCAGCTCGCCCCGCGCCAGATGCACCTGAGCCAGGAGCAGCTCGGCTTCGCTCTGCCCGGAGGGCTCCTCGAGCATCTCGTACAGGCGCAGCGAGCGGCTGGCGTGCACGTGGGCGTTGTCCAGATCGTCCGTGTCGACGGCGATCATGGCCAGCAGGCGCTCGCAGTTGGCGGTGCCGCGCGGCATGCCCAGCGCCTCGAACAGCGCGAGCGCGTCCTGCGCCTCGCACATGGCGCTGAAGAAGTTGGAGAGGCGATGCTCGATGTGCGCGAGCAAGAGCGTGGTCTCGGCCAGGCCCGGGCGATAGCCGGACTTGTCCAGCTCGGCGCGAGCCTCGAGCGTGAGCCGGCGCGCGCGGCTGGTGCGGCCCTCCGAGTGCGCGATCCAGCAGGAGAGCAGCATGCACTGCCCGCGCCCGAGCGGGCGCCCGCGCGCGGCGAAGTGGTCGGCGCCGCGCTGGGCCGCGGTACGCGCGCGCTCGTAGTTGCCCTGCAGGTACGTGAGCTCCGCCAGCGCGGCCTCGCACTGCGCCATGCCCAGGTCGTCGCGCAGGCGCTCGAACATCGTCAGCGCCTGTTCCACCAGGCGTACACCGTCGCTCAGGTTGCCCAGGTTGCTCTCGATCTGTCCGAGCAAGCGCAGGCAGTGCGCGAGCGTGGGCTGATCGTCGAGTTCGGCGAGGGCGCGGCGTGCGCGCTCGGCGAACTCCTTGGCCTGCAGCGACGTGCCCGCGTGGCGCAGCACCTCGGCCCGCCAGCGGTCGTGGCGCGCGGCCATCTTGCCTGCGAGCTGATCGTCGAACAGGTCCAGATCGTCGAGGGTGGCGCGCGGCTGCAGGGTGCCGTGGGAGGACTGCTCCAGGAACTCGAAGAAGATCTCTGCGGCCTGGTCGGCGCAGTGCGCGCTGAGCAGGTTGACCACGCGCTGGCGTACCACGCGGTGCGTGCCGACCAGCGGGTGATGCTCGAGCGCGCGCGCCGCGGCCTGGAAGATGCTGTCCGCGTCGGGGCGCTGGGAGAGCCTCGACAGCAGGTGCTCCTGCAGCAGCGCGTGGGGCCAGGTGTAGCGCTCGGAGCCGCGCGGCAGGATGATCTCCGCGCGGCGCAGCGCATCGATGCACGGCGCCGGGGGCAGGCCCAGGTCCGCGAGCAGCGCCATGATCACGATCACGCGCATGTCGATCCCGAGCGTGGCCACGGCGTAGGCGGCGAGCTGCTCCGCTTCGCCCAGCGACGCGAGCCGCGCGTCCCACAGATCGGCCGTCGTTTGCGGGCGCACCGCCAGCACCTCGCGGGGCACGCGATACGCGCCGGCCGCGAACTGCAGGTCGCCCGCGTGCGCCCAGGCGTGCAGTTGCTGCAATGCGAACAACGGAAAGCCGCGGCTGCGGCGCGCGGCCTCCAGCACGGCTTCGTCGTCCAGCGGCAGCGAGGCGCGCAGCAGCGAGCAAGTGTCCTCGCGGTTCATGGGCAGCACCTGCAGCACCTCGCCGTCGAGCGCGCTGCGCAGCAGGCGCAGCGCGTTGGCGATCGGGCTGGCCAGCTGCACGTCCTCGGTGCGCACCGTGGCCACCATGAAGATGGGCTGATCTTGCTCGGTCTCGTGGATGCGCAGCAGACCGTCGACCACCATCTCGGAGGCGTTGTGCAGGTCGTCCAGGAAGAACAGCAGCGGGCGGCCGTTGGCGATCTTGCGGATCGTGAAGCGCGTGATCTGGCGGCGCACGCCCGGCGAGTCGACGCGGAAGCGCACGCCGGTCGGGCCCACGACGTGCTCCGCCCCGGGTGGGGTGGGCCGCAGCCACTCGGCGGCGCCGGCGATCCAGGCGCGCAGCTCGGCGTCGTGCTCCGTGGCGCCCCAGCGCGCGATCAGCGACTCCTCGATGGTCGCGCGGTCCACGCGCTCGAAGTTGAAGTATTGCACCACGGCGCCGAGCATGCCGTTCGAGGCGCCGCGCAAGCGCGTGTAGCGCACGGGCAGCGGAACCATGCGGCCCTCTTCGTGCACCGCCGTGCACAGCCACTCGGCGATCCGGCTCTTGCCCACGCCGGCGGGGCCCAGCAGCAACACCAGGCGGTGGGGAGGCCCTTCGCCGTTGGCCACCTGGCGCGCGATCTGTAACAGGCGCGTGCGGATGTCCTGGCGCCCCACCAGCGGGGAGGGGCGGATGCTGAGCAAGCCCGTGGGGCGCTCGGAGACGGCTCGCAGCCGCCGGGGCGGACGGTCGCTGGGCTTGCGCGGCCCCTCGGCGCTCGTGTCCAGCTCCGGCAGGTCCCAGGTCGCCGGCGGCAACGGCCACTGCGGCGCCAGCACCTTCCAGGCGCGGCGCGCCTCCGCAGCGAACTCGAAGCGATCCCAGGGGCGCTTGGCCAGCAAGCGCCGCACGAACTGCACCACCGCCGGTGGCACCTCGATCGACGGCACCAGCTGCGGCGGCTCGTCGAAGGCGTGCTGGTGCAGCAGCTCCTTCGTGTCCCCCACGAACGGCGCGCGCCCGCACAGCAGACGAAACAGGAGGCAGCCCAGCGCGTACAGATCGGTCGCGCCGCACACGTGGTGCATCTCGTGCTTGATCTGCTCGGGCGCCATGTAGCCCGGCGTGCCAGCGCCAGCGTGCGGCAAGAATTCCATGGCCTTGGCGCCGTCGAGCCGCTCGTCGTGCGGATCTTCTTTGAGCCAGGCCAGGCCCAGGTCCAGGATGTGGACGCGCGGCGGACGCCGGGGACGCGCCTCCACGATCACGTTCGAGGGCTTGAGATCGCCGTGGATCACGCGGCGCGCGTGCGCGTGGGCGAGCGCGTCGAGGATCTGATCGACGATCGACCAGATCACCGGGTAGCTGAGCTGTACATGACCGAGATCGTGCAGCGAGGCGCCGGTCACGAACTCCATCACCAGGTAGGGCGTCCCCCCGAGCAACTGCCCGAAGTCGGTGGCGTGCACGATGCCGGGATGGTCGAGCGTGGCGAGCGCGCGCGCTTCCTTGTAGAACCAGGCCAGGTAATCGCGAGTGGACGAGCCCTCGGGCACCGTCACCTGCTTCAGCGCGACGTCGACGTTGCGGTGGCGATCGTAGCAACGATACACGATGCCCATGCCGCCTTCGCCGAGCACGCTGCGAACCTCGTAGCGCTCGGCGATGCAGTCGCCGATCACGATGCGGTCCACCGGGGCGGAAGCGCGCGCGGCCTCGCGAGCATGGGACTCGGAGCCGCGATTGGCCGACGACGCGCCATTCGGGCTATCCCCGCGCTGCATGCGCGCGGCTCGCGGCAGCGGCGAGTCTGCCTGGACGGCCGTCGGCGCCGAGCTCCTCGAGCCTGCGGGCGAAGCGGGTTGGGGATGTGAGCCCCCGGGGTTCATCGCCGCGGAGTCTAGTCGCGCCGCTGTTCCCGTCGAGGCATACCGAGCAGAATTCGAGCGACATCGACTGGCCGCCGGCGCTGGAATGCTGGTGCGCGTCAGGCGCTTGCTGCGGCGTCAGCGGAGCGCCATGAGTCTGTGCCCGGAACGGCTCGATCGCAGGCAGCCAGTGGAGCGAAATGGATCACTCGACAGCTCCGGTTTTGCTTCAGCCATGCTTCGGCGCGTTGCCGCGCCGAGCCGCGTCCACGGCTTGTTTCAGGCTGCCCGGGTTGTATCCCACGAAGATCCTTCCCATCACGTCGATCACCGGGATGCTGGAGCCGGTGCGTTTCGAGCGCGCGAGCTTCTCCTGCATCTCGGCCTGGGCCGCGCGGCTCTCCTCGATGTTCTTCTTTGTGACACTGACACCCAGCGACTCCAGGTAGCGCTGGGCGTCGTGGCAGGGTTTGCACCAGTCCGCGCCATAGATGATCGCGCTGACCGCGCCGTTGGCGGCGGCCGGCTGCGCGCCAGCGGCGGAGTCGCCAGGGGTAGCTCCTGCGCCCGCCGGGCCCTCGGGGGAGGGCTTGGCGCTGGGCGCCAGCGCCTCCATGCGCGTCTTGCGCAGATCGGCACCGAGCTTTTCCCACTCGCTGCGCGGCAGGGTGCTCACCGCGTACGTCCCATCTGGACGTTTCACCGTGAGATCCGCGACATATACGCTCGCGCCCGAGCCCTCTGCCTGATCCATGGGCACCACTCGCACGCGCGAGCGGCGATCTGCCGGCACCTTGCTGATCGACTCCTCGACGTGAAAGTCGCCGTCTTCGCTGATCCAGGTGAGCAGCAGATTCGGAGTGTCGTCGCTCAGCTTCAGGCCGGGCAGCGCTTCCGCCGGCGCGGCGCTCGCCTGGGGTGACGCGGTCGCGCCCGGCGTGGGATTTCCGCGGCAAGCCAGCGCCAGGGCCAGAGCGGCAGCGGCCATGGGCACGCGGGACATCAGCATGCTGCCGCGCGCGCTCAGCCTTGCGGCGCGGGCTTGGAGTCGCGCGGAGCGTCTTGCTCGAGGCTGCTCCCGACCACGGCTTGCTCCGGCTGACGCCGGCGCAGAAGTTCCGGGAGAGCGCGCAAGGTCTCCACGAGGCCGATCGTCACATACAAACACAGGAGCCATAGGAGGACGAACTGCGGTTTGCCGAAGCGCCAGAGCACCAGGCTCGGACCGATGCCGAACAATACCAAGAGTGCGCTGCCGGTGTTGAAGCGCAGATCCTTGAAAGAGAGAAATCGGAAGCTCGACACCATCAACAGGCTCAAGGCGATCGTCACGCCAAACAGCGCGAGGGTGTAGCGCTCGTTGCTCAGCTCACCGCCCAGCGCATGATTGGCGAGCAGCAGCGAGATCAATATGCCGGAGGCCGGCGGAATGGGCAGCCCCACCGTGTACTTGCTCGGCTTGACCGGCGTGCCCGCCGGGCTCGAGCTGAGCACATTGAAGCGCGCCAGCCGGATCGCTCCGCAGGCCGTGAACAGGAAACCGACGATCAGACCCGGAATGGGGTAGCGATACAGCACCCACTTGTAGACGAGCAGCGAGGGAGCGACGCCGAAGGACACGATGTCCGCCAGCGAGTCCAGCTGCAGGCCGAAGGCGCTCTGGGTGCGCGTCATGCGTGCCACACGACCGTCCAGGAGGTCGAACAACATCGCGAACATCAACAAGATGGCCGCGCGATAGAAGTCGTCGGTCGTGGGATTATCGAGCGCCACCACGCGGATCGCGTTGAAGCCGCAGAAGATCGACCCGAGGGTGATCATATTGGGCAGCACGAACAGCGTCTTGTGCAGATCGACGCGAGGGACGCGCCTGCGGCGCCGGCGCTGGTTCAGTCGCGAGGAGGGCTCCACGGTATCGAACAAGCTACCCAAATTGACGCGACGAGTCCAGTGTCCAGCTGGCCGACAGGGATGTGTCGACAGCGAGTCTATCCTACCTGCAGCCGCGGGCGGCCGCAGGGCCATGGCGCCGCCTCGGCGCGAGCTGCGCGGGCGCCGCGATCTTTGTGAACAGGATTTGCCGAGGGGGCTTGTGCGGCGCCTGTGCCGGGCCGGTTTGTTGTCCGGGGGGCTGTCCCAATGTCTAAGATTTTTGAGCCCATGTCCTTCTCCTCTGCAGCTTCGTTGTTGGCGGACTCGTCGCGTGCCGAACTGATCGCCTGGAGACGCCGGATGCGGCACCTGCCGAGCTGGAGCCTGGCGGTGGCTTCGCTGCTCGTATCCAGCGCGGGTCTCTCCCAGCAAGGCGCCGACGAGGGCGGGGCCGACACCGCCGGCGCGCCCCCCCCGCAGCAGCCCGACAATTCAGCGGCGCCCGCTCCCGCGCCAGCGCCCGCGGCGGGCGCGTACGGGCCCATGTTCCTGCCGGCGCCGGGAACCAATCTGGATGGGCATCTCGAGTCGAGCTCCCAATCCAAGAGCGACATCTACGCGCCCGACAGCTTCGACCTGAAGAACAACGCTCGGAGCGTGCCCACGCTGCGCGGTGACCCCAACAACCTCGGCGTGCTCAACGTCGACACCGCCGCCGGCGCCGGCGAGACCAAATCCCTGCAGATCGTGCGCAAGGGGGACACGCTCTGGGGCATCTGCGGCGAACAGCTCGGCGACTCGCGCCTCTGGCCGCGCGTCTGGGCGCTCAATCCGCAGCTGCAAAACCCGCACTGGATCTACCCCGGCGATCAACTGCGCCTGAGGCCCTCGGCGGCGGCGGATGGGCTGCAGGTGAGCAATGCCACGGGCGCGATCCGCGGCGGCACCCTCGGGCTCGGCACGGTCGGGCGGACCGCCCTGGTGCCCCCGGAGACGGTGTTCCTGCGTGAGCTCGGCTACATCGACGATCCGGATCAGGACGTGTGGGGGCAGGTCGTCGGCGCGCGCGAAGAGCAGCAGCTCTTGAGCGACAACAACCGCGTGTACATGATTTTGAGACCGGGCGCGCAGGTCCAGATCGGGCAGCTGATGACCGTGTTCGAGGACGTGCGCGAGCCGCCGACGCCGGACGGCGCGCGCCGCCCACCAGGCAAGATCGTGGCCTTCAAGGGCACCATCAAGATCGAGACCTGGGACGCGCAAAATCGCGTGGCGCGCGGCGAGGTGATCGAATCGCTCGATGCGATCGAGCGCGGCGCGAAGGTAGGGCCCGTCGGCAGGCGCTATTACGTGGTGCCGCCCGCCGCCAGCCAGGTGGATGTTCAAGCCCGCATTTTGACCAGCCTCTACCCGCACGTGGTGATGGGCCGTGACCAGGTGGTGTTCATCGACCGCGGAGCCAACGACGGCTTGAAGCCGGGGAATCGCCTGTTCGTCGTGCGGCACGGGGATGCCTGGCGGCGCACCCTGGAGACCGCCTCGGTCATGGCACGCAGCCGCATCCGGATGGACACGCCCGAGCGGCTCGACTGGGAAGTGACGCCGCTGGAAGGTGACGAGGAGACGTTCCCGGAAGAGGTGGTCGCGGAGCTGCGGATCATCCGCTCCCACAAATATTCCTCGCTGGCGCTCGTGACGGAGTCCCGCGAAGAGATCGAGCCCGGGGATCAGGCGGTGTCGCGCAAGGGGATGTGAGCAAACGCCCCCGGGCGTTCATCGGCACTGGGCTCCGCGCGGCGGCGCTGTTATAGCTCGCCAGTGGCCCAACCGGTGCCGGAGAGTATCCCCGTCGTTTCCGTAGCCGATCTGGCGCGGCGCTTGAAGCGCGCGGTCGAGAGCCAGGCCGGGCGCGAGTGGGTGGAGGGGGAAATCCTGTCCTTCAAGCGCGCGGCGAGCGGCCACGCCTACTTCTCGCTGAAGGACCCGCGCGAGGACGCCTGCATCGAATGCGTGATGTATCGGCTGGACGCGCTGCGGGTGCGCCAGCACCTGTTCGAAGGCGCGCGGGTTCAGACGCTGGGGCGGGTCACGCTCTGGCCTCCCCGCGGTCGCCTGCAGTTCATCGTGCAGAGCTTGCGCCCGGTGGGCCGCGGCGCGCTGCTGGAGCAGCTGGAGCGGCTGAAGGCCAAGCTGCGCGCCGAGGGGCTGTTCGAGCGCGAGCGCAAGCGCCCGCTGCCGCCCAGCCCGCGCGTGGTCGGCGTGATCACCAGCGCGCACGGGGCGGCGCTGCACGACATCCGCACCGTCGCCTTCCGGCGCGGGCCCGTGATCCTGGTGCTCGCACCAGCGCTCGTGCAAGGAGAGCTGGCACCGGAGAGCCTGGTCCAGGCGCTCGATCGCATCGAGCGCGACCGGCGCGTCGAGGTGGTGATCATCGGCCGCGGCGGCGGGGCCAGCGAGGATCTGATGGCGTTCAATGATGAGCGCGTCGTGCGGCGGGTGGCCTGCTTGCGCGTGCCGACCGTGAGCGCCGTGGGCCACGAGGTGGACATCACGCTGACCGATCTGGTCGCCGACGTGCGCGCGGCCACGCCCTCGCAAGCGGCCGAGCTGGTGGTGCCCGAGCAGCGCGAGCGGATCGCGCAGCTGCTCACCCTGCGCCGCCAGCTGGTGCGGGCCGTGCGCGCGCGCTGGGCTGAGGACGTGGCGGCCGCGCGCGCGCTGCGCGCGCGCTTGAGCGACCCGCGCTTCGTGATCGCCCAGCATCAGCAGGGGCTCGACGAGCATCGGCTGCGCGCGGAGCGCGCGATCGGCCGGCATCTGGCGCGCAGCGCCGCTCGTGTGGAGGGCCTCGAGCGGCGGCTGCTCGCGCGCCATCCGCGCGTGCTCGTGCTCGGGTCCAGGAGCCGCGCCGAGCCGCTGGCAGCGCGCCTGCGCCTGGCGTTGACGCGCCGGCTGGAGCGCGAGCGCAACGCGCTCGCGCGTTTCCCGGCGCAGCTGCGCGGCGCGCTGCTCACGCAGCTGCGCAGCGAGCAGAGCCAGCTGGCGACGCTGCGCGGCCAGCTCTCGGCGCTGTCGCCCCTCACGGTGCTGCGCCGTGGGTATTCGATCGTGAGCACGGACAGCGGCCGGATCCTGACCTCATCCAGCGCCGTCGCGCCGGGTGATACCGTGCGCATCCGGCTGGCGGAGGGCCGGCTCTCGGCGCGTGTCGAGGAGCGAGACGAGGAAGCGCGATGATCGAGTCAAAGCTCTTCTTGTTGCTGGGCCACCCCGTGGGCCACTCGGTGTCGCCCGCCATCCACGGCGCGGCCTATCGCGAGCTGGGCCTGCCGCATCGATACGAGGTCGTCGACTGCCCCAGCGAAGCTCATGTTTGCGCGCAGGTCGAGCGCCTGCGCCGCGGCGAGGTGGCCGGCATGAACGTGACGGTTCCCTGGAAGCGCCTGGCCTTCGAGCTGTGCGATCAGCGCGATGAGTCCGCCGAGCGCACCGGCGTCAGCAACGTGCTCGCGCTCGACGCGAGCAGGCGCCTGGTGGGCTCCAATACCGACGCTCGCGCCCTGGCCGAGGAGATCGCGGCGCTGCACCCGGCGCCGCGCCGGGCCGCGGTGATCGGCGCCGGCGGAGCTGCGCAGGCCGCGGTGGTGGCCTGCCAGAGCCTCGGCATCCGGGAGGTCCTGCTCGGCAATCGCGGCTGGACGTCGGCCGAGCCGCGCGCGCGCTGGAACCGGGCGCAGCCGCTGGCCGCGCTGGGCGCACAGCTGTGCGCCTGGCCCGAGCACGCGGGCGATCGCAACCCGGAGGGGCTGGCCTCGCAGATCACACGCGCCGATGTGATCATCCAGGCCACCAGCGCCGGCATGCGCGGAGCTGGGCCGGGAGAGGCCGTGAGCGACTGGATCCCTTGGCGAGAGCTCGCGGCCGGCACCGTCGCGATCGATGTGGTCTACAACCCACCGTCGACGCCCTTTCTGGAGGCAGCTCGCGGTGCCGGGCTGCGCAGCGCCGGCGGCCTCGGCATGCTGGTGCGCCAGGCGGCGGCGGCGATTCGCATCTGGCTGGAGAGCACGCCGGGGTATCGAGATCCCGACCTCGGGGCGCTGACGCGGGCAGCCGAACAGGCGCTGGGCGCCCCGGCATTTCGCGGGGGCAGCCCGCACTCCGAGGGGGCGTGAGCGATCCGGGAGCAGCTCGGTCCGAATCCGCCTGGGCGCACGTCGAGACCAACGGTCAGCTGGAGCCCGCCGAGCGCGAGTGGCTGCACACCAACGGTGCAGGTGCTTACGCCATGAGCACGCTCGCGTTGATGCATACGCGGCGCTACCACGGCTTGCTCGTCGCCGCGCTGAAGCCGCCGCTCGAGCGCTATGTGATCGTCAGCCAGCTCGATACGGTGGCCTCGGTGGGGCGCCGCATCTACCGGCTCGCGACCCACCAGTTCCCCGGCGTCGCGGCCACGCCCGGCTATCGCTTGCTGGAGAGCTTCGCGCAGGACCCGATCCCACGCTGGCACTTTCGCCTGGGGCGCTCGCTGCTCGAGAGCCGGCTCTGCCTGGCGCGGGGTGAGAACGCGACCATCATCTCCTATACCTGGCAGGGCCCGCGGCGCGCGCGTCTGTCGGTAAAGCCGCTGTTCGCGATGCGGCCCATGCACGAGGTGCTGCACGAGCACGGCGGCATGATCCAGACCGTCAGCATGCGCCACGGTGAGGTGGAGATTCAGCCCATCCCGGAGCTGCCGCCGGTGGTGTTCGGGCACTCCGGGGTGTTCATGGGCTCGCCGGACTGGTGGCGGCGCTTCGAATACCCGGTCGATCGCCAGCGCGGCGTGACCCACCAGGAGGATCTCTGGACGCCGGGCACGTTCGAGATCGAGCTGGAGCCCGGGCAGACCCAGTACCTGGTCTTCGCGCTGGGCAAGCTGCCAAGGCGGACGGCCCGCGATTGCATGGCGGAGGTGTGCCAGCAGCTGGAAGCGCTCGACCCGGGTGAAGCTCGCTCGCTGACCGAGCGCCGGCTCGCCATCGCTGCCGAGCAGTTTCGAGCCGATCTCGCCCCGCGCCCGGGCGTGATCGCCGGCTATCCCTGGCTCGACATCGGCACGCGGGACGCGCTGATCTCGCTGCCCGGCCTGTACCTGCTCGGAGGGCGCGCCGAGGCCGCCAAGGGTGTGCTGCGCACGCTGCTGCAAGCGCGCATCGACGGCTTGCTCACGCGCGGGGTCACGGAGCAGGGCACGATCTCGCCGCAGGTCACGGCGGACGCCAGCCTGTGGCTGTTCGATGCGGCGCAACACCTGCTCGCGCACACCGGGCCCGAAGACGAGTTCGTGCGCGGCGAGCTTTACCCGGCGCTTCAGACGATCTTCGAGCGCTGCTGCGCGGACGGCGCCGGCGCCCCGGGCCGCGTGCTCTGGCTGACCGCCGACGGCTTGCTCGCCAGCGCCAGCAGTTCGTCGGCCCCGCTCACCTGGATGGACTCCAAAGCCGACGGCGTGGCGGTGACGCCGCGCGGCGGCGTGGCGGTGGAGCTACAAGGCCTATGGGGGCGCGCCTGCCAGACGCTCGCGCAGCTGAGCGGCCACTACGGCGACCTCGCGCTGCGAGCGCGGGCGGAGGGGGCGCTCGTCCAGCTGCGGCAGAGCTTCGCGCGGCGCTTCTGGTGTACCGAAACGCGCTACCCGTTCGACTGCCTCGGCGCGGAGGAGACGGGGCCTGGCGCATTTCGCGATCCGAGCATCCGTCCCAACGCCTTGATCGCGCTCGCGCTCGACAGCGAGTTGTTCGCGCGCTGGCAAGCGGTCGCGATCATCGAGCGCGTTCGCGAGCGGCTGCTGACGCCCATGGGCGTGCGCACGCTGGAGCCCCGGCACCCCGATTATCGCGGGGATTTTCGCGGCCCCATGCACGAGCGGCGGGCGGCCTACCATCAGGGCACCTGCTGGGTGTTCCTGCTCGGCTTCTTCGCGCGCGCGGCGCTCGCGCTGGAACCGAACGACTTCGAGCTGCAGCTGGAGCTGCGGCGCACCATCGATCGCCTGCTGGACGGGAGTCCCGTGTTGGGCCAAATTGCGCAGGTCGCTAGCGGTGATCCACCCCATCACCTGGGCGGTTGTCCAGCCCAGGCGTGGAGCGTGGCGGAGCTATTGCGCGCCTTGCGCCAAGTGCTCGAGCCGTGACGCTTCCGCGGCAGCGAGCGCGTCTCTAGAATGTCTCTGCGGGGACACCCCGCACCCCGAGAAGCCCCATGGCGCACGACATCACCACCTTCGGGTATCGGCGCATCGTCCTGCTGCTGGTGAGCCTGGTGATTGTGCCGACGGGCCTCATGCTCGCGGTGGGCGTGATCCTGCTGTTCCGCAATGAAGCGGAGCTGAACGTGCTGATGGGCATCCTGGTGCTCGCCCTGAGCGGCGCCGCCGTGACCGGAGTGATCCTGGTCTGGGTATTCGTGCGCCGAGAAGCGAACCTCTCGCAGCTGCAGAGCGACTTCGTGTCCAAGGTCTCGCACGAGCTGCGCACGCCGCTGACCTCGATCCGGCTGTTCTCGGAGACGCTGGCGCTGCGCCGCACAGACGGCGCCGCGGTCGACACCTGCATCGCCGGCCTGAACCGCGAAGGAGCGCGCTTGCAGGACCTGATCGAGCGCCTGCTGGACTGGGGCCGCATGGAGAGCGGCCGCCGGCCGTTTCACATCGAGCCGACCGAGGTGAGCTCGGTCGTGCAGCGCGCCATCGCCGCGTTTGAGGGCGTGCGCGAGCGGCAAAATACCCGGCTCAGCGTCAGCGTGCCGGAAGGGCTGCCGACGCTCTGGGCGGAGTGCGCGTCGATCAGCGACGCGCTGCTGAACCTGCTGACCAACGCCAGCAAGTACGGCGGGCACCCTGCCGAGATCACGCTGCGCGTGAGCGCCGGCGGCGGCCTGGTGCGGATCGCCGTGCAGGACAACGGGATCGGTATTCCGCGCCGCGAGCACAAGCGCATTTTTCAGAAGTTCTACCGGATCGACGACCGGCTCTCTCGCGACATGCAGGGCTCCGGGCTGGGGCTGGCCATCGCGAATCACGTCGTCAAGGCGCACGGCGGCCGCATCGAGGTCGAGAGCGCGCTCGGCAAGGGCAGCGTGTTCACCATCGTGCTGCCGGTGTTGCGCGCCGAGCAGGTTCCCGTCACTCTGGCGCGCACCAGCCGCGCTTGATGGACCCGAGGCAGCATGACCCAGCCAGTTTTCGTTCCGAGCACGGCCAGCGCAGCGGGTAAGCAGATCCTGGTGATCGAGGACGATCCGAGCATCGTGCTGGGGCTGCGCATGAACCTGGAGGCCGAGGGTTACAGCGTACAGGTGGCGGAGGACGGAGAAGCGGGCCTGTCGCAGGCGCGCCGTGACCAGGCCGATCTGATCATCCTGGACGTGATGCTGCCGCGTCTGAACGGCTTCGAGGTACTGCGGCAGATGCGCTCCGAAGGGATTTGCATCCCCACGATCGTGCTCTCGGCACGTGACGCGGAGCTGGACATCGTGATGGGGCTCGAGTTTGGCGCGGAAGACTACGTGACCAAGCCGTTTGGGCTGGCCGAGTTGCTGGCGCGCATCAAGGCGGTGCTGCGCCGACCCGCGCCGGAACGAGCTGCGCGGTCCGGCGAGGCGCCGGCTCGGCAGAGATCCGCCGAGGGCGCCCCCGCGGTGATCCAGGTCGGTGAGCTGTCGATCGACTCGCGCGCGCGCCAGGTCAAACGGGCAGGGGAGGAGATCCCGCTCACCGCCACGGAGTTCGACATCCTGTGGTGCCTCGTGCAAGCGGACGGGCGTGTCTTGTCGCGCGAGGAGATTCAGGCGCTGGTCTGGGGCCCGCGCCACCACGGAACGCTGCGTACCATCGACAACTTCATGATGCAGCTGAGAACAAAGCTCGAGCGCGACCCCACGGCTCCCGAGCACTTGTTGACTGTACGTGGCGTGGGCTATCGGCTGGCACAGTAACGAACTAGCTTTGCGCAGCGGCACCTTCGCTCGCCTCGCGCCCAGCGCGCGCTGCAGCGAGTGTCCGCTGAGATCTGACCGAACAGTGAGACTCACATGTCGAGAATGGTAAATTGTGTGAAATTGGGCACCCAGGCAGAGGGTCTGGAGAAGCCTCCCTTCAAAGGCCCCCTGGGACAGCGCGTCTACGACTCGGTCTCGAAGGAGGCTTGGCGCAAGTGGCTGGAGCACTCCAAGATGCTGATCAACGAGTATCGGCTCGATCTCGTCAGCGAGGCGGGCCAGCGGATCTGGATGACGGAGCTGGAGAACTATTTCTTCGGCGCCGGCAGCGCAGCCCCTCCCGACTACAAGCCGGAAGGGTGAGCGAGCCCGGTTTCGGGCTGCCCGTTCAGCTCTGAAACACCTGCGCTGCTCGGCAAACCGTGGAGTGCGGGGAGCCGCAGCTGGCGAGTTACGGTCAGCCGCCCGGCGGTGTGTCTGGTGGCGACTTCATGTCGTCCACAAGGGCGAGCGGTCAGAGGGGCACTCCGGGCTACATGGCTCCGGAGCTCTTGCTGGGACGCGGCGCCAGCCCCGCCAGCGACTGGTACGAGATCCATCGAGCCCACGTGCTGCCGCGCGCCTCGCACGAGCGGCCGTGGGAGGAGTGGGCGCGCTCCGTCGTGCATTGCCTGCAGGGGCGGCTGGCCGCGGTGGCGCGCGAGGTGCCGGCGCGGCTCGACGAGGGCTGGGCGCGAGGCGATCACTGCATCGTCCCGCTGTGGGCGGGGGGTGATCAGCTGCTGGCGCGGCTGGCTGTCGGTGACGTGGAGGGCGCCGAGCGCGACTGGGCGCGCGCCGAGCGCGCCTGGTCCTCGCGTTCCTTCACGCCGAGCCGCCCGCGCGCGTTCCGCCTGAGCCTGAAGCGCGCCCCCCCCCTTCGCGCCCAGCCGCGCTCGGCCGTCAGCCGAGCAGCTTCTCGATTCCGTGCACGCTCTGATCGCTCAGGAAGGCGCCGTCGAGCTTGCGCTCCACCAGCAGGCGCGAGAAGTGAGCGAGCAAGGTCGGATCGAACACCTTCGGCGTCTGCGCGCGAATGTGGTTGCAGGCCTCGAGCGGGCTGACGATGCGCCCCAGCGTGTTGCCCGGGTTGAGGGTGAGATCGGCGATGCTGTCGCAGAGCGCGAGCACGCGGCTCTGAAACGGGATCGCTTCACCGGCCAGACCATCGGGGAAGCCCTGACCGTCGAAGCGCTCGTACATGTGCAGGATGGCGGTCTTCACCGTGTCCGGCACGTCGGCCTTTTCCAGCAGGCGACCCGGATTCTGGAATTGCGCGCGAGCCAGCGTCTCGTGATCGCGCAGCTGCCAGACGTTGAGCGCGGTCAGGTGGTGCTGCTGCGTCTTGCCTAGATCGTGGAACAGCCCGCTCGCCCAGGCATGAGCTGCTTGCGGCTCGCTCAAGTCGAGCTGGCGGCACAGCGAGTAGCTCAGGCGCGCGACGCGCACCGAGTGACTCTTGAGCGGGCCGCGCGAGCGCTCGTGCAGCACCATCAGACATTCGGCCAGGCGCGAGGCGTCGCCGAGCGCGGCGCTACGCCCGCGCGTGACGTTCTCATCCAGCTCCGCCTGGGGATCGCCGGACGGCAACCATCCGGTCGAGCTGGGCGGGGGCGCGGGATAGCTGCCGCCCAGGGCCATGGGCACCTGGGCCGAGGGCGGAGCCTGCGGCGCGTCGAAGGACGGTCCGGACCCGGGGGCATCGAACGCCGAGGTGTCCACCGCAGGGTCCTGGAAGCTGTCCTCCAGCGCGGCCCGCGGCGCGGGCGCGACCGGCGGCGGCGCGCTCTGGCGATGGGCGTCGCCGTCCTCCTGTCTGCCGATGCGATCGAAGGCGCCCGCGTCGCCGCGGTAGAACTTCGAGATCGCTGCTTGCACGGCGGACGGGCGTGCCACCAGGCCTTTTACCTGCCGGGCGCCGGCGGCGACGCGGACATTTTCCAGCAGATCGGGGCTGCTCAGATCGCCCACGACCACGGTCAGCGTCTCGTCTTCAGCGAAGCGCAGCGGGACGACCTGATAGCGCTCCGCGAGCCGTTGCGAGAGCCGATGCAACGCTGCTCGTGGAACAGCGGCGCCTTGCAACGTCTTCGTGCTGATGAACTTCGTGCCGAACATCTCCGCCAGATGGCGCAGCAACATCGACTCGGGCAGACCGCATTCGATCAGCGCTTCTTCAAAGCGCTCTCCTCCCGCGTTGTGGCGCTCGAGAGCGGCGTTGGCGAGGGCGGGAGAGATGCGACCTTCCCGGAGCATGCGTTCGGCGAGAAGGGAGCTGGGATCGGAATTCACTGGAGTATTCAAGGCGCTGAATGCTAGCCGTGGCAGCTGTAGGGAGCAAACATGTCCTCACGTACCCTGAGTTTGGACGACAGGCTGTATGATTACCTTCTGGCTGTTTCGGTCCGAGAGCCACGGGTGCTGCAGGAGCTGAGGGAGGAAACAGCGGCGCTGCCGGGGGCGGGCATGCAGATCTCGCCCGAACAGGGGCA
This sequence comes from Polyangiaceae bacterium, assembly GCA_035760985.1. Taxonomy (GTDB): domain Bacteria; phylum Myxococcota_A; class Polyangia; order Polyangiales; family Polyangiaceae; genus SZUA-265. The sequence goes on from DASTRX010000169.1 coordinate 82,597, forward strand.
GCTCATGCGCCTGCTGGTGGAGCTGATCGGCGCACGGCGCGCCATCGAGGTGGGTGTCTATACCGGGTACAGCTCGATCTCGGTCGCCCTGGGCCTGCCGGAAGATGGCCTGCTGCTGGCGTGTGACATCAATGCCGAGTACACGCAGATCGCGCAGCGCTACTGGCGGCGTGCCGGAGTGGAGCAGCGCATCCAGCTGGAGCTGGCTCCCGCCCTGAGCACGCTCGATCGGCGGATCGCCGCGGGCGAGTCCGGGAGCTTCGATTTCGCCTTCATCGATGCCGACAAGGACAACTACCAAGCCTATTACGAGCGCTGCTTGCAGCTCCTGCGCAAGGGCGGGCTGATTGCGGTCGACAACGCGCTGTGGGGCGGAGCCGTCGCCGACCCGCAGGATCAGAAGGCGTCGACGCTGGCCATCCGGGCGCTCAACTCGAAGATCGGCGAGGACCCGCGCGTCTCCGCCTCGCTGTTGCCTCTGGGCGACGGGCTATTTCTGGTCAGAAAACGCTGAATTGCGAGACCTGGCCGCGGCTCGCCCCCAGGGGTGGTGGAGCCGCAAATTTGTGCCTATATTTGTCGCAGCACCGGGTCGTTCGGGTACCAGCACCGAGGCCCTTTCTAAGTGTTCGGCCGTGGTTCGGCCGGAGAGGGGCCAAGGGGTCAGCTTCGCAACGGGTCCGGCTGTCTTTTGTGGACAGCCGAACCCCGGCCTACTTTAAAGCTGCCCTAGCGAGCCCAGCGCACTCCCCCAGAGGATTCATGTCCAATTCGTCCACGGTGCTCGGCACCGACAACCTGGCCTTCGTCGAGTTACTCTACAGCCGCTTCCTCGAGGATCCGAACTCGGTCCCGGAAGATTTCCGTCGCTACTTCGAGCGCGAGCATCCGGCCACCAACGGCAGCGTGCGGCTGGGCCCGTCCTTCGCGGCGCGCTCGCTGTTCGATCCCAGCGGCTCGGCTTCGATCCATGTCTCCGTGCCGCGTGCGCCCGGTGTCGGCAGTGGTGTAGCGAATGGCGTGGCAAATGGCGTGCACGCGAACGGCGCGGCCGCGCGGGCCAAGAGCGCGAGCAACGGTAACGGCGCTTACGCCAACGGCGCGCTGGAAAACGGCGCGCCCCAGTCTTACGCGCGCGCGCCGCTGGCGACGCCGCCGGGCAGCGCGCCGGTTCCGCTGTCCGCGCCGGTTCCCGCCCTGTCCGGCAGCGCCCGGGCGCTCGCGCCCGAAGGCGCGTCGGACGTCCTGGTCGCGCTGCAGGATCGGGTCGATCAACTGGTGCGCGCCTACCGCGTGCGCGGTCACATGATCGCGAAGGTCGACCCGCTGGGTCTGCCCCGGCCTCACTATGAGGAGCTGGATCCGGAATACTACGGATTGGGCCCGGCCGACATGGACCGCGTATTCTCGAGCCGCACCATCACGGGCACGCAGCGGCTGACTCTGAATGACATCCTGGAGCGCCTGCGCAACACCTACTGCCGTTCGATCGGCGTGGAGTTCATGCACATCCACGATCCGGCAGCGAAGAACTGGCTGCAGGAGCGGATGGAAGGCTCCGAGAACCGGCTGGAGCTCGACGCCCACACGCAGCGTTACATCCTGACGCTGCTGACCGACGCGGTGATGCTGGAGGAATTCATCCAGCGCAAGTACGTGCGCGCCAAGAGCTTCTCGCTGGAAGGCTCCGAGAGCCTGCTGCCGCTGCTGCATCTGGCCATCGACCGTGCCGCCGAGCACGGCGTCGACGAGGTCACACTCGGCATGGCTCACCGCGGGCGCCTGAACGTGCTCGCCAACCTGATGGGCAAGAGCCCGCGCGAGATCTTCCGCGAGTTCGATGACGTCGATCCCGAGCTGTACCGGGGCCGCGGCGACGTGAAGTACCACCTGGGCCGCAGCTACGACTTCACGACCTTGCACGGCAAGAAGGTGCATCTCTCGCTGTGCTTCAACCCGAGCCACCTCGAGTTCGTGAACGGCGTCGTGCTCGGCCGCGTGCGCGCCAAGCAGGATCGCGCGGGCGACGAGAAGCGCGTCAGGAAGATGGGCCTGGTCATCCACGGCGACGCGGCCTTCATCGGTGAAGGCATCGTGCAGGAGTGCCTGAACCTGAGCGGCCTCGCCGCCTACGAGACGGGCGGCACGGTGCACGTGGTGGTCAACAACCAGATCGGCTTCACCACGCCGGCGTTCGAATCCCGTTCCACGACCTACTGCACGGACATCGCCAAGATGCTGCAGATCCCGATCTTCCACGTGAACGGCGAGGATCCGGAGGCGGTGGCGCAAGCGGTGACCCTGGCGCTGGATTTCCGCTCCACGTTCGGGCGTGACGTGGTGATCGACATGTATGGCTACCGCCGCCACGGTCACAACGAGGGCGATGAGCCGTCCTTCACGCAGCCGGTGCTGTACCGCGCGATCGCAAAGCGCCCCAGCGTGCGCGACGGCTACCTCGATCACCTGACCCGTCTCGGCGACATCACGCGCGAGGACGCGGACAAGATCGCCGTGCGCCGGCGCGAGCACCTCGAGCAGGAGCTCTCGGAGGCTCGCTCCAAGGACTTCCAGCGCCGCACCGACTGGCTCGGCGGCTACTGGAAGGGCTACGTGGGCGGTCCCGAGTCCGAGGTGGAGGACGTGGACACCTCGGTGGAGCCGGCGCTGCTGCGCGATCTGCTGCTGCGGCAGACGCGGCTGCCCGAGGATTTTCAGGCCAACCCCAAGGTGCTGGGTGTGATCGAGCGGCGCGCCGAGATGGCTCGCGGCGAGCGTCCGCTCGACTGGGGCGCTGCCGAAGCCGCCGCCTTCGCCTCGCTCCTGAACCAGGGCGTCCCCGTGCGCATCACGGGCCAGGACGTGGCTCGTGGTACGTTCGCTCACCGGCACGCCGTGCTGCACGACGTGCGCGACGGACGCACGTACACCCCGCTGGCGCATCTGGCCCAGGACGGGCAGCCCCGCGTGCAGATCTACAACAGCCCGCTGAGCGAACAGGGGGTGATGAGCTTCGAGTGGGGCTATAGCCTGGACTGCCCCGAGGGCCTCGTGATGTGGGAGGCGCAGTTTGGTGACTTCGTCAACTGCGCGCAGGTGATCATCGATCAGTTCCTGGTCAGCGCCGAGGACAAGTGGAAGCGCCTGAGCGGCCTGGTCCTATTGTTGCCGCACGGTTTCGAAGGGCAGGGCCCGGAGCACTCCAGCGCGCGGCTCGAGCGCTTCTTGATGCTGGCTGCCGAAGACAACATCCAGATCGCCCAGCTCACGACGCCGGCTCAGTATTTCCACCTGCTGCGTCGCCAGGTGCTGCGCCCGTGGCGCAAGCCGCTGGTGCTGTTCACGCCCAAGAGCCTGCTGCGTCATCCGGACGCCACCAGCTCGATGGACGAGCTGGCGAGGGGGCGCTTCCACCGGGTACTGCCCGACCCGGAAGGGATCGTGGGCCCCGAGGTGCAGCGCATCTTGCTCTGCAGCGGCAAGATATATTACGAGCTGCTCGCCCAGCGCCGGGAACAGGGTCGCAAGGACGTGGCCATCATTCGTTTGGAACAGCTCTATCCTTTCCCGAAGCAGGCGCTGAGCTCGATCCTGGAATCGTACTCGGCGGGGACCCGCATCCTGTGGGTGCAGGACGAGCCCGAAAACATGGGTGCCTGGCCCTTCCTGCGGCTGCGCTTCGGGGAACGCCTGTTCGGGCGCCATCCCCTGGCTTGCGCCTCGCGCGAGGAATCGGCGAGCCCCGCGACGGGCTCGGCGAGCGCGCACCGGCTGGAGCAGCAGGAGCTCATCGCGCGAGCGTTCGCTCCGCTGTGATCCGGGCTGCGCGATTCCAGAGGGGTCAGTCTTGCTCGCAATGCGCGGTGGCTGTACATGCGCCAGCACCGTGATCCGAAGGAGAGGCTAACGTGCCCGTAGAGTTGAAGGTGCCCTCCGTGGGCGAATCAGTGACCGAGGTAGAGATCGGCGAGTGGCTGAAGAGCGTCGGCGATCCTGTCAAGCAGGACGATATCGTCGTGATGCTCGAGACCGATAAGGTCACCGTCGAGCTTCCGGCCCCGGTGAACGGGACGATCTCGAAGATTCTGGTCAAGAAGGGCGACTCGGCGCGAGTCGGCGACATCGTTGGCTACATGGAAGAGGGTGCTGCTGCCCAAGCGACTCTAGCTGCCCAAGGGAGTCAGGGCGGCGCTGCCCAGAGCAGCTCGCCATCGCGCCCGGCGCCGCTGGACCCGGTCTTCGACCGCTCCGTCGGCTCCGAGGCACCGCCCGCGACCATCCCTCCGGCTTCGGCGCCGCGGGTGATGCCCTCCGCGCAGCGCGCGCTGCACGCCGCCGGCCTGGAGGCGAACGAGGTCCAGCCGAGCGGACCTGGCGGTCGCACCCTGAAGGAAGACGTGCAGCGTCACGTCGAGGGCCGGCAGGACGCTGCGGCGCGCACCCCCGCGGAGGCGAAGCCGGATCTGCGCGAGCCCAAGGCCAGGGAGCTCAAGCCGCCGCCGGTGCCGAACGTGGCTCTGGCGCGCCAGGAAGCCCCCGCCGGTTCGCGCCAGGAAGAGGTCGTGCCGATGACCTCGCTGCGCCGGCGTATCGCCGAGCGTCTGGTCGAGGCTCAGCAGACCGCCGCGCTGCTCACCACCTTCAACGAGGTGGACATGAGCGCGGTCAAGCAGCTGCGCGAGGAGTACCAGGACGCCTTCACCAAGAAGTACTCGATCAAGCTCGGCTTCATGTCGTTCTTCGTCAAGGCCGCGGTGGACGCGCTGAAGCAGTACCCCGCGGTGAACGCCGAAGTGCGCGGGACCGACATCGTCTATCACAACTACTTCGACATCGGTGTCGCGGTGGGCGGCGGCAAGGGCCTGGTCGTGCCGGTGCTGCGCAACGTGGAGCGGATGGGCTTCGCCGAGGTGGAGCTGACGATCGCCGCGCTCGCTGCGCGCGCAAAGGACGGCTCGCTCAAGCTGGAGGAGCTGCAGGGCGGCACGTTCACCATCACCAACGGCGGTATTTATGGGTCGCTGCTCTCGACGCCCATCATCAACCCGCCGCAGAGCGGCATCCTGGGCCTGCACGGCATCAACGAGCGCCCGGTGGTGGTCAAAGGGCAAATCGTGGCGCGTCCCATGATGTACATCGCGCTGACCTACGATCACCGGATCGTGGACGGCCGAGAGGCAGTCGGGTTCCTGAAGCGCATCAAAGAAGCGATCGAGGAGCCCACGCGCATGCTGATCGAAGTCTGATCCTGCGGGGACAGCCCGCACCCCCGGTTGGCTCGAAGGGAATCTAGGATGGCTAGCGCTGATAAGCCTCAGGAGCAATTTGATCTGGTGGTCATCGGGTCCGGACCCGGTGGCTATGTGGCGGCGATCCGTGCCGCGCAGCTCGGACTGAAGACGGCCTGCGTGGAGTACGAACCCGCCCTGGGCGGAACCTGCCTGCGCGTCGGGTGCATCCCGAGCAAGGCCCTGCTCGAGGCGAGCCACCTGTATCACAAGACCCAGCATGAGCTGGGTCAGTTCGGTATCGACGTCGCCAAGGTCGGGCTGAACCTGGGCGGCATGATGAAGAAGAAGGACGACGTGGTGGGGCAGCTCACCGGCGGCGTCGCGTTTCTGTTCAACAAGAACAAGGTCACGCGCGTCAATGGCAAGGGCAAGATCGTGGCCCCGGGCCGCGTCGTGGTGGACCTGACGGCGGGCGGCACCCAGGAGCTGTCGACCAAGAACATCATGATCGCCACCGGCAGCACGGTGGCGCGCCTGCCTGGCGTCGAGCTGGACGGCGATCGTATCGGCACCAGCACCGAGGCGCTCTCCTATCCCGAGGTGCCCAAGCATCTGGTGGTGATCGGCGCGGGCGTGATCGGGTTGGAGCTCGGCTCGGTGTGGCAGCGTCTGGGCGCGAAGGTCACGGTGGTCGAGTACTTCGACCGCATCTTGCCGAGCATGGATCACGAACTCGCCGCGCTGTCCAAGAAGATCCTGGAGAAGCAGGGGCTGCAGTTCAAGCTCGGCGCGCGCGTCAAGTCGGCAACCCGCAAGGGCAACGGCTGCAAGGTCGAGATCGAAGGCAGCGACTCGATCGACTGCGATCGCGTGCTGCTCTCGGTCGGTCGCGTGCCGTACACGGACGGTCTCGGCCTGGAGGCGGTGGGGGTCGCCAAGGGCAAGCGTGGGGACGTGATCGTGGACGATCACTTCCAGACCAACGTGCCCGGCATCTACGCCATCGGCGACGTGATCCGCGGCGCGATGCTGGCCCACAAGGCTGAAGAAGAGGGCATCGCCTGCGCCGAGTACATCGCCACCGGCTACGGCCACGTCGACTACGACTCGATCCCCAGTGTGGTCTATACGCACCCCGAGATCGCCTCGGTGGGCAAGAGCGAAGAGCAGCTGAAGGAAGCCAAGATCGAGTACAAGAAGGGCTCGTTCCCCTTCAGCGCCAACGGTCGCGCCAAGGCGATCGGCAGCACCGAGGGGCGCGTGAAGATTCTCGCCGACGCCAAGACGGACCGCGTGCTCGGCGTGCACATCGTGGGCGCCGCCGCGGGCGACCTGATCGCCGAGGCCGCAGTGGCCATGGCCTTCGGTGCCAGCGCGGAAGACATCGCGCGCGCCTCGCACGCCCACCCTTCGCTGGCGGAAGCCGTGAAGGAAGCGGCGCTCGCGGTGGGCGGCGGAGCCATCCACATCTGAGGCTGCTCGAGGGGCGCGGTGGCCGCTTCGCGAGACCGCCGCGCCAGCAGCCAGCTTATTGGCCGGGCTCTCCGAGACGCGTCCACGAAACTGTCCATCCCAGTGTCCAGCCGCGCTTCCGTGCGTTCCGACGCGCATCCCGGGTCGCTGGGTAGCAGTCCGCGCTCTCCAGTGCGGTTTGGGATTCCGCTCGCCAGCCTGCATTTCTTGTTTCCGAGGCTCTGGCCCGAAACCGAGGCGCCGGAAGCCTGAGCGAATGAGGCGCCGCTGCCATGACGCCCAGGACAGGTCAGATGTGGCGGCGGCTCAATCCCGCTTCAGCGCGCTCGGCGGCGCGCACGCTGCTCTGCGCCCTCGCGCTCTCCTGCGCCAGCATTCCTCGCGGTCAGTACGGTGTCGACGCGATCGCGATCGAGGGAGCGCGACAGCTCTCGGAGCAGGCGATCCAGCGCTGCTTGCTGACGATGGAGCGCGATCGCTTCGGCATCGTGCTTGGGGTCAGCAGCGCCGGTTGCCAAGCGCCGCCGTTCGATAGCTCGCCGCCGCGGCTCGAGCTGTGGCGCTGGCCCTGGACCGAGTGGACGACGCTGAACGTCGCCGTGCTGGAGGTCGATCGGCGGCGCATCGAGCGCTTCTATCGTGCGCGCGGCTTCTACGACGCTCGGGTGGTGGAGGTGCGCTACGATCCCCCGCAGGCGGCCGACCCTGCCGCGCCCGCGGGCGGCTGCGATCCGAATTACGAGGCGTGCACGGTGCGGATCGAGATAGTGGTCGAGGAGGGGCAACCGCTGCGCGTGGGTCGGGTCGAGGTGTCGGGGCTGGAGGCGCTGCCCGCGCGGGTGCGGCGCCGGGTGCTCGACGATGCGCTGCTCCAACCGGGCGCGCGCTTCGATGAGCTGGACTACGATCGGGGCAAGCAGCGGCTGCTCGAGCACCTCGCGGAGGAGTCGTATGCCGAGGCGCAGGTGGAGGGCCAGGTGCGGCTCGACCATGAGAGCAAGCTCGCCCACGCGAGCTATCGGGTGAAGCTCGGGCCTGCCTATCGCTTTAGCGAGGTCAGCGTCACAGGGCAGGGGAGCTTGCCGAAGTCTCCGATCGCAGCCGCCGCGGCGATCGAGCGTGGCCGGCCCTACCGGCAGAGCGCGCTGGCGGAGGTCCAGCGCGAGGTCTACGCGCTGGGTGCGTTCTCTTCCGTCGAGGTGGACCGCGAGCTCGACCCTGCGGCTCGCGAGGCACGTCTGCGCATCACGGTGAAGCCGCTGGAGCCGAACAGCTTTCGCGTCGGCGTGGGCGTGACGAGCGGCGCCGTGCAGCGCACGCAGGGCGAGTCCGTCGAGTCCGTGCCCCAGTGGGATACGCACTTGCTGGCGCGCTACGAGCGCCGGCACCTGCTGGGCAGCCTGGGCAAGCTGCGCCTCGAGGACCAGCCGCGCTTGATCTTCGGCGCGCCGTTTCCGCAGTTGCGCGACCAGCAGCTGGGCAACGTGCTCCGAGCGCGCCTGACCCAGCCCGGCGTGATCGAGGCGCGCACGCTGCTCACGGTCGACGGGCTGTTCGACTACGGACCGGATGCCTTCGAGGGCTTCCTGCGCTGGGATATTGCGCTCAGCCTCGGCCTCGAACGCTCGTTCCTGCGGCGCGCCTTGTGGACGCGCCTCGCCGTGGAGCACGATCGCTATCTGGTGGGCGCCGATCAGCTGACCAATGACAACGAGCCGGCGCCCGACAGCTACGTGTACAGCTTTCTGGAGCAGGACCTGCGGCTCGACCTGCGCGACGACGAGGTGTGGCCGCGGCAAGGCGCCTGGTTCGGGCTGCGCGCGACCGAGTCCGTGCGCATGCCGCTCTCGGACTGGACCAGCTTCGAGCTCGCACCGGACGCGCGCGGATTTCTGCCTCTGCCCTTTCAGATGACGCTGGCGCTGCGCTTCGCCTTGGCGGCCCTGATCGTCACAGATGCACGGCCCGATCTCGATCCCGAGAGCCGCGCGCGCGGTCCCAACGCCTACCGGCTGCGCGGGGGCGGAGCGCAGAGCAACCGCGGCTTCGTCGCGGGCCAGCTGGGCGCTGGCGAGGACGGGGGCGTGCGCCGCTGGGAGTCCTCGCTGGAGCTGCGCCTGAGGCTCGGCAATCAGCTGGGGCTTGCGCTCTTCTACGACATGGGAGACGTCAACGCCGAACCGGCATTTCGTTTTTACGAGACCAACCCCTCGCTGGGCTTCGGCGCGCGCTACCTCACGCCGATCGGAACCATCCGCGGCGACTTCGGGTTTCGCCTCGGCTCGGCCAACGACGAGGCCGCGAAGGGCACTCTGTTCGGGCAGCCCGGCGCGCTGCACATCACCCTGGGAGAGGCGTTTTGAAGCGCCTGCTGCTGCGTCTGCTCCGCGTCGTCGCCGGGCTGTGCGCGGCGCTGCTGCTCGTGGTGTGGGGAGCGTACCTGGCGGCTTGCCACACGCCCTGGGGGCGTGAAGGCGTGCGGCTGGTGCTGCTGGCGCAGCTCGAGCCACTGTTCCAGGGCCAGGTCACGGTCGGCGAGCTCTCGCGTCTGGGGCTGGGCGGCGTCGGCTTGCGCCGCCTGAGCGTGCGCGATCCCGCCGGGGCTCAGGTGCTCGCGCTGTCGCGGCTGGAGCTCGACTGGAGCCCGGCGGCGCTGCTCGGCGGAGAGATCGTGGTCGAGCGCGTGGAACTGAGCGAGGGCCGGGTGGAGCTGGCGGATCTCTCGCAGCGCCGCGGCGTGCTCGCGGCGTTCGCGCTGCGCTCCCCCAGGGCCGAGGCCGAGCCCGAGCAGGCTCCCGGCCAACCGCTGGAGCTGCGCGTGCACGCCATCGCCGTCGACGATCTGGCGCTGTCCGCCGAGCTCCCGGGCTTCGGGGTCGCGGGCGTGCGCCGTCTCGCGCTGCGCGCCAGCTACTGGCAGCACGAGGTGCGGGAAGCCAGGCTCACCCGTCTCTCCGCTGAGCTGTTGCGCGACGAGCGCGCGATCGGCAGCATCGATTCCGCTGCCGGTCGCTACGTGAGCGCGGGCGAGCCCAGCTCGCTGCAGCTCGCTGCGCGCATCCTGGAGACGCGGCTGCGCCTGGATGCTCGCGCCGCGCTGCCGGGCGATCCGGCCTTCCAGGACGCGCCGCTGCGAGGTCAGCTGCAGCTCGAGCGCCTGGAGGCCGCGACCCTCGCCGCGCTCGGCCGCAGCGAGTGGGGAGCCGCGCTGCGCCAGCCCCTGGATCTGGAGCTGGCGCTCTCGGGCAGCGCGCGCGAGCCGCGCGCCCAATTCGCGATCCATTCCGGGGCGGGGGAGCTGTCAGGAAACGCAGCGCTGAGCGCCGATCGGAACGCCGAGCTGCGCGTCTCCGCTCGGAAGCTCGCGCTGCGCCAGCTGGATCCGGCGTTGCCGGCGGGGAGCCTCGACGGGATACTGGAGCTCGCGGCAGACCGCATCGACACGGCCGATATCCCGGTGCGGCTGCAGTTCAGCGCGGGCCGCCTCGACGCCCTCGCGTTGCCGGAGCTCTCCGCGTCCGCGCGCTGGTCCGATCAGCGGCTACGCGAGCTGTCGCTCGAGCTCAGGGGTTACGAGGGGCGGCTCGACGTCACGGGGGAGCTCTCGTTCGCGGGCGATGCTCAGGCCCGGCTCCAGCTCTCGCTGCCGCGGCTGGAGCTGCTGCCGCGCTGGCCCGGGGTGCCACCCGCGCGCGGCGGGCTCGAGCTGCGCGGCGACCTCGCGCTGCGCCAGCAGCAGCTGAGCGCGCGAGCCACGCTGGACTTGCGCGCCGTGGCGCTGGCATCGGCCTCGCTGGGCTCGCTGCACGCCGAGGTCGAAGCGCAGGGCGACCTGCTCGCGCCCCGTGTGCGCACGACCGTGCGCGCGACGGAGCTGCGCTCTGGCTCCGTGCGGCTCGATGACGCGACGTTGCGGCTGGACGCGCGCCGCAGCGGCGGCGCGCTGGTGGCCGAGCTCTCCGCGGCCGGGCAGCTGCAGGGCGAGCCGTTGCAGCTGTCGGTCGAGCGCGCGCGCATCGCCTCGGATTCGTCGATCGAAGTACGCGGCGCGCGGGTGCGTGCCTTCGGACAGCAGGTCGCGCTCTCCGGGCGTTACGGCGCGGGCCAGGTCGAGGGCCTGGTGCTGGACGCGGGCGGGATCGAGCTCGGGCGGCTGAGCAGCGCATTCGCGCTGCAGCCGGCCCTGGCCGGAACTGCTGATGTGCACGTCACGGCGCGCGGTTCGCTCGAGGCACCGCTCGTCACGTTGGCGCTGCGCGGACGCGAGCTGCGCTACCGTGAAGGGCCCGCGCTGTCGCTCGCGGCCGACGCCGAGCTCGCCGCGCCCCGCGGTAGCGCTCGCGTGGAAGCGAGCGTGGAGAGCGCCGCTGGCAGCGTGCTGAGCCTGCGCGCCCAGACGGCGTTTACCGCGTCGCCCCGCGCCAGCTGGGAGCAGCGGCTGCGGGGAGCGCAGCTGCAGGCCCAGGCCGAGCTCGAGCACCTCGAGACCAGGGATCTGAGCGCCTGGCTCGGCCAGCCGCTGCCCGTCGACGGCGCGGGCTCGCTGCGCGTGCAGCTGAGCGGGCCAGCGCGCGAGCCGCGGCTGGAGAGCGAGCTGCGCGCCCAGCTGCGTCAGCTCGGGCCGGGCCGCGACGCCGGCGTGGCGCTGCAGCTCCGCTACGCGCAGGGTGAGGCCCACGCCGATCTGACGCTCTCCGATCGAGACGGGCCTTGGCTCGAGGGGCGCGCGCACCTGGCGCATCCCGAGGCCAGCAGCGCAGCGCTGCTGCGCGACGCCGCGCAGCTCCTGCAGCGCGCCGCCTGGGAGACGCAGCTCGAGCTCCACGAGCGCCGGCTCGCCGAGCTTCCGCTGCAGAGCGCGCTGCCCGCAGACGCGGCGAGCCTGGAGCTCGCCGCGCGCCTGAGCGCTGCACACCGGCCGCTGGAGGAGCCGCAGGCCGAGCTGCAGCTGCAGCTGCGCCATCCGCCCGGGGCCGCGAGCGCGGACTGCCGCAGCCTGGAGGCGGAGCTGGCCGTGCTGGCGCGGCTCGACGGCGGCAAGCTGCAGGGCGAGCTCGATCTCTCGCGCCGCACGCAACAGCTGGCGTCGGTCACGGCGCGCGCCGGGCTCGAGCTGCGCGCGCTGCTGGCGCGCAGCGGCCCGGCCCATCTGGCCGGGCTCGAGCTCGATCTGGCGCTGAAGGAGCTGGATTTGGCCACGCTACCGCTGGTGTGCAACCGCGTGCGCGGACGGCTCAGCGGCAGCGCTCAGGCGCGTGCGCTGCTGGAGCCGACGCCGCAGCTGGATTTCTCGCTGCGAGCGCAGCAGCTCAGCCTGAATGGGCTGGAGTTCATCGACGCGACGCTCCACGGGAGACTGCGCGTGCCCGAGGCGCGCGTGGACCTGGCGCTGCGTCACGGCGCGACGCGTTCCACGTTGACGGCGCGCATCCCGCTGGAGCTGCGCGCCGGCAGCCTGGGTCTGCCCCGCGAGCAGCCGCTGTCGGCCGAGTTGCTCCTGGATCGCCTGCCCGTCGGGGCCCTGGTGCCCGCGCAAGGCGCGATCAGCCGCGCCACGGGCACGCTCAGCGGGTGGATTGCGCTCGGCGGCACGCGCGCCGCGCCGCAGCTGAGCGGCTACCTGGCCCCGGAGAGAGTGGGCTTCACGCAGACCTCGCTCGCGCAGCCACTCGCCGACATCAACGGCCGCGTCGTGTTCGACCAGCGGGGCATCGAGATCGAGCGGCTCCGGGCGCGTGACGGGGATGGCCGGCTGCAGCTCGACGGTCGGATCGACCTGCAGCCCGCGGCACAGGCCGCGGAGGCAGCCCTGTCGCTCGTCGCCAACAAGTTCCCGCTGCGCCAGCAGGGCCGGGTCGCGGGCACGCTGGACGCTTCGCTGCGCGTGCGCGCGGCCCTGGATGCGCAGGGAGCGCGCGTCGGAGTCCAGCTGCGGGACGCCTCGCTCTGGCTGCGCAGTGAAAACCTGCGCCAGGGCATCAGCCTCGAGCCGCATCCGGACGTGGTCGACCCGCGCCAGCCGCGCGCGGCCGCGGGCCGCGACGTGGAGCCAAAGCCGGCGTTGCCGCTCACGCTGTCGATCGAGGCGCGCGACTCGTTCTGGGTTCGCCGCGAGGACTTCGCCGTCAAGCTCTCTGCCCAGCTCGAGGCCAGCAGCAACCAAGGTCAGCTGCGCGTCCGTGGACCGGTCACGCTGCAGCGCGGCTACCTGCAGCTGCTGGGCAAGGTGTTCGAGCTGCAGGGCCGTAACACCCTCGAGTTCGTCGGCGGCGATCCGCCCGATCCGGTGCTCGACATCACCGCGCAGGCGCGCAGCCGCGGCGGGAGCGACGTGGTGACGGTGAGGATCAGCGGCCGCGCGCACGCGCCGGTGCTGGAGTTCCAGGTCAACGGGCAGCGGGCGGGGGCCGTGGAGGCAGCGCAGGCGCTGTTCGTGAGCGGCGCCAGCAGCGGCAGCGCCAAGGATCAAGCGCGCTCCTTCGTCAGCGGGTTGAGCAGCGGATTGCTGGCGCTGTCCGCGCGCAGCGAGCTGGGGGAGATGATGCCGATCCTGCTGGTCGAGCCGGGCAGTGAGAGCAGCGCCTCGCGCGTGCGCGCCGGCTTCGAGCTCGACTCGCTGGTGCCGCGCTTCCTCGCCGGGGTAATCCGCGGGGTGTACGTGGAGGGTATTTTTGCCAGCGGCGGCGGCCGGCAACAGCAGGACACCGGCGGCGGCGTGCTGATCGAGCTGTTCCTGCCGCACGACTTCGTGACCTCCGGCCAGTACGGTCCCGGGGAAACCTGGAGCCTGGATTTCGGCTGGGAACCTTGAGCACTCGAGCAGGGCTCGCGCGCGGCGCGCGGGCGACCTATGTTGCGGTCCATGGCTCATCTACATGTGGACGTCTGGTCGGACATCGCCTGCCCCTGGTGCTACGTGGGCAAGCGCCGGCTGGAGGCCGCGCTGAAGCAATTTCCGGAACGGGACAGCGTGCACGTGCGCTGGCATTCGTTCGAGCTCAACCCGGGCGCACCCCGGCGCAGCGAAGCCGGTGGAAACTACGCTGACCGGCTGGCGAAGAAGTACGGGATGACGGTGCGCGAGGCCGAGGCGCGCATCCAGCACCTGACGGACCTGGCGCGAGCCGACGGCATCCCGATGGACTTTCAGCGCATTCAACCGGGCAACACCTTTGACGCGCACCGCGTCGTGCACCTGGCTGCCGCGCAGGGTCGTCAGGACGAGATGAAGGAGCGCTTCCTGCGCGGCTACCTGTGCGAAGGCGAGGCGATCGGAGAGCCGGAGGTGCTGGTGCGCCTGGCCAGCGAGATCGGGCTCGACGAGGAGCAGGTGCGCGCGGCGCTCTCCAGCGACTCCTTCGCGCGCGAGGTGCGGGCCGACGAGGCGCAAGCCCGCGAGATCGGCATTCAGGGCGTGCCCTTCTTCGTGCTGGGCGGGCGTTACGCGGTGTCGGGAGCCCAGCCGGTGGAGCTGCTGTTGCGCGCGCTGCAACAAACACAGCAGGAGCTCGCGCACAAACCCGAGGAGTTCGCGGAAGGCGCCGCCTGTGGTCCCGACGGATGTTGATCCCCGCCGAATGATCCCCGCCGAATGATCCCTCCTTTATCTGTCCTGGATCTTTCGCCGATCGTCGAAGGCGGCGACGCGGCGGAGTCGTTCCGCAACAGCCGTGAGCTGGCGCAGCACGCCGAGCGCTGGGGCTACCGGCGCTACTGGCTGGCGGAGCACCACAACATGCCGGGGGTCGCGAGCGCGGCGACCGCGCTCCTGATCTCGCACGTGGCGGCGGCCACCAGCACGCTGCGCGTGGGCGCCGGCGGCATCATGCTCCCGAACCATGCGCCGCTGGTGATCGCCGAGCAGTTCGGCACGCTCGAGTCCCTGTATCCAGGGCGCATCGATCTCGGCCTCGGCCGCGCTCCGGGCACGGATCCCCTGACCATGCGCGCGCTGCGCCGCACGCTAGACGGCAACGTGGATCAGTTCCCCAACGACGTGCTGGAGTTGATGCGCTACTTCGCTCCGCCGCAGCCGGGTCAGCGCGTGCATGCCGTCCCCGGAAGCGGGCTGCGCGTGCCGATCTGGATCCTCGGCTCGAGCCTGTTTGGCGCGGAGCTCGCGGGCACCCTCGGGCTGCCCTTTGCGTTTGCCTCGCACTTCGCGCCGGCGTTGCTGCGCGAGGCCAGCTCGCTCTACCGCGAGCGCTTCAAACCCTCGGAACAGCTGTCCGAGCCCTACCTGATGCTGGGGGTGCAGGTCTGCGCGGCGGACACGGACGCGGCCGCTCTGGAGTGCTTTTCATCGATCGAGCAGGCCTTCATCAACCTGCGGCGAGGGCGCCCGAGCCCGCTGCCTCGCCCGCGCCCTGGCTTTCGCGACACGCTCGATCCCGCCGAGCGCCAGCTGCTGGACCAGACGCTGTCCTGTCGCGTGGTGGGTTCGCTGGAGACGGTGTGCCATGGCCTGGAGGAGCTGGTGAAGCGCACCGGAGCGGACGAGCTGATCGTGACCTCGATGATCTACGACCACGCCGCCCGCTTGCGCTCCTACGAGCTCACCGCGCGAGCGCGCGACCGTTTAGCACTTCGCTCCAGCGCAGCCGCCCGGTGAGCTGCATCACCATGGCCAGCGTCAATACGGCGAGCACCGTCACCGTCAAGCCGGTCAAGCCCTGCCAGAAGTGCGCCAGCGAGAAGCCGACCAGATACACGAGCTGGGCGAGGGCAGCCTCCACGAACGCGAAACGGTTCGAGACGACGAGCCGCAGGTAGCTGACCACGAGCACGATGCTCACGCCGCTCGCCAGCGCGAAGGCGGCCCCCACCGGCAGCCGATCCGCGGTGTAGGCGAACAGCAGGTGAAAGGCGAAAAAGGCCCCGGCCAGCAGCAGATAGTTCAGCGGGTGAAGCTCGATCTGGCGCAACGTGGCCAGCAAGAAGATCACCGCGAAGAAGAAGCCGAGCGAAATGGGCGCGGAGAGCGCCAGCTCGCCCGCGAGCTGCCCCGGCTGCAGCCGCTGCGGGGTGACCATGCCGATCGACTGACCCGTGACCAGATGCGCAAAGCGCCAGACCAGCTCATGGTCGGTGCCGGAGCGCGTGCGCTCCGAGGGCGAGAGCGACTGCGCGGGAAAGTCGATATCCGGAAAGTCCGTGCGCAGGTTCAGCACAAAGTCCTGGAGCACCGCCACGCCGTCCGCCGGAGCATACGCCCAGCGATCGCGCCCGCGGCTCTGATAGGCAACCGCGATCTGCAGCTCCTGGCCCGGATGGACCGGTACCAGCGCGCGCACCGCGCCCTTGTCCACGGTCGTGGTGGCAGCGAACTCCTTGCCATCGACGACGAAGCTGAACTCATCATAGACGCCCGCGGCATCTGGAAAGCGGAACTCGACCGCGAGCTGCGTCGCAAAGTCCAGGCGGTGCTTGTAACGCCACACGCCGCGGAACTTTACGTCGTACAGCGAGAACCAGAGCAGGCCTTTGCGCCGCAGATCGGAGCGCAGCTCTACGTCCACGTTCGTCGCGTCGAGACTCACCGGCTCGGAGTGGGGCACGGGCTCGATCCGGACCACCTCCACCTGCTTGCCGTTCTGCTGCTCCGTGCTGCGAACCTGCTCGTTGCTGGTCCACTGCGCGCTGAGCAGCGGGGGCGTCTGCGTCTGCGCGTTTCCCCAGAGCCCGCCCACGCGCTCGTCGAGCACGGCGCTCTGCTCGCTGGAGCGATGCTCGGTCACTCCGGCCAAGATCAACCAGCCGATGCTGGCCAGCACAAACACCGAGAAAATCATGCCGATCCGCACTGCGCCTGCCATCTGCAACTCCGTGTGAAGAGACTCGACACAAAGTCTAGCGGGCGCGATCGGCGGCTCCCGTGGAGAAGCCCAGGAAGCTCCGTGCAGAACTCGTGCAAACGTGCCGACGCGGAACGGAGATCGAGGATCAGGGCTCGGTCCCTCACGTCCCTGTGCACATCAGGACTGCCCACCGACGGCAGCCCGGATCCGCGCGCACCCGAGCGAGACGGTACCTGACAACATTCGACCAAACCTGGCAGCGCGAGGGGCTCTTTTTTGCGCGAAGTGAAGTTCCACATGGAACATGACGCCTCGACAAAAGAGGGACTGCCGCTAGCAGGGGAGTAGCTGCGTGCGGTGTCCGCGCAGCGAATACGGCCGTGAAGCGCCCCGAGGTGTCGTTGGGAGCCGTGCGCCTGAGGGCCGGCCCCAAGCAATCTGTACGATCGTGTGCCGCGGGCCCGCTGCTACAGGCTCTCGCTGGGCTCGGGCAGCTCGCCGCCGGCGCGCACGTAGTCCACCACGGCCTTGACCAGGGACTTCTCTTGCTCGACGCACTTGCGCGTGACGCTGCCGAGCGTGATGCCGCGGCACTCCTTGCGGCGCGCGATCAGGGCGCGGCTGACGAACTCGTCTTCACGCAGGGTGTCCTGCACGCGGTCGCCGAGGGCGCGCCAGTCCACGCGCGCGTGCGCTGCCCGGCGCCGAGGCGGCTTGCGGCTGAACTCACCGTCGTGCAGGGTCACGCAGCTGCCGTTCCAGCGCAGCAGATCGTAGCCCGCCGTGAAGCCCACGCTCATCTCACCGGCGTTCGAGCGCTTGGCGTCGCTGTTCCGGCGCAGAGCGATCAGCTCTTCACCGCGCTGCACTCGCTCATCGGAGAGCGACGGACCGCCCGTGCCGTTGAAGGCGGGGGCGGTGGAGCGCGAGTACAGGCGCTTCCAGGGCGAGCCGCCCCGGAACATGTGCAACGCCAGCTCGGGATGCACGCCGCTGCACAGCTTGTCGACCCACTGGTCCGGAGGCAGGCACTCTTGCTCGCCGTCCCCGCAGCCCTCGGGCAACATCGCCTCGGCGGCGCTCACCTCGTCCACCACGCGCGCGTGCGCCTTGCGCTCGCTGCGCTCCGAGGCAATCTCCGCCTTGCGCCGGGAGTGGCTGGCGAGCACCGTGGAGTCGCCGTCGGCGCCTTCGTGATCGAGGTCCGCCGCCGAGGCCGCTTTCATCGGCGCGGCATCCGAGCCACAACCCGCGAGCGACAGCACAGCGCCGAACGACAGCACAGCGCCGAACGACAGCGCGACCCTCGACAGCCCAGCGCGGATGCGTGCCGTCTGCATACCGCCCATAGAAACCGCGTCCGGTGCTGCCTTGTCAATGGTGTGATCTTGCCTACACGGCGACCAGCGGATGAGCTTGCAGCTCGCGCGTTCTTTTCCAATCGCAGCCTTTCCAGCGGGCATTTCGCGATCCGAGTGCGCGAAGTATTGCCGGAAAGTTTGCAGCTCAGCGACCGCGGCGATCTGTCACATCGCAGTGATCCATGGGCAGCGCCGGCTTGAATCGGCGCGCCGCAGTGTTTCACGCGCCCTTGTTCAGGGGGTCGCGTTTGCCGTCGCGCGGCTCCGCCAGCGCGGCGGGCAACGAGCCGCGCGCGCGCACCGAGCGCGCCACGCGCTCCTCCAGCGTCGCGAACAGGGCGTACGCTTCTCGCCAGTGTGGCGAGCGCGTTTCCACACGACGGCTGATCCAGCGGCGCGTCTCCTCGAGCACCTGCCGCCGCACCGTCCGCTGAGCGAGCGCGGTCGAGAGGGCGGGCAAGAGCTCGGGGTCGACCTCGGACGGTGCCCCGCTCAGGCAGCGCCCGACGCTGTCCGCGTCGTGCGCTTCGATGCGCGCGAGCAGCTGCGCCAGCATGCCGCGCGGCGCGCGCCGCCAGAGGATCGCCGAGAGCCGCGGGCTCAAAGGAGCACCGGCGCCCCACAGCTGGTTGTCCCCGAGCACGCGCTCCAGGCTGGCGTCGTCGAGTCGCTCCAGGGCCAGCGCCCAGTTCGGCGAGGCGGGATGGCGCGGGTACTGGCGCGGCCAGCGCTCGGCGAAGGCGAGCCACTGCACCGGACCCCAGCGATGCAGGGGCCAGGATTCGTCGCCCCAGCGCGACCAGACCGCATCCAGCACATCCGGTGGCAAGTGGGGCCAGAGCAGCTCCGCGCACGGGCTGTTCGGAGCGAACCAGCCCTCGGCCGCGGGCGGGCAACCGCGGCGCCGCCAGTCGCGCCAGGCCGCTTCCGCGAGCTGGGGCCAATCGACGGCGCGCGTCTCGCCTTCGTGGCGCAGCGCGCGCGCCTCCAGCGCGTGCGCGCCCAGCAGCTCCACGGCCACCGTCTGCCGATCATTCAAGAACTGGCGCACCACGAACGCGGGCTTGGCCAGCGCGTGCACGTTGGACACCTCGTGCTTGCCCGGAGCCGTGTTGTACAGCCTGCCGATCAAGGCGAACGCGCGCACGCTCCATTCAAAGCAGGCGATCTCCGGGCGCAGCAAGCAGGCGTGGATTGCGTCCAGCAAGCGCAGCAGCTTGGGATGCGTCAGCTCCTGCCCCCAGGGGCGCAGCACCGCGTGACGACCCCCGTGAGCGGCGCCGAGCCGCTCGGAGATCGCCAGCGCGGCCAGGCTCCAGACCAGCGGATCGGCGAGGATGGAGGCGCGCGAGCTGCCTTCCCAGCACAACAGTCGCGGCTTGGGCAGCTCGGCCTCGCCCTCCAGATCGACGACCCAGCTGAGCTGCTCGTTCCAGATCTGCGTCAGGTAGTCGCGCGGTACCTTCGCGCCGTCCAGCACCTGCAGCCCCAGGCAGACGAACACCGCCTCCGCTGCCGCGACCAGCGCGGGTTGCGAGGAGAGCTCGAGATCGAACAGGCTCTCGGCCAGGATGAAGTCGTCCTCCGCCAGGCGCAGGTCCAGCGCCTCCAGGATGCCGGCCGCGGCGTGCGGGCGAAGCAACGCCTCGCCCCAGCTGAAGGGGGATGCCTCGCGCACCAGTTGCTCGCGCGCGCGCCGCAAGGCGGCGTGGCGCAGGAACGACGGCGCGATCGCCAGCCCTCCCTGGGCGCCGCGCGCGCGCAGCAGGCGCGCGTCCGCCAGCGCTCGCACGATGCGATAGGCGCCGGGCCCCTTGTCGCGCAGGTCGCCCGGGACCAGCGCGATCCACTCGTCCTGCGTGCGCGCCACCTCCCAGGGCTGCTCGCCGCGGGTCAGCACCTCCTCCGCGAGCTGGACGAGCACGCTGAAGCCGGCGTTCTTGAGCCACTGCGCTTCCGCGCTGCCCTTGCCGCTCGCCTGCTCCAGCCGCTCGTGCACGAAAGCCGCGGCCAGCTCCAGCAGACTCTTGTCCTTGCAGGCGCGCAGGCCCTGCGCGTCGAGCAATCCGCACACGCCGAGCAGCGCGCCCAGGCTCGGCACCATGCCCTCGTTCAGGGGCCCCTCCAGCCAGTCGCGCGCGGCGGCGGCATCGAACGCGCCGTCTTCCGGCAGCCGGGCTTGCACCCATTCCAGCAGCGGGCTCAGGAACTGCTCGGGCGCGGGCGATTCGATCACCCGCCACGGCTCTCGCTTCGAGCCGTCCGGCGGCGACGGGGGCAGGGCGGGAGCTGCGATCAGCACGTCCGGGCGCAGCGGCCGCGCGTCGAAGCTGGGCAGGCTATCGGCCCGCTCCAGCTCCACGAAGGTCGCGCCGGCTTCCGGGATCCTCGTTGCGGCTTCCGTCCAGGTGCGCGCACACACGTGCACCGCGAGCCCCCGCGTCGCCAGCCAGCGGCCGGTCAGGGTCCTGCCGCTTCCCGACGCTGCCAGCCACCAGGTGCGATTCCAGGCCGACGGGCGTGTGGCCAGCTCCGGAATGCCCGGCGGCAGCTGCTCTTCCAGGAAGTCGAAGGGACGGGCAAACGGCAGATCCTCGAGCCGGAGCCGGCGCGTCTCGGGAGTCTCCAGCACGGCCTCGAGCGGACCGCGCACCGCATCCAGCGAGCAGCCGAGCGTGAGCGCCAGCGCGCGCTGCACCGCGTCTCGCTCCGCGAGCCACTCCAGCTCCTGGTTCCGATCCAGCTTGCTGAAGAGGGCCGCCAGGGAGCGCGGCTGGGGACGGGTGTCTTCCGGCCAATCCGGGTGCTGCAGCGTGCGCCGGGCCAGCTCGCCATAGCCCGTCACGGGGGGCTCGGCGGAGCTCATCAGCTCGCGCAGCCAGCCCAAGGGCCCTCCGCGCAGAGAGCGCTCGGGGAGCGCGAGTCATCGGGGTGCGGGTCATCCCCGCCGTCAGCGTGCATACCAGAGCAGTATGCACGCATTATTGAGGGTGCTGCACAAACTGACCGAGAGAATTCTCGATTATTTAACTCGATCGGCAGCGCACAGTCGGTGCTCCCAGCTGTCAGGGGACAGTCAGGGGATAGTCAGGGGATAGAGCGCAGGATCTGATCGAGCGACCGCCGGCGCCGAGGCTTCGGCGCGTCGGCGCGCGCATCCAGACCCACCCACAGAAAGCCGACGATCTCCTGCTGCGTCGGATCCACACCCAGACAAGCGTACGTCCGCTCATCCGTGGTGACGCGGCCCGTGCTCCACTTGGAGCCGACTCCCTCGCTCCAGAGAGATAGCATGGCCGCGTAGGCCGCGCAGGCGACGGCTGCGTAATCCTCCTTCGCGACCTCCGGATCCTGCGCCCTGGTCTGGCAGAGCACCAGCAGCTCGCTGGGCAACAGCATCTTGGCGGCGAGTCGATCGCGCGCCGGCCCCGCCAGCGGAGCGCCAGGGGTGCTCTTGAGCTCGGCGCCGATCTCGAACAAAGCTTGCCGACCCTGCGGCCCGACCTGCACGAAGCGCCAGGGCTCCGTCATGCGGTGGTTGGGCGCCGAGGTGGCGGCCTCCAGCGCCCGCGTCAGTGCGCCCTCCGGCAGGGAACCCTGCCGGTAGTCCTGCACGGTGCGCCGTTCGCTGATGAGCTTCTGTAAAGGCGAGGGGCCCGCGCTCACATGAAGCTCTTGAGCTCTTTGGAGCGGCTCGGATGTTGCAGCTTACGGAGCGCCTTGGCCTCGATCTGGCGGATGCGCTCGCGCGTCACCTCGAAGTCCTGGCCCACCTCTTCCAGGGTGTGGTCGCTCTTCTCGCCGATGCCAAAGCGCATGCGGAGCACCTTCTCCTCGCGGGGAGTCAGCGTCTTCAGCACCTTCCGCGTCTGCTCCGAGAGGTTCATGTTCACGGCGGCGTCCGCGGGGCTGACCGCGCCCTTGTCCTCGATGAAATCGCCGAGGTGGCTGTCGCCCTCCTCGCCGATCGGCGTCTCGAGGCTGAGCGGCTCCTTCGCGATCTTCAGCACCTTGCGCACCTGATCCAGCGGGAGCTCCATCTTCTCCGCGATCTCGTCCGGAGTGGGCTCGCGCCCGAGCTCCTGCACCAGGTAACGCGAGGTCCGCACCAGCTTGTTGGTGGTCTCGATCATGTGGACCGGGATGCGGATGGTGCGGGCCTGATCGGCGATGGCGCGAGTGATGGCCTGGCGAATCCACCAGGTACCGTACGTGCTGAACTTGTAGCCGCGCTTGTACTCGAATTTGTCGACCGCCTTCATCAGGCCGATGTTGCCCTCCTGAATCAGGTCCAGGAACTGCAGGCCGCGGTTCGTGTACTTCTTGGCGATCGAGACCACGAGGCGCAGGTTGGCTTCCACCAGCTCGGCCTTGGCGCGTTCGGCGCGCCGCTCGCCCTTGCGTACGGCGCGGTAGATCTCGCGGACTTGCTCCAGATCCATGAGCGGCGGGTTCGCCGGCTCGGGCGGGGGATTGCCTGCTTCTTCCGCCTCGGCGGCCGCGCGGTTCATCTTCGCGTGCAGCGACTTCAGGCGGCTGACCATGCGATCGATGATCTTCTTGTTGAGCCGCATCTCGTGCAGGGTCTTGGCCGTCTCTTCCTGGTTAGCCTTCAGATCGAGCGCGATCTGCTTCTTGCGCGCCTCGCCTGCCGTCCTGCCTTCTTCGCGCAGGGCCTGGCCCTTCTTCTCGAAGCGCTTGACCTTGTCCACCAGGCGCATGAGCCAGCGATCGGCCTCTTCCTCGTCGAACTCGTGCTCATCCTCTTCGGTGTCGCGGATGATCTCCTTCACGCGCAGCCGATGCGAGCGCAGCTGCTCGCCGATCAGGATGATCTCGCGCGTGGCGAGCGGGCTGCCGAGGATCGCATCCAGCACCTCGTTCTCGCCCTCCTCGATGCGCTTGGCGATCTCGACCTCGCGCTCGCGAGTGAGCAGGGCCACGCTGCCCATCTTGCGCAGGTACATGCGGACCGGGTCGTTGCTGCGCCCGTAGGCCGCGTCGTTCATCTCGCGCTTGGCGGCGCTGCCACCCTTGCGCGTGGAGGAGGGCGGGGGCTCGCTGTCGCCGCCCACCGCGCGCGGCGGAACATCCGCCTCGACCCGCGCGCTGACCACCTCGATGTCTTCGTTGTCGAGGCGGCTGAGCACGCGATCCATCTGATCGGCGCCGACGTCGTCGTCGGGCAGCGCGTCGTTGACCTCGTCGTAGGTCAGGAAGCCCTTGCTCTTGCCCAGGCTGATCAGCGCGTCCACGTCCCCATCGTCGTGGCGCCCGCCGCGGCGACCGCTGCCGTCCCGGCCCTGGCGGCCGCTCTCCGGCGCGCCGCTCACCTCGGCGACCAGCGGATCGATGCCGGACTCGTCGAACGAAGCGTCGTCCAGCCCCGAGTCGTCGGAGCCGTACTCGTCGTCGTCCAGATCGATGTCCCCGCCGTCGCTGTCGCCGTCGTCATCCAGCACCGACGCGCTCGCGCGCTTCTCGCTGCCGGCCTTGCCCTTCTTCGCGGACTTGCCCTCTTCACCGCGCGCCCGAGCCGGGGGGAACTTGGGCTCGCCCCAGTCGCTGTCCTCGTCGTCCTCCGAATCGTCCAGATCGGCATCGCCGTCGGCATCGTCGAGCTTGGCCTTGGCGGCCTTGCCGTTCTTGCCGGCAGCGCCGCGCGCCGCCCCTGCCGAAGCCGCGGCGCGCGGGCGAGCTGCCTCGAAATCGTCGTCGTCCTCGTCGAGCTCCTCATCGCGCTCCACGTCGTCCAGATCGGCGCGCTCCAGCTTGGCACCACGGCCCGAAGTGGTCGCCGCCTTGCCGCGCGTGGCGCTGGCATCCTTGCGCTTCTCCGGGCTGCCCTTCTTTGCGCCCTTGCTGGTAGCGGTGGGACTGCTGGTCTCGTCGGCAGGCTCTGCTCGCCGAGCCGATGCGGAGGGCTCGAGAGGGCTGGAGCGGCCCCCGGTCTTCGCGCGCACTGCTTTGACTTCTGAAGACTTCGCCTCGGCAGGCTTGGCTTTGGACGCTGCCGTCTTCTTTGGGGCGCTCGAAGCACTGGTCTTGCTCGCTCGCTCGGACCTCTTTGTTCCCACGGGCTACCTCTTCTTAGTTCTCAACGATTGGGCCGGGCCGGCCACGCGCACCGCCGGGGCACGCTCGGAGGGTTTGACAGGGGCGAATGAATGGATCGGCGGAGTCGAGCGCGCAAGACCGAGATGCATGCTCTGGGGTCAAAAATCGCCTTCTCCGGCCGGAATCGCTGCTCATCGGGGTGCGAGGGCGCCCACGAGAGGCTGCGGGGAGCCCGCAGCGGGGGCTGGACGAGTGACGAATGCACCGATCCCCAAGCTTTGTGCCGACGGGCTAGGGTGCCATTCGCCGTGGAATCTGCAAGGCGCAGCCTCGCCACCCCGCGACGGTGCAGTCGCTCCCCGGATCGGAGCCTTCCAGATGGGAACGAAGACGCCAGCCGCGTGCCAACAATTCGCCCCGAGACGGCCCCCTCGCAGCGCACGAGCGGCGGATCACCCCGATTTTCCGCGATTTCGCTGTCATTGTGATTCTGTGGCAAGACGGTTTCCCCGCACCAGAGGCCGTCGAGAACGAGTTGGCACGGTCCTGCGTGCGCGCGCGCACGCCGACGCGACCTCGCATCGGCGCGCCCGGCCTGACTCCAAGCACTCTTCGTGCCACCTTCTCCGCGCGGAGCCCGAGCCCGCTGCGCACGGCTCAGCTGACGAACTCGTAGTACTCCACTCCGAGATCCTGAAATCCCCGATCGTACTTTTTTCCGACGCGGTGGATGGCGAACTCGTCGCGGGGGCGGTAGTCGATATCTGCCGCGTCGCGTCGATCATGCAGCGCCTCGTACTGGGCCTGGCTCAGATCGATCGCGCCCGCCATCGCTTCCGCGAAGCCGATGCGCGCCGCTGCCTTTTGCCAGCCCGCGACCGCATGGAAGGGCAACGCCTCGGCGGCGTCGCCGCTGCCGTAGCCGACGGCGATCATCGGTGCGCCTTCCAGCTCCAGACCGCGGCGCTCCGCTTCTTCCAGTCCGGCCGCGATCCAGGCGGGCAGCGCGGCAGAATACAAGTTGCCCACATCTTTTACAGCGTCTGACCCCAGGCTCATCTTCTTCGCCAGGAGCTCGAGAAACGGAGCCTGCTTGCGCAGCACGCTGGCGACGGCGCTGGTCGCCTCGTACGGGCTGGCCTCGAGCGCGTCGCTGCCCGGAGCGTCCGGGGCGAGCTGAGCGAACAGATCCGGTGAGGACGCGGTCTCGGCCAGCACCGCCTCGAAGCTGACCCCCGCGCTCTGGCACAGCTGCTGCAACTCATCGTGGTGATGGTCGCCGCGCGCGAGCCCGCGCACGTACAGGAAGCTCATCGCCTGGATCGGCATCAGGTGATAGGGGCGATGGAAGAACAGCGCCTTCACGTCGCGGTAGTACTGCCCCGCGGAGACACCCAGCCGCTCGAGCATGGTCTCGACCGCGTGCACGGTCTCGTCGAGATACGAAACAGTGGAGTACTTGCCGCTGAAAACCGGGAAATCGCTGAGGCGCCGGGTGCGGCTGGCGTAGCCCTCGGCGAAGTGCCGCGCGAACGGCTTGCGGAAGTCGGGGCCGCGGTAGTCCGAGGCGCTGCCGGCGTGCTCGAGGTCGACCGCGAACAGCCGCGGCTCCGCCTCGATCAGCGCAGCGACCGCGCCGGCGCCCTGTGTCTGCTCGCCGGTGCTGCCGCGCTCGTACTCGGCCACGTCCGAGCTCACCACGATCGCGCGCCGCTGCCGGCCGTCGCTCATCACGTAGCGCAGCGCGCTCTTCAGCGCGTAGATGCCGCCCAGGCAAGCGTGCTTGAACTCCGGCACCTCGAGCTGGCGCGAGAGGCGCGGCAGACCGAGCTTGTCGAGCGCCTGATCCACCATGCCCCGCACGATCACGGCGCCGACCGCGTTGTCGGTGCTGGACTCGGTGCCGAGCCCGAGCCAGCCGATCTCGCGCGGGTCGAGGTCGTTGCGGCGGATCAGCCGCAGCACCGAGTTGGCGGCCATGGTGTAGACGTTCTCGTGCTGGCCGACCACGCGAAAGCTGCGGCCGACCACCGACTGCACCTTGTCCCAGGGGCTGGCGGTCCACTCGCACCAGGCCTCGAGTGGGACACGGAGCCGTGGAACATAAACCGAGAGCGCGCTCACGCCGGGGAGA
The DNA here is from genome assembly GCA_035760985.1 of Polyangiaceae bacterium. Lineage (GTDB taxonomy): Bacteria > Myxococcota_A > Polyangia > Polyangiales > Polyangiaceae > SZUA-265. The sequence goes on from DASTRX010000169.1 coordinate 108,650, forward strand.
GGAAGCTGGCGGACCATGTGGGAGAATCTCCTTTCAACACCTCGCCAGTATCACCCCTCGGGCGAGGAGGGTGGGGCGATATTGCCTGGCAGGCTGGATTCGGAGCGGCGGGGTGATGCCTCCGCAGCACCCTGGTCGTTTCCGCCAGGTACGCCGGCCTCAAGGAACCCCGTCCCTCGTCGTTCTGATGAACGTGACTAGAACCGGTCACCACTTGTCTGGAGAGGCGCCGTGAAAGGGCTCATTTTCAATCTGCTTGACAGCATGGCCCGTAACTCCGGCTGCGCCGACGAAGCGTGGGACTTGGTGATGGAATTCGTGGCCAGCGAGACCGAGCACGAAGCGCAGTCCGACACCTGCCTGAGCTGCTTCGATCCGCAGAGCGAGTCGGCGCTGGCCTTCGAGACGCCGGCGGAAGCGATGATTCAGTGCCTGGGCGGCGAGGGCCTGCGCGAGTCGGTGAGCGAGTTTCCCGAGCTCGGGCTGTCGGAAGCGGACGACTGGTCGCTGGACTCCGTGCCGGCGATGGTGGACCCGGAAGCGTGCCTGCCACAGGCGCTGGGCACCAACGAGGGCTTCAGCCACGATCTGCTGAACTTGCTGGAACAGCTGCTCGCCGAGGCGCTGACCGGCGACGCCGAGCCCGAAGACCTGGAGATCGAAGATCCGATCAAGTTGAACCGCCGCACCAGCCACTGAGTCGCGGGCGACAGCGGGCAGTCCTGGAGCCGGTCGGCGACCGCTCGGAGCCGAGCCCCGAAGCTCGAAATTTGATTGAGGGCCGGGCCTCCGCTGCGCGACGCCGAGCGCCACTTCGGGGCGCGTTGCGTCCGATGGCAGCGGAACGGCGGGCCCGTTGCCCCATCGTCCTTGCTCTTCGAGCGAGATTGGGTGACAAGGCCGTCGATCGGCGGCCCAATGCTCAGACTCAGCGGCAGTTCGGCGCTTTCTCCCTTCCGGCGCGATCGCCTGCTCGCGCGGCTGCCTCGCGTCCGGCAGCTCTCGGCGCAGTTTCAGCACTTCGTTTCACTGGAGCGAGAGCTCACCGCGGCGGAGCTGGCGGTGCTGCAACAGCTGCTCGACTACAGCCCTCGAGCGGAGCTCGCAGGGCCGCGAGCGGTCGCGCACGAGGCCGAGCAGGGCCAGCTGCTGATCGTCGCTCCGCGCCTCGGCACCATCTCGCCCTGGGCCTCCAAGGCGACGGAGATCGCGCGCGTCTGCGGGCTCTCCGCCGTGCGCTGCATCGAGCGCGGGGTGGCGTATACGCTGTCGCTCGCGTCCGGCGCTGAGCTCTCGGAGGCCGAGCGGCGCGTGCTGCATGACCCGATGACGCAGAGCACGTTCGCGAGCTACGACGAGGTGGAGCGGCTGTTCGCCGAGACCGCGCCGCGGCCGCACCAGCGCATCGACGTGCTGTCCGCCGGGCGCGCGGCGCTGGAGCGCGCCAACCGGGAGCTGGGGCTCGCGCTCGACGACGACGAGATCGACTACCTGGTGGCGAGCTTCCGCCGGCTGGGCCGCGATCCGACGGACGTCGAGCTGATGATGTTCGCGCAGGCCAACTCCGAGCATTGCCGGCACAAGATCTTCCGCGGTCACTTCACGCTCGACGGCGAGCCGCAGCAGCGCTCGCTGATGGGCATGATCCGGAACACGCACGAGCGCAGCCCGGCGGGTGTGCTGTCCGCCTATCGCGACAATGCCGCGGTGGTACAGGGGCAGCGCGGGCGCCGCCTGATCGTGTCGCCGGAGGGGCAGGAGTACCAGCCCCAGGACGAGGACGTGCACATCCTGGTCAAGTGCGAGACCCACAACCACCCCACGGCCATCTCGCCCTATCCGGGCGCCGCCACGGGCTCGGGCGGAGAGATCCGCGACGAGGCGGCGACCGGTCGCGGCGGCAAGCCCAAGGCCGGCCTGGTGGGCTTCTCCGTCTCCAACCTGCGCATCCCGGGCTGGCTTCGGCCCTGGGAGTCGATCGACTACGGCTTTCCCGCGCACATCAAGAGCGCGCTGGAGATCATGATCGACGGCCCGCTCGGCGCGGCCGCCTTCAACAACGAGTTCGGCAGGCCGGCGATCCTCGGCTACTTCCGCACCTTCGAGCAGTCGTTGCCGGGGCCCGAGGGGCCGGAGCGCCGCGGCTACCACAAGCCGATCATGCTGGCGGGAGGGCTCGGCAACGTGCGCCCCGCGCTGGTGCAGAAGGCGGAGGTCCCCGCCGGCGCCGTGCTGGTGGTCATGGGCGGGCCGGCGTTCCTGATCGGGCTGGGTGGCGGCGCGGCTTCCTCGCGCGATCAGGGCCAGAACCAGGCCCAGCTCGATTTTGCATCCGTGCAACGCGACAACCCCGAGATGCAGCGCCGCTGCCAGGAGGTGATCGACCAGTGCTGCGCGCTCGGCGCGGCGACGCCGATCCTGTCCGTGCACGACGTGGGCGCCGGCGGGCTCGCCAACGCGCTGCCGGAGCTGGTGCACGATCAGGGCCTCGGCGGGCGCATCGAGCTGCGCGAGGTGCCGACGGCGGAGCCGGGGCTGTCGCCGCTCGAGCTGTGGTGCAACGAGGCGCAGGAGCGCTTCGTGCTGGCGATCGATCCCGCGCGCTACGAGACCTTCCGGCGCATCGCCGAGCGCGAGCGCTGCCCGATCGCGCGCGTGGGCGTGGCCACCAGCGAAGCGCAGCTGGTGCTCTCGGATCGGCATTTCGGCGATCGCCCGATCGACCTGCCGCTGGAGCTGATGTTCGGCAACACGCCGCGGCTCGAGCGCGACGCGCGGCGCCTGCCGCCGCCCGCTGGCGAGCTCGATCTGTCCGGGATTTCCCTGCCCGAGGCCGCGCTGCGCGTGCTGTCGCTGCCGGCGGTGGCGAGCAAGAGCTTCCTGATCACGATCGGCGACCGCACGGTCACGGGGCTCGTGTCCCGCGATTCGATGGTGGGCCCGTGGCAGGTGCCGGTCGCCGACGCGGGGGTCACGCTGACCGATCACTTCGGGGTCACCGGTGAGGCGATGGCGGTCGGCGAGCGGGCGCCGGTGGCGATCTACGACGCCAAGGCGGCGGCGCGGCTGGCCGTCGGCGAGGCCGTGACCAACATCGTCTCCAGCGGCGTCGCGCGCCTGTCCGACGTGCGTCTGTCGGCGAACTGGATGGCGGCGGCGGGCCAGCCCGGGCAAGACGCGGCGCTGTTCGAGGCGGTGCAGGCGGTGGGCATGGAGCTGTGCCCGGCGCTCGGGATCGCGATCCCGGTCGGCAAGGACTCGCTCAGCATGCGCACCTCCTGGCGCGATGCCGCGGGGGAGGCGCGCTCGGTGGTCTCGCCGCTCTCGCTGGTGGTGACGGCATTTGCGCCCGTGCCCGATGTGCGCCGCGCGCTCACGCCGCAGCTCGACCTGGACACGCCCGACACGGAGCTGTGGCTGATCGATCTCGGCGCGGGCCGGCAGCGCCTGGGCGGCTCGGCGCTGGCTCAGGTGTACGCGCGGGTCGGTGGCACGCCGCCCGATCTCGACGATCCCGCGCGCCTGGTCGGCTTCTTCCGCGCGATCGAGGCGCTGAACCGCGCCGGCAAGCTGCTCGCTTATCACGACCGTTCCGACGGCGGACTGTTCGCGGCCCTGGCGGAGATGGCCTTCGCCGCGCGCGCGGGGCTGGAGATCGCGCTCGACACGCTCGGCGCTGAGCCGCTGGCGGCGCTGTTCAACGAGGAGCTGGGCGCGGTGATCCAGCTGCGCCAGAGCGAGCGGACCGAGGTGCTGGCGTTGCTGGAGCAACACGGGCTGCGCCAGGGAGCGGGCGGGGCGCTGCACCGGCTCGGCCAGCCCACGCGGGGTGGCCGCGTCCGCTTCACGCGCGAGGGCGCCGTGATCTTCGAGCAAACCCGCGCCGAGCTGCAGCGCGTGTGGAGCGAGACCAGCTACCGCATCGCCGGCTTGCGCGACAATCCCGAGTGTGCGCGCGAGGAGTTCGAAGCGTTGCTCGATGGCGATCCCGGCATGCGCCCGAAGCTCTCGTTCGAGCGCGCTGCCGACGGGCGCGCGGCTGACGTGCGGCTGGTGGACGCCGCCGCGGAGCGCCCGAGCGTCGCGATCCTGCGCGAGCAGGGCGTCAACGGTCAGACGGAGATGGCCGCCGCGTTCCACGAAGCGGGGTTCCGCTGCCTGGATGTGCACATGAGCGACCTGTTCACGGGGCGCTTCGACCTCTCCTCGGTGGTGGGGCTGGCGGCGTGCGGCGGCTTCTCCTACGGCGACGTGCTGGGCGCGGGCCAGGGCTGGGCCAAGTCGATCCTGCTCAACGCGGGCGTGCGCGAGCAGTTCCGCCGCTTCTTCCACCGCCCCGATACCTTCACGCTGGCCGTGTGCAACGGCTGCCAGATGCTCTCGGGGCTCAAGGACTTGATCCCTGGAGCCGGGCATTTCCCCCGCTTCTTGCAGAACAGCTCCGAGCGCTTCGAGGCGCGGCTGAGCATGGTGCGGGTGGAGGAGACGCCGTCGCTGTTCCTGCGTGGCATGGCGGGCTCGGAGATCCCGGTGGTGGTCTCGCACGGAGAAGGGCGCGTGGAGCTGCCGCCCGGGCAGGCGGCGGAGGAGCTGGCGCGCGAAGGGCGGGTCGCGTGGCGCTTCGTGGATCACCATGGCCGTGTGGCGGCGACGTACCCTGCCAATCCCAACGGCTCGCCGCAGGGCATCACGGCCGTCTCCAGCAGCGACGGGCGGGTGCTGATCTCGATGCCGCACCCGGAGCGGGTGTTCCGAACGGCGCAGATGTCGTGGCATCCCGCGGACTGGGGCCACTACTCGCCCTGGATGCGCCTCTTCGACAACGCGCGCAGCTGGGTCGACGCGCGCCGGCGCTGAGCGAGCGCCGGCGCGAATTGCACGGGGGCGCGCGAAACCCGGCGCCGCCGCGGTCTTCGTGGGCTGCCGGAGCCGGCCGGCGCCGCTAGCTTGGCGAGCATGTCGAAGCCGCTTGTCGCTCCTCTGGCAGCCGCTCTGCTCGGCTGGACTCTGCTCGCCTCTGCCGCCCCGCCCGTGCCGGGGCGGCAGGCCACAGCTCCCGCGAGCTACGGCGCCGAGCTGGAGGAGTTTGCTTACCCCTATCCGGTCAAGACCTTCGAGCTCTCGTCGCAGCAGCAGAAGCTGCACATGGCCTATCTGGACGTCGCGCCCAGCGGCAAGGCGAACGGGCGCAGCGCCGTGCTGTTGCACGGCAAGAACTTCTGCGCCGGCACCTGGGCAGCGACGATCGAGGCGTTGCGCAGCGCCGGCTATCGCGTGATCGCGCCCGACCAGGTGGGCTTCTGCAAGTCGAGCAAGCCGCACAGCTATCAGTTCAGCTTTCAGCAGCTGGCCGAGAACACTCAGCGCCTGCTGGCGAGCCTGGGCGTGACGAAGTTCGTGCTGCTCGGGCACTCCATGGGGGGCATGCTGGCGACGCGCTACGCGCTCTCGTATCCGAGCTCGATCGAACAGCTGGTGCTGGTGAACCCGATCGGGCTGGAGGATTGGAAGAGCAAGGGGGTGCCGTATCAGAGCGTCGATGCCTGGTACGCCGCGGAGCTACAGAACAGCGCCGAGAAGATCCGCGCCTATCAAAGAGCTACCTACTACGCGGGCAGCTGGAAGCCGGAGTACGACGCCTGGGTGGAGATGCTGGCGGGCATGTATCGCGGCCCGGGCAAGCAGCGCGTGGCCTGGGACTCCGCGCTCACGTACGACATGATCTACACCCAGCCCGTGATCTATGAGCTGGAGCAGCTGACGATGCCGGTGTTGCTGCTGATCGGCAAGAAGGACAACACCGCGATCGGTAAAGCGCTGGCGCCGGAGGCCGTGCGCAAGGCGCTCGGGCAATACGCCCAGCTCGCGCCGGCGGCGGCGGCCAGAATTCCCCATGCGCGGCTGGTGATGTTCGATGATCTCGGTCACGCGCCGCAGATCCAGGATCCAGCGCGCTTCCATCAGGCGTTGCTCGAAGGTATCGCGCGTTGACGTGTCGCACCGGGTTGCCGTGGCGAAGAACGATGCGCGAGAGTTTCGGCCCGGAGACGCATCGGTCTCACACTGGTAACACCTCGTGGCCCGAGGGAGTGCCTGCTGTGGCGCGGCGCGCTGGTGGCGGAAATGCGTGAGCCGCACTTGCCGGAGAGGTCCAGTGTGTGAATATGGCTGCCGCGGGCGCAGCGAGCGCACAACGCCGCGTGAAAGGAACAGCAGTCATGAGCGAAGCAGCAACAGCAGCCTCGACCTCCGAGACCGCAGCAGATGCGGCAGGGACGACTCAGCATCCAGCGACGACGGAGCAGGCGACGCAGAACGGCGCACACACGCTCGTGCGCGGGGCGATCTCGGCGATCAAGCAGCATCCGCTGGGCGCGGTGGCCACCGTGGCAGCGGCGGCGGCGTTCATCGAGGTCGAGCTCGCGGTCGGTCTGCTCGCGGGCATCGGCGCGACGGCGCTGCTCGCCAATGAGTCCGGGCCCGAGGCGCGCCATCGCGTGCTCGAGCAGGGCAAGCGCGCGCTCAGCCGCGCCCGCACCGTGCTGAGCAAACCGAAGACGCAGCCGCAGATCGCGCCGCCCGTGTGAGGCCGGCGGCGCGCTCAGCCCTGGCGAATCGCCTCCAGGGAGTCGAGTGCTTCCCAGGGCAGCGGGAGATCGGTGCGCCCGAAGTGGCCGTAGACCGCGAGGTGCGGAAAGAGCTTCTCCGGGTCCATCTCGCGGATCCTGAAGTGCCGCAGCAGCGCCCCGACGCGAAAGTCGAAGTGGCGCCGCAGGCGCTGTGCGATCTCGTCCTCGCCGACCTTGCCCGTGCCGAACGTCTCGACCTGCAGGCTGACGGGGCCGGGTGAACCGAGCCAGTAGCTGAGCTGCACCTCGCACTGCGCGGCGAGCCCAGCTGCCACCACGTGTTTGGCGGCATAGCGCGCCGCATACGAGCCGATGCGCTCGACGCGCGTCGGATCCTTGCCGCTCAGCGCGGAATCCGAGCGCCGGGCGAACTCGCCGTACGTGTCAGCGCCGCCTTTACGCCCGGTGAGACCGGCGTGCCGATAGGGGCCGCCCGTACCGCCGGGATGGATCAAAATGCGCGTGTCCCCATCCGGGCGGATGGGCTCATTGGCGAAGGCTGGACCGAGCACGCGCTCGCGGATGTCGTCCTCCAGCTGCTTACGGACAGGGACGTCGTCTTTGCTCTGCCCGGCGCTGATGCTGACGCCATAGATCCGGTACGGGCGGCTGCGCCGGAACTCGACGGCGACCTGCGTCTTGCCGTCCGGGCTCAGGTACGGCAGCTCCTTCTCCTCGCGCACCTCGTCCAGCCGCGGCACCAGCCTGTGGGCGAGCGAGATCGGCAGCGGCATCAACTCGGGCGTGTGGTTGCACGCATAGCCGAAGACCGTCGACTGCCCGTTGGCCAGCGCATCATCGCCGTAGGCATCGGCCTCGCTCTCGCCTTCCGGGGAGCTGCTCTCGATCAGGCTGCTCAGGATGGTGCAGGTGCGAGCCTTGAACTTGCCTTCGACGTAGCCCGCCTCGGTGATGGCTTCGCGCGCCAGCGCCGAGGCGTCCACCCCGAAGCGCGACCAGAAGCGTACGCTGGTGAACACGATGCCGGTCGACATCGCGACCTCGGCCACCACGCGCGCGTTGGGATCCTTCCTCGAATACCCGGCGGCGATCTTGTCGCTGATCTGATCGCACAGCTTGTCCGGGTGGCCCCGCGTCACCGACTCGGAAGAGAAGACGAACTCTGCCTGCATGTCTCAGCTCCGGATCATTCCGCTGCCCGGCGCCGGGGCGGTGATGCCTGGCGCACCGCCTTGGTGATTTCGTTCGCGACCAGCGGGGCCGCGGCGCCCAGGCTGGCGATCAACCAGTCGATGGCGGGCAGGGGGCGCGAGCCGAAGAGTCTGCGCGTGGCGGGCACCAGCTGCACCAGCAAGGTGAGCGCGATGCCGCCGCCGACCGACAGCGGGACGTAGGGGTTGGGCGGGGACACGTGCGAATCGAAGATGTTGTGGCGCTCCGAGCGCGTGCTGAAGGCGTGCAGCAGCTGCGCCGCCGTGAGTGTCACGAAGGAGAGCGCGCGCGCCCGCGGCGACTGCCCGTAGCGGGAGATGCCGTAGCCGTACGCGGCGAACGCGCCGGCCGTGAGCACGCTGCCCTCGACGGCCATCTGCCGGAACTCCTGCTTCGAGAACATCTTGGCGCCGGGCTCGCGCGGCGGCCGCAGCAGCACGTCGTCTTCCGAGGGCTGCAAGGCCAGGGCCAGCTCGGGGAAAATATCGGACACCAGGTTGATCCAGAGCAGCTGCAGCGGGCTCATGCACTCGCCGAAGCCGGCCGCCACCGAGGCCACGGTCAGCAAGATCTCGCTCAGGTTAGTGGCCAGGATGAAGCGCACGGCCTTCTTGATGTCGGCGTGGATCACCCGGCCCTGCTCGATGGCGGTGAGCATGGCGTGCAGATCGTCCGTCTCCAGGATCACGTCCGCGACCTCGCGCGCCACCGCGCTCTTGCGCCCGCCCATGGCCACGCCGACATCCGCCGCTTTCAGCGCTGGGCAGTCGTTGATGCCATCGCCGGTCATGGCCACGACCTGCCCGGACTTCTGCAGCGCCTGGACGATGCGCAGCTTGTGGCGGGGGCTGACCCGCGAAAAGACCTGGACGTTGGGCACGAGCTCGGCGAGCAGCCGCGGGTTCATGCGGTCGAGCTCGGTCGAGTCGAGCGTCTGCAGCTCACCGGCCTCTGCCAGCCCGATCTGCTTGGCCACCGCGTAGGCCGTGGCGCTCTGATCGCCGGTGATCATCACGCTGCGCACGCCGGCCTGGCGGAATCGCGCGATCAACCCCGGCAGGCCCTCGCGCGGCGGATCGGCCAGCCCTGCCAGGCCCAGCCAGATCAAGTCCTGGTCGAAACCCGGCGGTTCCGAGTCGTGTTCGCGATAGGCGAAGCCGAGCACGCGCAGCGCATCGCTCGACAGGCCGTTGTTCTCGCGCAGGATGGTGCCGCGTTCTTCGTCCGTCAGCTCCACGATCTGGCCGCAGCGCAGGCTGTAGCGGCACCGGTCCAGGACGTCTTCCGGTGAGCCCTTGACGGCGACCAGGTATGGCGCCGAGCCGGACGAACCCTCGACCGCGCGGTGGACGGTGGCCATCAGCCGGCGCGCCTCGGTGCGCTCCACGGTCGACCGGCGCGGGTAGGCGGCGCGCAGCTGCTGCACGTCCACCCCGAGCTCGAGCGCCATTTCCACCAGCGCCTTCTCGGTCGGGCTGCCTTCGCAGCGTGGCCACCCGGCGCCGTCGCCGAGCAGCGTGACTTCGCTGCACAGCGCGGCCACGCGCAGCAACCAGTCGAGCTCGGGGCTCGAGCGCGCCGACGGCTCGCTCGGGCCCCCCCGCAGCCGATCGCCCGAGAGCGTCAGCTTCGCGCCGGCCGTGGCCACGCGCAGCACGCGCATGCGGTTGTGAGTGATGGTGCCGGTCTTGTCGAGGCACAGCACCTGGACGGAGCCGAGCGTCTCGATGGCGTCCAGCCGGCGCACGATCACCTGGCACTGCTTCATGCGCTGGATGCCGATGGCGAGCGTGGTGATGGCGACGGTCGGCAAGCCCTCCGGCACTGCCGCCACCGCCAGCGACACTGACGTGCGCAGCATCTGGAGCAGCGGGGTGCCGCGCAGCAACCCGATCACGAACACGCCGCCGCACACCGCGCTGGCGACCACCATCGTGCGTTCGCCCAGCTCGCGCAGCTGGCGTTGCATCGGGGTCTCCGGCTGCTTCACCTCGCCGACCATCGCCTGCAGCCGGCCGACTTCCGTCTGCGCGCCGGTCGCCACGACCAGCGCGCACCCGCTGCCGCCGGTGACCAGCGTGCCGCGATAGACCATGTTGACGCGATCGCCAAGCGGCAGATCCAGGTCGTCGATGCGCGGTACGGACTTGCTTGCCGGCAGGCTCTCGCCCGTGAGCGCGGACTCGTCCACACTCAGCTCGGAGGCGTCGAGCAGCCGCGCGTCCGCCGGCACCACGCCGCCCATGCGCAGCACGATCACGTCTCCGGGCACCAGCTCGGAGAGCGGGATGCGCAGCGCCTCTCCCGCGCGCAGCACCTCGGCGTCGCTCGCGACCTGCTGGGCGAGGGAGGCGATGGTGCGCTCCGCGCTCGACTCGGTGATGAAGCCGATCACGCCGTTGACGACGATCACCGCCAGGATGACCACGCCGTCCACCACACCGCCCGTCAGGCACGACAGCACTGCCGAGCCGGCCAGGAGCAGGACGGGCAGATCCCTGAACTGCCCCAGGAAGCGGATCAGGCCCGAGCGTGCCTCGGGCCGCGGCAGCTCATTGGCGCCGTATTGCCGTGCGCGCTCGGCGCTCTCCTCGGCGTTCAGCCCGCGCGCGGGATCGACGCGCAACAGCTGCGCGATCTGGCTGCCATCGAGCGTGTGCCAGCGCGTCTGCGACTCCGGCTCCGAGTCGGGTGCGCGCTCGTAGGGCAGCGGATTCAGCAGGTTGAGTCTCATGCCGGGCGCGCGCGATCCGATCCCGTTACGCAGAGGAGTGTCTGTCGGCTGGCGGCGCGGCGGAACTTCCAGCGACAGGTGCACCGGACGCTGGCGCCCGCGGCGCTGCAGCTCCAGCAGCGGGGTGCCGGTGCGCTGCGAAAAATCCCGCAGCACCGCCTCGATCTGCGCGATGAGGCCGCTGGGGTCCAGCGCCTCATCGGCGCAGACGAGCAGTGTGCCCGTGATCAGGTTGGCGCTGAGCGAACGCTTCGGAGCCGCGGCACCGAGCCGCTGCCGAAGCTCCCGTTCGAGCTGCACATTGCGGTAGAGCCCAGCGATCCAGAGGCGATGGCGCCCGCGCACCGAGGAGCGAACTCGAATGCCCGCATGGCCGAGCGCAGCCCCATCGTTCACGCAGCCCAGCATGTCGCGTGGCGTGGACTTTGCAAATCTCAATCGCTCGTGCAGCACAGAGCGCAATGCGCGAGCGTGTAACGCTCGTGTGACATCTGCGTTCTGCTGCGATGGACCTCAGTGGACATTCGAAACCAGAAGGAAATAGGATGCCGCACACACGGGTGAAGTGAGTTCACCAACGAGAGGACGTCTGATGGCGAGCAAGTCGGTGTTGGCGGCGGGAGTCGCGATAGGCTTTGGAATCAAGTGGGCCGCGCCCTACTTCACTCCGGTGCTGGGCGCGCTGATCAGTCCGCTCGCTCGCTTGCAGGTGAAGCCGCTCGCCGTCGCGAGCGTGAAGGCGGGGTGGATCGGGCTGGAGCGCAGCCGGGAGTTCTGCGCGTACCTGGCAGAGACCATGCAAGACGTGCTCGCCGAGGCCAAGGACGAGCTCGTGCAGGCAGACCGGTCGTCGAGCGCGATGGATCGCACGTGACGGCACCGGCATCGCCGGGCTCGGCGCCGGCTCCGTTCGTGCGAGTGGTGCACCGCACCTCGACGCGGACGCGTCTGCGCACGCGGGGCAGGAAGGGAGACAGGGAGTACTTCGCGCAGCTGCAGGCGGAGCTGGCGCGGATGGCGGGCGTGCGCTCCGTGCAGGTCAACGCCTCGACCGAGAGCGTGCTGCTCGAGCACGAGCTGCCGATCGACCCGTTGCTGCGTGAAGCGGAGCGGCGCGGCTTGCTGCACCTGGACCTGCAGCCCGTGGAGGAGGAGCCGTACCTGGCGCGCGTCGGCCGCGCCCTGATCGACAGCGACCAGAGGATGCATCAGGCCAGCTCGGGGCGCGTCAACCTCGACATGCTGACGTTTGTCGGCGTGCTGGCGGGCGGCGTGTATCAGTGCGCCCGGGGCCAGGCGCTGCCGGCTGGGATCACGATGCTGCGTTACGCGCTGGAGTTCGTGCAGAGCGCCGCCAGGGAGGAGCTGCAGCGGCGGCAGCGAAACGGCAGCGGCGCTGCGCAGGAGCTCGAGGCGGCCGCGGCCAAGTAACCGAGAGGCAAACCCGATCATGCAGACTTCATCGGCAGCAGTCGCATCGGCGGCGGTTTCATCCGCGGCCCTGTCCTTCGGCGTCGCCCTGCGCGAGGCCGGCACCAAGATCAAGACGGCCGTTTACGGGCTGAAGCAGCGCGAGGACGAGGCGAGCAGCTGGATGCAGCGCTTCATCTACCGGGAGGTCGAGGAGCGCGCCCGCACGCGCGGCATGGACTACTGGGACAAGCTGTTCCCGGGCCTGTCCGCGGAGGCGCGCGCTCAGCGCCGCATCCAGCGCATGCTGACGCGCGCGACGATCGCGGGTGCCAGCGCTGCGGCCGGTGCCAGCGCGGCGGAGCTACTGTCGATCGTGGGCGAGGGCTTCACGGCTCTGCTGGCCGCGCCGCTCGGGCTCGCCTCCGTCGGCGCCGAGGCGCTCTACACGACGGCGTTGCAGATCGATCTGGCGTTCGACCTGGCAGCCATCTACGGCGTGCCGTTCGCGCGGGATGACGTCGGAGAGATCTCCACCTTGCTCGCGCTCGCCCTCGGCGTCGATCTGGTGCGAGAGCCGACGCGCCATGACAAGCCGGGGCTCGCGGGCGAAATGAAGACCTGGCGCGTGCTGCGGCAGATGCAGCGCCAGGACTTCGCGCGGCGGGTGAGCCGCGGCGTGGTGCAGCAAGCGCTGCTGCGCAACGTGGTGCCGGTGCTGGGCGTGCTGGTGAGCGCGGCCTGGAACCAGATCGTGCTGCGCCGCTTCGCGCAGCACGTGCACACGACGGTGCGCCAGCGTCTGGCCATCACCCGGGCCTGTCGCGCCGTGCAGCTCGGTGAGCAGGGGATAGCGCGCCTGATCCTGGACGGCGCCTGGTTGATGGCCACCGCCGATGGCGACATCGACCATCAGGAGAGCCTGGCGCTGGCCGTGCTGATCGACTCGCTCAGCTTGCCGGAGCGCATCGCGGTCCACGAGGCGAGCTTCTCGGATGACGAAGAGGACTGGTTCTGGCGGCTGAGCGGTCTGCCGCCGGCGGCGAGCGAGGTGCTGATCGAGGTGCTGTCGCTGGTGGCCAGCGCTGACGGCGACTTCACCGCGCCCGAGCGCCGGTTTCTGAAGCGCCTCTCGCGCGCGCTGGGCAGAGAGATCGATCTGCGAGCGATCGAGCAAATGGTGGCCCGGATCCGCTCCGGAGAAGGGCTGCAGACGCCGCGGGAGAGCTTGGCCTTGCCGGAGCTGACGTTGACGCCCGAGATGTTGCCGGCGACCTGACTCGGGGAGCGCTCGTCTCCGAGCGTCAGGTTCTTGTCGGTCGGTCGTGTTGTCGACGAGACCATTTGCACCGGCTTCGCCAGCGCGCCCCAGCTGTATCGGGCCCAGCCCCCGCGAGCTCGTTTCGTTTCGGGGCAGGCTGCGCCAGAAGCGGCGGAAAAGCTCGCGCCGGGCTGGTTTGTGTTTCAAGCCCTGTGAGGAGCGACCGCTCAACTCGCTACAGAACAGTGAACTCCGGGATGAGAGCGAGCGACGAGGCTAGAGTCTGGCTGGCACCTCACCAGGGGGTCGAGCGCGTGCCGCAGCAAGGGGACAGCGTGTGCCCGTGGCCGAAGCCCCGGCAGCACGCGCGCAAGTTTCTGCAGGTTCACGGCTGTGCCATTCAGAGGTCGGGGCGCACGCTGCACGGTGAGGTCTGCGTCTGGGCAGAGTACGAGGCGCCCACGCACGCTCGCCCGGTGCACTCCGAAGGCCACGGCCCCCGCTACGTACAGACGCCGCTGATCACGGTGAGCGAGCCGCAAGCGGAGACGGATCCCTGGATCTTTCAGCCCGGGTTCGTCTGGTCCACCTGCGGTCAGGACAGCCCCTCGGGGCTGGAGCTCGATGGGCCGTGTCAGCCGCAGCCGGGCGACATGGTCCTGTTCGGATCGCCGATGCACGGTCGGCGCGGCAAGGTCGAGTGGGTGCTCGACACGGTGGTGGTGCTGCGGCGGCGCCTGCCGGGGCCCACAGCGGGTCAGCTGAAGCACCCTTACGGCAAGCTGGTGGAACCGGCGCTGCGCAGTCGGTCCAGGTCGTTGCTGCCCTTCGTGGGCGAGCCGCACGAGCGCGCCGCGCGCTTCTCGTTCGCGCCCTGCAAGCTGGCGACGAGCCGTGACGACGGCTGCTTCGAGCGGCCGAACATCAGCGAGTTGTTCGATGAGCTGCGGCTGGAGAGCAACGGCGCCAGGCCCTCGGCGGCGGTGGGCACGGCGCTGGCGCCCTGCCGCACCCGGGCCGGGCTGGATCGCTTCTGGCAGCAGCTCACCGGGCTGGTCTGGAGCCACGGTCTCGCGCTCGGCGCGGATTTTGATCTGCCAGCGATCCGCGTGCTGAACGCCGATCGAGAGAGCAAGAGCGCCGCGCGCAAGAAGCGGGCTCGGGCGGCCTGAGCTCGCCGCGGGCGTGCGCCTCGGGCGAGGCGCGGAGCGCACCTCCAGCCGCCGGGCGCGCGCGCACTACGTAGCGCAAGGGTCCGCCCGGCACGGGCGCGTCGAAGGGGTAGCAGGTGACGAGTGTCAGGCCGTCCTGCTGCGCCTCGAGCAGGCGCGTGTCCGCCTGGTCGACGATCGCGGCGCTCTCGACCTGGTAGCGCTGCGCCGCGCCGCGCGCGGGCTCGAGCCAGAGCGACTCGCCGGGCTGCAGCTGCTCCAGGAAGCGGAAGTGGGTGTCGCGGTGGCCGGCGAGCGCGATGTTGCCGGGCATGCCTGGGGCCGCGCTGCCCGCGATGTGCCCGGGACCGAAGGCGAGGCTCGAGCCCGTGGCGCCTTCGAGCACCACCAGGTCCACGCCTCGCGCCGGGTCGAGCAGGCGCGCGACGGGCCAGGTATCGGCCCAGGGCCAGGGCCGCGCGTGCGGGTCCCCGGCGCGCGCGGCCGCCCAGGCTCGCCGCAGCAGCACCTGGGCCAGCGCGGCCTTGCCGAAGATCCAGCTGCCCTGCGCCAGACTGGCGAGCCCGATCAGCAGCGAGAGCAGGGCCAGCCAGCGCCTCAGCATGCGCGCGGCCGCTTGTAGAGCACCAGCGCCGTGACCACCGAGGCCGCGCCGAAGAGCAGGCAGGTGGGGGCTGGCGTGGCTGTCTGGGGCATGTTACCGAACATGCTGTTGCCGGCTGGCAGCGCGCTGGCGACAGCGGTGTCGGCGCCTGGCCCCGAGACGCTGCGCACCGCATCGACGGCGACCAGGCTCGTGTAGCGAGAGAGCAGGTGATGGCGCAGCGCGAGCGCCGTGACCTGCGGGCGCAGCGCCTCTTCGCTCTGACCCAGCGTGACGCGGTCCATCAGCTCTTCGATCGCGCGCCGCGCCCAGAGCCGATGGATGCCTCGCTCCTGACCCGCGGCGCCCAGCGCGAGCTCCGCCCGGAAGGGCTGCTCGGCGCGCAAGCCATCGACCTGGACCTGGGTCGCGCCGGCGCCGAGCTTCGCGACCACGACCAGCGGCTCTCCGCGGTACAGATCGGGCAAGCGCCGGGGCCAGACGTCGGGCTGCGCGTCGCCCTCGACGCGGATGCCCAGCTGGCTCATCACCGGCGTGCTCAGCTTGTCCCACAGCTCGTTCATGCGCGAGCCGACCTCTGCGCTGGAAGCCACGGAGGTGAAGCTGCCGCGCCCGAAGCGCGCCGCGCTGCGCATGAAGTACTGGTTCGGCGCCGAGCCGATGCCGACCGTGAACAGCCGGCGCCCAGCGAGGTGGTCCTGGATGTAACGGAACACATCGCTCTCGTTGGCGACGCTGCCGTCGGTGACGAACACCACCTGCGAGAGCAAGCCCTGCGGGGCGCGCGGCGTCAGGGCCAGCTCCAGCGCGCTCAGCATCTCGGTGCCGCCGTCGGCCTGGAGCTGGTGGACCCAGCGGCGGGCGCGCTGGACGTTCTCGGCCGTGGCGAGCACGGGCTCGTCGAACAAGCGCGTGGCAGCGCTGTTGAACTGGACCACGTTGAAGTGATCGCGCGCGTCCAGCTCACTGAGGCCGCTGTCGAGGGCCTGGCGGGCCTGTTCGATTGAGGTGCCCGACATGGAGCCCGACGTGTCGATCACGAAGGTCGTCTCGCGCGGCAAGCGGCCCTGCGGGTCGAGCGCGGGATCCGGCGGCAGCACCATCAACAGCGCGTAGCGCTCACCCTCGAAGCTCTCCTCGAACACGGCCGAGGTCGGGGCCTTGCTGGGGGCGGGCGCCCACTCCAGCTTGAAGTCGCGATCCGCGAGCACTGCGCCGTCCTCCAGGGTGATCTGCGCCGGGCCGCGCGGCGGCTGCTGGACCGCCAGGCGGTGCGAGCTGCTGCGGATGCTCTGCAGCGGGACGCCCGCGTCGAGCGTGACCTGCATCTGGAGCGCCGGGCCGCCGCCGTCGAGCGCGAAGGGCGGGCTGATGTTGCCGTGCTGGCTCGGGGAGCCAGCCTCGTTGCCGCCCGGCAGGTAGCGAGGGGTCAGGGTGGAGGGGAACTCCAGCGAAAAGACGCCCAGGTCGTAGCGCACGTCTTGCTGGTAATGCAGCTCGACCGTGACCATCTCGTGCGGGCCGATGTTGGCGACGCGCGTGCTGAACAGATTGGGCCGCTGTTGCTCGATCAGCGAGGCCTTCTTGCCCTGGCGCTGAGCCTGCTCGTAGCTGCGGGCCGCCGCCTCGCGCTCGCGGATCTCGCCCACGATGCGGCGCTGGCCCACGGTCAGCGTCAGTCCGTCGACGGCGGCCGTCTCGGGCAGCGGAAACACGTACAGCGCGTGCACGACCTGGTCGCTCAGGTTCTCGAACGTCTGCTCGACGCGAGCGCGCGCCAGCATGCCGGTCACCTGGATGTGCACATCATTGCCGACCTCGGGCGCGAGCCAGCCGCGGTCGTCGTCCTCGTCGTCGTAGAAGATCAACGCGCCGGCCTGCGCTTGATCCGGCGTGAAGGGCGTCTTCGGGGCGGCCCGCCCGGGAGCGGCGCGCCCGGGAGCGGCGCGCTGGGCGGTCGCGGGAGCGCTGGGCGCCGCCGGTCGCGCCGGGTCGGCAGGCGGCGGAGCTGCGCTCGCCCACAGGGGCCAGAGAACGGGAAGCGAAGAAAACAGGGCTGCGAACTTCATGAGTGAACAGGACCTCCTCTTCACTTCAGCCTAGAGAGCCGCCGAGCAGACCCCGCGCAGAGCTGGTGCCGGAGCGCAGGAAAGCTCGTGCAAAACTCGTGCAGGGCGGCGGCCGCGCCGCGGACGCATCCGGATCCGCTACAGCAGCATGCGGAAGGTCGTGCCGCCCGGGGACGTCTCGAAGCCGACCTGGCCCTTGCGCGCCTGGACGATGGCCTGCACGATCGAGAGCCCGAGGCCGGTGCCGCCGCGGTCCCGTTCGGTGGTGAAGAAGCGCTCCCAGACCTTCGGCTGGTTGCCGGAGCTGATGCCGGTGCCCTGATCGCGCACCTCCACCACCAGCCGCGGCCCGGCGGAGCTCAGGGTGACGCGCACGGGCTTGCCCAGGCCGTGGCGGATCGCGTTGTCGACCAGGTTGGTGATGGCCGAGGCCAGGTGCTCCTCCGCCATCTCGATCTCGGCCGGCGGCCCCTGCAACACCAGCTCGACCGCGGCGCCGTAGCGCGCGAGCAGGCGCTGGCAGAAGGCCGCGACCTGCAAGCGGCCGCTCGGCAGCGCCGCGGCGCTCTCGATCTTGGCCAGCGCCAGCAGGCGCGTCACCAGCCGATCCATGCGCTCGGTGTCGAGCAGGATGTTATTCAAGAAGCGCTGCCGCTGCGCGCGATCCATGCCCTCGAAGTCGCTGAGCAGCTCGCTCGCGCCGCGGATCGCCGCGATCGGTGTCTTCAGCTCGTGGCTCACGGTGGTGGCGAAGTCCGCCACGTATTCGGCCTGGGCGCGCAGCTTCTTGGTCATCGTGTCGAGCGCTTGGCTCAGGCTGCGGATCTCGGCCGGCGTGAAGCCGCGCACGATGAAGTCGCCCGGCGGCGCACCCGCGGCGACGGCCTTGGCCTTGTTGGTGATGGCCAGCATGGGGCCGGCGATCGCGCGCGCGAATAGCGCGCTGACCGCGCCGATCAGGCCCATGGTGAGCGCGATCGCCACCAGCAATCCGCGCCGGATCTGCCACAGCGACGACAGCGCATCGAGCCCGGTGCGCGTCGCGGTCACGACGGCGATCACCTGCCCGTTGGAGAACACGGGCAGCGCCGTGTGCACCTGCAGCGTGCCGCGAGACTGGATGTCACCGAGCGGCGGCAGGGGCCGCGGCGCCGAGCGCCGGCGCGCGACGGCCGCATACTCGCCGGCCAGGGCGCGCTGCACCTCGGGCGGAGGCACGATGCACTGCTCGGATTGGCCACCGGTGCTGGCCACCACGCAGGCGGAGGGGTCGAGCACGCGCACGCCGCTCAAATTGAAGATCTGCGCGCGCTGCAGCAGATCCTCGATGCGCGCGCCGGCGCGCTTCTGCGGCGATTCCAGGGGGTGGTCCGGGCGCAGCACCACGGGCTGGTAGGGGTCGATGTCGCCCAGCACGTCGAGCACCGGCTCGATCGCGACGAAGCGCTCGTCGGCGCGCTCCGGAGGGCGTGGATTATCGTCGCTGACGCCCTGCTCCTGGCGCCAGGCATCGCGGAAGGCCTCCGCGATCACCACGGTCTGGTTGATCAGCTGCCGCTCCGTCTGGCGCAGCAGATACAGGTCGTACGCGCGCCAGACCAGCACGCTCGCGATCGGCAGAGTGAGCACGAACAGGTTCGCGCCGAGCAACAGGGCCGCGATGCTGGGAGCGCGGCGCATCACTCTTTGAGCCGGTAACCGACGCCGTACACGGTCTCCACCTGCTCGGCCTCGCTCTCCAGCTTCTGGCGCAGTCGGCGGATGTGGCTGTCGACCGTGCGATCGCTGATGTAGTGCCCCGCGCCGTAGGCCTGCTCGACCAGCTGAGCGCGCGAGAACACGCGCCCCGGCGCCTCCAGCAGCGCCCGGAACAGCTCGAACTCGCTGACGGTGAGCACCAGCTCGCGCCCGCCGACCCAGCACTGATGGCGTACGCGGTCGAGCACGATGCTGCGGTGGCGCAAGCTTCCGCCGTCCGCGCTCGGGCGCGGCTCGGGCGGCACCTGTGAGGCGCGCCCGCGGCGCAGCACGGCGGCGACCCGCGCCGACAGCTCGCGGGGGCTGAAGGGCTTGGTCAGGTAGTCGTCCCCGCCGAGCTCCAGGCCCAGCACGCGATCCAGCTCCTCGTCGCGGCTGGAGACGAAGATGATGGGCAGCGAGCCCTGCGCGCGGATCTTCCGGCACAGCTCCAGCCCGTCCAGCTCGGGCATCACGATGTCGAGCACCACCAGCTCGAAGCTGCGCTGCTGGACCAGCGCGAAAGCTGCCGCCCCGTCCGCCGCCTCGGTCACCTGATGCCCGGCCTTCTCCAGGGCGAAGCGCATCACCTCCCGGATGTGCGCGTCATCATCCACCAGCAACAAGTTTGCCAAGGGCCTCCGTGCCGACATTTACGCACACTCCTCGGGGACCGGTCCAGCCCCGGCGCCGGGGCGGCCCGACTGCTCGCCCACTTGCCCGAAGGGTCGCCCCGATCCGGGTCGAGGGGCCCCGGCGCTCTCTCGACGGGCGAGTCCACCCGCTTCGCCTCACCGCGGGCGCGATCGCCTCAGCACTGCGTCAACCAGCCGGCGATTCCCGGGTAGATCCGGAGGAACCTCACGGCACGCTCGTTGCAATCTCGACAATCGGGCGAAATCATCGCTCGGGAGAGGCGGCGAGCAGACGGCGCCGCAGAAAGGAGATCGCATGCAAGAGATGCAAGAGAATGCGTGGCAAGAAATATCAGCTCTGGGATTGGCCAAAGATGAGATGCGGCGCCTGCTCTTGCTGCCGCTGACGTATGTAGCGGCCGCCAGCCGGCGTCGCGATCTCGCCTTGCTCGATCGCTTGATCGAGAGCAGCGCCGATGCGGCGCACATCGACCCGGAGGGCGCGGCGCTGGCCCATGGTTGGCTGCGCGAGACGCCTACGCCGAGCCAGTTCCGCTGCGGCCTGCTGCTGTTGCGCAGCGCCTGCGAGAACAACGAAGGCACGCTGACGGTGCACGACCTGATCGAGTCGGTGCTCTGGGCGTGCAGCGCGGCCCAGCTCGATCGCGAGAAGGTCGGGCGCCGCTACACTTCGGTCTCGGCCGGCGCGCGCCGCGCGATCGGCGAGCTGGAGGCGGCGCTGGGCGTGGAGGTTGGCGACCTCTGGTCCGACGTGATGGAAGAGCTCGGCGAGCAGCTGCCGCGCAGCAAGAACGTGATCCCGTCCCACATGGAGACGCTGCCGGAATCGAGCCACCTGGGCCGAGGCTAGACACGAGGCGCACACCGGCTACTGTTTGGCAGATGATGGATCGAGCGCGCGCGCGGCTGGGGGTGGCCTGGTGGCTCTCCTGGCTCGCCGCGAGCTGTGGCGCGACTGCCCGCGAGCCGCGCCCGATCCCGCCGAGCGCGCCCGCTGCGAGCACAGCGCCTGCGGTGCCCGCCGTGCTCAGCGAGCCGCCGCCCGCGGCGTTGCTGATCGCGGCGGATGGCACGCATACCATCCAGCTCGGGGACTCGCGGCTGTGGGTGAGGGTCGGCAGCTCCCGCTTTGAGCTGGGCGAAGCGGCGCTGCTCGACTGGATCACGAGCTCGGCGCGCGCCGTCGCCGCGTATTACGGCTCCTTTCCGGTGCGCGAGGCGGAGCTGATCGTGCATGCCAGCCGCGGCGGCGGAGTGCACGGGGGGCATACGGAGCCCGGCTCGCCGCCACGCATCGACATCAACGTCGGCCTGCGCGCGACCGCCGAGGACCTGCGCCGCAACTGGAGCCTCGCGCACGAGCTGGTGCACCTGGCGCTGCCCGATCTGGCGCGCAGCCATCACTGGCTGGAGGAGGGCATCGCCTCCTACGTGGAGCCGATCGCGCGCGTGCGCGCGGGCTTGCTCGAGGAGGCGGACGTGTGGCGCGAGTGGCTGGACAACCTGGCGCTGGGCTTGCCCGAGGCGGGCGACCGCGGGCTCGATCACACGCCGACCTGGGCGCGCACCTACTGGGGTGGGGCACTGTTCTGCTTCCAGGCGGATCTCGAGATCCGCAAGCAGACGGGCGGGCGCCTCGAGCTGCGCGACGCCTTGCGCGGGATCCTGGCTCAGGGCGGCAACCTGACCGTGGATTGGCCGATCGAGCGCGTGTTGCGCGCGGGGGATGCGGCGACGGGTCTGAGCGTGCTCGCGTCCCTGTACGCGCAGCTCAAGGACCAGCCCGTCAGCTACGACCTGGAGCGGGCCTGGCGCGAGCTCGGGGTGAGCGAGCGAGCAGGGGAGCTGCGCTTCGACGACCAAGCGCCGCTCGCCGAGCTGCGCAGGCATTTCGTGCGCGGCCGCTAGCGGCTAGTGACCGGGGCTTGCCTTGCCGGGCCGCGGAACCCATACCCCCCGACATGCCTTCTCCGGCCCACGACTACCCGCTGCTCATCGTCGAGCGCCATCTGGATACCTTCGGCCACGTCAACAACGCGACCTACTTGCAGATCTTCGAGGAGGCCCGCTGGGACTGGATCACGCGCGGCGGGTTCGGGCTGAAGCAGGTGCGCGAGCTCGGGCAGGGGCCCACCGTGCTGGAGTGCGCGCTGCGCTTCCAGCGCGAGCTGCTCAATCGCACCCCCGTCAACGTGCGCTCCTGGGTGAGTAGCTATGTCGGCAAGATCGCGCGCGTGCACCAGGAGATTCAGCTGGAGAGCGGCGGCACGGCGTGCGAGGCGGACTTCATCGTGGGCCTGTTCGACACGCGGGCGCGCAAGCTGATCGATCCCACGCCGCAGTGGCTGGCGAGCGTCGGGCTGAGCGAGCAAGACTGGCAACCGCGCGCTCCCGCTGCCGACTGACGCGCGCCGGCGCAGCCGCAGCACGGTTCACAACTGCATGGTTCACAACTGCATGGTTCACAACGGTGCGCGCAGCCGCAGCACGGTGCTCAACGGTGCGCGTGTTCCGCGATCTCGAAGCAGCGGCCCTGCGGCGTTCGTTCCGTTTCTGGACGTTCTCGTGGCTGCTGTCAGACGACTGTTGACATTATCGCACCTACGGACACACTGATGAGTGACGGATCGCTCCCGCGTGTTGCAGGAATGTTCCAGCGCCGCAGGATCCGCCGCGTAGTCCGAGGTTCACGTGTTCGAGAGCACCACCAAACCGGCTTCTATTGCGGGGACACCCCGCACCCCGAGTCAAGAGTCGAGTCCCTGGAGCCGCCCGTTTCCGGGCGCTGACGCGGGCGCGCCGCCCAGCGTCGCGATCGCGCGAGTTCGCGAGCTGCCGGACGTGACCGGGTTCCTGGTGGTGGTGCTGGTCACGCTCGGGCTGTTCGTCGTGCCCGTCGGCGCGACGATCATGCAAGGCCCCGCGATCGTCGCGAGCCTGTTCGCGCGCTGAGCGGCGGCGGAGACCCCCGCCCCCCACCGCTCGCGCTAAATTCCCGCGCTGGAGGTCTGCTCGATGCTAGCCCTCCAGCGCGCCCCTTTTTGTCGACCTCAGCGCGGCAGCGAAGGAAGGGCTCGGCCCCGCACGCCCCCGCGCGACCCCAGCATGTGCCCCCTGCTCGAGGCGAAGGATGGGCTCATCCTGGGGACGTGTGTTGCGCGATGGGGGCGAGCCCCTCTGATCTCAGGCGCTCTGCGTGAGCTTCTGGACCGCGCCGAGCAGCAGCTGCTCCTTGAACGGTTTGACGATCCAGCCCTTGGCGCCCCACTTCTTGGCGCGCGTCATCGCCTCGGGCTGGCCCTCGGTGGTGAGCATGACCACGGGCAGCTGGCGCTGCGCGAGCTCCGGCTGCAGGCGCTCCAGCAGGTCGAGGCCGCTCATGCGCGGCATGTTGACGTCGCAGATCACCAGCGCCAGGTCGGTCTCGGCGCGGATCTGCTCGGCACCTTCCATGCCATCGGCTGCCTCGAGCACGACAAATCCTGCCTTGCCGAGCGCCGTGGACAGCTGGCGGCGTACGGAGGACGAATCGTCGATGATGAGCACTTTTTTGGGCATGGCTCTTCTTCAGAACAGGACGAGGTCGCCTTCCTGGGCGAGCGGGGCGTCAGAAGCCCGCGGCACGAACACGAAACCGGGCGCGATCAACACGTCGAGGTAGCCCGAGAAGTTGCCGCCGTCGCAGATGAAGCGCCGGCGCAGCGCGCGCTCCAGCTCCGCCACGGGAAAGATCTGCAACCAGCGCGGGGCGTTCACGTTGAAGGAGACCTCGTAGGAGCGCAGCTTGTTCTTGAGCCGCCCGATCAGCTGATTGGCGAGCTCGCAGGACCAGTCCTTGGCCTCGGGCGAGTCCAGCTCGATCGCGCGCCCCAGGGCGGCGCGATAGGTCTGCAGCACCACGCTGCTGGTCATGCGCAGGCCGATCGTGCCGCGCACGTCTCGACCGCTGAAGTCGACCGCTGCCACCGCCACTCCGGTGGCCGTCTCCGGACCCACATCGGCTTGCTGCGCGGGCAGGCCGTAGTCGCCCATGAGCTCGATGCAGCAGTCGCGCAGCAGCTCGTCCAGGATCGCGAAGTTTTCGCCGCGCAGGGCGTTCGCCGAAGCAGTGGGTGAGCTCACGTGGGATCCTTTCCGCCGGGGCCGCGGAGCGCCGCGTGCTTTCTGCGCTCCAGCAACCGGATCGGCAGGCTGGGCCGCTGCACGATTCACCCGGCGGGGCGAAGCATCCCGCTCTGGAACGCTTCGCCCCAGGCGGTGCTCACATCGGCGGAGGCACGCTGGCGCGCCAGCCCGGTTGCTCATCCAGCGCGGCCAGCCAGCGCTCGGCGTTCTTGAAGCCGGCGAGCGGGAGCTTGGCCTGCGCCACGTAGGTGAGCGGCGCGGCCACGCAGAAATCGGCCAGCGTCAGCTGGTTGTTCACCAGGAAGCGCTTGCCCGCCAGCGCGCCGTCGAGCACCGCGGCGAAGCGCTTGAAGTTGGTCTCCGCCTCCTCCACGCGCGCGGCGTCCGGCTCAGTGTGAAACAGCATGGGCTTGAGCAGGCGCTGGAAGACCAGCGCGCGCGCGGCCGCCCCGAAGTGGGCGAGCTCCCAGGCTTGCCACTTCATGATCTCGTAGCGGTGTGTGGTCTTGGGCCACAGCTCGTTGTCGGTCTTGCTGGCGACGTAGCACATGATCGCGTTGCTCTCCCAGAGCACCACGTCGCCGTCGACCAGCGTCGGCACCAGGCCGTTGGGGTTCAGCGCCAGGTATTCCGGCGTCTTGGTGCCGCCCTTCAAGACGTCGACCTGCTTCTCGTTGAGTGGAATGCCGAGCTGCTTGGCGACGGCATCGACCTTGCGACAGTTGGGGGACAGGGGATTCGTGTAGAAGTCCATGACAACCTCCGGGTTGCTGGAAACCTAGTTCCCGTCTCCACATTCAGCCAATTGATTGTTGTGATATGAATCATTGGTATGGAGAATATCGTGGCCATCGATCTGAACCTGCTGGTGGTGTTCGAGGCGCTGGTTGCCGAGCGCAGCGTCACGCGCGCGGCGGGGCGCGTGGGGCTGAGCCAGCCCGCGGTGAGCAACGCGCTCGCTCGCCTGCGCTCGCTGCTGGGTGATCCGCTGCTGGTGCGCACGGGGCGCGGCATGGAGCCCACGGCGCGCGCGCTCGAGCTGAGCGGCCCGATCCAGCAGGCGCTGGAGAGCATCCGGCGCGCGCTGTCGCCGGCCGCCTCGTTCGAGCCGGAGCGCTCGCCGTACACGTTCCGGGTGCGCAGCGCCGATAACCTGGAGCTCTCGCTCTTGCCGCGCCTGCTGGAGCGGCTGGGGCGCGTGGCGCCGCTGGTCGACATCGTGGTCGATCGCGTGGGTGACACCACGGAGGAGGATCTGCGCGCCGGCCGCATCGATCTGTACCTGGGCAGCTGGTTCAATGTGCCCTCCGGGCTGGAGCAGCACCTGTTGCAGCATGAGACGTTCGCCTGTATCGCCCGCAAGGGGCACCCGCTGATCAAGAGCCGGCTGACGCTGAAGGCGTACATGCGCGCGGGCCACGTGCTGGTGGAGGCGGGGGACCGCCCGAGCAGCGTGGTCGACACGGTCCTGGCCGATCGCGGCCTCGGGCGCCGGGTGGTGCTGCGGACGCCGCATTTCCTGGTCGCGCCGCTGATGGTGGCGCGCACGGATCTGATCGCGACGCTGCCGCGCAGCGTGGCCACCACGTACGCCCAGTTCCTGCCGCTGAACGTGTTTGATCCGCCGCTCGACGCGCCGGGCTTCCCCGTGCAGATGGTCTGGCACCGGCGCACGCACGAGCAGGCGCCACACCGCTGGCTGCGGCGCTTGATCATGGATCTGTCCGGCGCCGAGCAGGGCTGGTGACGCCCGTCGTCACTCGGCGTCGTGGAAGATCACTCCCAGCGTGTAGCGTTGCCCGGCGCGCAGGCGGCTCACGCCGTGGCGCAGCTGAGCGCGAGACATGCCGCGCTGGCCCGCGACGGGCCGGTGTTGCACGGCGAACACCACCGCGTCGCCGCGCGCGAGCGGCACCACCTCGACCCGGGACTGCCGGCGCGGACGCTGTTCGGTGAGCACGAACTCGCCGCCCTCGAAATCCGCCGCGGGCTGAGACAGCAGGATCGCCACCTGCAGGGGGAAGACGTGCTCGCCGTACAGGTCGCGATGCAGACAGTTGTAGTCGCCGGCTTCGTAGCGCAAGAGCAGCGGCGTCGGCCGGGCCTGGCCGGCGGCGTGGCAACGGGCCACGAACTCGGCGTGCTCCGCTGGGTAGCTGGTCTCGATGCCGAGCGAGCTGTTCCAGCGGTTGGCGATCGGCGCGAGCTCTCGGTACAGGCTCGCGCGCAGGCCGCCGACCAGCGCCGGCAGCGGGTAGCTGAAGTACTTGTACTCGCCGCTCCCGTAGCGGTGGCGTGCCATCACCACCGTGCTGCGAAAGGGCGCGGCTTCCGCGTACAGGGAGCGGAGCTCGGCGCACTCGGCAGCGGCGAGCAAGCTTGGTAACACCGCGTGCCCTCGCTCGTCGAGCTCGCGCGTGGCCGTTGCCCAGTCCAGGGCTCGCAGACGCAGCTCGAGCGCGCTGGAGGGAGCGGGCGCGGATTGCAGTGCCATCGCGACAAGCTACGACAGGCGCGCGGCCCCGGCGCTCCGTGTCTTGCTCTCGAATTCGAGGTCGGTCGGCTGTGCTCGGCGCGAGCTCAGAAGCCGATGTCCGGCTCGCCCGTGACGGCCGGCACGGGCCGGGCGGGAGCCGGCGGCTTGGGCTTCGGAGGTGGCGCAGGGGGCGGGGCGCGCCGGCGCGGAGGGGCGGGAGCGGGCGCCTTCGCCGCGTGCGCCGGGACTGGCGCGTCCGCGGGCTCGGGCGCCTCGCTCGGAGCCTCGGCCTCCATCGGCTCGCGCGCGGGGGTCGGCTCCGCGGGGGCGGGCTCCGCTGCGCGGGCGGGGTTTTCGGGCAGCGCGTGCGGCGCAGGCAGCGGGGCGCTCGGCACGACGGGTTCGAGCGCGACCGCCGGCGCTGCCGCCGGCGCGGGCAGGGCTGCGCCTTGGCTCGCCGCGAGCGGCTCGCCGCGCGAGGGCTCGGCGCTGCGCACCGCCAGCACCGCGTACGCGAGTCCGGCGAGGCCCGCCGCGCCCAGCGCGAAGAACACGCGCCGGGTCTTGGGAGCCGGGCGGGTGAGGATCGTGATCGAGCGCTCGACGGTGGGGGTCGATTCCACGACCTCGAGCCCACCGAAGGGATGCGACACGAGATCGTAGTCCTCGGAGGCGGCAGCGCTCGGGAGCCGGAAGTCCTGCTGCGAGAGGCCGGCGCCGCGCAGCACGGAGCAGCAGTCTTCGACGGCCACCTGACTGCGCGGCGTGCCGTAGGGCGAGAGCGCCACGGCCAGCTCCCCCACGTTCTGGAAGCGCCCGCGCGGATCCTTGGCCAGGCACTGTTTCACCACCACTTCCAGGCCCGTGGATGCCCCCGGGCAGCGCTGGCGCAGCGACGGCGGCTCGCGCTCCAGGATGGCGGCGCTGATCTGCGTGAGCGAGGGCGCGTCGAACGCCGGCTTGCCCGTGAGCAGCTCGTACAGCACGCAGCCCAGCGACCAGATGTCCGTGCGCGAGTCGATGTCCTGTGAGGCCCGGATCTGCTCGGGCGACATGTACGTCGGCGAGCCCATGGCCATCGTGGTCTGCGCGAGGGGATGGCGCGTCTCGAAGCTGGAGCCGGTGAGCGCGACCTTGGAGATGCCGAAGTCGAGCACCTTGATCACGTCCAGGCCCTGCGCGCGCCGCTCCAAAAACAGGTTCTCCGGCTTGACATCGCGATGCACGACGCCGCGCGCGTGCGCGGCCGCCAGCGCCTGGCAGGCCTGCAGCACGTACTCGACCGCCAGCTTGATCGGCAGCGGGCCGCGTTCATCGATCAGCGCGCCGAGGTCATTGCCCTCCAGGTACTCCATGACGATGAAGGGGGAGCCGTCGGGCAGGTGCCCCACGTCGAAGACCCGCGCGACGTGCTCGCTCTTGATCTGCACGGAGGCCCGGGCCTCTCGCGCGAAGCGCCCCACGGCCTCCGCGTTGCTGAGCGCGTCGGGGCGCAGGAACTTGAGCGCCACCTTCTCGCCCAGGTCGAGGTGCTTGGCGGCGACGACGAAGCCGATGCCGCCGACACCGAGCAGCGCTTGAACCTCATATTTCCCGGCCAGGATCTCACCCGGCCGGAACGGCATCTGGAACTGGGGGGCGTCCTCCATGGATCAGGGCTCGCAGAAACCGAAGTTGCAGTTGGGCGTCTCGTTGGGGCACTCGGCGCTGCTGTCGCAGGTTTTGCAGCCTTCCGGGACCACTCCGCCGGGTGACGAGGACTCGTAGTAGCAGTTGCACGAGGGCTTGGGCTGGTAGGGTGTCATGCGCGCGCCTTCGCGCGCGCGCGTGACGTGCATCGCGCAGTTCGGGACCAGACCGGCTTGTTTGAGCGTGGTGATGAAGTCGGTGTTGCGGTTGGGCAGCGTCTTGGCCCCGGTCAAGTAGCTCACGATCTCCGCCACGAACTGGTCCGTGGTGCGGCCGTTCTGCCCGCGCGTGTAGAAGTGAAAGGGCGCCCAGAGCTCGTAATGGCCGTCGCGCACGTTGCGCTTGTCGGAGCTGCCGGTGGTGGAGTCGGGCGTGAACGCGCAGCTCTGACCGTAGTGCTGATACGCGAGCGAGCGCAGGTTGGCTTTCGAGTCCGGCTCGTCCGCGACGTCGGCGGAGGTGATGCCCAGCGCCTTCTCCGGGTTGGACAGGGCCAGCAGCGCGGGCTTCAGCTCGCTCGACTTGGCCTTGATCACACCGCGCCAGTCCTCCGGGGGCAAGTTCAAGCTGGCGGCGATCGTCAGCTGATTGCCGGAGGTGGGGGGCCGCCGCACCAGACTGGCCGGGTCGGTCCAGGGCGCGACGCCCGCGTCGTCGTAGGCGAACACGCTGAACGCTGCCTCTGCGCTGATGCTCTTCTGGCTGGAGCCCTTGGGCACCGTGAACATGAAGACCTGCGCCGGGCCGATGTCATCCACCAGATTGGGGGAGCCTGCGAAGTTGGGCACGCAGGTCTCGGGCGAGAGATCGCACAGGCCGATGTCCGCGAGCTGCTCGCCCTCGATGTCGCACTCCAGCGGCGTGTCTTGCTGCGCCGTCCAGTACTGTGCGGTGCCCTTCAAGCGCGTGAGTCCGGTCAGGACGGCGTCCAGGCCGAGGCAAGAGGTGTCGTTCTGATAGACCAGCGTCGCGGTGGTGGAGATTGCCTGCGCCAGCGTGCGCAGACCCAGGTTCAGCGCGCTCGAGCCGTACAGGTAGACGGGGCGCGGCGTGAGCTCGGCGCACTTGACGTGCGCCGAGGTGCCCGGCGTCCCGCTGCTCGTGGGCGTCGAGGCAGGCGGCGGGGGCACCACCATGGCCGGCGTGAGCGGGCGAGGCCCCTTGCCCGATCCGAAGTCGCTCGCCACGTAGCCCGGGATGCGCTGCTCATTGTCGAACGGGATGCACTCGGCGTCGGTGCAGGCATTCAACAGCTGGCTGACGACCGTCGGCTCGCAGCTGTAGCAACCGCGCCCGCCGAAGGCGGTCGGGTCGGAACAGGCGTCGCCCAGGCTCGACTTCAGCTGGAAGTCGTCGAGGCCCGTGATCGATTCGCAGCCAGCCGAGCCGAGCCCGAGCGGGAGGAGAGCCAGGAGCCACCGTGTTCTCGCGATGAACATGCGCCCCGATGTACGGCTGATTCCAGGCGCGTGTTGCTCGTTTGCATGCGTTAATTGCCGGCTCCGCCCCCCCGGGGTGTTCCGGGTGCGACAGTTACGTTCCAGCGCCGTCGAGCCGTTTTGAACTCGACGGAGCATGCCTGGCGGCGTGCCCGAATGGGAGGATGGATGGCAAAGCTGGCGTGCGCGCGGAAACGGCAACCCTGGCGGATGGTCTGGCCGCTGGTGGCGCTGTGCGCGCCATTGCTCGCCGGTGCCGACGCGGCGGCGCAGGACGACGGCGACGCGGCGGAGACGGCCGCGGCGCGCGCCCTGGCCGTGGAAGGCATCAAGCTCGCCGACGCCGGGCACTGCGACGACGCCATCGAGAAGCTGGCCAAGGCGGAGAAGTTGCACCATGCGCCGGTCGTGCTCGGCAGGCTGGGCGAGTGCCAGATCCTGCAGGGCAAGCTGGTGGAGGGCACGGAAACCCTGCGCAAGGTGCTGCGCGAGCCGCTGGCGCCGGATGCCCCAGCCGTGGTCGTGCGAGCGCGCGAGCGCGCCTCCGCGGTGTTCGAGCGCAGCAAGCTGCGCATCGCCGGACTGAACATCACGGTCAAGGGGCCTCACGGCAGCTCGGAGGTCGCGGTCAGCGTGGATGGCCAGCCCATGAACTCGGCGCTGCTCGACGCCGAGCGCCCCACGGATCCGGGCGAGCACCTGGTGGAGGCGAGCGCGCCGGGCTTCACCAGCGCCGCGGCGCGCGTGAGTGTCGCCCCCGGCGAGCGCCAGAGCCTGGTGCTGACGCTGGAGCCCGATCCCAGGGCGCGAGCGGCAGCCGCCGCGACCGCCTCCGAGCCGGCGCCGGCCGCGGCCGAAAATCCCGGGCTGTTCACGCGTGTCTCACCGCTCGCGGAGCCGGGGGCGGAGCCGCCGAGCAGCAGCGCGCCGCCCGCCGAGCTGGACTTGACCAAGGCATACATCGCCTGGGGCGCTGGCGGAGCGGCGGTGATCGCCGGATCCGTGTTCGGCCTGCTCGCCTTTCAGGGCAAGAGCGACCTCGACAAGCAATGCCCGCAGAATGTGTGCCCCGACTCCTCGGCGGACAAGCTGAGCTCCGCGCGAACCGACAGCACCGTGGCCACCGTGTTGATGGCGGTCGGCGGTGCCGGCATCGCGCTGGGCACGGTCTTCTACTTCACGGCGGGGCCGCGCGAAGAGTCGGCGCCGGCGACCGCCGAGCATCGGCCCGAGGATGGCCTGCGGGCGCGAGCCTGGATCGGCCTGGGCGGCGTGGGCATCGACGGCAGATTCTGAGCCCCGCCTGATACAGAACGCGCCCGCGCGCCGAAAGCCCGCCCGCGCTGCGGTGGATCGCGGTATGGCGCCGCGATGCCTCCGCTGCTGATCGCTGTCGGCGCTGCCGCTGCCTACGGCGCGGCGGACTTCCTCGGCGGGCTCGCGTCGCGCCGAGCCCCGCCGAGCTCCGTGATCGTGAGCTCGCAAGCTCTGGCCCTGGTGCTCGGCTTGTGCGCGGCGCCGCTGCTGGCGGGCGAGCCCGCCCTCGGCGATCTGCTGTGGGGAGCCGGCGCAGGCCTCGCCTACGCGATCGGCCTGACGCTGCTGTACCGCGGGCTCGCGAGTGGAGAGATGAGCATCGTCGCGCCGATCACCGGCATCTGCTCGCTCGCGCTGCCGGTCCTGTTCGGGTTGGCAGCGGGCGAGCGCCTCGGGGCGGGAGCGCTGGGCGGCATCTTGCTCGCTGGCGTCGCCATCGACCTGGTCAGCCGCGAGCCAGCCTCCGGAGCACGACAGCGCGGCCGCACGGAGAGACAGCGACTGCGCGCCGTCGTCTTCATCGCGATCGGCGGCGGCGCAGCCTTCGGCGTATTCTTGACGGCCATCGCGCGCTCGGGCCCGCAGGCGGGACTGTGGCCGATCGTGGTGGCTCGCGCGCTCACCCTGCTGTGTCATCTGCTGCTGGCTGCGGGGCGGCGCCGCGACTTGCGGCTCGAGCGCTCGACGCTGCGCATCGCGCTCGCCGGCGGCGCTCTCGACGTGCTCGCGAACATCCTCTACCTGCTCTCGACCCGCGGGGCCCCGCTGAGCCTGGCGGCTACCGTCACCTCACTCTATCCCGCGGCGACGGTGCTGCTCGCCAGCCTGGTGCTGGGCGAGCGCATCCACCTGCGCCGGGGCATCGGACTAATGTGCGCGGCGCTCGCCGTCATCTTGATCAGTGCGACCCACTGACCCGTGCTTCGCAGCTTACGCTCGCGGGAATTGGGGATGGGCCGGGCCTCCGTCTTCACGTCACGTTCGAAGCCTCGGGGCGCTCGGCGACTTGGGCAAGCGAGTGGAGAGGACGGCGCGTGTGGGGGATGCGGGGAGCGGACGGCGCGGAGCGGAAGCGGACGGCGCCGGGCGGAGAGGACGTCCCTGCGCGCCCACGTGGGCGCGCTCATCCAAGAACATGTCGCAAGGTTCCGCCCCGACGAAGGTCGCTCTTGCCACGAGCGGAAGCGCACTGCGGGATGGGGAGAACTCGCTGCACGCGACTCACTGCAAGGCATGTATCCATGACAGCCGCCTTGCCGGCAGGTTCGCGGCTGGGTCGCGCGAAACCCGAGAGTCCGGGCGTCAACATTGGTCCGCTGGTGGGCTCCGTGCACGTCCGTCGAAATCGACGTGCGTGCCGACCATTTCGCTTGACGCGATCTGTGCGCCTCGAGGGTTCGTGATCGGCGATCGGGCTCGAGAGTGCGTGTTGCAGTCCCGCAAATGCGCGAGCAGCGCACGCGAGCGCTTTCAGGGCAAAAACTGCCTTGGGCCTGCTTGGCGCAGAGCTGAGCGGCAATGCGAGCCTCGAAATTCGTCATGGTAAGGTGCTGCTCGAACCGGGAGGGCAAGATGAGCTTGCCCGATGTGTCCGCGAAGGTGGCATCCGGGTTGCGCCAGCTGGGCTTTCGCGCGGCGGACGTGCACACCGTGATCGCGGAGCTCCGGCAACGAAGCGAGCTCGCTGCCGCCCCACCGCAACAATGGCTGCGCGAAGCGCTGCTGCGCCTGCATCCCGCTCCGGTGCGCGCTCCGTGAAGCGCGAGGTCCGGAGCGCGCACCTCCTCCGAGCCCGTGGGCGCGAAGCCACACGACGCGACGCCGCACGGCGCGACGCGAAGCCGCACGACGCGAAGTCGCACGGCGCGACGCGAAGCCATGGAAGTCGCGCCGGCGCTGTCCGAAGCCCCGAATCCGGACGGCGCCACCCGACGCGCGCGGCATGAGACGAAGCCACGCCATGAGA
>DASTRX010000170.1:0-15782 GCA_035760985.1 Polyangiaceae bacterium
TGGCGGCGGACGGGCTCGACGCGATCTTCAGGAAGGCGGGTCTTCTTGCGTCCCAAGGGGGCTCCTGTCGTGGCGGGCGTGACCCGCCCATGCTACCCGCCGCGACGCCACAACTCATGCACGCTCACCGGAAGGACACCGTCGTTGAAGAGCATCAGGCGCGCATGCACCGGACTCTTGAATTCGACCACATTCAGGCACGCCGGCGCCTGGTCCAACCTGTCGCGATAACCGCGCGCATCGAAGCCCAGCAAGCTCGCCAGCAACAGACGAATGGTCGCCTTGTGCGAGACCACGAGCACGGTATCGTGCGGATGAGCGACGACGACCTCGCGGATCACCGGCAACGCCCGCGCCAGCACGGAGGCGCCGGACTCGCCGCCCTCCGGAGCATAGCTGAAAGGATCCGCCTCCCAGTTCGCGTACTCGTCGCCGAAGCGGCTCTCGACCTCGCCCCGGGTGAGCCCCTCCCAGTGCCCGTGACTGATCTCGCGCAGCCCGTCGCGAAGGGCGATCGGCAGCCCGTGCCGGCGCGCGATGATCTCCGCTGTCTCGCGCGTTCTCGACAGCGGGCTCGCGTACGCGGCCGCCAGCTTCTCGCACGTGAGCCGCTCGGCGAGCGCCCGTGCCTGCGAGCGCCCCTGCTCCGAGAGATCGACGCCATCGGCCCCCGAGAAACGATCCTCCGCCGTGAGCGCTGTTGCACCGTGGCGGACCAGCAACATCCTCGTCATCGCAGGCTCCGCTGTTCCTCCGCCGGCTCTGCTGCTCTGCGCGGCCGCTTCAGCGCACCTCGAGCAGCTCGACCTCGAACAACAGCGTGGCGTTGGGCGGGATCACTCCTCCCGCACCGCGTGAGCCGTAGCCCAGCTCCGGCGGGATCAGCAGCGTGCGCTTGCCACCGATCTTCATGCTCGCAACGCCTTCATCCCAGCCCTTGATCACGCGCCCCTGACCGAGCGGGAACGAAAATGGCCGGCCCCGATCCACGGAGCTGTCGAACTTCGCGCCCTTCTGCCCGTTCTCCCACAGCCAGCCGGTGTAGTGCATCACGCAGGTTTGCCCTGCGGCGGGGCTTGCCCCGTTCCCTACCTGCGTATCCTCGTGCGAGAGCCCGCTCGCGCTCTTGGTCATTGCCATGCGCCCACTTTATCCGAGAACACCGCGCCGGAGAGCAAAAACTTCCTCACTCGCCGTGCGCCCCGAGAAACGGGACGAAGCGCACACCGAACAAGATCTCGCGCGAAAACGCCGCTCGTCCATCGCCGGCGCGCCGTCGCGTCCACAGCTCCAGGTTCTGCTCGCGCTCCAAGCCGACCGGGCTCAACAGGCGCCCGCCGAGCGCCAGCTGGCGCAACAGCGGCTTCGGCACGCGCCTCGGTGCTGCCGTCACCAGGATCACATCGTACGGAGCAAACTCGGGCCAGCCCTCGTAGCCATCGCCCACGCGCAGATGCACACCACGCTCCAGATAACCGAGCGCGCCCAGGTTCTCGCGCCCGAACGCCGCCACCTCCGGCAGATACTCGACGCTGTAGACCTCGCGGCACAGCTCGGCGAGCACAGCGGTCTGATAGCCACTGCCCGTACCGATCTCCAGGCAGCGATCGCTGGGCGAGATCTGCGCCGCTTCGCTCATGAAGGCGACGATGTACGGCTGACTGATGGTCTGATCGCCCGCGATCGGCAGCGGCGAATCCGCGTACGCTCCCTCGCGCGAATGCTCCGGCACGAAGCGATGCCGGGGCACGGTGCGCAGCGCCTCCAGCACGCGCGGATCCTCGATGCCGCGCGCCTCGATCTGCGCGCGCACCATCCGCTCGCGCTCCTCGCGCTGCTCCAGGACGGCGTCCAGCCAGGCCGCAGGGCGCGGCGCGGCCGGCGCCCCCGCGGGCGCTGCCCGGCGCTGAACCGGCAGCGAGCTGTGCATACGCAGATCCTGCATCCTGCCAGGTGCCACCACCAGGGGCTCACCGCAGCGCGATCGAACTTAACCGGCGCGCGGCGCCGGGAGCAGCGAGAACCCCACCCCTTCCGCTCACTTGCGCCACAGCGCGCGCCGGCTCGCCGCAACCCGTGGCCGCACCATCGCGCGCAGCAGTGGCTAAATCAGCTCGCCGCGCGGATCCGAACGCCGATCCACCGGGCCATCAAAGGCCGGAGACTGCATCCTGCCCAGCGGTACCACGCGCGCTCGCGAGAGCACTGCGCGCGCACGCTGCTCGAGCTCCAGCGTCGCGCAGCCCACGCTCGTGAGCCAGCGCTCGAGGCCGCCCAGCGCCGGCTCCAGGCGCTCGACGGGGACGATCTGCAGGTGCCGCCCGGCAGGCGGCAACACCAGCGCAGCCAGGCCCTGCGCGGCGACCAGCGAGAGCTCCAGCGCGCGCACGCTGACGCTGCCGTGACCGGTGTCGACGATCGACGCGAAGCACGCCAGGCACTGCCGATACCAGCTCTCCTCCGCCAGCTCGTCCGCGCTGAAGGCGCCACGCGGCACGCGCCGCCCGGCGTCGGCGAGCGCGCAGGCCAGCGCCTCGGCGAACGACTGCGCGCTGGACGGAGAGCCCAGCGCCAGCACCAGCCGCGGACTGAGGCAACCGCGCTGATCGAAGCACAGCGTGTCCTCGGCGATCGCGCGCGCCGCGTCCGGCAAGCTCTGCGGTCGATCCAGATCGACGAGCGCGACGCCGAAGCCGCTGCCGTGCGCGTGCAACACCGCACCTGCCGGCAACTGCGCTCGCAGCGCGCTCAGCGTGAGATCGGCGCCGTAGGCCCAGACGTGATCGCCGGGCTCCACGTCGAGCTGATCCACGCACTGAAACAGCCCGGCGCCGCGTGCAGCGAGCGCCTGCGCCAGCACCGGATCGCGCCGCGACGGCCGCACGAACACCTCCGGCGCCGACGCCAGCCCGAGCGCGATCGCGCGCTGCGCCGCCACGAACACCTGCGCCGGCAAGATCACGTGCGCGCGCCGTGCCTGCGGCACCGCGGCCAGCAGCGCGTCAATCTCCGGCGCGCTGGGCCAGAGCTCCAGGCAGTGCTCGAGCGCCCACGCCACGCCCTGCGCCGAGAGCCCCGTCATCTCCCGCCAGCGCTCGCACAACACCCGCCGCTGCTCCGGCTCCGCCAGCAACGCCCGGCTCAGCTCGAGCAGCCGCTGCACGCGCTCACGCCCGCCCTCAACGCGCATCTGCCAGCGCCTCGGCCACCAGCGAACATCCGCGCAAGCTCGCGCCGGGGCGCCGCCCCAGGAGCACGACGCCGGTGCCCACCCGCCGCACCAGATCCTGCGTCAAGATGCGCAGCGACGAGTCGACGTTCGCCAGATCCGTGAAACACGCCAGCCCCGGCTCACCGTCGGCGACCGGCAGCAGCGAGATCGGATCCACCGGCGTCACGCGCAACCAGGGCGGCTCCAGGAACACGCTCTGCCCCGGCGGGCTCTGCCCCGCGAGGCCCTGCGCGAAGCCGCCGTCGTACAGCTGACTCGACAGCTCGGTCATGCCGTACTCGCCGATCAGATCCGCGCGCTGGAGCTGCAAGGCTTCGCACAGCGCATCGGCCAGCGCGGCATCATCGAGGCTGCGCGCGTGCCCCTTGAAGCCGCCGGTCTGCATCACGCGGCTGCCCGGGGGCAGCGCCAGCCGCTCGCCGGCGAGCGCGTCGAGCAACCAGCTCAGCGCAAACGACGTCGCCAGCAGCAGCACGGGCTCGCCGTGGCGTGCAGCCCGCTCGGCTCCCCTGCGCAGGGCCTCGCGATCGAGCGCGCCCGGAGCCAGCAGCCAGCGCCCCGGCTCCAGCGGGTCGAACGGGCCGTCTCCGGCCAGCGCCCGCCCATCGAACTCTCGCATGAACTCCTGCATCATGAAGCCGAGCGAGGAGCGCCGCTCCGGCTCGAAGGGCGCGGCCAGCCCGAGCACCGTGCAACGCGCGCTCGCAGCAGGCAGGAGTTGGTGCCTGCCCCACACGACGCTGAGCTGGCGATAAGTGTCCAGCGTGCGGAAACAATGCACGCCGGCGCCGCCCGTAGTGCCGCTGGTCTGAAAGCGCGCGACGTCCTCCGCGGCGTCGAAGCACGCCACCCGCCCCAGGCGAAAGGCGTCCGCGGGCACGGCCGGAATGTCCTCGAAGCGCAGGCTGCGCTGCCCCCAGAGCCGCGCCAGCACCGGGTTGTGGGCGCGCTGGTGCTCGGCGATGGCGAGAGCGAGCTCCGCGAAGCTCTCGCCGGGCGTTTTGCGCTCGAGGGACTCGAGCGCAAAGCGCCGCACGCGCGCGTGCAGAGCGTCGCTCGCTGCGCGAGCGACGCTCATGCCGCCACCTCGCGCAAGGTCTCGGACAGCGCCGCGCAGAAGGCATCGAGCAGCGACTCGCTCACGTCCAGCGCGGGCGTCAGCACCAGGCACTCGCGCCGCCCTCCACCGAGCGACGTGACGTAGCCGCACGCCAGCAAGCGCCGGCACAGCTCCAGCGCGGCGCCGGGTCGCTCCGAGAGATCGAGCCCCTGCATCAAGCCGGCGCCGCGCACGCCCACGCGCAGCGAGCAGCCGGACACGGCTGCTTCGAGCGCGCTCTGCCAGGCGGCGCCCACGCGCGCCGCCCGCGCCACCAGCTGGCCGCGCTCGAGCAGCTCGAGCGTGGCCAGCCCCGCCGCGCACGCCAGCGGAGCCCCGGCGAAGGTGCTCGTGTGCACCACTTCCTCCGCGCGCGACCAGGCCTGCAGGAGCTGCGCGCGACCCAGGCAAGCGCTGATCGGCACGCCCCCGCCGAGCCCTTTGCCCAGACAGATCAGGTCCGCCTCGACCCCCTGCGCGCGCGAGTACAGCCAGTGCCCCGCGCGGCCCAGACCCGTCCAGATCTCGTCGGCGACCAACAAGCAGCCCGCCGCGCGGCACAGCTCCGCGAGCGCCGGCGCAAACCGGGCAGGCGGCACGACACAGCCTCCGCGGCCAAGGATCGGCTCGAACAGCACGGCGCCCACGTCGCCGCGCGCGAGCTCGCGCCGCGCCTGCTCGAGCGCGCGCTCGCACGCGGCCTCATCCAACGGATACTCGATGAAGCGCGCGTGCGGATTCAGCTGCGCCGCGAACGGCTCGCGATAGCTCTCGCGCAGGCCGCAGGAAGCGAGCGGACCGTGCGACAGCCCGTGATACGCGCCCTGGAACGCGAGCACGCCGGGCCGCCCCGTGTAGAGCGCGGCGCTCTTGAGCGCCGCGCTCAGCGCGTCCGCGCCGGACTGCCCGAGCAGGGCGCGCGCGTCGCCTCCCACCAGCGCCGCCAGGCGCTCCAGCAGCTCGATCTTGACCGTGCTCGGATGCAGGTCGCCCAGCGACTGCAGCAGCTGCTCCGACTGCCGCGCGAGCGCGAGCCGCACGCCCTCCGGATCGTGACCGAGCAGCAGCGAGCC
Source organism: Polyangiaceae bacterium (assembly GCA_035760985.1). Taxonomy (GTDB): domain Bacteria; phylum Myxococcota_A; class Polyangia; order Polyangiales; family Polyangiaceae; genus SZUA-265. The sequence goes on from DASTRX010000170.1 coordinate 5,405, forward strand.
GAACCCCGCGGCCAGATCCACGTACCGATTGCCGTCGGCATCGATCAGATTGGAGCCGTGGCCCGCCTGATAGACGATGGTGCCCCCCGCGCCGGCCTGCGGCTCCACCCAGGCCGCGCGCGGCCCCATCGGGGCTGCGACCCGGGCGAACCGCTGCAGCCAGCGCACGGATTCCGGCCCCGGGGGAGCGTGCCGCATCAGCGGCAGCTCGGCCCCGGCTGCAGGCGAGGCGGCGTTGGACGGCATGGCGTCGTCTCTTAGTTGCCGAGCGCCAGTCCGCGCAAGCCGGGGCCCGGCGGCCCCCGGACCAGCCCGGGCGACGGCACCACCCTGCCCTCGCCCCGCGCCCCGAAGCGCGCACCAGCGCGCCACAGCGGAGGCCCGGCCAAAAATCCCGAGCGCCAGGGTGCCCTCGAGGGCAAAACAAAGTCAGGTTCCCCCGGAAACCTCATCCCCGCCGCCAACACCCTCAGGGTTCCCCCGGAAACCTCATCCGCCCCGCCAACACCCTCAGGGTTCCCCCGGAAACCTCATCCCCGCCCCCAGCAGCCCCAGGGTTCCCCGGAACCCCGTCTTTTCGTTCGCGCAGCCCGCGACTTTCCCGTCACGGAAGGGGTACCGCCGGGGTGCGGTCAGGGTTCGCCGCGAGCGGTCGGCGCGCTGCCAGCTCGTATCAGCGGCAGCTCAGGAGCAGACGCGGTTGCGGCCCGAGCGCTTGGCCTCGTAGAGTTTCTCGTCGGCGCGAGCGATCAGCGCGGTGGCGGTGTCCTCGCCTTCGACGGCCGCGCAGCCCATGCTGACCGTGACCGAGATGTGCTCGCCCTGGAAGGAGAAGCGGTGCTCGGCGACCTTCTCCCGCAGCGTCTCCGCGAGCGTGACCGCGCCCTGCAGCTCGGTCTCCGGCATCATGATCGCGAACTCTTCGCCGCCGTAGCGCGCGAACACCTCATCGCGGCGGATGCGGTCTTGCACCACCTCGGCCAGCTCGCGCAGCACGTAGTCGCCGGCGAGGTGACCGCACTGGTCGTTGATGCGCTTGAAAAAGTCGATGTCGAACATCACCAGGCTGAGCGCGCGCGAGTGGCGGCGCGCGCGGATCAGCTCGCGTTCCAGCGCCTCGAACAGGTACCGCTTGTTGTGGATCTGCGTCAGACCATCGACGATGGTCATGCGGTAGATCTCTTCGTAGTACTTGGCCTCCGCGTCCGCGCCGGTCAGGTACTTGAAGATGGTCGGGCCCACCTGGATGCGGTCGTTGTTTCGGAGCTGTACCCCTTCGGGGATCTGGCGTTCGTTGACGTAAGTACCGTTCGTGGAGCCGTCGTCAACGGCGTACCAGGTGTCGTTCCGGCGCTCGAAATGAGCATGGCGCCGCGACACGGAGTCCCCGTCGAGCACGATGTGATTGTCCGTTCCTCGACCGATTCGCATCGTGTTCTGCTCGAGCACGAAGCGCTTGCCGAGCAACGTCGGCTCCTTCGTGTAGATCACGACGACGCAGTCGTTGACCCCACCATGCTCCGCGGGCGCCTCTTGCGAAACCTGAGTTACGCGAGTTTTCTCATCAAAATCGTTCACGGACGGGGTGTTCTCCAAGGAACCTCGCAATACTTCAGTCTAATACGTAACGCGTGGCAACGCTCGGGGTGCAGCATGTCCCTGATAAGTCGGGGAGCGCGCGGAGCAGGGTGTGCCGACCAAGCTCATATGGGCCTCCGCGGTCATCCTTTGCAGCAGATGTGGGAAAACTCGAGGGCGGGGTGTCCCGGCGGAAGTCGTCGACGGAGGCGGGGCGCTCTGGACAGCAACGCTCTGAAAGTACAACGCAGAGCGCCGAACGCCTCGTTCCCTCGAGGCCAATGGCGAGCGTATCCCCGACAAATCTCGGCGGTCAAGACGGTCTCGAAAGACTGTGGGGTCCCGGCGGGGGATCGTCCATCCCCTGCTGCGTTCGACGTTGCATCGAGACAATGTACGCCCGGCTTGGCCGCCGGAGCGTCGCGCGGTTCCCCCGCGGTAGGCGCCGCTGGACACCTCGCTGCCACGTCGAGCGCGCGTGTGGCCCAAAGGCAACAGCGCACCTACATGCGCCCCAGGTCAGCTCCGCGGCTCGTCGCTCGGCGCGTGCTCCAGTAGCGGCACCGACAGTCCGAGCGAGCGCATCAGGCGCAGGGCGTTGCCGCCGCGTACCGGGCCCGGGCGGACCTTGAAGTCGAAGGTCATGCGCTCGCCCGACACGCTCTCGCGCAGGTGCACCGTGCGCACGTGCTCCATCAGCTCGGGCGTCAGGGTGCAGAGCGCCATGTCGTGCGTGGACACAGCGCCGGTCGCTCCGGCCTCGATCAGGGTCGAGAGCACCCAGCGCGCGCCGACCTGGCGCTCCTCGGAGTTGGTGCCGTGCAAGATCTCGTCGAGCAGAAAGAACACGGACTGCCCCGCCGTAGCGGCCGCGATCGCGCCGCGCAGCTTCTCCAGCTCCGCGTAGAAGTGGCTCACGCCCTGCGCCAGCGAGTCGCTGATGCGCATGCTGGTGTAGACGTGCAGCGCGCTCAGGCGCAGCCGGGTCGCGCACACCGCCGTGCCCGCGAGCCCGAGCACCGCCGCCACGCCCATGGCCCGGAGCAGCGTGCTCTTGCCGGACATGTTGGAGCCGGTGACGAGCAGGGCCGTGCCCGGGCCGCTCAAGACCACGTCGTTGGGCACGCGCTGCGCCGCCGGGATCAACGGGTGGCCCAGGCCGTACGCCTCGAATACGGCCGGTCCGGACACGATCTCCGGGAACACGAAGTCGGGGTTGTCGTAAGCGACGCCCGCGAGCGAGGAGAGCGCCTCCCACTGGCCCAGCGCGCCCAGCCAGGGCCGCAGCGCGCGCCCCGAGAGCTTGCGCCACTTCTCGAACGCCACCACGCAGTGGAAGTCCCAGAGCAGCAGCACGTTCAGCAGCGGGTACACCATGCCGTTGTGGCGCAGCTCGAACCAGCCGAGCACGCGCTCGAAGCGCTGCATCTGCTCGCTCGCCGGCGCTCCCGAGCCGCGCAACACGGCGCCGAGCTCGGCCAGCAGCGGCGCCTCGAAGCGCTGGTTCTCCAGCGCGCGCAGCGTCGGCCGGAGCCGCGCGAAGGCTCCGGGCGAGGAGGAGACCGCCGCGAACACGCGATTGGCGATGCCCACGACGCGCAGCGTGAGCAGGATCTGCAGCCCGATCGGCACGACCCAGACCGGTGGCGGCCAGCCCGCGAGCTGCGCGCCCACGAAACCGGCGAGCGAGAGCAGCGGCAACACGCGCGCGACCCAGATCAAGGCGGTCTGCGGCAGCAGCTCGGCCTCGCCCTCTGCCCAGCGGATCAGCTCCTCCAGATCGAGCACGGCCGCGACGCGCGCCTGCGGGCGCCCGGGCGGGTTGGCGCTGCGCAGCGTGTAGGCCTCCAGCTCCTGGCGCAGCTCCAGCATCGGGACCATCTCGCGCACGGCGGCCTGCCGCGCGACGATCTCGGAGTAGGAATCGAGCCGCGAGAGGCAGCGCGCCAGCGCCGACTGCCCGTAGGACGTGTGCGCGATGTTCAGGAACTGAAACAGCGAGCGCGCGCCAAACACGTCCAGATCCGCGCTGAAGGGGTGCCTGGGCTCCTGGAACTCCGCGCCGTTCTCGGCGAAGGCGGAGTACTCGTCGCGCGCCCGCTGCGCGGCGTTCTCGTTCACCCGCCAGAACCGCCAGGCGAGATCTTCGGCATCGAGCACGCGCGCATGCCAGGCCACCAGCAGCGCAAACGCCAGCGTGGCCAGCACCCCGACCACGGTGCGCAACTGCCAGGCGTCAGCGTCGGCAAAGGCCGCACTGAGGAAGGCGACCACCAGCACGGCGAAGGCCAGCCCGCGCAGATTCGAGACCAGGCGCGAGCGCGACTCCAGCTGTTCGGCGCTCGCGCGGCGCACGGCGGCGCGCTGCGCATACTCCTGGACGCGCTGGGTGCGGCTGCCCGCCGCGGGGTTGGGCGTTGGCGGCGGTGTTTCCGGCGCCAGCTCCCGCGCGGCCGTCAGCGGGCCCCTCCTTCCGGTACGAACACGATGCTGAGCGTCGCGCCGACGATCGGGGCGGCGGGATAGCCGACGAAGCGGCGATCGACCACCTCTGCGACGCACTTGGCGGCCGCCAGCGAGACGCCCTGGCGATCCTTTACCGACACGCCCTCCGCGCGCCCGCGCTCGCGCACCAGGAAGCGCACCGTGACCTTGCCCTCGGGACCCTCGAGCCCGCCGTTGCCGTTCACGCACTGCACGTAGCGATCGGGCACCTTGCCCAGCTGCACTTGCGCCTCGGGCAGCTCACCCGTGTCCGCCTGCGCGGGGCCCACCTCCTTCACGCTGACCCTGCGATACAGCTTCGGGGCTGACGGCGCTGGCACTCCGGGGTTGCGCCCGCTGGAAGCTTGCGCAGTCGCCTCCGGAGCCGCGGCCGCCGGCGGCGCGAGCAACCCGCGCGCCTCGTTCGCTTCCAGGCAGCGCACGAGCAGGCCGTGGCCATCGGAGATGCGGCCCCAGGGGCACACCGGATCAAACGGATAGCGCGCCGGGTGCGCATCCGGAGCGGCGCCGGGCGCCTGCGCCGCCGCCAGCTCGGGACGTTCGAGAGTGAACAGAGCTCCGGAGAGCAGAGCCAACACCCACCACGCGGGTCGAAGCCGAATTGCCGCCATGCTCGGAACGGTATCCTAATCGCCTGCAGAGCGACTTGGAGAATGCTCCGAAAGGCGCTAGAAGGCGCGGCCTTGGCCGCCCCCTCCCGGACAACGGCCCACGCCGGCGCAGCCGACCTCGACTGCGGAGCCGGACGCGGCGCGCCGCGAAACGGCACGCCGCGCCGAGAGAGCGAGAGAATGCCTCCGAAGTCCCCCGTCATCCCGTCTGACATCGTGCTCACGCTGGTCGAAAGCGTCGGGCGCCGAGAGGACGCCGAGTTCTACCTGAAGCTGTTTCGCGAGCTGCCCAAGCACAGCTTCGCGATCGTGGCGCCGGACGCGCCGGCGCTTTCGGAGCACCTGGGGCGAGTCGTGGAGGACCTGCGCGTGCTCGCGCATCTGGGGCTGTATGCGCCGGTGGTGCTGGGCTTGTTTCAGCCCGCCGAGAGCGAGGCGCTGGCGGACGCGCTCAGCGCGCAGCTGAGCGCCGCACGGCTGAAGAGCCGTCGCTACGCTTCGCACGCCCCGCGCCTGCTGGAGCGCCTGAAGCTCGATCTGGAGGAGAGCCGGGTGCCGCTGATCGCGTTCAGCGATCGCACGCCCACGCTGTTCTCGCGCTTCAGCCAGATCGGCGAGTGGGCACGCTGGCTCGGAGTGCGCAAGCTGGTGCTGGTCCGGGGGCGCGGCGGCATCGGCCCGCACCTGACCAGCAGCATCGATCTGGGCCCCGATCACCTGCTGCCGGCGACCGAGCGCGGCATCTCCTTGATCAACCTGCGCCGCGATCTGAGCGCGCTGCTCGGCTCCAGCGTGCTGGACGACGAGGAGCGCGAGCTGCTGCGCGGCGTGGGCGAGGCCATGCAGCTCGACTCCGGCGCGGACACCAAGCCCGCCCCGCCCGACGGTCTGGTCACCAGCGTGACCGCGCCCAGCAACTTGCTGCACGAGCTGTTCACGGTGAAAGGCGCCGGTACGCTGATCCGGCACGGCTCGCGCATCGACTTCCACCCCAGCTACGCCACGCTCGATCGCGAGCGGCTGGGCGCGCTGCTCACGGCGACCTTCGGGCGCCCGCTCAAGGCCACGTTCTTCGAGCGTGAGCCCACGGGCATCTATCTCGAACAGAACTATCGCGGCGCGGCCATCGTCAGCGCCTCGCAGGGCGCGACCTACCTGACCAAGTTCGTCGTCGATCGGCTCGCGCAGGGTCTGGGCATCGGGCGCGACCTGTGGGAGGCCGTGATCCGCGACCATGAGAAGGTGTTCTGGCGCGCCCGCCCCCAGAATCCGATCACGCAGTGGTACCAGAGCCAGTGCCACGGCATGGTGCGCGCCGACCGCTGGATGGTGTATTGGCGGGGCGTGGCCCACTCCGAGATCCCGAAGCTGATCGAGCAGGCGCTGGCCCTGCCGCCGGATTTCGAGTCCTGAGGCGCCCCGGGAGCAAAGCCATGGCGTTCGTGCTGCTCGCGTGCATCGGACTGGGGGCGCTGGCCGTCTACCTGCTGTTGATCTTCCGCGAGGTGCCCGGAGCCGTCGAGGAGCGGCTCGGGGAGCTGGAGGGGCTGCCGCCGAACCTCGGCGAGTGGGCGGTCGACGAGAGCTCGCCGGAGGCCCAGAGCGCGGCGGCGCGCGGCCTGGTGCGCGAGCACCGCACCTGGCGCGACCCCGGCAAGGGCTGGTTCGGCAGCGACCGGCTGGTGCTGCAGGTGCGCTACCGCGATCGCGCGACCGGCGCGATCCAGAGCGCCGAGCCCGATCGCGAGCTGCGGCGCCGTCGCGTCAAGAGCTAGCGCCCAAGCGCCTGCGCGCGGTTGACGATGCGGGGAGTGAGAAATATTACCAGCTCCCCACGTGCATCATTCGCCCGGTGGTGCTGGAACAGCAACCCAATCAGCGGGATGTCGCCGAAGAACGGCACCTGGTCCACGTTGACACCGGCGTTGCGCGTGTAGATACCGCCGATCACCGCGGTGTGACCGTCCATCACCAGGAGCTCGGTCTCGGCCTCGCGCTTGAGGATGGTCGGATCGCCGCGCGCCGAGGTCTGGTTGAAGTCGGGCTCGTCGCGGTTGATCTTGACGTGCATCGACACGCTGCCGTCGGCGGTCACGTGCGGCTTCACCAGCAGCTGCAGCTTGGCTTCCTGGAACGTGGTCTGCACGCCTTGCGCGCTGACCTGCGAGAACGGGATCAAGGTGCCCTGGCTGATGCGCGCCTCGTGGTTGTCGAGCGTGAGCACGCGCGGGCTGCTCAGGATGCGCACCATGCCGGTCGTCTCGGCCGCGGTCAGGCGCAGGTTCAGGTTGAAGTTGTTGTCGACCGAACCGAGCGTGAGACCGATACCACCACCGACTCCGGTACCGACCGCGGCGGGCAGGTTGACGGCGAAGTTCGGGTTCTGCACCTGCGCCGTGAAGGGCGACAGACCGTTGGTGTTGGTGTTGGCGTCGCTGGCGCCACCGGTGACGCCCACCGAGCTCGGGAAGGCCAGGCCCGTGGCGTTGCCGGTCGCCGCCGAGAAGGTCGCGTCCCCACCCCACTGGATGCCGAGCTCGCGCAGGTAGCGGCTGGTCGATTCGACGATGCGCGCCTCGACCAGCACCTGCGGCGTCTGGGTGTCGAGCGAACGCACCAGCTCCTCCACCTGGTCGAGCGTGCCGCTCACGTCGCGCGCGATCAGCACGTTGGTGCGTCCGTCGACCGCGATCGACCCGCGCCCGGAGAGCACCTCCTTGGCCCGCGACTGGATCTCCTCCGCGCTGGCGTAGCTGACGGGGATCAGCCGCGTCTCGATCGGAGCCAGCTGCAGCTCCTGCCGGCGCCGCGCGATCGCCATCTCACGCTCGTGCTCCAGCTGCGCCAGCGGCGCCACGCGGATGATGTTGCCGCCGCGCACCATGCCCAGGCCCTTGGACTGCAGGACCACGTCGAGCGCCTGGTCCCAGGGCACGTTGCGCATGCGGATCGTGACCGAGCCGCTCACGTTGTCCGCCGTGACGATGTTGACCTGACCCACGTCGGCGAGCAGCCGCAGCACGTTGTGGACGTCCGCGTCCTTGAGATCAAGGTCGATACGCCTGCCGGCGTAGTTGCCCGCCTGTTGCCCGAGCAGGGTGGGGCCGAAGCCCGCTGCTTCCTCGCTCTGCTCCTGGCCCGCGGGGGCCTGGGCCGCCGCATCGGACTGCGGCGCCGGCGGATCGCCCGCGTCGATCACCGGCATGCCCGCGGACAGCTGCTCGTCGACGTGCAGCGTGCGCGCCTTGCGCGCCACACCGCCGTCGGAGCCGATGCCGGTGAGCGAATACGGGAGCTCGCCGGGCGCGAAGAACGACCACGAGAGGTGCCCGTCGTGCTCGCTGATGAAGCTCTTCAGTTTGTCCTGGCGCTCCACCTCGATGCTCACGCTGCGTTGCGCCGCGTCGAAGCTGCTGGTGATGGTCTGAACACCGCCGCCGAAGGCGCGCACATCGAGCGTTCGCGCCAGGTCATCGCTCAGCCGGGCGCCGCGCAGTACCAGCCGCACGCGGCCGGGGCCCGCAGGTTCCTCGGCGTACGAGCTGTAGTTATCGACGGAGACATCGATCCAGTCCGAGCTGCCCTTGCGCTCGAACTTCACGTCGCGCACCACGCCCTCGGACGGCTGCGCGCCCTTGCCGGCGCTGGTCGCCGTCTTGCCCTCGGCGGGAGGCGTAAAATTCGCTGGCGGGGGCGCCGTCGCGGCGCCGGGTGCGGCCGCCGGGGCGCCGGGTGCGGCCGCCGGCGCTGCCGCCTTTGCCGCGCTGAGCGGCTCCTCTTTGCCCCCGTCCGGCTGCAGGTGGATCAATAGCCGCTTGCCGTCGACGTTGATCGACGCCTGCCCAGCCTCCTTCAAGCTGATCAGCAGCCGCGTGGTCTTGGTGGTGCCGGTGGCGAAGGCCTGCGTGAGCACGCTCTTCACGATGCCGACCTCGCGCGAATAGGTATCCGACAGACCGCGCACATCGGAATCCATCACATCGACGATGAAGCGCCGCTTCTCGTCGCTGAAGCGCGCGATGTACGCCGGTGTGTGGGTGAAGTTCACGGTGATCAGCGTCTCGCGCGGCTTGGCGCTCTCGGCCACGGTCAGGCGCGTCGCGTAGCCGAGCGTGCTTCCGGAAGCATTGCCTGCTGAAGAGTTGCCTGCCGCGTCATTCGCAGCCATCGCTCGAGCGGGGGCAAATGACTCCCAGCTCGCACTGCAAAGAGCCACCAGCGACGCCAGCGCCAACGCGCGCGGGCGGCGCGAACCCCCGGCAAAATGCCGGGGATGCGCGGGCAACGATGGGGTGAGGGACGACCTCGAGATCATATGTTCTGGCTCCCAACAGGGGCGGCCCCGCCGGGCCCGAGCGCGGCGACTGATCCGTCCGACCGTGGACGGTAGCTGGCGAGATCGGAACCGGTAAACTTTGTGACTGTCTGACGGGGGGCGCCCGAGTGTTCCACAACGAACGGCCTTCGCAGCGCTCCGGGATACCGGATCCATCGGATTTTGAGCAATTTCGGCCGCGGCAGACGGACGGTGGGAGGCCGTGCTACACGGGGGCATGTTGTCATCGTTTTACCGCTGCGCTCTCGTGCTGCCCTTGCTCGCCTGCGGAGGTGAAGGAGGCCGCTCGCGCGCGGGCGAAACCACGGCGCCCGGCGCAGGCGCGCCGGGCGAACAGAGCTCGACAGTGGGCTCGCTCGCGCCGGAGAGCGCGGGCGGTGTCGACGCGAACGGCGAGCTCTTGCTCGACGATCTGAGCGACGGAGATGCGCGCTTCAGCGCCGCCGGCATCAGCGGTGAATGGTTCACCTACTCCGATGGCACCGCGCCGGTGACGCCGCCCGACCACACGGGTCTGATCGTGAGCGGCGGCGAGGCCCACGTGAGCGGCCAGGGCTTCTCGGACTGGGGAGCTGGGCTCAGCGCCTATCTGCGCTCCGCGGATCTGACCAGCTATTGCTCGCTGAAGCTCAAGGCGCGCGGCAGCGGGACGATCGTGATCGAAGTGGCGACACCCGTCACCTCGCCGGCGTCCGAGGGCGGCACCTGCACCGGCGACGGCTGCTTTGGCCACTTCGCGACCAGCCTGCAGCTGGGCTCCGAGTACCAGGAGTTCGCGATCGAGTTCGCTCGCCTGGCACAACCGAGCTGGGCCCAGCCGGCGCAGCTATCGCTCAGCGGGGTGATCTCGTTCAACTTCGTCGCCAAGGTCGCTGGCGCGCCCGCGGCCCTCGATCTCTGGGTCGATCGCCTCGCGCTCCAGTCCTGTCCGTGACCCCTCGCTCAACGCCGGAGCGCGTTTCCGGCTCACGAGCGGCGCTGATCGAGCAGCTTTCGCACCTGGATCGCCAGCTCGCGGGGGCGGTAGGGCTTTTCGATGCTGTCACAGCCGCTGCGCTCGCCCTCCAGCGGCGCTTCGCCGGCGCCCGAACAGAACAGCACGGAGACCCCGGGCGACAGCGCTCGCAGGCGCGCCGCCAGCTCGGTCCCGCTCAGCCGCGGCAGCAGCACGTCCGTCACCACCAGCTGGATACGGCTCTGATGCTCGCCAAACACACGCAAGGCCGCGTCGGAGCTGGAGCAGGCCAGCACGTCGTAGCCGAGCTGCTGCAGCGTCCGCTGCGCGAGCTCCAGCACCAGCGGCTCGTCTTCGACCAGCAGCACCGTCTCGGTGCCGCCCGCCACGGCC
>DASTRX010000171.1:0-10456 GCA_035760985.1 Polyangiaceae bacterium
TGCGGGCGGCGGTGGATTTGTTGCCGCCGACCGCGCCCAGGACGCGCGCGATGTAGCGCTTCTCGACCTCGGCCAGGTTGACCAGCTCTTCCGGGTCCTGGCTGGCGACCAGGACGTGCGAGACTTTGTAGGCGCGGATGCGCTCGGGGAGATCGTCGACGGTGATGTTTTCGTGCTGGGTGAGCGCGACGGCGCGTTCGATGGCGTTGCGGAGCTCGCGTACGTTGCCAGGCCAGGCGTAGGAGGAGAGGCGCTCGGCGGCTTCCGGTGAGAGGCCTTTGACGGCCTTGCCCGTCTGCTCGGCGAAGGAGTTGACGAAGTGCTGGGCGAGCAGGAGCACGTCGTTGCCGCGCGCGCGCAGCGGCGGCAGCGCGACCTGGATCACGTTGAGGCGGAAGTAGAGGTCTTCGCGGAACTGGTTCTGGACGATCGCGTCCTCCAGGTCGCGGTGGGTGGCGGAGATCAGGCGCACGTCGAAGGCGACCTCCTTGCCGCCGCCCACCGGGCGCACCTTGCGCTCCTCGAGCACGCGCAGCAGCTTGGGCTGCAAGCTGAGCGGCATGTCGCCGATCTCGTCCAGGAACAGGGTGCCCTGGTGGGCCTGCACGAGCAGGCCGAGCTTGTCCGTGCGCGCGTCGGTGAAGGCGCCTTTCACGTGCCCGAACAGCTCGCTCTCGATCAGGTGCTCGGGCATGGCCGCGCAGTTGAGCGCCACGAAGGGGTGCTCGGCGCGGGGGCCCTTCTGGTGCAACAGGCGCGCCACCACCTCCTTGCCGGTGCCGCTCTCGCCGGTGACGAGCACGGAGGCGTGCGAGTCGGCGACGCGCCCGAGCAGCTCCTTCAGCTCGCGCATCACCGGGCTGTCGCCGAGCAGCTCGCGCATGCCGCGTGCGGTTTCGAGCAAGCCGCGCAGGCGCTTGACCTCGTGGCGCAGCTCGCGGTGCTTGATGGCGCGCTCCAGCGCGATGGCGAGCACGTCGATCTCGAAGGGCTTGGTGATGAAGTCGTAGGCGCCGGCGCGGATCGCGGCCACCGCCGTGTCCAGGCTGCCGAAGGCGGTGATCAGGATCACGGGTGTGTCGGCGCGGTTGGTGACCACCCACTCGCAGAACTGGATGCCGCTCTGGCCGGGCATGTTCAGGTCGGTCACGACCACGTCGGGCTGGGCGTTGTCGAAGGCGACGCGCGCCTCGGCGGCGCTCTGGGCCGTCGTCACCTCGAATTGCCGGCGGCGCAAGCGCTCCGAGAGCAGCTCGGTCATGCTCGCGTCGTCGTCGACGACCAGGATTTTGCCTTTCATGTCTCAGCCTCGAGCGGGAGCAGGACCGTGAACTTGGAGCCTTGCCCGACCCTGGATTCTACCTGAATCGAGCCGCCGTGCTCTTGCACGATGCCCTGGACGATCGACAGGCCGAGCCCGGTCCCTTCCCCCACGCCCTTGGTGGTGAAAAATGGCTCGAAGATGCGCGGCAGGTGCTCCTCGGCGATGCCGCTGCCCTGGTCCTCGATCTCGATCGCCCACTCCCGGCTGCGCTGCTGGAGCCGGATCCAGATGCAGCCCGGGCGTTGCATGGCCTGGATGGCGTTCATCACCAGGTTCATCAACACCTGCCGGATCTGCGTGCCGTCGATCAGGGCGCGGGCGGTGGGCGGCAGCTCGACGCGGATCTCGATCGATTTCTTGCTCGCCAGCGGCAGCAGCAGCTCGCGGGTGGACTCGATCAGGCTGCTCAGATCGAGCGGGGAGCGGTTGGGCGGCTGCTGGCGGGCCAGGTCGAGCACCTGGCGGATGGTGGACGCGATGCGCGCCGTCTGCTCGATGATGATGTCGAGCGTGCGCGGCAGCTCGCTCGGCTCCACCTCTCCGGCGCGTGCCATCTTCGCACGCTCGGAGACGACGTGCAGCGGTGTGCCCAGCTCGTGCGCCAGGCCGGCCGCGACGCGGCCCACGGCGATCAAGCGATCCGCGCGCCGGACCTGATCGATGGCCGCGATGCGTGCCTGCGTCTCGCGCTCGATGCGCTCCTGCGAGGCAGCCAGATCGGAGGCGGCCTCGTTCAGCTTGCTCGCGAGCTGCTCGAACTCGTCGCCCGTCTCCAGCTGGAGCGGGTGGCTGAAATCTCCCTTGCCGATACGCACTGCCTTCTCCACCAGCTGTTCCACCGGCCGCGCCACCCAGCGCAAGCCGAGCAGCGAGGCCCAGAGCCAAGAAATCACGAGCAAGGCGGCCGCGGTCGTGAGCGCCCGCTCGGTGTGCCAGCTGAGCAGCTCCGAGCGGCGCACGGCCAGCTGCGAGACCTGTACGGCCCCGTACACCTGGCGATCGATCACCACGGGGCTGAAGGCGATCGCCGCGCGATCCGGCGCGCCGATGCCCACCAGCCGCGCCACGGGCAAGCCCGAGCGCAACCGCAAGAGCTCATCCTGGGTCAGCTCCAGCGTGGAGTTGAGCAGCGCTCGCAGCGTGACCCAGTGGGCGTGCACGCCGCGCGAGGCGCTGTTGGCTGCCTCCAGCACGTCGATCGCGCCGCCGTCTCCGTAGGAGGAGTAGAGCTTCGAGACCGAGATGCCGAGCGCGTGTGCCTGCTGAGCCGTGTGGCTCAGGAGATCGGCTTCGTATTCGGCGAGGGCCCGTTGCACCTCGATGTACGAGTCGATCCCCAGAGCCACGGCCAGCGCCGCCCCTACGCCCAGGCTCAGTTTGTACGGCAGGCGCATTCACTGCTTTGTTCGCACGAGCGGCCGGGGCGCCTCAACTCATTTGCTCTTCTCCAGGGCGACGAACAGCTTGCCATCGCCGCGCGCCACCTTGAGCCGCACGATCTGGCCGGGCGCGAGCTGCTTCAGGGTCTTTGCCAGCTCGCTGGCGTCCGACACGGGCTTACCATTGACTTCGGTCACGACGTCACCCGGACGCAGCCCTGCGCGCGCCGCGGCGCTGTTGTTGGCCACGTCGGCGATCACCGCGCCGCTCGTGGCGTCCACGCCCAGCTCCTGGCGCAGACCCGGGGTGAGCGGCCGCAGCGAGAGGCCGAAACCGGTGCCCTGGCGATCCCCGTTGCCGGCGATCTGTTGCTTGTCGCCGTGCGCCTCGAGCTGGACGCGGATGTTCTGCGAGTGGCCATTGCGCCAGACCTCCACGTTCACGGTCTTGCCGCTCTCCGTCAGGCTGACCAGGATGGGCAGCGAGGAGCTCGACTCCACCGGCTTGCCGTCGAAGCGCGTGAGCACGTCACCCGATTGAATGCCGGCCTGCGCGGCGGGGCTGTTCGGCATCACCTCGGCCACCAGCGCTCCGCTGGTGTTGGGCAAGCCGTAGCTCTTGGCCAGCTCGGGGGTGAGGCTCTGGATCTGTACTCCGAGCCAGCTGCGGCTCAGCTCACCCTTGTCGCGCAGGCTGGGGACGATGCGGGACAGGGTGCTGGCCGGGATCGCGAAGCCGATGCCGGCGCCCTGGGCGCTGATCGCCGTGTTCATGCCGACCACGCGCCCGTTCATGTCGACGAGCGGACCACCGGAGTTGCCGGGGTTGATCGAGGCGTCGGTCTGCAGGAAGTCGTAGATGCCGCCGCGGCCGGAGGGGTTCACGTCCTCGCGGTGCTTGCCGGAGATGATGCCCACGCTCATGGACTGAGAGAGGCCGAAGGGGTTGCCGATGGCCATCACCCACTCACCGACGCGCAGCTGCTCCGAGTCACCGAGCTGCAGCGCCGGCACATCCAGCTTCTGATCGGCCTCGAGCAGGGCCACGTCGAAGTCGGGCGCCTTGCCGATGACCTTGGCCGATACGGTGCGATGCGGACCGTCGGGCGTGCCGAGGGTGATCTCGATCTGATCGGCGCCGTCGACCACGTGGTAGTTGGTCAGGATCAAGCCCTTGGCGCTGTCGATCACGAAGCCGCTGCCCAGCCCCTCACGTGGACCGGGTGAGGGCATGCGGAAGCCGCGGCCGCCCGGCATGCCGGGAAAGCCGGGGAAGCCGTGAAAGAACCAGCTCGGGTCCTCCGAGCCTTCCACGGAGCTCTGTTGCACCTGGGATTGCACCTTGATGCTGACCACCGAGGGCAAGATCTTCGCGGCTGCGCTAGCGAAGTCGGGCGCACCGGCGGGCGCCGGAGCGGCAGCCGCGCTGAGGGCGCTCTCCTGCGGCGTGGCCGCAGCGCTCGGCGCTTTCGCCTGAGCGGCGGACTGGCAAGCGAACAGCAGCGCGCCGAGAGACGCGAGAGCGAACGAACGGAAATGCATGATGGTGGTTCCTCCGATGAGATGAGTGGTTGCCGCGAATGCATCGCGGTGACATCGGAGAGCCTCTAGAGCACCCAGCGTGCCAGCTGTGGCAGCGCGCCCGTCAGCGCGGGAATGAGCTGGTTTCTCGGGGTTTCTGGCGATGCGGGTGCGGCGAGGGCGGCGCCGGGAGGGTCGAGCCGGTGTGGGATTTATCGCCTGTGGGAAAAAGCTACAAAATGTACCCGCTCCGCCCGGAGCTGTTCCCAATCGGTGACCGACAGAAACCCGGTACGCCGCGCAAACCAGCGAGCTTTGACGCTCCCGGAATCAGGCCGGACGTTGGCACATGGTGTGCACACTCGATTTTGCGACTGGAGATGGAGTCGCCGCGAACCACGTTCCGGCGCTCCCCGGCGCAGGCGAGCAGCAATCAACCGGGAGATGCAGACATGGCCATTGGGAAGGCGCGGTCGGGCTGGGGGTACTTCGACGACGAGGAAAAGGACACCGTGCTCGAGAGCTTGCCGGATCTACGCCCGGCTCGCTTACTTCTCGCCGAGGACGACGATGACCTGCGGCGTTCGATTGCGGGTCAGCTGCGTCGCAAGGGCTACGAAGTGGACGAAGCCTTCAGCGGCTTCGAGGCCATCGCCCTGATCGCTCGCCACCACGACCCGTACGATCTGATCATCTCGGATCTGGAGCTGCACGGCATGACGGGGCTCGAGATCGTGGATGAGCTGCGCGCCAGTCCGCGCCCGGAAGACACCGAAGTGCCCGTGATCTTGCTGGGCGAGAACACCAATCACGAGACCGAGGTCATGGCAGAGCGGCTGCACGCGGTGCTGCTGGAGAAGCCCTGCGACCTCGATCACCTGTGGCACGAAGCGGAGAAGCTGGCTCGACCAGTCCAGCTCGATCACCGCGCGACCTGAGGGTTGCCCCTCATCCTTTCGGGCGGGCTGCGTGGGTTTCGGAGTCCCCCGCGCGGCCCGACCCCCTATTTCGGACTAGTGCTCTGACCTCTGCCGCTGTTCACGGTCCAGCCAGGCGAGCAGGCCCTGGACGTTGAGCTCCAGGTCGGGGCCCAGGATCTCATCGACGCGCCCGGCGGCATGGGTCAGGCCGTGCGCTCGAGCGCGCTCGATCCAGAGCTGACGCAGGTCAGTGCGGATCAAGCTGTGGCGCTGGTCCGAGCTCGCGTGGCGCCGGGCCATGGCGACGCAGGCCTCGATCTGCTCGCGCAGCGCCTGACCCAGGCGTGGCACGCCCGTGACGCGCCCGAAATGGGTCAGGTAGGCCGCCTCCACGGGCAGCGCCGCGAGACGCGCGACGGAGGCCAGCAACTGTTCCGGATCGAACTGGGTGGGCGTGGTGGTGGGCACGATGAAGGCGCCTTGCTCGGTGTCGAGCTCGCGATAGGAGAGGCCAAAGGTGTCGCCCGTGAACACGGCGCGACCGCCGGCGTCGAACAGTGCGTGGTGGTGCAGGGCGTGCCCCGGAGTGTGCAACACCGTCAGCTCGCTCGAGCCGAGCTGCAAGCGCCCGCCGTCGCTGCTGGCGGCGATGCGTTCTGCCGCGATGGGGACCAGCTTGCCATACAGCTGCTCGTACGCGCGCTGTCCGTAGACCGCGATCGTGGCGGCCTCCAGCCGCGACGGATCGACGAGGTGCGCGGCCCCGCGGGGGTGCACGCTGACGGTCGCGTTCGGCAACTCCTGCAGCAGAAGGCCGGCGCCCCCCGCGTGGTCGAGGTGCACGTGGGTCAGGAACAGCAGCTCGACGCTCTGCCGGGGGATGCCCAGCTGCTCCAGCGCGGCCAGGGTCAGCGGCACGGCGGCGTTCGCGCCCGTGTCGATGATGGCCGCGTGCCCCTCCCGCTCCAGGATGTGCACGGAGGCGAAATGAGGCCGCACATACTGGGCGTCGACGGTGGTGATGCCGTGAGGATGGCGGATCAGGGTCGGAACGGCGGGAGGCGTGAGCGTGGCCATGGCAGCCAGCCTAGCCGTGAACCCGGCGTACGGCTATGCTGCCGGCCGCGTGAGCTCGACCTCTCGGCGGCAGTTGCCGGTGCTGTTTTGCGGGGACACCCCGCACCCCGGGTTTCGCGGGGACACCCGGCACCCCGAGGCCGGTGACGAGGCTCGCCTGCTGCCGGGTGCCGAGCACCTCGGCTTTCGCTGCAATGGCTGCGGGGAGTGCTGTCATCGCCTGCGCGCCGCGGTCACGCATCACGACCTGCGGCGGCTGAGCGAGGGGCTCGGTCGCAGCGCGGAGTCGCTGGTCGAGTGGTTGTCACCCGAAGAGGTCGACATGACGGACGAGCCGGGCAGCTTCGTGCGGCTCGCCGGCGGCAAGCGCCTGATGGTGCTGGCGCGGCGGGACGGCGCGTGCGGACTGCAGCAAGCCGACCAGCGCTGCGGCGTGTACGCTCTGCGCCCGCTCGATTGCCGGCTGTACCCCTTCGATCTGGAGCGCGATGCACACGGCACGCCGGTGCGCGTCGCGCGGCTCGATCTCGAGCGCTGTGGCGACGAGCTGGGGCCGGCGGCGGATCTCGGCGAGCTCACTCGCGCCGATGCGCAGCGCTGGCGCGAGCTGAGCGAGTTTCAGGAGCTGCTGCGGCGCTGGAACACCCTGGCGGGGCACCGAGCGCGCTTCCGGCAGCGCCTGGGGGGGCCAGCGGACTTCCTGGCGTTTCTCGGCTTCGAGCAGGCTCCGAGCCCTCCCGCAGCTTTGTGAAAGCTCCGTGAAGGGCCCGGACGGCTGCGCGAGGCGCTGGGCTCAGGCGTTTGGCTTGCGCACGTGGTCCATGTACCAGCTGTAGAAGCGCTGGATGCCTTCCTCGAAGCTGATGCGCGGAGCGTAGTTCAGCAGCTGCTGTGCCTTGCCGATGCCGGCGTAGGTGTAGCGCATGTGTGAGTCGGGCATGGGCACGGGCTCGAGGCTCGCCTTTCGGCCCGCCACGAACTCCAGCGTCTCGACGAAGTCGGCGAGCAGGACCGGCTCGCCGCGGCCCAGGTTGATCAGCTGATAGCCCAGGCGGCGCTCCGAGGCCGCGACGATGCCGCTCACGATGTCATCGATGAACGTCCAGTCGCGATGCATCTGGCCATTGTTGTGGTAGGGCAGCGGAGCGCCGCCGAACGCGCTGTCGAGCCACTTGAAGGCGAGCATCTCCGGGCGCCCGCGCGGGCCGTACACGGTGAAGAAGCGCACCGCCGTGAAGTCGAGGCCGTGCAGGTGGTGATAGGTGTAGCCGAGCATTTCCGCGGCGCGCTTGCTCGCCGGGTAGGGCGAGAGCGGATGATCCGCCGGGTCCGTCTCGACGAACGGGATTCGCTCCGTCTCGCCGTACACGAGCGCCGTCGAGGCGTAGACGAAGTGCGCGCGGGAGCCGCTGGCCTGCGCGCGCACCGCCTCCAGCAGATTGAGCGTGCCGTTGACGTTGACGTCGAAGTATTCCCAGGGGTTCTCGATCGAGCCGCGCACCCCGACCATCGCCGCCAGGTGGATCACCGAGTGAAACTGGTGCTGCTGGAACAAGCTCGTGAGCAAGGCGCGGTCCCGCACGTCGCCCTCGACAAACTTGAACTGCCCGGGGCGCGCCTGCTCGCGCGCCACCTCTTCCAGGTTGTGGCGTTTGCGATCGGGTGAATAAAACGGATTGAGGTTGTCGAGCCCGACCACCTCTTCACCACGACCGAGCAGCCGCACCGCGGTGTGACTGCCGATGAACCCCGCTGCGCCCGTTACCAGTACAGTCATACTCCTTCATCACACAGGCCCGGCGCGTTGTCGATAGTGGCTCGATGGCGGTGGAGCCGTAGGGCCGTGGGCGCGGGCGCGCGGGTGGCGCGGGCTGGGGGTGCGCGGGTTGGGGGTGCGCGGTTGATAGTGGCGCAGTGCGACGCACCTACAGAGCTTCACATCTGCACCCCGGGTTGGAGCGCTCGCCGCAGGAGTCAGAGCTTGCCGAGCCAGCGCGCCAGCGCGCTCACGATCTGTAGCTCCAATGCCGCCGACTCCGCGTTGGCGCTCGCGCGAGCGACGGCCGCGCGCGAGCGCTCGGCGGCTTCGCCCTCTTGTGCCTCGTCATTCGAAACCAGCGCTTCCACCGCGCGGCTCCGGCCGTATTCCACGCCCGCGCGGAAGTAGGCGCGCTGCAAGTGCGAGCTGTGCTCGAACAGCGCTTCCTCCAGAGCGAGCCAGCGCTCGCGCTGTGACGTGTCGAGCACGGACTGCAACTGACCGCCCAGATCGAGCAGCCGCTGCAGGGACTGGCGGTACTCCGGCGTGCGCTCCAGCTGCGCCGTGACATGTGAGAGCCGGCGGAGCAACGCCCGGCGCTGCGCATGACGGAGCCGCCGCGCATACCGTTTGCGCGCGCGCCTCGCGTTCACGGGACCTTCTCTGAACAGCAAAACCTGCTCCGAGCAACGCTCCGCCGTTGCGCTCCAGGTCCTTGCGCTCCATCTCTCCGAGTTACAGCTCCCTGCATGACAGGTTGCTGCATGACAGGTTGCTGCATGACAGGTTGCAGCGTTACAGGTTTCTGCCCTCGCCTTTGTTCTCTTGCCCCAGACCGAAATCGCCAGCATCGAAAACCCCGCCTTTCCCGAGAATCGAGCCTCATACTAGCCATTTGTTCAGACCCTGAGAAGACCCAGTGTGGCCCGCTGCAGAGCCCGCACGACCTGCACGGAGACCGGCTTGCTCAGCACCAGGTGAGCCAAATACGCATTTCGCGGCAACACGAATGCAGGAGTCGATCGGCCGCGCCGATCGGGGCTGCTGGAGGCAGGGCTGCTGGAGGCAGGACTGCTGGAGGCAGGACTGCGAGTCGCAGGGCTGCTGGTGGGGCTCAGCGGTTGTTGCGTCAGCAGGACGCGGATGGCGTCGGGCCAGCGCCCGAGCTGCTGGAGCAACTGCTCGCCAGCAAAGTCGGGGAGTTCCAGCTCGACGAAGGCGAGATCGACATGCTCGAGCCGATCGAGCAGCAGCGCCGCGCTCGACGGACAGAGCGCCGACTGGACGTCGAGCTGAGCACTCAATAGCGCCGAGAGGCCGCGCACCACCTCTGGATCGCGATCGATGACGACAGCGCAGCGCCGGCGCTGCTCGAAGGAACATCGTACTCGTTCCGCCACCGTAACGACGCGCTCCGTGATCGCATGCTCCCTGAGCGGACGCTCTGACAGCGAACGCTCTGCGATTGGGCCTGAGATCTGCCCTGAGATCTGCCCTGAGATCGAACGCCCTGTGCTCAAACCTCGTGTGGTCGAGAGCTTGACTGCCCAATTCATCGACCCCTCCCGCTCCTGGTCCCTCCGCCCCCCGATAGTCGCAGTATGCGTGAGCGCGGAGCCTACGTCAAATTTGACGTATTCAAATTGGAGGTACGCCCCCTTACAAACGAGCGATCCCCATGGCCGAGTCCCTCGAGGTTCGCTTCGGAAAGCGCTGCCGGAAACTGCGCCATCAGGCCGGACTGTCCCAGCTCGACATGGCGGAGCACGGATTTTCGCTCTCGCACTATCAGAAGATCGAGCGCGGCACGCTCGACCCGCGCCTGAGTACATTGATCAAGCTCGCCAAATGCTTCGGCGTGTCCGTGTCGGAGTTGGTCAACTCGCTCTGAGCGGGGTGGCTGGGGGGAGAGCGGCTGGAGCCGAGGGGTCGTGCAAAGCCGCGGGCGTGCGGCGTCGCGGTGTCGCACAGGGCCGCGGATGAGGTGCGGCAGCGGGCGCACGCCGCTCGGCGCGCCGGGGCGCATGCTGTGCGGGGAGATTGAGGATGGCCGGGCCTCAGCTTTACGTCACCGTCCGACGCCTCGGGGCGCCTGGCGGCTTCGGAGCCTCGCTGGCCCCGCGAGTCGGGTTCGTGCGGGGCTGTCTCAGTCTGACAGCGACGGAGAGCGTCGAACGCGCGCCGCGCAAAGCCGCCGGACGGTGTCGTGCGAGAGCCGACGGTGTCGTGCGAGAGCCGGACGGTGTCGTGCGAGAGCCGGGACGGTGTCGTGCGAGAGCCGGGACGGTGCGCGGAGGCGGACGGCGTCGTGCGGGTGTTGCGCACGCGGCCCTCGCGTGAACGCGGTGCCAACTCGGGAACACGGTGCCAACTCGGGAACACGGTGCCAACTCGGGAACACGGTGCCAACTCGGGAACACGGTGCCAACTCGGGAACACGGTGCCAACTCGGGAACACGGTGCCAACTCGGGAACA
>DASTRX010000172.1:0-44369 GCA_035760985.1 Polyangiaceae bacterium
CGCAGAGCCTCGCAAGGTCTGCTCTCGCAAGGTCTGCTCTCGCAAGGTCTGCTCTCGTGTCTGGTCTCGCAAGGTCGCGCGCGCCGTGGTGTCTCACGGCGTCCTACAAGTGCGGCGTCGCTCGTTCCTCGTGTGCTGACGTCCCGTCATCCAGGATCACGTTCGGCCAGCTGTCTTTCGGGTCGTTCTCTTCTTCTTTCTAGGAGTCTGGCCGCTTCTCTATCCAGGCCCCGGATCTCCCGTTCTCTGTTCGTCCCCGGGGCTGTCCCAGTTTCGCGTGTTTCGGTTCCGCGTGTTTCAGTTTCCTGTGCCCCGGTTTCCTGTGCCGGTTCTGTCCCAATTTCCCGCTTCTGATTTTCCGTAGGTCTGTCTTCCGTAGGTCTGTTTTTCGCCGGTCTGAATTCCGTCGAGCTCTCTCGTTTCTGCCGCTCGTTTCTGCCGCTCGTTTCTCCGCGCTCGTCGGCGCTCGTCTCTTGGCGCTCTGCTTGCAGTCAGTTCGCACTCGTGCCGAACGGCCTGTCCCTGATCCGTTTCTTTCTGAGGCCTTACTCCTCAGTCCCGCTCGGATTTCGACCCGCTCAACCCAGCCTGTCCTCCCATGTTAGCTCAAAAAGGCAAGTCCGCACGCAACGCCGCGTACTCCACATCATCGGGCTCCCGCATGATTCCAACTTCTGAGGCCCCGTCGAGTCCCCCGTCCTCCGCTCGTGCTTCGGCCCGAGACGAAGACGAACATGAAGTCATGGATGACCTGGACGCTGTCTCCGGCGACGCGCTCTCGGGCGAGGCGCTGGAGACCGACGCGCTGGAAAGCGAGGACGCCGATGAGGCGCCGCGCAACCGCGCCTCGGGGCGTCGTGGCGCCGGCGCCAAGGGGGGGTCCAAGTCAGGTCGCGGAGAGTCGCACCGCGAACCACGGGAACCTACCACCATGAATAGCGCCTCGGAGCCTCCCTTCGCCGATGAACCCGAAGACACGTCGGTCCGCTACTCGCCGGCATTCGGGTCCACGTCCGAAGCCCCGGATCATCTCGGGATGATCCCGCGTTTTGACAGCGTGCCCCCTGCCGCTGCGCGCCGCAGCAGCTCGTTGCCGCCGCCCGGTTCAAAGGCTCCGGAGTCGCCCGGTGACTCCACGCTGTCGCGCTACTTCCGCGACATGGCCACGCATCAAGTCATGGGCCAGGAAGAGGAGCTGAACGCCGCGCAAGCGGTGGAGAGCGCGGAGATCCAGCTGTGGGTCGAGCTGATGGCCTACGTCCCCGTGGCGGAGTACATCCTCGACGCGCTCGACCGCGACATCCAGACGTTGACGGACGATATTCGTCCGGACACGGCGGCGCTGGAGGCGCTGCGTCAGCTCTGCGTCGTGTACCGCGATCAGCGCTCCAAGCTGCACGCCAACCAGCTCAAGCAGTGGAAGCAGCACAGCGAGGATTTGGCTCGGGCGGTTCGTCTGCCCGATTCAGATCGAATCTGGATGGGGCGTGCCGTCGAGCTGGCGAAGTCGATCGGAGATGCGCCGGAAGCGGCGGAGCGGCCTTCGGTGGCGGCGACGTCCGCCTATCGCCGCTATGTCGAGCGGGTTCGTCTCGCCGATCACGACCAGCGCCAAGCGAAGAACCGTTTCGTCAAAGCAAACCTGCGCCTGGTGGTGAGCATCGCTCGCCGCTACAACCGCGGCCGTCTGCCGCTGATCGATCTGATCCAAGAGGGCAACATCGGCTTGATGAAGGCCGTCGAGCGCTTCGATCATTCACGCGGCTATCGCTTCTCGACCTACGCCTCCTGGTGGATTCGGCACGCGATCAGTCGCGCGCTCGCAGACAAGGGGCGGGCGGTGCGCATTCCCGTGCACATGCTCGATACGTACAACCGCGTCTCGCGAGCGACGCAGACGTTGATCGCCCGAACTGGGCAGGAGCCCACTCCCGAAGAGCTCGAGAAGGAGACGGGGGTACCGAAGGACAAGCTCGACAAGGTCCGCGAGCTCTATGCCGACACCCCGTTTTCTCTCGATCGGCCGGTCGGGGATGAGGATGGACGTCGATTCATCGACTTCCTCGTCGAGGACGACTCGCTCTCTCCGTACGACGACCTCGCCTCGGCGCGCTGGGTCTCGGAGGTACAGCGTCTGCTCAGCACGCTCACGCCGATCGAGTCACGCATCATCCGGTGGCGCTTCGGGCTCGACAACGAAGACGAGCTCACGCTGAAGGAGATCGGCGACAAGTACAACCTGTCACGCGAGCGCATCCGTCAGCTGCAAGAGCAAGCGATCGGAAAGATTCGGAAACAGATGCGAGAGTTCTGAACGCGCCACGCTTGGCGCGTTCGGAGCAGTGAGCTCGGGTCCTGAGTCGATGACTCGGGACCCGAGTCGTTTTGTGGCTCGAAACCAGGGCTGCGCTCGACTCCATCGCATCGCTCAGCGAGCTGTAGCGCGCGCTCAGTCAGCATAACACTCGCACTGTAATGGCCCCGAGGGCTCATCGAGAGTCGTTGCACTGAGACCGGAAGCGCTCGCTGCTTGCCCGCGAATTTCGCGCATTACGAAGGACTCGTGCTCCACTCGACGAGCGCGCTCGTTGGGGCGAGTCGTGGCTCTTCGTGACTTTCATAAGTTTTAGCCGCGTGTTGCCATTTACATCTGACGAAGTTGGGTTCATAAGCCCGCTGTCGCCGATGAGTCAGGCGTTGCGGTTCTCGATGCAGAGTGGGCGGTATCAGCGTTGCGGTTGCCGAAACACCGCGGTCTTTTTCTCGCCCACCCTTTCGCACAACCTAGCCGTTGCCGTCTCACTGGTCGGCTTCTCGAACCCTTACACGCCCTCTTCTGCGGGGATACCCACGCTCTCTTTCGTGGGGAACCCACACTCCCTTCGTCTCGTGGGGAACCCACACTCCCTTCATTTCGTGGGGAACCCACACTCCCGAGCGCGGAGTGTGTCGTCAGCTTTGCCTAACTAGCCGTGGGTGGGAGAGCGCGCTGTCGCACGCTCGGACTACTCCTTAGAAAAAACGATGCAGCCCTTCGTCTTTCCGCGCTGGTCCAACAAGCTCGTTCACCTGGCGGGCGCGGTGCTCAGCATCGCGCCGCTCTACCTCATCGGCCTCGTCTGGTACGGTGCATCACCTCGGACGCTCGACGTGGGATACGCGCCGAAGCAGCCGGTGCCCTACAGCCACGCTCTGCACGCGGGCGAGCTGGGGATCGATTGCCGGTACTGTCATCAGACGGTCGAAAAGGCCGCGACGGCGGCCATTCCCTCCACCGAAACGTGCATGAATTGCCATCAGCGCATTCATACGCGTAGCCCCAAGCTGGAGCCGATCCGCGCCAGCGCCGCGTCCGGCTTGCCCGTGCAATGGACCAAGGTCCACGACCTGCCCGACTACGCTTACTTCAATCACTCGATGCACGTGGATAACGGCGTCGGTTGTGCGTCCTGTCACGGGCGCATCGACAAGATGGACGTCGTAGCTCAGCACGAGCCGCTCAGCATGGGCTGGTGCCTCGACTGCCATCGCGCGCCAGAGCAGTTCCTGCGCCCCGTCGATGAGGTGACCAACATGGCCTATGAGCCCCCCAGTGGGCAGACACAGCTTGCCACCGGGCTGGAGCTGCGCCGCGCTCACGAAATCAACCCGCCAACGGATTGCTCCACATGCCATCGATGAACGAAGAAAAGAGGTACTGGCGGAGCCTCGCCGAGCACGCCACCTCTCCTCAGCAAGACGAAGCACGGCCTGAGTTCGAAGCACCACTCGCCCCACCGACGCAGCAAGAGCGACGGCATTTCTTGAAGTTGAGCGCCGCCTCGGTGGCGCTGGCCGGCGCTGCCGGTTGCCGCTGGCAAGAGGATCACCTGCTGCCGCACACGCAGCAGCCGGAAGGAGTAGTTCCGGGCATCCCGCGCTATTTCATGACCGCCATGGAGCTCGGCGGGGCAGGGGTGGGGCTCAAGGTCAAGAGCTACGACGGGCGCCCGATCAAGATCGACGGCAACCCCGCGCACCCCGACAGCCTTGGCGGGAGCGACGCGCGTCACCAGGCGGCTGTGCTCGGGTTGTACGATCCCGACCGCAGCAGGGGCTTCTCGACCCTGGCGGAAGGCGGCCGCAAGCCGGCGAGTGAGAACGAGTTTCGCGGGTTTGCGCGAGAGCACTTCAGCGCACTGCAGGCGCAGAAGGGGCGAGGGCTCGCCGTGCTCGCCGGTGAGAGCTCCTCGCCGAGCCTCGCGGATATGAAGGCGCGCTGGCAGGCGCGTTTCCCGGAGGCCCGCTGGTTCGAGTACGAACCGGTGAGCTCGCCCAATGAGCGGCTGGGATCGCGGCTGGCGTTCGGGAAGGTGGTGCGCACGCGCCTCATTCTCGAAAAGGCCAAGGTGATCGTGTCCCTGGACGCGGACATCCTCGGTTCGCGTCCCGACAGCCTGGCCCTGGCCCGGGCCTGGTCCAAGGGGCGTCAGCCCGAGGCCGGCAAGATGAGCCGCTCCTACGTGTTCGAGTCCTCCCTCAGCGAGACGGGCGCGGTCGCGGATCATCGGTTTTCGCTGCGCGCTGAGCACATCAAGCCTCTGGCGGCGTATCTGGACGCAGAGCTCAGCCGTCGCCTCGCTGCACCCGCGGCCTTGGGTGCTGCGCAGTCGGCGCCGTCGGCGAAGTTCCTGGAGGACCCCGAGCTGCGCAAGCTGCTGACGGCGATGATCGCGGATCTCGCGATCCAGCCGGGCGCGAGCGTGGTGGTGGTGGGCGCGACCCAGCCGCCCGAGGTGCACGCGCTCGTGCATCGCATCAATGCGGTGCTGCGCAACGTGGGGACCACGGTCCAGTATCTCGAAGGCCTCGACTCCAGTGAGCCGAGCGCCCCGGAGGCGCTGCGAACCCTGAACGAGGAGATCGCGTCCGGGCGCGTCCAGACGCTGCTCGTCCTCGACAGCAATCCCGTATACACGGCGCCGGGAGATATCGACTTCTCGGCCGCGCTCGCCAAGGTGCCGAGGACCATCTGCGCGAGCCTGTACGTCGATGAGACGGCCAGTCTCTGCAGCTGGCATGTGCCGCTCGCCCACTTCCTGGAAGCCTGGGGCGACGTGCGGGCGAGCGATGGCACGATCAGCATCCAGCAGCCGTTGATTGCGCCGCTCTACGGCGGCAAGTCGGCGATCGAGATCCTCGCGATGTTGAGCGGGGATGAGCTGCCTTGGGGGCTCCAGATCGTGCAGCGAGCACTGGCGCCTGTGGTCGGCAACGCCGCTGCGGATCCTCGGCTCTGGCGCAAGTCTCTGCACGACGGGATCGTTCCGGGCACCGCCGCGGCGCCCGATCATCCCGTGCTGCGGCCGATCGCCAGCTTCGAGTACGCGGGCGGGGCGCTCTCGGGGCTCGAGGCGGAGCCAGGCCAGCTGGAGCTGGTGCTGGCGCCCGACCCCAAGATCTACGACGGGCGCTTTGCCAACAACGGCTGGCTCATGGAGCTGCCCGACTGGGCCACCAAGCTCACCTGGGACAACGCGCTCCTGGTCAGCCCCAAGACGGCCCAGGTGCTCGGCGTGACGGACAGCACGCTGGTCACGCTCAGCATGGAGACGGAGAGCGTGTCGGTGCCCGTGCTGGTCGCGCCGGGGCAGGCGACGGGTTCGGTGAAGCTGTACCTGGGCTATGGTCGCACGGCTGGAGGCAGCGTCGCCGGGCGCGCTCTGGCTGGCGGCTCCGTTCACGGCGAATGGGACGACCAGGCCAGCGTCGGCGTGAACGCTTATCGCCTGCGCTCCAAGCGGCTCTGGGACTTCGCGCGGGGCGCCAACGTCAAGCCAACGACCGAGAAGTATCGGATGGCGACGACGCAGGACAAGCACACCATCGATCGCATCGGCAAGTTCGGAACGGACGATCGCTTGCCCATGCTGGTGCGTGAGGCCAGCCTCACCGAATACGAAGAGCACCCGGATTTCGTGAAGCACGCGGTGCACCACCCGCCGCTGCTCTCGCTCTGGAAAGACCCGGTCAAATACGAGGGTCACCGCTGGGGCATGAGCATCGATCTGAACAAGTGCACCGGCTGCAGCAACTGCGTGGTGGCTTGCCAGGCCGAGAACAACGTGCCCACGGTCGGTAAGGATCGCGTCTACATGGGCCGCGAGATGCACTGGCTGCGCATCGACCGCTACTTCAAGGGTGACCCAGAGCAACCTGAAGTCGTCAACCAGCCGATCCCTTGCCAGCAGTGCGAGCATGCGCCCTGCGAGCAGGTCTGCCCCGTCGGCGCCACCTCGCACAGCCACGAGGGGCTCAACGACATGACCTATAACCGCTGCATCGGCACGCGGTACTGCTCGAACAACTGCCCTTACAAGGTGCGGAAGTTCAATTTCTTCAACTTCCATGAGGATCTCAAGGAGGAGAAGAACAAGGTCCAGCAGATGGTGTACAACCCCGAGGTCACCGTTCGCTTCCGCGGCGTGATGGAGAAGTGCACGTACTGCGTGCAGCGCATCCAGGAGGGAAAGTTCCGAGCCAGCCGCGAGAATCGGCCGCTGCGCGACGGCGAGGTGACGACGGCTTGCCAGGACAGTTGCCCGACGCAGGCGATCGTGTTCGGCGACCTCAACGATCCGAACAGTCAGGTTTCGCAGCGCAAAGCCAACCAGCGCGACTACTCGCTGCTGGAGGAGCTGAACGTGAGGCCGCGCACGACCTATCTGGCGCTGGTCAGGAACCCCAACCCGGAGCTGGGCTGAGATGGCGGCCGTAGGCGATTTGCAGGAATGGCAGAGAGAGTCGGGCGCGGCTGACGCGCCGGCTGAGCCCAAGGACTACAGGGCCTGGCAAACGGAGTCGCGGGGAGACAATCCATTCGCCCGGATCACCGACACGGTGATCCGCATCGTGGAGACGCCAAAGCCTCCGCGCGCCTGGTACATCGCTCTGACGATCTCGCTGTGCTGGGTCGCTTGCTTCTTGGTTGCGGTCTCGCACCTGGTTTGGAATGGCATTGGTATCTGGGGCAACAACAACCCTGTCGGCTGGGCTTGGGACATCGTCAACTTCGTGTTCTGGGTGGGCATCGGCCACGCCGGCACGCTGATCTCGGCGATTCTGTTCCTGCTGCGGCAGCAGTGGCGAACCGTGATCAACCGCGCCGCGGAAGCGATGACGATCTTCGCGGTGATCTGCGCGTTGATGTTCCCGGCGTTGCACATCGGCCGGCCCTGGTTGCCTTACTGGATGCTGCCCATCCCCAACCAGATGGACATGTGGCCGCAGTTTCGCAGCCCGCTGGACTGGGACGTGTTCG
This sequence comes from Polyangiaceae bacterium, assembly GCA_035760985.1. Lineage (GTDB taxonomy): Bacteria > Myxococcota_A > Polyangia > Polyangiales > Polyangiaceae > SZUA-265. The sequence goes on from DASTRX010000172.1 coordinate 7,301, forward strand.
CCGTCAGCACGTACTTCACCGTCTCACTGGTGTTCTGGTTCATGGGCTTGGTGCCGGATTTGGCATCGATTCGCGACCGCGCCGACACCACGGGCCGGCGGCTGATCTACGGCATTCTCGCGCTCGGCTGGCGCGGCTCGGCGCGCCAGTGGCATCGCTATGAGCGCGCGTACCTGATCCTGGCGGCGCTCTCGACTCCGCTGGTACTCAGCGTGCACTCGGTGGTGAGCTTCGACTTCGCGACGGCGCAGCTGCCCGGTTGGCACACCACAATCTTCCCGCCGTACTTCGTCGCCGGCGCCATCTTCAGCGGCTTCGCGATGGTGAACACGCTGCTCATCCCCGCGCGTCAGTTCTTCGGCTTGAAGGGCTTGATCGAGATGCGCCACCTGGAGCAGATGAACAAGATCATCCTCGCGACCGGTACGATGGTCGGTTACTCGTACGCGATGGAGTTCTTCATCGCCTGGTACGGGGCGAGCCCATACGAGCAGTTCACCTTCATCAACCGCGCCTTTGGTCCCTACGCCTGGGCTTACTGGACCATGGTGAGCTGCAACGTGATCTTCCCGCAGCTGTTCTGGTTCCGGAAGGTTCGTACGAACATCGCCGCCATGATGGTGCTGTGCGTGCTGGTGAACGTGGGCATGTGGTTTGAGCGCTTCGTGATCATCGCGACCTCGATCTCGCGCGACTTCCTGCCGTCGGCGTGGGGCTATTACGTGCCCACCAAGTGGGACTTCATCACGTTCCTCGGCACCTTTGGCATCTTCTTCACCTTGTTCCTGCTCTTCTGTCGGTTCCTGCCGATGATCGCGACCGCGGAAGTCAAGGCCATCCATCCCGCAGCCCATGGGCACTGACCATGACGGACTCCTCGGAAAATATCCCGGTCGTAAAAGAGCCTGAGCAGGTACATGGCCTGCTGGCGGAATATGAGACACCGCAGCAACTGATCAGCGCAGCGCGCCAGGTGCGGGACGCCGGCTATTCACGCTGGGACAGCTACAGCCCATTCCCCGTACACGGGCTGGATCCCGCGATGGGCATCCGTCCCACGGTGCTGCCCTGGATCGTGTTCGTTGCTGGCCTGTGCGGCGGCACCTTCGCGCTCTTCTTCCAGTGGTGGACGAGCACCACCGACTATCCCTGGATCGTGAGCGGTAAGCCGTTCTTCAGCATTCCCGCGAACATTCCGATCACCTTCGAGCTCACGGTGCTGTCCGCGGCGCTCACCTGCTTCACCAGCATGTTGCTGTTGAACAGGCTGCCGCTGCCCGCGCACCCGCTGGATCGCATCCGCCGCTTCGCCAGGGTTACCGACGATCGCTTCTTCATCCTGATTCAGGCCAGCGATCCCAAGTTCGATGCGCGCGAGACCGCCGAGTTGCTCGCCCGCACGGGCCCGCGCGGCGCGGTGGAGACGGTCATGGAGGACACTCATTCCTCCGCGACGCTGCCGCGTGGAGTGGTCTTCGGGCTCTTGATCGTCGGCTCCGCCGCGATCGTGCCGTTCGCGCTGACGACGCTGGCGCGCGTGTCGACCAGCACCAGCACCCGTTTCCACATCATCCCGGACATGGACTGGCAGCAGAAGTTCAAGGCGCAGCGCCAGAACAGCTTCTTCGCGGATCAACGGGCGATGCGCCTGGACGTGCCGGGCACGGTCGCGCAAGGCGAGCTGCAGGACGACGACCATTACTATCACGGCAAGGTGAACGGCTCTTTTGCCAAGACCTTCCCGCCGCAGGTGGAGATCTCTGATCAGACGATGGCCCGCGGCCAGGAGCGCTTCGGCATCTACTGCACGCCCTGTCACGGCGACGATGGTTCGGGTCAGGGCATGGTGCACCTGCGTGCCAAGAGCTTGATGCAGGGTACCTGGGTGCCGCCCGCAGACCTGCGCCAGGACACGCTCCGCTACAAGTCGGTGGGCGAGCTGTTCGATGGCATCAGCCGGGGCGTGCGCAACATGCCCGGCTATGCCCGGCAGGTGGACGTGGCCGATCGCTGGGCCATCGTGTTGTACCTGCGCGCTCTGCAGCACGCGCAGGGCGCCCGCATCGAAGATATTCCCGAGTCAGAGCGCAAAGGGCTGGAGTGACGGAAGCATGAGCCACGGCGAGGAAGCACATCTCGATGATCGCATCACGTTGGATGCGGACGGCGGAGCTCTGTTCCGTGGGTTCGCGATTGCCGGCGTGGCGGGGCTCGGCGGCGCGGCGCTGCTGGGCATGTCGGATACCGCGAAGTTGCAGCGCGCCTACCTGGTCGCGTTCATGTACGTGCTGAGCGTCGCGCTCGGGGCCCTCTGGTTCGTCGCGATCCAGCACCTGACCAACGCCAAGTGGAGCGTGGCGGTACGCCGCGTCGCCGAGATCCTGGCCAGCAACATGCTGCTGGTCGCGGCGCTATCGCTCGGAGTGGTGGTGCCGATGCTGGCAGGCAGCTCCGACCTGTACGTGTGGCTGGATCGCGCGCGTGTGGAGCAAGACCACATCCTGCACCACAAGGCCGCGTACCTGAACATCCAGTTCTTCATGGTGCGCTGGTTCCTGTACTTCGGCTTCTGGATCTGGCTGGGCCGGCGCTTTTTCAAGCTCTCCGTTCAGCAGGATAAAGAAGGCGGAGCCGAGATCAGCAGCTCGCTCCAGCGCATCAGCGCGCCGAGCATGATCGTCTACGCATTGACGCTGACGTTCTGCGCCTTCGACCTGATCATGTCCCTGGACGCGATGTGGTACAGCACAATGTTCGGCGTCTATTACTTCGCCGGCTGCGTGCTCGCCGGCTACTCCACGCTCGGCCTGGCGTTGATGTGGGTCCAGAGCAAGGGCCGCCTCTCACAGAGCGTGAACGAGGAGCACTACCACGACATCGGCAAGATGATGTTCGCCTTCATCATCTTCTGGGCCTACGTGGGCTTCTCCCAGTTCATGCTGATCTGGTACGGCGACATCCCGGAAGAGACGCACTGGTTTCACTGGCGCTTCGAGGGTGACTGGAAGGTCGTCTCAGGGCTGCTCCTGGGTGCGCACTTCGTGGTCCCGTTCTTCGGCCTGATGTCGCGGCACGTGAAGCGGAACAAGCGCAGCCTGGCGTTCTGGGCGGTCTGGATCCTCGCGGTCCACTATCTGGACCTGTTCTGGCTCGTATATCCGAACGGAAGCGGCGACGTGCCGTTTGGCGCGGTCGACATTCTGTGCTGGATCGGCGTGCTCGGTATCTTCGGTGCCGGCGCCATCTGGCGTGCGCAGAAGGTCAATTTGATCCCGACCGGCGATCCGCGCCTCGCGGATTCACTCGCGTTCGAGAACGTTTGAGCGCGCTGGGCAGGGATCGCGGGTAAGGGAAGAAGGCATCGAGCATGGTGACGCAAGCCGACAAGACCAATACCTCCGTGGTGGCCACCATCGTCGTCGTGGGCGCCTTCGCGATGATCTCGATCAGCGCGCTGCTCACGGCCATGGTGCGCTCGGAGGAGGCGGACGTGGACGCCGTTCGGCCCACCCACGCCGATCTGGACACCATCGCGGCGCTCGACAAGCAGCAGACCGACAGCCTGCACGCCGCGCCGCACTGGGCGGACAAGGAGGCGCGCCGCGTCTCGATCCCGATCGAGAGCGCGATGAAGCTGGTAGTGTCGGAGCTGAAGAAGGATCCGAACCTCGCGTCACCGCCTGTTCCACCGGGTGTGGTCCTGCCGCCCGCGCCGCCGCCGGTCGGCGCCGAGGCGACGGGAGCAGCGCCGGGCTTGCCGGGGGCCGAACCGGGGGCGCCTGCGCCCTCTACCCCGGAGAGATCCGCCGCCGCTCCGGCGCCAGCAGCGCCGCCTCCCCCGGTCGGCTCCGAGCCCGCACCGGCGCGTGGCTCCAACGCGGCCCCGCCGACGGGTGCGGCTCCGAGCGCCGCTCCGGGGCCCGCCGCGCCAGCGACTCCGCCGGTGCCCCCGGCGAGGAAGTTGTAATGCGGCGAGAGGCGATCTCTCGGCTGGCGAGTCTCGCTCTGGGGGTCGCGCTGTGCCTCGGCTCCGCCGCGCTCTCTGCTGCCGGGGCGGGGGCGCAGGTCGTGGTCGAGGACGGCGTCGTCACTCGCAAAGAAGCGCCGCCGAAGCGCCTCGAAGGGATCGACATCGAGGAGCATCTCGATCGCCAGCTGCCCCTGGGGCTGCAGTTCAAGGACACGCGTGGCGAGACCGTGGCGCTCTCCAAGTACGTCCAGGGCCAGCGCCCCGTGATCTTCACGCTGAACTACGCAAACTGTCCCATGCTCTGCAGCCTGCAGCTGAGCGGGCTGGTCAGCGCCTTGAACAGGCTCGATCGCCAGCTGGGCAAGGACTTCGACATCGTCACTGTCAGCGTAGATCCCGATGAGACGACCGCGCGCGCCGCCGAGACCGAAGAGCGGTACCGGGGAGATCTCACCCGGGTCGAAGGGCGTGAGGCGTGGCACTTCCTGACGGGTACCAAAGCCAGCATCGATGCCCTGGCCGACGCCCTCGGCATCCGCTACGCCTACAACGAAAAGCGCAAGGAATACGTGCACCCGGCGTCGCTGGTGCTGAGCACGCCCAGCGGCCACGTATCGCGCTACCTCTACGGCATCGAGTACCACCCGCGCACGCTGGCGCTGTCTCTGGTCGAGGCGGCGCAGGGTAAGGTGGGCTCGAGCGTCGATCGACTCATCTTGTATTGCTTTCACTATGACGCGACCGAGGGCAAATACGCCCCAATGGCGATGAACATCATGCGCATTGGAGGCGGCCTCACCGCGTTTTGCTTGGCGAGCTTCCTGGGAGCATATTGGCTGCGGCAAATCCGCCGGCGTGGAGCCCGTGCCGCAGGTCCCCTGGTTGCTTCAGCGGAGGATGCCGGCTCATGAACACCATGTTCGCGCTATTACTCGGAGCACGCTTGCTCGGCGCACGACTGCTGGGAGGAGAACTCCTGGGGCGGCTCGTGGCCGTGGCAGCTCCCGCGGGGGGATTGGCTGATCCACCCAAGGTCCCACCGTCCCCCTCATTCTGGATGCCGAACTCGGCCTCCAACTTCGCGGGCGCAACGGATGGCATCTTCGACGCATTGCTGTGGATCAGCCTGCTGTGCATGTTCGGGCTGGCCTTGGCGATCGTGAGCTTCTGCCGGCGCTACCGCGCCACGTCGCGCGAGGCGAACGAGGCGGCGGAGAGCCAGGTCGATCACAGCAACACACTGGAGATCACCTGGTCGATCATCCCGCTGTTCGTCGTGATCGGCGTGTTCGTGGTCGGCTTCAAGCAGTTCGTGGATCTCAAGACGCCGCCGCGCGCCGCGTACGAGGTCCACGCGACCGGCCAGCGCTGGAAGTGGGGCTTCGAATACCCTGAAGGGCTCACTCACCCCGAGCTCCACGTGCCGCTCGGCAAGGATGTGCGTGTCCTGATCCAGTCCGTGGACGTGATCCACAGCCTGTACATCCCGGAGTTCCGCGTGAAGCAAGACGCGGTGCCTGGCCGTTACACAGAGCTGTGGTTCAAGCCGACCCAGGTGGGCACGTTCCCGATCTACTGCGCGGAGTACTGTGGCACCTCGCACTCGGACATGCTGAGCCGGGTCGTGGTGCATACCCCCGAGGACTTCCAGGCCTGGGTGGCGGAAGAGATTCGCAAGATTGAAGCCATGCCGCTCGCCGAGCTCGGCGAGCTCACCTTCAACCAGGCAGGCTGCTCCACGTGTCATTCCCTGGATGGGAGCGCCAAGGTCGGGCCGACCTTCAAGGGCGTGTTCGGTCGTCAGGAGAAGATCTTCGGGCAGGGCACGATCGTCGTGGATGAGAACTATCTCCGCGAGTCGATCCTGGAGCCGCAGGCCAAGCTCGTCGAAGGCTTCCCGCCCGCGATGCCGACGTTCAAGGGTCAGCTCTCCGATCGGCGCATCCTCGGCCTGGTCGAGTACATCAAGACCTCTGCGTCCACCGGTGAACCGGTGCCCAAGGCGGCTGCGCCCGATAGCGCGGCCCCCGAGAACAAGGACGCGCCTCCCAGCAATTCACCCGCAGACGCGAAAGGCGGCCATCCATGACCTCACCGAGCGCTACCGCGGACGTCCTAGCGCCGCCCGCCGAATCCGATAGCGACAACTATCTCACTCACGACAAGGGCATTCTGTCGTGGCTGCTGACCCTGGACCACAAGCGCATCGGGGTGATGTACCTGATGTGCGTGCTGGGCGCGTTCGCGCTGGGCGGCCTGTTTGCGCTGCTGGTGCGAACCGAGCTGCTGACTCCGGGGAAGACCATTGTCGAGCACGACACCTACAACCAGCTGTTCACGCTGCACGGGGCGGTGATGGTGTTCCTGGTCATCATCCCGGGCATCCCGGCGGCTCTGGGCAACTTCGTGCTGCCTCTCCAGCTGGGAGCGAAGGACGTGGCCTTCCCACGCCTGAACCTGGCGAGCTGGTACCTGTGGGTCGTGGGTGCGTTGTTCCTGGTCGCGAGCCTGGTCACCAACGCCGCGGACACCGGCTGGACCTTCTACACTCCCTACAGCACGACCACGACCACCAGCGTCATTCCGGCTCTGTTTGGCGCCTTCATCCTCGGCTTCAGCTCGATCTTCACGGGGCTGAACTTCATCACCACGATGCACAAGCTGCGGCCGCCGGGCATGACCTGGTTCCGTATGCCGCTGTTCCTGTGGGCGCTGTACTCCACGGCGGTGATTCAGGTGCTGGCCACGCCCGTGCTGGCCATCACGCTGTTGCTGCTGATCGTGGAGCGCTTCGTCGGCATCGGGATCTTTGACCCGGCGCTGGGTGGCGACCCCGTGCTGTTCCAGCACTTCTTCTGGTTCTACTCGCACCCCGCCGTGTACATCATGATCGTGCCGGCCTTCGGCGTGGTCAGCGAGATTATCGCGTCCTTCTCGCGCAAGCGCATCTTTGGCTACAAGTTCATCGCGCTCTCGAGCGTCGCGATCGCGATCCTGGGCTTCCTGGTCTGGGGCCACCATCTGTTCGTCAGCGGCCAGTCGGTGCTCGCGGGGACGATCTTCAGCGGTATCACGTTCCTGATCGCGATCCCGACCGCCATCAAGGTCTTCAACTGGATCGCCACCATGTACAAGGGGCGTATCCACCTCGACACGCCGATGCTGTACGCCCTGTTCTTCTTGTGGGTGTTCTCGATCGGCGGCCTCACGGGCATCATGCTTGGAGTCATGAGCCTGGACGTGCACCTGCACGACACCTATTTCGTGGTGGCGCACTTCCACTACGTGATGATGGGCGGCGCGGTGACGGCCTTTTTCGGCGGGCTGCACTTCTGGTGGCCGAAGATGTTTGGTCGCATGTACGATGAGAAGTGGGGGCGTACCGCCTGCGGCCTGTTGTTCGTGGGGCTGAATCTCACGTTCTTCCCGCAGTTCATCCTGGGTACGCGCGGCATGCCGCGCCGGTATTACAACTACTTGCCGGAGTTCCAGCCGCTGCACCAGCTGTCCTCGATGGGTGCCTACCTGATGGGGATCGCGTTCCTGATCGTGGCCATCTACCTGCTGCGCTCGCTGCGCAAGCCGATGGACGCGCCGGCAAATCCGTGGGGCGCGAACACGCTGGAGTGGCGGACCGTGTCGCCGCCGCCGTACTACAATTTCCACGAAGCTCCCGAGGTCGCGGAGGGCCCGTACGAGTACGCGGACTGGGTCTATGACAAGCGCGAGCGAGGCTACGTGCGCAAGACTCGCGGCGGTACCCCGCATCCCGGTACGTCGACTGGCTCCTGAGCGAGGAATTCATGGCCCAACTAGTCGCTGACCAATTGCCGCAACACGAGCCGTCGGGGGGGCACGGGCACGCCCAGGACGCGGAGCACGCGAACAACCCGTTCCTGGCGCATCACTTCGACACGCCGAAGCATCAGTTCGAGGCCGGCAAGCTGGGCATCTGGATCTTCCTGATCACGGAGATCCTGTTCTTTGGCGGGCTGTTCTGCGCCTACGCCGTCTATCGCGCGATGCACCCGGAGGTGTTCGTCTACGCGCACTACTACCTGGACACGTTCTGGGGCGCGCTGAACACGGGCGTGCTGATCCTGAGCAGCTTGACGGCGGCCTGGGCCGTGCGGAACGCGCAGCTGGGCGAGCAGAAGAAGCTGGTCTTCAACATCATCGCGACCATCACGCTGGCGTTCTGCTTCTTGGGCGTGAAGTACGTCGAGTACTCGCACAAGTTCCACGAGCAGACGCTGCCCGGTCGTTACTTCAACCCGGAGCACGAGGTCTGGGAGCTGCCGTCCTACCAGCGCGCGCATGCCCGCTCTGCTCATCACGAATCGGAAGCGCAGGCGCACGCCGTCGAGCCGCAGGCGGGGACCATCGGCGAAGTTGCTGCCGCCGCCACGGGCACGACGCCGGTGGCTCCCGGCGCGGTCCCTGCTCCCGGCGCGGTCCCTGCTCCCGGCGCGGCCCCTGCTCCTGCCGAGGCCGGAGAAGGCAAAGAGGCCAAGGTGGCGCCCCCGGGCGCGCCCGTCCGGCCGCGCAACGTGGGTGTGTTTTTCAGCATCTACTTTTGCATGACCGGACTGCACGGCATTCACGTCATCGCGGGCATCATCACCTGGGCCTGGATCCTACGTCGCACGCTGCGGGGCGAATTCGGTCCTTCGCACTTTGGTGCCGTCGACTACGCCGCCCTCTACTGGCATCTCGTCGACCTGATCTGGATCTACCTGTTCCCGCTGCTCTACTTGATTCACTGAAGAATTCCGCGCCGCAGCCCGAAGAAAGATCTGAGACATGAGCACTCACCAGCACTCGACGAATGGCTCGCCGGAATCCGGTAACGAGCGTCGTGACGGCCATCATGACGAGATCGCACACGTCACACCGATGAAGCTGCTGTTCGGCGTCTGGGGCGCGCTGATGATCCTGACCGTGGTGACCGTGGCTGTGACCTTGATCGACTTCGGTGCCCACACCAACCTGATCATCGCGATGGCGATCGCCACGATCAAAGCCGGGCTGGTCGTGACTTACTTCATGCACTTGCGCTGGGATCGGCCCTTCCACACGCTGATCTTCCTGGGGTCGTTGCTCTTCGTCTCGCTCTTCATCTCCATGACGTTGCTGGACAGGTCGGAGTACCAGGGCTCGATCGAGGAGATGTACCTGAAGAAGGGCCAGTAGCTCGCGGCCCGGGGCGATCGAGGCAGGGCGCGGAGCGCCAGATTCGGGTATCCTGGCACGCCATGGTGCACGTGGAGCTCACCCCGCATCTCTTCACGTTCTTTCCCGAACTGAAGGGGCGGCGGATCGAGGTGGAGGCGGATACCGTCGCCGCCGTCGTACGCAGATTGGACGAGCTTGCGCCGGGCATCGCCTTCTATGTGTGTGATGAGCACGGGAGCCTGCGCCCGCATGTGAACGTCTTTGTCGGTGAGAATCGAGTGAACGACAGGCAAGGGCTGACGGACCCCGTGCCCGCGGGGAGTCGGGTGTGCATCATGCAGGCCCTGAGTGGAGGATGAACAATGCAGGCCAGCTCGAATCGCATTCTGCTTGGAACCCGCAAGGGTACCTTCGCCGTTGAGCGCGGCAGTGGTGGGCAGTGGCGGCCGTCGCTGCTGGGTCACGCCGGCGTGGGCGTGAATTTTGTAGCGCGCGATCCCAACACGGGCACCCTCTGGGCGGCGCTGGGCCACGGGCACTGGGGTGCCAAGCTCTCTCGGTCGAGAAACGGTGGTACCACCTGGGAAGACGCGCCGCAGATCGTCTACCCGGAAGGCGCTCGTTATCTGGATGTTCCACCGGGCGCCGATCCAGGCGGCCAGAAGCCGGCGTTCAAGCCCGCCAAGCTGCAGAAGCTGTGGTGCATTGCGTTCGGACCGCCGGGGCAGATCTACGTGGGCACGATCCCCGGTGGCTTATTCGTCAGCGCTGACGGAGGAGACTCGTTCGCGCTGAACCTGCCGCTCTGGAACCACGAGTCGCGCGGTGGGGACCTGTTCCAAGGGGAGGGCAGTGGAGTCACTCATTGGTTCGGAACGCCCGCCTCCGAGTCGGGAGAGTTCGCCCCCGGCATCCATTCGATCGCCATCGACCCGCGCAATCCGGATCACGTGCTGGTGGCCGTGTCCACCGCGGGCGTGCTGGAGACGGTGGACGGCGGCAAGAGCTGGCGCAGCCGCAACCGCGGACTGGTCATGGACTATCTTCCCGATCCGAACGCCGAGTGGGGGCACGATCCGCACTACCTGGCGCTCTGTCCTGCGCAGCCGGACCACGTCTGGCAGCAGAACCACTGCGGGGTCTTCTTCAGCAGCGACGGTGCCGCCACCTGGAAGAAGGTGAGCCAGCCCGGAGAGGGCGTGCATTTCGGCTTTCCCATCGCCGTGGACGCGGAGCGGGGGAAGACCGCGTGGGTCGTGCCGGGCAAGAGCGACATGCAGCGCACCACGGTCGACGGGCGGTTGTTCGTCGCGCGCAGCGACGACGGCGGGGAGAGCTGGCGGCCGCTGCGTAACGGACTGCCGCAGCAAGACGCTTACGATGTGGTCTACCGTCATGCGCTGGACAACAGCGGTGACACGCTCGCGTTCGGCAGCACCACGGGCAATCTGTACGTGAGCGAAGATCGCGGCGAGAGCTGGCAGGCGGTCGGCAATCACCTGCCGCCGATCTACAGTGTGCGCTTTGCCTGAGCGCTGAGCACCACTTGCCGCGGTGGGCTGACCGATACGGCGTATAGCCGATGCGGGCTGTGTTGCTGATGCGGCGCTACTGATGCGGCCCGGGTGCGTTTGCCCAGTCGTACTGGTAGCGCCCTGAGGTCGCGAGCAAGCCGAGTAGGTACACGCACTCCTGATAGTAGCGGTATTGCCCCGACTGCTGGCTCACATGCCAGAGGTTCTCGACATAGGTCTTGCGCTGATCTGCCTCGGACACGAGCGAGCCAGCTGCGAGCGTGGCACTCAGCGCGGTCGAGCCGCCGCCGGAAGGATCGCTGCCGTCCACCTTGAATAGCGCGCTCGCGACATTGTGATCGCCCAGGTGACCGGCGAAGAAGGCATGATACTTCTCGACGCCGGCTTTCATGCGTGCATCCGCCTGAAACCAGGCGTGGTCCAGGGCCATGTTCATCGGCACACGCCAGGCGTCATAATAAAACTCGTCGTGGCGCGAGGACTGGTAGCCCTTAGTGGGCGCCCCGTTGAACAGCGCGTAGTCGGGGTGCAGCCCCGTCTTCGGATGTGCGGACTTCACCAGGAAGTCGCGGCTGTGCCGGGCCAGCTCGCGCCAGCGCAGTGAGTCTTGCGCCGGACCGTACTCAGCAAACAACTCGTAGAACGCCGGCAGGTGGTAGCTCGGGTCGGAGTGATCGTAGGAGGACTGGTAGGGGACGAACACGACCATGTTCGCCTGCGGGTTGATCAGCGGAAAGCGCCCGTCGCGGCTCGGGCGGTTGTGCAGCATCGCCCAGCTGATCTTGGCGGCCTGCTCGCGGTAGTTGACCTCGCCTTCGCTGCCCCAGCGCCGGTCCGCCAAATACAGAGCTGCCGCGAAGTATTCTTCGCCATCCGGCGCCGGCGATGTGTCCGCCCCAAACTTGACCGACCACTTCTCGGGGCTCTCCGCCCGCACGGCACCCTGCCAGCGGAAGTAGTGGCGCCAGGCGGTCAACGGCGAGTCGCTCGGGTACTGCATGTACGTTCGCGCGAACTTCCAAAGGCGATCGAACTCGGGCTGCAGGTTTGCCTGCATCGCGAGCATCATCCCGTAGGACATGCCCTCGCTGCGCACGTCGTTTGAATCTGGTGCCCAGATGAAGGCGCACGTCGGGTCCTGCGGCAGCTGGTAGTAGAGCCGATACCCGCTATCTCGAATGAGCTGGTTCGGTTCGTCCGTGCCGATGCCAAAGAAGCGACGGATGGCCGTGTCGACCTTCTCGGCGACTTCAGCATCGCTCTTGCCCAGCAGCTGGGAGAACAGATTTCGCGTGCTGCGGTCCGCTCGGGCTTCGCCCCAGGCCGGGTCTCGCGCCGGCCGCCACCCGCGAGGTAGATCGGCCGGTGATGGGTCCGCCGCGTCCGCAGATTCGAGCTGCGAGTCGCGGGCCGCCTTGGCCCGCAACTCATCGCCGCCAATACAGGAGAGCGCCAGCAATGCCAGCGGAACCCCAGCGCCTCGGGCGCAATGCCGAACGCTGCTTCTCAGCGACAAGGATTCAGAGACCTGGCGGAGCCTGCGTGGTCGGCCCCGGGCGGGAAGGTTCCTCGCCTTCCTCTTCCGCCTTCGGTGGGCCTTCGATCAGGGCGTACGCGGAGTGGTTGTGGATGGACTCGAAGTTCTCCACTTCCACCGTGTACGAGATCACGCGCGGATCCGAGTTCAGCGCCTGCGCCACATCCCGGGCCAGGTCCTCGACGAACTTCGGATTGTCGTAGGCCTGTTCGGTGACGAACTTCTCGTCCGGGCGCTTCAGCACGCCGTAGAGCTGGCTGGAAGCCTGCTGCTCGGCGATATCGATCAACTCCTCGATCCAGATGGTCTCGCGCGACTCCACGGTGAGCGTGATGTGTGCGCGCTGGTTGTGCGCGCCGTACGCCGAGATCTTCTTGGAGCAGGGGCACAGGCTGGTCGCGGGCACCAGGACCCGAGTGGACAGACTATCCACACCGTCGCTCACGCGCCCGAGGAACGTCACCTCGTAGTCCATCAAGCTGGCGACGCCCGTCACCGGCGCGCGCTTCTCCACGAAGTACGGAAACTTCATCTCGATGTAGCCCGTCTCCGCGCCCAGGCGCGAGGCTACCTCGAAGAGCATGCCTCGAAACGACTCCACCGAGAGGGCGTGCTCATTGCCGCTCAGGATCTCGACGAACCGCGACATGTGAGTGCCTTTGAAATCTTGAGGCAAGCTCACATACATGTTGAAGTCGGCGACGGTGTGCTGAAATCCGCTGGAGCGGTCCTTGACCAAGACGGGGTGACGGATGCCTTTGACGCCAACCTTGTTGATGGGGATGCGACGCAGGTCGGGGCTAGCTTGAACGTCGTGAGTGTCTTGAATCGAGGTTAGTGCTGCGCTCATTGGGTTTTGACTCGCGATGTTAAGGCCGTTGCCGCCGCCTGGGTTGCTGGCTGGGTTGAGTTCGTCGGTCGGGCTACGGTTCAAGGCTCGGGCTGCGGGGGACGAAGGTGCGGGGATCGAAGGTGCGGGTCTAGCTGAGCGCCCTCAGGGCGCCTGCTGATTTCTTCCCCGGAGGTACCTCGGCGTGCGGGATGGCCCCGCAACTCCGGGGTGCCCCGCGAAACTGAGGGGCACAGACCTGAGGGAGTTCAATGGAGTCCGGAAAGTCTGTGCGGTATCGCCTAAGCTGCCTGCCTTGTAGTGCATGCGACCGCGTTTGTTAATCGCAAGTGGCGAGGAGCCGGTTGGCCGGCTAAGCATTTAACGCGCTTGCTTGGCGCTCATGGAGCGCGATGGACCGGGATGCAACACCTCACCGGCCGCTCGCCGCGGGAGCAGGGAGCGAGACCTCGAGAAAGCCTTGCAGCAGCTCGCCCTCGCTGAGGAGCGCCGCCGCGGCGCGCAGCCCATCGCGCTGCCCCGGCCAGGGCAGGCGCTCCAGCGCAGTCTCCAGCGCCAGCCACTCGTAATCCGAGTGCTCATCGTCCAGGACGGGGTCCGCGCCTGCGCGCGTCAGGGCGACAAACACAGGGATGTCGTTGATCCTGTCGTGTTGCCACTCGTAGAAACGATTGACGTAGGGCACCGAGAGCAGCCGCGCTACCGGCAGCCGAGTTTCCTCCGCGATCTCGCGCAGGCATGCCTGCCACGCCGTCTCCTCCGGAGCGAGCTTGCCGCCGACCATGCGCCAGCTTCCAGCGTAGATCTTGTGGCTCGCTCGGCGCAGCAGGAGAAATTCATGACCGCCCGCCGCGGCAGGTCGCGCCACGTGGCAATCAAAGACTCGGATCACGGGGCTTCTCGAGCCGGCTCGAGGCGCATCGCTCATGCGCGCGGCCTACCAGAGCGCGAGCCCGGCGTGAACCCGATCGAGCGGGCAGCTGCGCGATCGGCCGCGCCGGTCGCCTCGGTGCACTGGCGGCGAGCTGGGCGGCGTGGGAAGCGGGCAGCGCGAACCGCTGCACCGGAGGCAAAACCGCCTCAGCGGCGACGACGCCGCCGAAGCCTTCGGCACGGCATCGGAAAAGTCGCGCCCGGTCCGGGAGCGGCAGTCTACACTGCCCGCCATGGTCTGGTTCAGCTACCACGGAGGCCACAGCGGGGAGTTCTGCGGGCACGCCAAGGGGCAGCTGGCGTCGGTGGTCGAGGCGGCCATTGCGGGCGGCTTCACCAGCTACGGTCTCTCCGAGCATTGCCCGCGCTTTCACCCTCAGCATCTGTACCCGGAAGAGTCGCATCTCGCGCCTGCGGACCTGTCGCGCATCTTCGAGCGCTATGTTCAGAGCGCGCTCGAGTTGCGGGACCGCCACGCCGATCGCCTGGAGCTCTTGATCGGCTTCGAGACGGAGTCGCTGCCGGTCGAGGGCTGGGCCGCCAAGATGCGCGAGCTGCGCCAGTCGGCGCCCTTCGACTATATCGTGGGCAGCGTGCACAGCATTGGCGATACCTGGATCGACATGAACGCCGAGACGTCAGAGCGCGCTGCGCGCGAGAACGAGGGCTGGGAGAATTTGCGCGGCCGCTATTTCGATCAGCTGGCGAGCTTGGTTGAGGCGCTGCGGCCCGAGGTGGTGGGGCATGTGGATCTGATCCGGCGCTTCGAAGCGCCGGACTTTCGCTTCAGCACCGCCTCGCTGCGCCGCGCAGAGCGCGTGCTCGAGGCCGCGCTGGCGGCGGGCTCTGCGCTCGACGTCAACGCGGCGCCCGCGCGACGCGGTTTCGGTCCGGTGTATCCCGGCCCCCAGCTGCTCGCGCGCGCCTGCGCGATGGGTGTGCCGGTGACGCTGGGCGATGACAGTCACGGTCCGGATGGGGTGGGGATCGGCCTCGATGCGTGCCTGCAGGCGATCGCTGGGGCGGGTTACACTAGCGTGCACTATCTGACCCGCCGCGAGGGGCACCTGGTGCTCGACAGCGCGCCCTTGTCCGAGGTCCACCCCGCGCCGGCGTCGCGGCACTCGGGCGGATGAAGCAGCGATGAAGCGCGGACGGCGAGTGGCCCTGGCCCTGCTCCTGGTGCTCGGGTGTCAGACGGATCGCGCGGATCGTCGCGGCGCACCGGAGCCCACCGAGCCGCAGCGGAGTGCGCCCGAGCACGGCACGGCAAAGCCCCCGAGCAGCGCGGACTCCCCGCCCGCAACAGCCGGCGAGCGCTCCCGCGCTGCGTTGGTCCCGCTGAGCCGGCCCAAGGAGCCGCTGAACGTCCTGCTGTTCTCCGTCGAAGCCTGGCGCGCCGACATGCCGTGGAGCGGTTACGCTCGCCCCATCGCGCCCACCCTGAGTCAGCTCGCGGCAGAGAGCACCGTCTGGGCCAACCACCGCGCCGTGTCCAGCCACACGCCGCAGGCCTTGGCCGCGTTGCTGAGCAGCCGCTATCCCTCGAGCCTGTACCGCAGCGGTGCCGCGCTCGCGAGCTTCGGCAGCGATGACCTGTTCCTGGCCGAAGCCTTGCAGAAGCACGGAATCCGTACGCTCGGCGTGCAAGCGGACCGCTACTTCGAGCAGGGGCGAGGCTTCGAGCAAGGCTTCGATCTGTGGGAGGTCGTTCCCGGCGCGGGTACACCATCAGCGGTACACGCGGGCGCGGATCAGCTCGCCGCGCGCTTGATCGACCTGCTCGGTCAGGCGCAGAACACGGCCCGCCAGTTCTTTGCCTGGGCGCACTTCATGGACACGAGCGAACCGTACGCAGCTCACCCCGGCCTGCCCGAGCTCGGCAATCAGCCCCGGGATCGCTACGACGCGCAGGTGCTGTTCACCGATCGAGCGATCGGCAAGATTCTCGATTTCGCTCGGCGCCAAACCTGGTGGGAACGCACTGCCGTGATCGTCACCGGAGACCATGGCGCGCCATTCGGCGAGCACGGGTTGACCGGAGCCTCCGCGGAGCTGTGGGACGTACTGCTGCAGACGCCGCTCTTGATCCACGCGCCGGGAGCCATGCCGGTCCGGATCGAGGCGGCACGGTCGCAGATCGACCTCGCGCCCACGGTGCTGGAGTTGATGGGGTTGCCCCGCGCGCCGCAGTTCTTGGGGCAGAGTTTGCTGACGGAGTTGTACGGGGCGGCGGCCGCGCCACGCCCCGTGCTGTTGTTCGAGCACTGCGAGGACAGCGAGAATCCTGGCCTGCGCGCCCTGGTGGCGGGCGATGACAAGCTGATCGTGCCGACAGCGGGCGGGGACGAGCGTCTGTTCCAGCTGAAGACGGATCCCGGGGAGCTCGAGAACCTCGGCGAATCGAGGCCCGGCAAGCTGCGCCAGCTCGCCGTGCGCTTCGAGCGCGAATGGAGCCGCATCCCGAGCGTGGAGCCCTCCGGCGGCATGAAGCTGTACAGCGGCCGACTGGCACAGAGGCCCGAACATCCCCAGCACTGAGCTGCGCCGGGATGCTGGGCGGCTCGCGCGCGCGGTGCTAAACGCCGGGCGTGATCTTCGCCACATCCAATCCGCACAAGGTCGAGGAGGCGCGAGCCATTCTGGCTCCGCTGGGCATCGAGCTGAAATCGCTCGTCGATCTGGGCTGCAACTTACCCGAGCCCGAGGAGGACGGCCTCACCTTCGAGGACAACGCCCGGCTCAAGGCGCGCTACTACGCTCAGCAGCTGGGAGAGCTCTGCCTGGCGGAGGACTCGGGTCTGGAGGTGGACGCGCTGGGGGGCGCGCCGGGCGTCTACTCCGCTCGCTACGCGGGCGTGGAGGGCAGTCGCGACCAGCGCGATCGCGCCAACAACGAGCGGCTGCTGCGCGAACTGGCGGGCGTTCCGGCGGAGCGCCGCAGCGCACGCTTCGTGTGCACGCTCGCGCTCGCGGACGCCAGCGGTCGCATCCACGCCGAGGCGCGCGGCACGTACGCGGGCGTCATCGCGGAGCAGCCGCGCGGCAGCAACGGCTTTGGTTACGATCCGCTCTTGTTCTTGCCGGATCGAGGCTGCACCAGCGCGGAGCTGCCGCCGGAAGAAAAGAATGCGCGTTCGCACCGCGGGGCGGCTCTGCGCCAGCTCGCGGCGCGCTTGCGCGAGCTCGCTGCCTCCAGCTGAGCTCGCTCAAATGCGCGCGGGGCGCGAAGAGGGTGACACGCGCTCCGGGCGCGCGAAGTAGAAGCCCTGCACAAAGTCGCAGCCGAGGTGGACCACCGCCTCCAGCTCTTCTTCGCTCTCGACGCCTTCGGCCACCACCAGCGCGCCGATCTCGCGCGCCAGCTGCGTCATCGAGCGCACCACCTTGCGCTTGGTCGGGTTGGTATTGACGTCCCGCACCAGCGACATGTCGAGCTTCACGATCTCGGGCTCCAGCTGGGCGAACGTGGTGAGCCCGGCGTAGCCTGCGCCCAGATCATCGACTGCGATCCGGAAGCCCATGCGGCGCAGCTTGGCGACGCGCTCCCCGACGTTGTCGAGCTTGTCGAGCGACGAGCGCTCGGTGATCTCCAGCACGACCCGCTGCGCGATCCGGGACAGGGGCTCGCTCGCCAGAAACAGCGCAGGGTCTGCCAGGTCCTTGGGATGCAGGTTGACGAACATCAACCCTTCCGAGGGGAGCTGCTCAAATGCCTCGACCGCCCGCTCGCGGATCACCCGCCCGAGCTCGTCCAGGGAGCCCAGGAGCTCGGCCGCCTCCAGCACTTGCACCGGGTCGGTCAGGTTGGGTTCATCGCTGCGGAGCAGCACCTCATGCCCGTACACCTCGTGCCCGTCGCTCGTCAGGATCGGCTGGAACGCGAGCCACAGGCTGTCCACCGCGCGGCGAAAGCTCGACTTCAGCGCGCGCGTGGCCCGCGAGGGGCCACCGAAGGGTGGATAGCTCTGTTCGAGCGCTTCCTTGCGGCGACGTGCCAGGCCCTGCACGATGGTGGCGAGCACCACGTCCACCTTGAAGGGCTTGAGAATATAGTCGTAGGCCCCGGCCTTCATGGCGTGAATGGCCGTATCGACGGTGCCGAAGCCGGTCATCACGATGGTCAGCGCCTCGGGGTTCAGCCGCGCGATCTCGCCGAGCAGCTCCAGTCCGCCGACCTTCGGCATCTTGAGATCGCTGATCACGACGTCGTATTGCGCGCGCGTCAGCAGGCTCAGCGCGACCTCTCCATCCGGCGCCGTGTCGACTGCAAACCCCTCGATCTTCAGGAAGTCCGACAGCACGCGACGGATCGCTGGCTCGTCATCGACGACCAGCACCCTCGGAATGGGCGCCGCTAGTCCTGCCGGTACGGTCACCACGTGGCTACCCTATCACAAAGCAAATATGAACCTTGGCCGTCGAGCGCACCCAGGGTGCTCGAGCCTGTCTACCCCAGCGACGCCCGCGCGCAATGGGCGTGGCGAAAACCAGCGTTTCTTTGCCTTCCTGAACCATGGACCCTGTACAACTGAACCCTCCGGCGCTGCCCGGGGCACAAAAATTCGCTGACGTTGGGGAGCTTTTGCCGAGGGCCGTCGCTGCTTCTGCTGGGATGCGTCGCGCTCCGGAGATCAGAGGGGAGTCTTGCAACCTCGGCTGGTTTGGCGAGTGCCGGAGATAGCTCCGGAAAGGCACACTCGCCGGGCTGCGCGGTGTTCCCTCGGGGTTCGGGGGCCATCGCTCGGGCGGGGGGCTCCCCCGCCCGAGGGGCCAACGGCCGTCGGCGCTGGGCGCTATACCCCTGTCTGCGCGAGACCGCCCTGTTTCACGATAAAATCGACCACCGCCTGCAAACCTTCACCGGTTTTCAAGTTCGTGAACACGAAAGGGCGCTCCTTTCGCATCCGCTGCGCGTCACGGCGCATGACGTCGAGCGAAGCGCCGACGTGTGGTGCCAGGTCGATCTTGTTGATGATCAGCAGGTCTGAACGCGTGATACCGGGTCCGCCCTTGCGGGGGATCTTGTCCCCCGCCGCGACGTCGATCACATACAGCGTGAGGTCGCTCAGCTCCGGGCTAAAGGTCGCCGCCAGGTTGTCGCCTCCGCTCTCGACGAGCACCAGGTCCAGCCCTGTGAACCTCCTCTGCAACTCTGCAACGGCCTGCAAATTTGCCGATGCGTCCTCGCGGATGGCCGTGTGGGGGCAACCCCCCGTTTCCACCCCGACGATCCGCTCTCGAGAGAGAGCGTCGTTCCGGACCAGGAACTCGGCGTCCTCCTTTGTGTAGATGTCATTGGTGACGACGGCCAGGTTCAGTCGGTCTCGTAGTTGCTGGCACAGCGACAGCACGAGCGCCGTCTTGCCAGAACCGACCGGACCCCCCACGCCCACTCTCAGTGTTTGTTGATCGCTCATCTCGACCTCTTCTCGTCGTTCGCGTTGACCAGGGCGAGCACCAGGGCGAGCTCAGGACCGGAACAGCCGCGTGTACTGCGTCTCGTGCCAGGCAGCCGCCATGGCCAGGCCCGGCGCGACGCTGCCGATCTCCTCGTCGGTCAGGCTCTGGGCGCGCCGCATCCACTCCGGTACGTCCGCCAGCACGCGCGAGAGCACGCGCTGTGTTGCCATGTGTCCGAGCGGCACCAGCCGCGCCGCGGCATTGGCCTGCTGCTCCGACCAGGCAAAGGCGTAGCCCAGGGCCGCCAGCTCGGCGCTGAGCCCGAAGTGTGCCGCGCCGAGCGCGTAGCAGACCACGTAGCTGTGCAGCGGCGCCTGCCGCAGCGACGCGGCCTCCGGCACGCCCAGGTTGTCCAGCACCGCGCACAGGGCCTGGCCGAGATCCCGCTCCTGCTCCCAGAGCTCGCGGGCCTCTCGCTGCGCCAGCAGCCGCTCGGTGACGCGCAGCGCCGCCGCGCTGTCGCTCGCCTTCCAGGCGGCGTGTGCGCGCATCAGCAGCGGCAAGTCGAGCAGCGCCAGGGCGTGCCGGCCGAGCCCAAGGAGCCATTCGCCGAGCGCCGCCTCGTCCGACACCCAGCCGCGCTCGACCGCTTGCTCCAGCCCCTGCGAGAATGCGAAGGCACCGATCGGACAGAGCGAGCTCGACAGCTGCAGCAGCCGCAGCAGCTCCCGGGCAGGTGCCGAGCCGGGCGCGAGCTCAGTCGTGCTCATGCTTGCTCGGGGGGCCGGGCATGCCCGCGGGGAGCGCTTCGTGAGCAGCGTGCGAGTGGCCGTGCCCGTAGGCGCCGTGCTCCGGTTCGAACGGTGCCTCCAGCTCACGCGGGTGCAGGCCCAGGCCGACGAGCATCGCGTCGAGCACGTGGTCATGCAAGTAGCGCAGTCCGCGCTCGTCGATTTGCAGTGCCACGTGGCGATTGCCCAGATGGTAAGCGGCGCGCAGCAGGTCCACGGCGCGATCGCTCTCGACCGCGCTCAGGCTCTCGGGGGCCGCGCGTACTTCGAGCACGGTGCCGTCGCTGACGCGCAACAACGCACCGTGACGCAGTACGCCGCCGCGCGGCAGCTGCAGCAAGATCTCGCGCCCCGCGTCGGAGCGCGCCACCAGGCGGCTGCGCTGCCGGAGCTCGAAAGGCAGCGTCAGACTATCGTCCGCCGGGACCGGCGCTTCCAGGATTTCTGCTGCACGCAACATCGACCGACTCTCGCTCCCGCCGTGGCCCTCAGAACAGGAAGTATTTTTGCGCCAGCGGCAGCACCCGTGCCGGCTCACACGTCAGCAGCTGCCCATCGGCGCGGACCTCGTAGCTCTGCGGATTGACCTCGATGTGCGGTAGCGCGGAGTTGTGGATCATGTGCGACTTCTTCTTCTCGCGAATGTTGCGCACGGCCGGCGTCGCCTTGGCGAGGCCCAGTCGTTCGCGTAGCCCGGCGCGCTGCGCCACCTCGGACACGAAGCTCACACTGGTCGCAGCGCGCGCGCCGCCGAGCGCCCCGAACATGGGCCGGTAGTGCACGGGTTGAGGAGTGGGAATCGAGGCATTGGGATCGCCCATCGGCGCGGCGACGATCATGCCGCCCTTGATCACCATCGCCGGCTTGGTAGCGAAGAAGGCCGGCTTCCAGAGCACGATGTCGGCCAGCTTTCCCGGCTCGAGCGACCCCACCTCGAAGTCGATACCGTGCGCGATCGCGGGATTGATCGTGTACTTGGCGATGTAGCGCTTGACCCGCCCGTTGTCATGGCGAGCGGGGTCGCCCGAGAGCGCGCCGCGTTGCACCTTCATCTTGTGGGCGGTTTGCCAGGTCCGGGTCACCACTTCGCCCACGCGCCCCATCGCCTGCGAGTCGGACGAGATCATGCTGAAGGCGCCGAGATCGTGCAGAATGTCCTCGGCGGCGATGGTCTCGCGCCGGATCCGTGACTCGGCGAAGGCCACGTCCTCGGGGATGCTGGGGTCCAGGTGGTGGCACACCATCAGCATGTCGAGGTGTTCGTCGATCGTGTTGACCGTGTACGGGCGCGTCGGGTTGGTGGAAGAGGGCAGGATGCTGGGCATCCCGCAGGCCTTGATGATGTCAGGAGCGTGGCCGCCGCCCGCGCCTTCGGTGTGATAGGCGTGGATCGAGCGGCCCTTCATCGCCGCAAACGTGCTCTCGACGAAGCCGGATTCGTTCAACGTGTCGGTGTGGATGGACACCTGCACGTCAAACTGTTCGGCCACGCTCAGGCAATTGTCGATGGCCGCGGGCGTCGTCCCCCAGTCCTCATGCAGCTTGAGACCGATCGCACCCGCGCGGATCTGCTCCTCGAGCGCGCCAGGTAAGCTGGCGTTGCCCTTGCCGAGAAAGCCCAGGTTCATGGGCAGCGCGTCGGCGGCGCGCAACATCTGCGCCAGGTACCAGATGCCCGGTGTGCAGGTGGTGGCGCTCGTGCCAGCAGCCGGTCCGGTCCCGCCTCCGAGCATGGTCGTGACTCCGCTCATCAGAGCGTCTTCGATCTGCTGCGGACAGATGAAATGAATGTGCGAATCGATGCCGCCCGCCGTGGCGATCAGACCCTCGCCCGCGATCACCTCGGTGCCCGGTCCGATCACCAGATCGACTCCCGGCTGCACGTCGGGGTTGCCGGCTTTGCCGATGCCAGCGATGCGACCGTGGCGCAGCCCGATGTCTGCCTTGACGATGCCCCAGTGGTCGACGATCAGCGCGTTGGTGATCACCGTGTCGACCACCTCGGAGTCCCCGCGCTGGCTCTGCCCCATGCCGTCGCGGATCACCTTGCCGCCGCCGAATTTGACCTCTTCTCCGTAGTGGGCGTGGTCGGCTTCGACTTCGATCCAGAGCTCGGTGTCCCCCAGGCGCACCCGGTCGCCCGTCGTGGGCCCGTACATGTCCGCATAAGCGCGTCGGCTGATCTTGGCCATCTCGATGGATTCCTCGCCCGGAGCTCAAATTTCGGCGCCCGCACTCAGGGGAGGGCGCCCATCACCTTGCCTTGAAAGCCATACACGTGGCGCTGGCCCGCGTACTCCACGAGCTCCACGCTGCGCTCCTGCCCCGGCTCGAAGCGAATGGCAGTGCCGGCAGGGATGTCCAGGCGATAGCCGCGAGCGGCCTCGCGATCGAACTGCAGCGCCTCGTTCGTCTCGTAGAAGTGATAGTGCGAGCCGACCTGCACCGGACGGTCGCCGGTGTTCTTCACGCTCAGCCGCAGCGTCTTGCGGCCCACGTTCAGGCTCAGCTCGCCGTCCAGCGTCTCCACCGCGCCTGTCGCGGCACCGGGCTCGGCACCCGCAGGGGGAGCCACAGCGCGGATCGGCGCGTGCACCGTGACCAGCTTGGTTCCATCGGGGAAGGTGGCCTCGACCTGCACCTCCGGGATCAGCTCGGCCACCCCGGGCATCACGTCGTCTTCCGTCAGCAGCTCGGCGCCTGCGCCCATCAACTCGGCGACGCTGCGCCCGTCGCGCGCGCCTTCCAGGATGGCGGCCGAGATGTACGCCACCGCTTCCGGGTAGTTGAGCTTCAGGCCGCGCGCCTTGCGGCGTTCGGCGAGGAGCGCGGCCGTGAACAACAACAGCTTGTCTTTCTCTCGCGGTGACAGATCCATGGTGCTCCGATCACTCCTCGGCCTTCAGGTCGCCCAGATGCGCGGCGGGACCGCATTTCGTCCGGATACTGCTTCTCGCAAGCAAGCCCAGGCCGCGCAGAAGAATCGCTTGGCTGCCTCGGAGCTATACCCCAAATAGCGGCAGACCAGAACCTCTCCCAGGCGCGTCACGCTGAAGCAATCGTCTGCCGGTCCGAGCTGCTGCGCGTGCTCGCGCACGGCTTCGAGCGCGAGCTCCGCCGCGCCCGTGCCGACCAGGGTGGCCAGCACGCTCCGCCCCCCGAGCCCCCAGCTCGCCTGCAGCAGCGGGCCGCCCCCCTCCAGCAGAGAGCGTTCCGACCACAGCAGCCGCCCCGCGCGCTCGAGCTGCCAGTGCTGGACGAATGAGCCAGAGGAGAAACCTCGCTCGTCGCGCCCCAGACTCGAGATCTCCCAGCCCACGAACTGGGAGCGTGGCCCGAGCGTGACGCGGGTCGAGCTCCGGGCGCGTGCGCCGTCGTAGAGTATGGTCTCCTGCGGCAGGAACTCCAGGATTGCGTCCTCTGCCACGGCAAAGTCCTGGCTCAGCTGCGAGCACGGGCCCGAGCTCGAATAGAGCTTGGTCGCAGCGGGGGTGGTGACGAGCGCTCGCGAGCCCGCTCGCAACTCCAGCTCCAGCGCCAGCTGGTCGCCCGCGACCACTCCGCCGGGCGGATGGATCAAGTACACCTGGCAACCGCCGTCGGGCTCATGGAACGCTCGCTGCACGAGCAGCGGCCCCGAGTGCCGCCGCCGTGCGATCACGGTCCGCGCCCCGACTCGCTCGAACTGGAGCTGCAGATGCCCGGTCCACATGGGGAGCCGAGCAAACCGAGTGTCGCCGGCGAATGCAAGAGGGACGGCAAGGCCCGGCGCCTTTCCCGCGCAGCCGCGCTCAGACGACCAGGTAGCGTTGCACGATCTCGTCGGTCAGGCTTTCCATCGGCCCCGAGGCGACGTTCCTCCCGCGATCGAGCACCGTGAAGCGCCCGGCCACGCGCCGCGCGAACGGCAGCTTCTGCTCGACCAGCAGGATGGTGAGGCCGTCCTTCTGGTTGAGCTGGATCAGGATGTCGCCGATCTGGTGGACGATGTTGGGCTGGATGCCTTCGGTGGGCTCGTCCAGAATCAGCAGCTGGGGCTCCGCCATCAGCGCTCGACCGATCGCGAGCTGTTGCTGCTGCCCGCCGGACAGGTCGCCGCCACGCCGGTGTTTCATCTCCTCCAGCACCGGGAACAGCTCGTAGATGCGCCTGGGGATCGCGCGCGGCCGGCGCCCCTTCGCTCCCGCCAGGCCCACCAGCAGGTTCTCCTCGACCGTGAGCATGGAGAAGATCTCGCGACCTTGCGGCACCAGCGCGATGCCGCTGCGCGCGCGGTCCCACGCCGGCAGGCGCCCGAGATCGCGGCCAGAGAGCGTGACGCGGCCGGAGCGCACGGCGAGCGAGCCCATGATGCTCTTGAGCAGCGTGGTCTTGCCCACGCCGTTGCGGCCCATCAAGCAAGTGCACGCCCCTTCGGGCACGTCGAGCTCGACATCCCACAGAGTGTGGCTCTCACCGTAGTACTGATTGAGCTTCTCGACCTGCAGCACGTCATTCTCCCAGGTAAACTTCGATCACCTTGGGATCGTTCTGCACGCGATCCATCGAGCCCTCGGCCAGCACGCGGCCCTGGTGCAGCACGGTGACCGTCTTGGCGATGCTGCGGATGAAATCCATGTCGTGCTCCACGACCACCACCGTGCGCGCCCCCGCCAGGCTCTGCAGCAGCTCCGCGGTGCGCTCCGTCTCCTGATGGGTCATGCCGGCGATGGGCTCGTCGACCAGCAAGATGCTGGGATCCAGCGCGAGCAGCATGCCGATCTCCAGCCACTGCGTCTCACCGTGGGAGAGCAGCCCCGCGCGCTCATCGCGGCGGCGGGTGAGCCCCACGATGCTCAGTATCTCGTCGATCTTGTCGCGCTGTGCCGGGCTGAGCAGGGAGAACAGCGAGTGAAACACCCCGCGCCGGCTGGCCAGCGACAGCTCCAGGTTCTCGAACACGGTGTGGCCTTGAAACACGGTGGGGCGCTGGAACTTCCGCCCGATGCCGAGTTGCGCCACCTGATGCTCGGCGAGTCGCGTCAGCGACGTCTGTTCACGGTTGTCACTGACCAGGTAGACCTCGCCCTGATCGGGGCGAGTCTTGCCTGTGATCACGTCCATCAACGTGGTCTTGCCGGCCCCGTTCGGTCCGATGATGCAGCGCAGCTCTCCCTTGTCGAGCGTGAGCGTCAGGTCGGTGAGCGCCTTGAAGCCGTCGAAGCTCACGCTGACGTTGTCGACCCAGAGATGCGCTCGCGGCCGCGCCATTCCGACCGCGCCGCCCGGGGCCAGATGCAGCTCCGGAACGCCCGGTGGGTGGGCGCTGTCCGCGCCGGTCGCATCGCTCGAGGCCTCGATCGGTGTGCTCATTGCCATCGCAAAATCCTCAACTGGCGCTGCTGGGCAGCAGCTTGCGGCGCAGGCCGCGCAGGGCAGGGGTCTCCAGCACTCCCGCCAGCCCAGCAGGCAAGAACAACGTGATGAAGACGAACAGCGCGCCCAGCACGTACAGCCAGAGGTCGGGCGCCGCGACGGTGAACCAGCTCTTGGCGCCGTTGACCACGAAGGCGCCCAGCGCCGCGCCGCCCAGCGTGGCTCGACCACCGACGGCCACCCAGATCGCCATCTCGATCGAGTTGGCGGGCTGCATCTCGCTGGGGTTGATGATACCGACCTGGGGCACGTAGAGCGCCCCGGCGAGGCCGCACAGCATGGCCGAGAGCGTCCAGACGAACAGCTTGTAGCGCAGCGGGCTGTAGCCCATGAACATGACCTTGCTCTCGTGGTCGCGCATGGCTTGCAGCACGCGCCCGAGCTTGCTCTGGATCAGGTAGCGGCACAGCACATACACCAGGCAGAAGGCCAGCCCGGAGATCACGAACAACCCGAGCTTGGTACTGGGGTTGGACAGCGCGTAACCGTAGATGCGCTTGAAGTCGGTCAGCCCGTTGTTGCCGCCGAAGCCGGCGTCATTGCGGAAGAACCACAGCATGAAGGCGTAGGTCAGGGCCTGCGTGATCAAGGAGAAGTAAACGCCCTTGATGCGCGAGCGAAACGCGAAGAAGCCGAACACGTAGGCAAGCAGAGCGGGCGCTGCCAGGGCCATGAACAGCGCGAAGAAGAAGTTGTCGAAGCCGTGCCAGAACCAGGGCAGCTCCTTCCAGTCGAGGAAGACCATGAAATCGGGCAGGTTGCTGCGATACACGCCCTCGCCCGCCATGACCCGCATCATGTACATGCCCATGGCGTAGCCGCCCAGCGCGAAGAAGACGCCGTGGCCCAGGCTCAAGATGCCGGTGAATCCCCAGACCAAGTCCATGGCCAAGGCCACGATGCCGTAACACAGGAACTTGCCGAGCACCGTGACCACGTACTCGGGCACGTGCAGCGGCGAGTCTGCCGCGGTGCTCGTGTGCAGCGCGGGCACGAGCACGCACAGGATCAGGAACACCACGCCGAGCGTGAGCCAGCCCCGGCGGGAGTGGAGGGAAGCGATGCGCTGAAGAGCGTTCTGCATGGCGGTTTCAGATCTCTGCCGCGCGCCCCTTGGGGGCAAACATGCCCTGGGGCCGCCACTGGATGAACAGAATCAGGATGACGAGCAGCATGATCTTGCCCAGCACCGCGCCCGTCAGCGGCTCCAGGATCTTGTTCGCCACGCCCAGGCCGAGCGCGCCGGCGACCGTGCCCGCCACGTTGCCGACCCCGCCCAGCACCACCACCATGAAGCAATCCACGATGTAGCTCTGCCCCAGCTCCGGGCCCACGTTGCCGAGCTGGGACAGGGCCACGCCTCCCAGGCCCGCGACGCCCGACCCGAGAGCGAACGTCCAGACGTCGATGCGCCGCGTGGGGATGCCCACGTTGCCCGCCATTTCGCGGTTCTGCGTGACAGCGCGCACGTACATGCCGAGACGGGTCTTCTGCAGCATGGCCCACACGAAGCCGACCACCACCACGCTGAACAGGATGGTCGCGATGCGACTGTAGGGAAGGACCACCGTGGGCGCCAGCTCCCAGCCGCCCGACAGCCAGCTCGGGTTCTCCACCGCCACGTTCTGTGCGCCGAAGATCAGGCGCGTGGTCTGGATCAAGCCGAGGCTGATGCCCCAGGTGGCCAGCAGCGTCTCCAGCGGCCTGCCATACAGGAAGCGGATCACCGTGCGTTCCAGGAACACCCCCACCAGCGCGCACACCACGAACGCCACCGGCAGGGCCAGCAGCAGATACAAGTCGAACATTCCCGGCGCGACCTTGCGCACCAGGTTCTGCACCGCGAACGTGCTGTACGCGCCCAGCATCACGATCTCGCCATGCGCCATGTTGATCACGCGCATGATGCCGAAGGTGATGGCCAGGCCCAGGGCGGCCAGCAGCAGCACGCTGCCCAGGCTCAGGCCGTAGAACAGGTTGGCAGCGGCGCTGACCCACATCACGCGCCGCTCCAGCGAGCTCAGCACGGAGCTGGCCAGATCGCGTACCGGCGGAGAGGCGTTGTTGTCGCTGGCGAGCTGCCGTACCGCCGGCATCAGGGCCACGCTGGCGGTGCTTTCCACTGTGCGCAGCGCTTCGAGCTGCTTTTCGGGATCGCTGCCCGCCAGATCCAGGCTGGCCAGGGAGACGCGCAGCAGCTCCCGCACGGGCGGATCCTGCTCCTTGGCGAGCGCCGCGCGCATGTCGGCGTCGAGCTCGCTGGAGGGTTGCTTGGCGAGCTCGGTCGCGGCGGCCAGGCGCAGCGCCGCATCCTCCGAGCGCAGCTCGCCCCGCGCGATCGCGAGCGCCAGATTGCGCCGCAGACGGTTGTTCACCGGCGGCTCGCGCGTTGCGTCCACCGGTGTGGCGGGCTGACCCGTGCGCGCGTCGATTAGGCCGCCGGGCGTTTGCACGAACACGCCGCCGCTCGGCTCGACGCGCAGCTTGCCGGCCTCCAGCGCCTGCAAGACGGCGAGCGCGCGCGGATCCGGCAAGGAGCCGAGATCCGCGATCGCGCTCTCCAGTCGATCGCGGTCCTCGCTGGCCATGCCGGCCAGAGCTTCTTCCAGGCTCGCCGCGCGCGCGCAAAACGGCACGCTCGCGCCCAGCAGCACGATGCACGCGCCGAGGCACGCGCGCAGGAGGGTCTTGATCGAAGTCGGGAACATGGCTTTCTTCAGCTCAGGGCTGCGCGAGGCAGCGCGCGCGCTCCGGGTCTGCGCTGTGCGATCGAAGACCGCCGGCGTAGACCCGAAGCTCGGGCCGCAGCTGCCGCGCGGCAGCCGTTGGTTACTTCGCGGGTGAGAGCGGCGCGGAGCCGCGCGCCGTCACTTGGCGACGGCTGCAGCGGCAGGCACCGCCGCCGGCGCCGCGGAAGCGAACTTGCCCTGAGTGCAGTTGCCGCAGACCCAGGGGTAGGTCCAGTCCGCGACCTTCTTGGCGCTCTCCGGCACGTACGGGCTCCACGGAGCGGCGCGCACCGGCGCGTCGGTCTTCCACACCACGTTGAACTGCCCGTCTTCCTTGACCTCGGCGATCATGACCGGCTTGTGCAAATGGTGGTTCTTCTCGTCCATCTTGATGGTGAAGCCGTCGGGAGCCACGAAGGTCTGCCCCGCCACGGCCTGGCGCACGGCGTCGACATCGGTGGTGCCTGCTTGCTCCACGGCCTGCGCCCACATGTGGATGCCGACGTAGGTCGCCTCCATCGGGTCGTTGGTCACGCGCTTCTCCGCGTCCGGCAGCTTGTTGGCGGCGACGTACGCCTTCCATTTCGAGATGAACGAGTCGTTGGTGGGGTTCTTCAAGGACATGAAGTAGTTCCAGGCCGCCAGGTGACCCACGAGCGGCTTGGTGTCGATGCCGCGCAGCTCTTCCTCGCCGACGCTGAACGCGACCACCGGGATGTCTGACGCCTTCAGGCCCTGATTGCCGAGCTCCTTGTAGAACGGCACGTTCGAGTCGCCGTTGATCGTGGAGACCACCGCCGTGGGCTTGCCTTGAGCGAACTTCTTCACCTCGGCGACGATCGTCTGGTAGTCGCTGTGCCCGAAGGGCGTGTACTTCTCCAGGATGTCCGCCTCGGCGACGCCCTTGCTGGTCAGGAAGTAGCGCAGGATCTTGTTGGTGGTGCGCGGGTACACGTAGTCCGTGCCCAGCAGCACCCAGCGCTTCGCGCCACCGCCTTCCTTGCTCATCAAGTATTCGACGGCCGGGATCGCCTGCTGATTCGGGGCCGCGCCCGTGTAGAAGACGTTGTACGACGACTCCTCGCCTTCGTACTGCACCGGGTAGAAAAGCAGCCCGTTGAGCTCTTCGAACACCGGCAGCACGCTCTTGCGCGACACCGACGTCCAGCAGCCGAAGGTCACCGCCACGCCTTGACCCTGGATCAGCTCCTTTGCCTTCTCCGCGAACAGCGGCCAGTTCGAGGCAGGATCGACCACCACCGGCTCCAGCTTGCGGCCGAGCACGCCGCCGCCCTGGTTGATCTCTTCGATCGTCATCAGCGCGACGTCCTTGAGCGAGGTCTCGCTGATCGCCATTGTGCCGGACAGGGAGTGCAGAATGCCGACCTTGATCGGTCCCGTGGCTTTGCCCGCGGGGGCAGACGGCGCCGCCTCCTTGGCAGGCTCTTTCGTGGCCTCGGTCTTCGTGTCAGGGCCTTTACAGGCGAACATGCCGAGGGCGGACAACGCCGCAAGGGCCACTGATAACATGTGTTTCATTGTGCTTTACTCCTGTCCCAATCTGCCCCTCGGCACGGTTTCATCGGGAAGCCCGGCTGGCTGCCGGCGCGCCGCTTCATGGCGGCGGCCGGCAGGGTTCGTCGTTCACACGATTCGATCTGAGGGGCGCTCCATTGTGTGAATGCGGCGCGTTTCGGGAAGAAGTCAGAAAGCTTGAATTTGCGCGCCGAGAACGATCACGGTGTCCGTCACATCATCCGCATCACCGACGGACAGCGAGTTGTAACGAAGGGTTGCGGCGAGCCGCGCGTTGTGTCCGTTGATGATATATTGCAGGCCCGCGTCGATGCTGAGCAGCGAAGCGTCGGTGCCTGGTGGTAGCGGCGGGACGGTGGCCACGAACTGCTCACCCTCTCCCCACTGTGCGCGCTGCAGCTGCAGCACGGGCTGAAACTGGCCAATGCCGACCTGTTCGGGGAACAGGAAGCTGCCGAGCAGGAAGAAGCTCGTGCCCTGGTCGTGGCCGTTGAAGCCGTAGAACGCGCCCTCGACATCCAGCGTGCCGACGCCCGTGAAGTTCTTCTCCCACAGCGCGTCGAGGTTCCACATCGTGTTGGCAGCGTCGTCGTCCGCACCCTGGGGAGCCGGCTCGTGCTGGATGGCCGCGCCGAAGGCCAGGATCTCCTTGGTCCCGTAGTACGTGCTGCTGTTGTAGTAGCCGGGCTCGGGATCGAAGAGGTTGACCACCACGCGCCCGGCGAAGCGCGGATCGGGCGTGCCGCCGCCACCCATGTTGAAGAAGCCGAGCTGCCACTTCACGACGCCGCCCGCGTACTGGCCCCAGTACGCGAGGCCGCTGTCGCGGCCCGCGAACTCGGCGGGGTAGGCGTTGACGCCGTCCGTGCCAGACCAGGTGTTGCGGTAGTACGGGCCGCTCAGGTTCGCGCGATCGGACGGCGGCAGGAAGTGCCCTACCCAGATGTTGGCGTACTCGCTGAACTCGAACTTGAGCACGGCATCCAGCACGCGGAGGTTGTTCGTCGCTTCCGAGTCGAGGTTGCCCTCGAACTTGATGTAGCGGTTGACCTGACCCGAGATGTACGGACGCAGGTCGTAGTTCACGGCGTAGACGGGCGCGTCGTCGGGCTCCGGCTCATCCGGATCGAACACGAACTCCGTGCGCAGCCCGAGCCCGATATCCAGCTTCGCGTCGAGCGAAGTCAGCGAGTTGGAGGGCGGCGCCGCCTCCGCCTGGGGCGGAGAGACCGTGACCGCCTCGGTCTGGACCGTCGCCGAGCCACTTACAGAAGCGCCGGCCGCCGGCTGGGACGAGGGCTCCTGGGCGGAAGCTCCAGCTGCCGTGCTCAGCAACAGACCCGCCGCGGCCAGCGGCGTGGCGAGCGGCGCGACAGAGCGCGACGCGGAACGCGCTGGGGTGTAGTGGCGGCGGCTGCTGCTGGGTTGGCTGGGTGTCATGGATATTTCCGGAGAAGTCTTCGCCTGCG
This sequence comes from Polyangiaceae bacterium, assembly GCA_035760985.1. Lineage (GTDB taxonomy): Bacteria > Myxococcota_A > Polyangia > Polyangiales > Polyangiaceae > SZUA-265. The sequence goes on from DASTRX010000172.1 coordinate 38,644, forward strand.
CCAGCACAGCCGCTGGGCGCGAGCTGCCTGTTGCGAGACTCCTCAGACGATGCCCTTGCATTTGTTTCCTCCACATTTCGCTTGTCGCGTTGTGTTTCACGGCGCTGCCGTGCTCGCACGGATAGCGGCCGCAACTCGACGAGTTGCGAGTCCAGCGACGCCGCGAAATATTTTTCGCTTCAGTGCGAGCGTGAGTCAACGCTGACAGCGGACTCAGAGCGCACGCTGCGAGGCGTCATATCGAACGGCAACGCGCCCGTGGAGTGGGGCTGCCGCGGAGCGGTCGCGGGTGCGTTCGCTAGAAGCCGGCGGACACGCCGAGCGAGGGACTCAGTGTGAAACCGAACGACGGCAGCAGGAACTGCGTGTTGACGGCGGCCACCGCCGCGACGTGCTTGCCGATGCCGTAGCGAAAGCCGACGCCCGCCGTCACGAAGCCGCGCCCGAGCCGTTGATAGACGTCCACGTCCTTCACGGCCAGCGCGCGGTTATCGCTGCGCGCGCACAGGTCCTCGGCCTGCGTGATCTCATTGGGAGCGCCGGGCACGAACGCCGTGTTGAGCCCGGTCTGCCGGCATTCGGCGACCGGCACCGAGACGTGGGGGTCCACCTGGGCCACGCCACCGCCTGCCATGAAGAAGCCGCTCGGGCCCTTCAGGCCCCGCCCGTCGCTGCGGTACACGCGCGTGAAGTACAGCTTGGCGCGTGCCTCTGCATGAAAGGGAACGAACTTGGAGCTGTCGCCGCCCTGGTTCTTGGACGACTCGGGGCCGCCGTTGAAGGCGAAGCCAAAGCGCCCCTCCAGGCTGAACAGGCTGCTGATGGCGCGCTCGTAGCTCAGCATCACGCGCGTGGTGGCCGTCTTGAAGCCACCGTCGATGTTGCCCGCGAAGTTCTGGTTCGGCACGCCGCGGTACGGGCTACCGTCCTCGAAGCAGCTGTAGGACACGTCCGCATCGCGCCCGCAGACCTGGTTGCCGCTCATCATCGCGAAGTCCAGGCCGCCCTGCAGCCCGAACCAGTTCATGGGGGCGCGGTTCTCCTTTGGGCAATCGTCGCCCTCGCAGTCATCGCGCCCGCTCATGCAGAGGTTGTCGACGCAGCTGCCCGAGACGCACTCGGAGTCGCTCTCGCAGCGCACGTCCGCCGCGCACTTGCCTGCGATGCAGCTGAGCCCGCCCTGACACTGCGCCGCATCGTTGCAGGCGTCGCCGTAGCTGCCGAGCTTGGGCCCTGCCGCTTCCACCTTCTTGGGCGGACGGCAGGTGGCGGGCGGGGGCTGATTCGGCAGCGCAGGCGGAGCCGCCTGCGTCGTCTCGACCAGGTTGAGCTCCAGCGGATCTTGCTCGGTGCCGAGACCGTCCACCTGCTTGCCCTGGGCGTCCAGCGCTTGCAGGCGGTACTGCAGCACGCCGATCTGCGTCGTATCGGTGCAGGGAATTTCCCCCACCCAGTCCTTGCCCTGCTTGGTCAGGGTCAACTGATGCCAGCGCGTGGTGCTCTCGTGCCGGTACGACAGCACCACGCTATTGGCGCCCGGTGCCGTGCGGCAGGCGAGGGGGATCGGGCGCTGCGTCTCGATCTCGGTCACCTGCAGCGAGCACGCGATCGAGGTCGGTTCTTCGGGCAAGGCTCCACGGCTCTTGATGTCGTCCAGCAACGGCATCGCGGGTGCAGCCGCCGGAGTCGGCCCTGACGCTTGCTCGAACACCCGCTTGACCATGTCGGTGGCGAACAGCTCATCCAGCTTCACGTTGGGATCCGCCGCCTTGGCCGCCTTGAACGCCTCGGTGGCCGCCGCGGCGTCATCACGGCCGCTGCCGCGCACGATGCCGACGTACATCCAGGCGCGAGCCGTGACGGCCGCCGAGCACTTGGAGGCACAGGCCTTGATCACCTCGAGCAGCTTCTTCTCCGCCTTATCGATGTCCGCGCTCGCGTAGTGATTGTTGATCGCGTCGTCGATCTGCTTGTTGGCCCGGGTATCGTTCATGGCCGCCGCGCGGGCGTCCACGGAGACGAACGAGAGCACCACGAACAAGAAAAGACGGAAGGCAGGCGGAAGGAGTTTCATAGGTGTACGTTCAAACGCGGGGCGCTCCGAAGCGGGGGGTTTGCGCGAAAGAGCGGCTGGATCTACGTTGAGGTCTGACGCCAGGGCGGATTGTAAGTGCAATCCGGCCCGGCGATACTATCGGCGCAGGCGCATCGTTTGTCCACGCACCGCTACTCCCGCGGGGACAGCCCGCTCCTGGATGGTACAGCCGCTGGCTGGTGGGCCAGCGCCCGGCCTCGCGCGAGCTGGAAATTCCGCGCGTTCAGCGCGCTTCTGCTCTCGTTGAGTGCATTCAGTGCGAGCTGCGAGCGCGCGCCGCGTACGCTCGTCACAGCCATCGACTCGGAACGGGCGGCTCCAGCGGACTCCGGCAACAAACCCGTTCCTGGCCCGCGAAAATATGGAGCCGACGGCGGAACCCCCCCCGCGACCAGGGCCGCGAATGGCGAGCCGAGCGCCGAAAGGGTGGAAGCGACCGCGGCGCTGCCTGCGCTCGAGCTCATCTGGCGCTTCGAGCAGGCGCCGTTCGGGCCCACCGATGTCGTGATCTCGGTGCCTGCTGCGCCCAGCGCTGCCGCGCGCTTTCCGGTGCTGGTCGCTTTTCACGGTCGCGGGGAGGCCCTGAAAGGCAGCCGCCGCGGCGCGCGCGGCTGGCTCGATGACTATCTGCTGTCGCGTGCCAGCGATCGCCTGGAGCACCCGCCGCTGGTCCCGGCGGACTTCGAGTCGTATGTCAGCAGCGCCCGCCTGGAACAGATCAATGCCGCGCTGCGCGCGGAGCCCTACGGTGGCCTGATCGTCGTCTGTCCGTATCTGCCCGATGTCCTGCAGCGGGATGCCGCCTGGGCAGCAGGCGTGGCGCTCGCGGACTTCGTTGCCGATACGCTGCTGCCCCGGGTCTATGCCAAGACGCCCGCGCTCGGTACGCCCGCTTCGACCGGCGTCGACGGCGTGAGCCTGGGCGGCCGCGCCTCGCTGCTGGTCGGATTTGCGCGCCCGCTCGCGTTCGGCAGCGTCGGCGCCTTGCAGGCCGCCATGGACGCCAGCGAGATCCCTCGTCTTGCCGAGCTCGGTGCGCGGGCCCTGGCGCAGAATCCGCGGCTAGCGCTGCGCATCCTGACCAGCGATGAAGACTACTTTCGCAGCCAGAACCAGGCGCTCTCGGCCGCGCTCAGCGAGCGCGGTGTGGCACATGGCTTCGCGCAGGTGGCGGGGACGCACAGCTACCAGTTCAACCGTGGCCCGGGCGCGCTGGAGATGCTGCTCTTCCACAGCCGCGTGCTGCGCGGGCAGCTCGCGCCCTGAGCTCAGCCTTTTTCGCGCAGCTCTTCCAGCGGCTCGAGCTGCAGCGCGTAGTAGCCGCTCTGTGACGGCATCACGCCCAGCTGGAACAGCCAGGGCACGAGCGCGCGGTCATCGAGCGTGAGCTGCAGCCCGTGCGCCGCCTGCCGGAGCGCCGCGAGGAAGTCCGCCGCGCTGGCAAAGCGCCGATCGCGATCGCGCTGCAGGGCTCTCTCGAGCAGCGGCAGCAGGGCAGGGCTCAGCCGCGAAGCCTCCTGATAGAGCACCGCGATGTCCGCCTCGTACATGCGGGTGAGCACCTCGAACTCGCCCTTGCCGGAGAACAGCCGGCGCCCGAGCAGCATCTCCGCCATCACCACGCCCAGCGAGAAGACGTCGCTGCGCCCGTCGAGCTGCTCGTCGCCCATCACTTGCTCGGGCGACATGTAGCCGAACTTGCCTTTGACCTGACCGGGATCCGTGTGATGCTCGATCTGCGTGCTGCGCGCGATGCCGAAGTCGGCCAGCTTCACTCGCCCCGTGCGGCTGATCAGGATATTGCCCGGCGATACGTCGCGATGCACGATCCCGAGCGGTCGGCCTTGCTCGTCACAGGCAGCGTGCGCGTGCACCAGCCCCTCGAGCACCTGCGCGCAAATCGTCAGCGCCGCTGCCTCCGGGAAGCGCTCGCCGCGGGCGGCGACGGCGCGCAGGATCTTCGCGCAGGACACGCCGTCCACGTACTCCATGACCATGAACGGCAGCCCCAGGTGCTCACCGGCCTCGAACACCCGGACCAGGTTCGGGTGCTGCAGGGCCGTGGTCAGCCGCGCCTCGGAGGCGAACATCGCGCGCAGCTGCGGGTCCATCGACCACTTGCGCTGCAGCTGCTTGAGCGCGTAGCGAGGCCGCGGACCCTCCACGTCGTTGCGGCAGGCGAGCCAGACGTCCGCCATACCGCCGCGCCCGAGCACCTCCAGCAGCCGGTAGCGCCCGCAGCGATTGCTCTGCGGCGAGCGCCAGCTGCCGGACGCGCTGCGCGTCGGCTTGGCGCGCAAGGGCGGGGTCCGCCGCGGCATGCGCCGCGTGCCCATCGCTGGGGGAATGCTGGACTGCTGAGAGCTCAATGGAAGTACCTGGACTCGGGCGAGTGACACCCGGGAAGCGCCCCGTCACGCTGCAATTTTCATTACAAAGATAGCATCGAGATCCAGGCCCGCCCACGAGTGTTTGCGCGGTTTTGCGCGCCGCATACATCAGCGTCGCGCGTGGGTGTCTCACGTCGCGCGGTTCTCTCTGGGCGCCGCTGCAAGCGCGATCGCGCAGCGCCGACTGGGGCGCTCCACGACAGAGTCACTCCTGGATCGCGCTCGAAGCGCCACAGCGCCGCACTCAGCGCGGGCCGGTTCTGCGCGGGCTGCAACAGATGGCGCTGTCCGCGTGTCTTGCCCTGCAGCGCGCGAAAGGCGGTATATGTGGGCCCATGGCCGCGAACCGAGCCCCCCACCCGACGAAACTGCGTTCCCCCCGCGGAGCCGCCGTCACCGAAATCGACTGGAGCGACGGTCAGACCACGCGCTACGCGCACCGCACGTTGCGCGGTCTCTGCCCCTGCGCGCAGTGCCAGGGCCATGACCGGGGGATCCGCTGGCTGGAGTCGGCCGAGAACGCCTCCAAGCTCATGCTGGAGCTCTCCGAGATCGAGCAGGTGGGCAACTACGCGATCGGCCTCGCCTGGGCCGATGGACACACGGGCGGCATCTACTCCTTCGAATACCTGCGCGACCTGGCCCCCCTCTTCGACAAGCCCGTCGAATACCTGCGAGCCTTCCGCCGGAACTGAAAACCCGGACGCGAGCGACACAGCTCCCAGCGCCCCCGCCAGCGGGCCTGTGTGACGAGCGCGTGCAACTCGAAGCCGGCGCCGTGCTGACCTCGCGGGAATTCTCGGACGGATGGTCCAGGGCTCGGGACTCCACGACTCCGCGCGACCCCAGGACTGCCCGCATTCGACTCAGCTCACCACGCGCGCCGCCACCACTCGAGTGGACACGCGCTCGAGCTGCCAGGAGCGCCACGCCCATCCACCGCCTCGGCGATCCGCCGCATGAGATCGCTCTGCACGCGAAGTGACGAACGGAAAGCCCAACGCTGCTGCCGACCGTATCCGCGCAGCGCGGATCGATGCCGTCCAGGGCCTCTCCCTGCGCCAGGCGCGCGAAGTGCCGGCCGCGCTTCCCGAAGAAAACCGGCAGGCGACCCACGAACCGCAAAGCTCACGTGTCTAGCCAGGCAAGCGGGGTTGGGGCCCCGCGCGCAGCGCTCGCGAAGCGAGCGGAGGCGGGGGAAGTCCCCTGCAGCGAAGCTGCAGGGACTGGGGGGCTGCTTC
>DASTRX010000173.1:0-24616 GCA_035760985.1 Polyangiaceae bacterium
TGGCGTTGCTCTCCGGAGAAGACGCGCGGCCCGATCGCGGCGTCGTGCGCTTTTGCAGCCGAGCCCTCGACGGCCAGTCGCCGGCGCAGCGGCGCGCGCTGGGCCTGCGCTTTGCCCCCGAGGAGCGGCTCGGGCGCGCGGCGGTGCCGGGCCTGTCCCTGGCGCTGAACACGCTGCTCACGCGCCGCGAGCCGGCGCCGCACGGCTGGTTGAAGGCGCGCGCGCTGCGCGAGCTGTGCGCGCGCGTGCTGCGACGCTTCGAGGTGCGCGCGCAGGGTCCGGAGGCGGCCGCGCGCAGCCTGTCCGGGGGCAATCTGCAGAAGTTCGTGGTCGGGCGCGAGCTCGACGCGCAGCCGCAGCTGCTGATCGTGTCGCAGCCGACCTGGGGCGTGGACGTGGGCGCGTCGGCGCAGATCCGGCGCCAGCTGCTCGAGCTGCGCGACGCGGGCGCGGCGCTGCTGGTGGCCAGCGAGGATCTGGACGAGCTGCTGCAGATCAGCGACGTGCTGGTGGTGATGTCGCGCGGCCGGCTCTCCCCGCGGCTGCCCACGCGCCAGGCGACGGTCGATCAGATCGGCAGCTGGATGAGCGGGCTGTGGCCCGAGTCCGCGCCGGCTCTCGCGGCGGGAGCGCCGCATGCTTAGGCTGGAACCGCGCGGGGCGCCGTCGCGCGCAGCCGCGCTCGGCTCGCCGCTGCTGGCGCTGGCGCTCACCGTGCTGGGCTGCGCCGCTCTGTTCGCGCTGCTGGGCAAGGATCCGCTGCGAGGGCTGGAGCTGTTCTTCGTGGCGCCGCTGTCGAGCGGGCGGGCGCTTGGCGAGCTGAGCGTGAAGGCGACGCCGCTGCTGTTGATGGGGCTGGGCCTGTCGCTCGCGTATCGCGCCAACGTCTGGAACGTGGGCGCGGAGGGTCAGTTCATTCTGGGCGCGATCTGCGGGGGCGGCGTGGCCCTGCAGGCGACGGAGCGGACGAGCGGCGCGATCGTGCCGCTGATCTTGCTGAGCGGCGCGATCGGGGGCGCGCTCTGGGCCGCGCTGGTGGCGCTCGCGCGCGACCGCTGGAACGCGAGCGAGATCCTGGTCAGCCTGATGCTGGTGTACGTCGCCGAGGAGCTGCTCAGCTATCTGGTGCAAGGCCCGTGGCGCGACCCGGCAGGCTACAACTTCCCGCAGACGGCCACGTTGGCAGCGAGCGCGCGCATTCCGCGGTTGGTCGCGGGCTCGCGCGCGAACCTCGGCGCACCGCTGGCGCTGCTCGGCGCGGCGCTGTTCTGGCTGCTGTCGCGGCGCACGCTGGCGGGCTTTCGACTGCGCGTCGCGGGGCTGGCGCCGGCGGCGGCGCGCTACGCCGGCTTCTCGGCGCGCGCGGCGCTGTGGAGCGCGCTCCTGGTCTCGGGCGCGCTGGCGGGGCTGGCGGGCGCGCTGGAGGTGGCGGGGCCGCTCGGGCAGCTGACGCCGTATGTGCCGCTCGGCTATGGCTTCACCGCGATCATCGTGGCGTTCGTGGGGCGGCTGGAGCCGCTGGGCGTGGTGTTCTCCAGCGTGCTGCTCAGCATGTTCTACATCGGCGGGGAGCTGGCGCAGTCGCGCCTCGGGCTGCCCAAGGCGCTGACCAGCGTGTTCCAGGGCTTGCTGCTGCTGTCGCTGCTCGCCTGTGACACACTGGTCGAGCGGCGCCCGCGCTGGGTCGCGCGCAGGAGCGCGGCCTGATGGACTCGCTGGCGCTGCTGATCGGTTCGTCGCTCGACGCGGGCACGGTGCTCGCGCTGGCGGGCCTCGGGCTGTTGATCAACGAGCGCTCCGGCGTGCTCAACCTGGGCGCGGAGGGCATGCTGCTGGTGTCGGCGATCGCCGGGTTTGCCACCTCCGTGGCGACCGGCAGCGATCTGCTGGCCTTCGCGAGCGGCATGCTGAGCGGCGCGGCCCTGGCGGCGCTGTTTGCTGTGCTGGTGCTCTGGCTGGACACGAACCAGTACGCGACCGGGCTGGCGCTGAGCTTGTTCGGCAGCGGTCTCTCGGCCTTCGTCGGGCTCGGCTACACGCAGGAACAGCTCGGCGCGCGGCCGCACTTCGCCGTGCCCGGGCTGAGCGATCTGCCGCTGCTCGGCCCGGCGCTGTTCCGGCACCATCCGCTGGTCTACGCCGCGCTCCTGCTCGCGCTCGGGCTGGGCTGGTTCCTGTATCGCACGCGCGCGGGGCTGTTGCTGCGCGCGGTCGGCGAGGCGCCGGAGTCCGCGCACGCGCTCGGCTACTCCGTGCGCCGCATCCGCTTCGCGGCGGTGCTGTGCGGCGGCGCCCTGTGCGGGCTGAGCGGCGCGTATCTCTCGGTGGTGTACACGCCCGTGTGGGTCGAGGGCATGAGCGCCGGCAAGGGCTGGATCGCGCTCGCCCTCACCACCTTTGCCACCTGGCAGCCGGCGCGCGTGTTGCTCGGCGCCTACCTGTTCGGGGGCGTGACCATGCTGCAGCTGCACTTGCAAGGCGCGGGCGTGAGCCTGCCGGTGCAGCTGTCGAGCGCCCTGCCCTATCTGTCGACCATCTTCGTGCTGATCCTGATCTCGCGCAAGGCGAGCTGGGTCCGCGCGCACCTGCCCGCTTCTCTCGGTAAGCCCTTTCACCCTGGAGCTTGATCCCATGTCGATGACCACCGCCCTGCGTTTCCATCCGCTGTCCGCGCTGCTCGCGCTCGCGCTCGGCCTCGCCGGCTGCAGCAAGAAGACGGAACCCGCGCCCAGTCCGAGCACGACCGAGAGCACCCAGGCCGCGACCCCGGCGGCGGCCCCCGGCGCGCCCTTGAAGATTGCCTTCGCCTACGTCGGCCCGGTCGGCGACGCGGGCTGGAGCTTCGCGCACGACGCCGGGCGCAAGGCGCTGGCGGAGAAGTTTGGCAGCAAGGTCTCGACCAGCTTCGTGGAGAGCGTGCCCGAGGGCGCGGACGCCGAGCGCGTGATCCGCGACCTGGCAGACCAGGGCAACCAGCTGATCTTCGGCACCACCTTCGGCTACATGGAGCCGATGTTGAAGGTGGCGAGCGATTTTCCGAAGGTGCACTTCGAGCACGCCACCGGCTACAAGACGGCGCCCAACCTGAGCACCTACGACGCGCGCACCTATGAAGGCGCGTACCTCGCGGGCATCGTGGCTGGCGCCCTGACCAAGACCAAGAAGCTGGGCGTCGTCGGCTCGATCCCGATCCCGGAGGTGATCCGCAACATCGACAGCTTCACGCTCGGCGCGCAAACCCAGAAGCCCGACATCGAGACCCGCGTGGTGTGGGTCAACAAGTGGTTCGATCCGCCCAAGGAGACCGAGGCCGCCCAGGCCTTGCTGAATCAGGGAGCGGACGTGCTGTTCCAGAACACCGACTCGCCCAGCGTGCTGCAGACGGCGGAGAAGGCGGGCAAGCTCGGCTTCGGTTGGGACTCCGACATGAGCAAGTTCGGGCCGCACGCCCACCTGGCGTCCGCGGTGATCCACTGGGCGCCGTATTACGAAAAGGCCGTGCAGGAGCAGCTGGACGGCACCTGGAAGGCGGGGCGCAGCTGGTGGGGCGTCAAAGAGGGCGCGATCGAGCTGGTCTCGATCTCCGAGCAGGTGCCCGAGGCGGTCAAGGCCAAGCTGGCGGAAGCGAGCGCGGGCCTGAAGGCGGGCACGTTCGCGATCTGGAAGGGCCCGATCGCCGATCAGAGCGGCAAGAGCCGCCTGGAGGCGGGCCAGATCGCGGACGACGACTTTCTGTCGAAGATCGACTTCTACGTGAAGGGCATCGAGGGCAAATTGCCCAACGCCAAGTGAGCCTGACCGGACACGTCGGCCAGGATCGGATCCCGAAAATATCGGGGCTCGACTCCAACAACCGCGCGACCTCCGCCTCGCCGGGCCTCATGCAGTGGTCTTCTCGAGTCGAGCCTAGAGCAGCCTCGCGACAGCGAGATCCGCGTCGAGCTCGTGCAGCAGCTGCGTGGCCATCGCGCGTTCGCCGCCCGTGCCGGCGTCCTCCGACAGCGCAAGGACAGCGCGCGCCTCGTCGTAGCGCATGCGCAGCTTTCTCGCGCAGGTCAGGCTCAGCTCGAAGGACCGGCGCGCCCTCTCCCGCTGACCGCTCTGCCGAAGCCAGTACCCTTGCATCAGCAGCGCGCGCGGCTCCGCGACGGGGAAGGCGCGACGCACGGCGCGCAATCCGGCGAGAGCACGCGATAGATGGCGCTTGTCCTGCGCCTCGGTCCCCGACGTCGCTAGCCAGATCCGCACTTCCACGCAGCGCGCCACTGCGTCCAGGGTGAAATGTGTGACCGTCGGCGCCGCGGCGATCTCCTCGGTGGCGTCCCGCGAGATGCGATCTGCACTGGCGCGATCCCCGGACTTGGCGGCCGCATAGGCACGTAGACTGGTGGACCAGATCCGCACCGGGCGGCCCAGCCCCTGCAGCCGCTGGTCGCACTCATCGAGGTCACGCACGGCGCCGTCGCCATCGCCCTGTAACAAGGCGGCCTGGGCGCGCGAAAGCAGGCCCCAGCAGAAGGTGTGCGCGTACTTCGGCGTCGACATCGCCAGCACCTGCTCGGCGCCGTTTCGCGCCTCTCGGTAGTGGCCCCACAGGAACTGCGCGATGGAGGTGGCCCCCACGATCTCCCGTGCGCGCTGCGCAAAGTCGACTTGCTCCGAGAGCTCGAGCCCGTGCCACAGCGACGCGAGCGCCCGCTCCCACTCCCCGATGCCGGTCAGGTACACGCCCGAGAGCATCTGGAAATAGGCTCGCGCCACCACGCTGGGTGCCGCCTGCATGCTGCTTCGAGCCAACTGCTCGTACCGAGCAGCGAGCTTCGGCAAGGGCATCACCCCTGCCACTGCATGGGCGTTGGTATATGCGATGGTGAGCGTCGGTGAAGGCGGGGCCTGCTCGGCGAGGTTCAGCGTGCGCAGACACGTGTGCAGCATCGGCAGTACCTCTCCCGTGTAGTAGGCGGCCTGCTGCAGGCGGTCGTAGATCAGAGCGCAGTCGAGCGTGCGCTGCGGGTCGCGGCGACTGCGCCGCGCCCCGGGAGCGAGCCGGTGCACCGTTTGCCTGCCCAGCTCTGCGAGCACGAGCCCGATTTGCAGCGGCGTGCTCTTCGGCGGAGCTCGCTCGCCCAGCAGCTCCAGAGCGCGCTCCAGGTGGCCATTGCCGGCGTGAAATTCCCCGATGTCGTGCAGAGCGCCGCCCAGGAGCCGTTGCCAAGTGGCGGACCGCGTGCTGTCCGAGTGTGCAATGGCGCGCTCGATCTCGAGCGCAGCGCGCAGGTGGCTGATTGCCTCGTGCACCGCAGACTTGTGCAGCGCCTCGACTCCGGCCTGCCCAAAGTACGCCATGGCCTTGCGCAGATCGCCGGCGATACGGTGGTGCCCGGCCAGCTCGGCTGCGTGCGAGATCGCGATCGCTTCCTCGGCGGGGCTCGCTTCGATGGCGCGCGCCGCGTCGCCGTGCAGCTGCCTGAGCGCTGCGTCCGTCAGCGCCGAGTAGCTGGCCTCGCGCAGCTTGTCGTGGACGAAGCGATAGCGGTTCAGCGTGACGGCCTCGATCACCTGACGTTCGCGCGCCTCGGCAAGCAGGCCCAGCAACGTCTCCTCCGCCAGCCCGAGCATGCGCGCCAGCACGTCGAGCGCGAAGGCACGGCCGAGCACAGCGGCCGCGTGCACCACCGCCTGCGCCTCGGCGCTCAAGGCGTCGAGCCGGCGCGCCAGCAGCTCAGCGAGCTTGCCCGGCATGGTCAGACTGGCGTAGTCGGTGCCGAGCCCGGTGCGTTCTCCCACCAGGACCCAGCGCCCATTTTGACGCTCCAGATGGTTCGAGGTCACGAGGTAGCGCAGATACTCCGCGACGAAGAACGGATTGCCCTCCGACTCGTTCAGCAAAAAGGAGACCAGATGATCGGGAGGCTCACTGGAGAGCATGTCCGTGATCATCCGGCGCACATCCGCCTCCCCCAGTCGCCCCAGCGCGAGCGTCGTGCAACTGGCCGAGCTGCGCAGAGCTTCGAGGGCAGCGGTGGTCTGGTCGCTGCGGTACGCCCCGACCACGAGCAAGGGCAACCCGGTAAAGAACTTGGCGTCCAGACTCTCTAGCAGGCTGATCGTCAGGGGATCGGCCCACTGCAAATCGTCCACCATCAGCAGCAACGGCGTGTTGCCGACGTAGCTGCGCAGCGTCTCCGCGAAGGCGGAGATGACACGCTCCGAGCCCGCGACCCCGGGCAGCGCGTCCGCAGCGTGGCCTGGCATCACGAAGGCCTCCAGGCTGGGCTCGAAGGGCGCGAGGTACGCCGCACGTTCGCCGAGCACCCGTTGCCGTTCTTCCGGACCGAGCTCCAGACAGGCGTCGGCGATGGTTTGCAACAGCCGGCGCAGTCCGTGGAACGGACCTGCGGAGGGCTGCGCATGCTCTGCGGCGTCGGCCACCAGCGGAGTGGCTCCCCCGGTGACGACGCGGAAGCCCTGCTCCAGAGCGCCATAGGCCAGCTCCGAGGTCAGGAATGTTTTGCCGATGCCGCTCTCGCCAGCAAGCAGCACGAGCCCGCCGTTTTTCACCTGCGCGCGCCGCAGCTGTTCTGCCAGCTGCCGCAGGATCTCGTCTCGTCCCGACAGCTTCGGCCGAAATAGCGGGACGCTGTCGCCGGATACGACCGCGCTGCGCTCACCGAGGGCTGCTGCTATCCGGGCGGCCACATCGCTCGCGTGCCCGATGCGCTTCTGCGGGGACTTGGCGAGCAGGCTCAGGAGCAACTCCTCGATCGCTGCGGGGACGCCCGTCGCCAGCTCGGACGGGGCGAGCGGAGCCGCGCCCACGTGCTGTGCGAGCACGTGCCCCGCCTCTCCGATGAACGGTGGCCTGCCGAGCAGCGTTTCGTACAGCATGCAGCCGAGCGAGTACAGATCCGCGCGGGCATCGACCTGGCGGCCCTCGATCCGCTCGGGCGCGGCGTAGTGCACCGTGCCGAAGCCCTGATTGCCGGCGTCCAGCAGCTCACGACCGATGGCGCCGCTCGCGTAGCCAATGAGCCCAAAGTCCATCAGCACGGGCGTGTCGTCCGTACGGATGAAGACGTTCTGCGGTTTGAGGTCTCGATGCACCATGCCGCGCGCGTGGATGTGCGCGAGCGGAGCGCAGAGCTGAAGGTACAGCCGGAGCGCGGCTGCCAGCGCGCCGCCGGCGACGGGGACGCGCGGAGCGGCCGTGGGTTGCGACAGCGCGTCCCAGGCTTCGCGCTGGAGCTCGCCGGGGGGCGGCCGCGTAGCGCGCGAGACACCCGATCGCGTGACCTCTAGACCCGAATCCCAGAGGTGGTCATTGTAGTTGGCCAGCGTCTTGCCCGTCAGCAGCTCCATGGCATACCAGGGGACGCCCTGGTGATTGCCCTGATCCAGGATCGTGACCAATCCGGGGTGCGTCACGGCGCGCAGCGCCGCTACCTCTTCCCGCAGCGCCAGCATGCGCTGGCGCGTGGCGCGGTTCACGGTCTTGAGCGCGACCAGCGCACCCGTTACCCCGTGCTCGGCGCGGAATACACGACCCATGCCACCTTCGCCCAGCACGTCGAGCAGCCGATACGGACCGATCTGCGCGGGACCTGCGAACAGCGGCTGGCCGCAAACGGCGGAGCTCGCGAGCTCCGGCTCAATCGTTCCCGTCCCCGCCATCTCCCCGCCACATCGCTCCCTGCGCTTACTGCGCGAGCGCGTAGATGTCAAAGCTCGCCCACGTCGGCTCACCGCCGCGCAGGTTCATCCGGCCGAAACCGGTGCACTGCTTGCCAGTCAGCCAGCGGTATTTGGCGGAGCCCGTCTCGAAATGGGTGGTCAGCTGCGCCTTGGTCTCCACCTCGGGCAGCTTCGGATCGAGGCTCCCATAGTCTCTCGTCACGAGCGGCCAGCGCTGGCGCGCGCGCACGACGCCGCTGTACGTCGACTCGATCAGCGCGTTGTCGGGCGTGCGGATCACCAGGCGGCCGGAGATTTCACCGAACTCGCGCCCGGGCGGAAAGGCCAGCTTTTCCTGCACGAATTCCACGGAGCCCGAGATGGCAGGCTCACCCGCGACCTGCGTCTCACCGAGCGCGTTGTACACCACGGACCGGGCGCCGTTCGGAGTCCTGGCTGCATGGCTGCACAACACTTGATCCACATCGGCCCGCGCCGCGCCCGCGCCGCGGCGGTTTGCGCCCAGGTCGAGATCGACGGAGAACAAATACTCGAGCTTGCGCGGCAGAAAATGCGAACGGTTCATGCTTCAATCCAGGGCATAAATGTCGAAGGTGACGCTGCGGATGTCACTCTTGATGACCTGTACCTCGCCAAACCCCACGCACTGATACTGGGTGAGCCATCGGTACTTCTCCGAATCCGTCTGATAACGAGGAGTGATGTACACGGGCGCCTTGAAGGGCGAAAATTCCGTTCCGAGCAGGGGCTTTCGGCTGATCAGGCGGCGGTAGCCGCGCTCCCCCGCGGGATAGATGCCGCGGTACTCGGAGTAGATCAGCGCGCCGTCATCCGTGCGGATGGTCAGCTGAACGTCGAGTACGCCGATGTCGTCATTGCGGATCAGCGCCCGATCGACACCACTCACGACGGTGCCCTCCACCGTTTGAAACCCGAGCGTGCTGCTCTCGCGCGCCGCGTGATACACTCGCGTGCGATTCGGCTTGGAGGTGATGTTCACGCGCAGGCCGCCCGGGACGAAGCCAATTTCGTCACGACGCATCTCCAGATCCGCGTCGAAGGAGAAGAGGTAGAGCAGATCGCGCTCGAACAGGCTGCTGCGGCTGCCCTGGAGAGCGCGGAGTGGACCGGCCGCGGCGGCTGCGCTCATCTTCCGTTTCCTTTGAAGCAGGCAAGGTCATAGACCTCGACATAGATCTCTTGCGGTTTGGGCAGGCTTCCCGGACTGTAGCTAAAGCGGAGCGATCCCACTCCCAGGTACTGGCGTCGTACGAGCTCGACGTATTTCCATACGTTGCCTCGATGACGGGCCTGCGACGGTTTCGTCCAGGTCACATCCTCCGCCATCTCCGTGGACCAAGGGCCAGTGCTGGTGTCGAAGGTGATGAACAGGCGAATGGGCAGGTCTTGCTTCGGAAAGTTCCCGCTCACGAACAGCTCGTAACCGAGTGAGACCTTGGCCAGGTCCTTTTCGCCATTCGTGGCTAGCAAGGCCGGATCCAAAAAAGCTTCGAGATCGATCAGCCCCGAGTAGCTGGCATCGATGAGCGTGGCATCGTCCGCCCGGAGCGTGACCCGCCCGTTGAGCTCGATCACGCCGTCGGCGCGAATCTCGAGGAAATCACTGCCGCTGAGCACGCGCCCGACGACGCCCTTCCAGCCGCTGGCTCGCCACGCCTGTCTGTCGCTTTCAAGCTCTCGACGCCGCTGCGGTTCCGTATCTGCTGCGTACAGCGGATTGAAGTGCGCGGCGTCAAAGTCGGGTCTCGGCACTTGGGCCTTGCCTTCGCCAAGCTCGACTCCGACCTCGGAGCGCTGTCCGTACAGGACTTGCATGCGCATGCCGCGCGGGCCGACCATACCCGCCCGATCGCCCTCGATCGTCGAGAGTTGGGATGCCACCCAGAAGCGATAGCCATTGTCCGGCTCTCCCTTCGGCACAACTTCTTCGACCTCCGCGTCGCCCGCCAGCAGTGGGTCGATACCGCCCGGGAGCTCCCTCGTGTCCGACTTCCGGCCTCGGGTGTTGCCCGGCGGCTGCTTGGGTACTGGTTCCTTCGGCATTAGTCATCCCTTCCGGGTGTCTTGGAGACGAACGCGCTGATCGCGCGAGAAGCCGCGTTGGTCCAGCTGGCGGCGAGCGAACTGGCGGCCTGCACCGCGAGGCTGCCCTGCGCCAAGCCAGCGCCCTGGGCAAAGCGGACCAGGCTCGCCACCAGATCCGTTGCCAGCGCGAAGGTCCAGAGCCGGCAGGGCGCATGCTGAGAGCCGGATACCGCCAAGATTTCGTTCACGGCCCGGCGCGCCGCCTCATTGGCACCTTCCATCGTGGCCAGGTTGGTGTTCGTCGCCACATAGTCGGCGGCCAGGAACAGGTTCCGCATTTCGGTCTTGGCGCTGGGGCGTACGCCGAGCGTGCCCGGGCGGTTGACGAGCAGCGGTTCCACGTTCATGTGCAGGCGCTGGCCGTGCGCGAACAAAGTGGGCAGAGCGCCCTCTTGATCCCTGCTCGACGCGCGCTCCGCGACCGCCTCCGCGCTGAAGCGCACGCTCTCGTAGCGCTTGTAGAAGGCCTGCTTCTTGCGATCGAAGCGGCCGACGAGGTCATCGTCCAGGTGATACGCGCATTCCGGCACGCGATCCCCCTGGTTCGCGTGGTAACCCAGCAGAAACTCATTGCGCAGCAGCGGTGCTTTGCCCCTGCGGTTCAGCGCGCGCCGGAGCTGCTCCCACACCTCTTCCGCGATCTCCTGTGGCTCACACGCAAAGGCTTCCTTCCGGAGCTTGCATCCCACGACGTTCCACGCGGAGATGTCCACGGAGAGGATCGCCTTGACCTGGCCACGGTATTCTCCAGCGCCGCGGTCCTTCAGATCGACTTCGGACCAGAACTGCGACTGGGAGATCGCCGTCAGCGCCCATTCCGAGTCGAGGCAGTCGATGTGCCCGGGAGTGATCTTCAAATCCTCGGTCAGATAAAACTGGATGCCGCTCATCCACTCCACGTGGTTGCTGAGCGCAAGCACGTTCTTCAGGCCGGGAGCCTTGCGCTGCAGCATCTCCGAGCGCTGGACGTAGTAGGCCATCTGCTCGACAGGCAGCGCCAACACGTAGTAATCGCCACGGACCACTGCGGACTCTCGCTGGGCCTCATCCAGTGCCTCACTCAGTGAGCGCTCGGCGCACTGCGAGCCGCCGGGAAGGTACTCATCCTCGCCAGGTGCGGGCTCGCCCAGGCTCTCGAGCTCGACCCCAGCCGCCAACCAGGCTGCCTTTGCTTCCGGTGTGCGAGTCTGGAGCCAGCGCTCCCGGCACTTCAACGCTTGCAGCCGCGCCGCGCGCTTACGGCATTTCACTCCATACTGGAGAAACCGCACACCGCTG
Source organism: Polyangiaceae bacterium (assembly GCA_035760985.1). Classification (GTDB taxonomy): domain Bacteria; phylum Myxococcota_A; class Polyangia; order Polyangiales; family Polyangiaceae; genus SZUA-265. The sequence goes on from DASTRX010000173.1 coordinate 11,077, forward strand.
ATGTCGCGACCTTCCACCTCGATGCTCTCCAGCTCGGCGTCCAGGTGAAATTCCACGCCCTGGGCCTTCAGATGAGCCACCCAGGGGTCGATCCAGACTTCATTGGTGGGCCCGTTGAGCACGCGATCCACAGCCATGTCGGGCCGCGCAGTGTCCAGCAGCGTGCGCAGCGCAACCGTGGCGATCGTGTAGGCACTGGCCAGCCTTGGATTGGCGGCCACCGTATTGCGCGTGATGCCGTCCACCAGGTAGTGCCTGAACGGCTCGGAGCGCGCGTCAGCCTGCATGAAATCCCACCAGCTCACGCCCTCGAAGAGCCGAATGCGCTCGGCCTCCGGCCGCGCCGCAAACAGGGCCAGCTGCTGGAAGAAGAAGGTCAGATCCGCGGCCGTCAATCCCACGCGGAACAGGTGCTCGGGAAACCCGGCGAGGGTTGCCAGGTCGCGCAGGTTGCGGGGAAAACGCAGGAGCGCGGGGATGGGATCCTGTTCCGTGTGCGCGAAGAGACTCTCATTGGCACGCACCAGGTTCTGGGCCACGGTCTTGGTTCGGTACGGGATACGCTCCAAGGTGTCCGGCAGGTGCCGGTACCATCCGGGAAAGAACCGGAAGCCATGTTCGCTCGGGAAACCCTGCTTGGAAGTCGAGCTCGCCGCCTTGCCGCCCAGAAAGGGCCGCCGTTCATAGACATGAACGTCAAAGCCGCAGCGCACCAGCTCATGTGCCGCGGTCAGGCCCGCTACGCCGCCGCCGATGACGATGACCCTGTTTCGCAAGTCTCAAACCCTTTCGATCGAGATCCGGCCCACTCCGATCCGCAGCTGGCCGGTGTCCGCTCGGCGCTCGATGATGTGGTTGGCGTCGCGCACGCCAGCGAGAGCGAATTGCTTGCGGATGCGAAACACATCCAGATTGATGCGCTCGCGATCGGTACGCAGCGCCGAGATCAGCTGCTCTCGATGCAACCACCCGCTGGCCGTGTTTGCGATGCCCTGCGCCTCTTCGCTCAGGCGCTGGCGCGCCAGGTGCAACAGCAAGTAGTTGTGGGCCCGGCTGCCCAGATCCACCTCGCCGTTGCGGGTGTCCAGCCTCAGCTCGACATGTTCCTCATCGGCGGAGACACGGAACGACACGGAGAGCAGCTGCAGATCGATCTGCGCCGCGTGAGGCCAGTCGATGGTCGTGGTGCGTGACTCCACGCGCGGACAGTTGAAGCGCCAGCGGCGGCCGAGCACTTCGAGCACTTGCCCATCCACGAGCGTCTGGACCCCATCTTCCCACTCCATTTTCCAGGTCCCGTCGGCGCGCCGGAAAATCGTCACGCTGGGCTGCTCGGCGGATGGCAACGGCAGGAGATCATGCTCGATGACGATCGGTTCCTCCGCGCCGTCCAGCGCAGTCACGACCGCGCCTGGCCCGGCATCCTCGACGAGCTCCCAGGTCTGCTCCGGGCGCCCAAAAGCGATGCGCGCGCCGCGGCTCAGCAGCCTGAGCGTGCCGGGCTCCAGCGCCTCGCCGTCCACATGCGTGCCGTTGCGGCTACCGAGATCCCGGATCGCCCATTGCTTTCCCGTCCAGCGGATGGAGGCGTGCTGGGCGGAGACGTAACTATGGTTGAGGCACAGGGCAGCTCGCGGAGAGCGCCCGATGAGATGATCAGGGGCCAGGACGCACTGTTCTTTGCTCTCGAGATTTCGCAAACACCCCATGCGCCGGCGCGAGCTTACACACGAAGCCTGGCCGAGCGTGGCAGTTTCCGGCGGAGCGCTCGACTCGATGGGGGCCGCTGGCGCTGGGTCCCTGCTGGCACGGACCGAGCGCGCATGATGAAAGAACAGACATTGGTTCTCGCTCGAGCTGACTGGGTTCATCGCAGACCTCACACCGTCGCGCACCGTAACCGGGTCCTTCCGAGGCTGCCGATTGCAGGTGATTTCTCGCCAGTTCAGCAGCCAGCACGGCGAACCATGACTTCATGAAGTCGCGCGAAAGAGCGGCCGTTGCACGAAATTTTACACCCGCGTCAGAGACCCACCGCCACGGCACCACCCCAGCTGCGGTTCGCCATCGAGCGCGCGCAGCACGCTAGCAGCATCCGGATAACGCTCGCTCGCGTCGCGGCGCAAGCAGCGCCGCAAGATCGGCTGCCAGGGGCGAGGGATGCGTGGCGTGGGCGCTGGCGTACCGCGTTGGGCGGCCTGGACGCGCAGGCGCGAACGCGGAAACGGCAGCAGGCCCGTCAACATTTCGTAGAGCACGACGCCGAACGCGAACAAGTCCGTGCGCGGAGAGAGCGGTTGTCCCAGCAGCTGTTCCGGCGCCATGTAGCCGGCGCTCCCCGACAGCTCGGTCGTACACACCTGCAGCTGCTCGTTCAGCTCGCACGCGAGCCCAAAATCGGTGATCACGGCACGAGCATCCACGCCCGAGCCCACCAGCACGATGTTGTCACTCTTCAGATCCCTGTGCAGGACCCGCGCCCGGTGGGTCGCGTCCAGCCCGCACAAGATCTGGCGGGCAATGCTGTAGATCTCCGCGGGATCGTGCATGCCCCGCCGCGCGCGCGTGCCGAGGCGCTCGCCATCGATGTACTCCATGGTCATGAAATGCAAAATCTCGCGCGGTCGTTCGTCCTGCAGCCCGAGATCGTAGACACGACATACGTTGCGGTGAGAAATGCGCCGCGCCAGGCGCGCCTCGAGAACGAAGCTGGCGGTCACCTCCTCGTCGTCGGCGGCCGTCACCAGCGGGGTCTTGATGGCCATGCATTCGTCGAGGGTCTGATCGTAGGCCGCGTAGACCTCGCCCATTCCGCCGCGCGCCAGGAAGCGCTCGATCACATAGCGCTCCGCCACGCGCTCGCCCGGGGCAAAGGTCACCGCCTTGCCGCACCCCGATGCCGGATCCGAGGACCTCTGCCAGCCTGCTGCGACGAGCTCGCTGGCGATGGGCGCCCCACCCGGGCCGTCCAGCAGGATCTGTTCCCAATCCATCGCGCTCGAACGCTCGCTCGTCATGCTCCCGTACTCTCGCTGCAGGAGAGCCTTGCAGCCCCGAGCCGGGAGGTCGATTGCAGGCGCTTGCAAGCGCGAAACGCGCGATTTCAGACCAGGAACGCCCCGATGGCTACGCCGGGGGAGTTGCGCCTGCTGCGCGATGCCGCGCGACGTCCGCTCGGCGCTGAGAGCGGGCGCCGCCCCCTCACTTCAAGCGGCCATCGAGCGCCACCGCCGCGCAGGCCATCATCGATGCCTCGCGCAGGAGCCGCAGCGCCGCCGCGCGGTCGGAGCAAGCCGGCACGTGCTCCAGAATGACCTTGGCGAACTGCTTCGCTCCGGCGTGGATGGCGTCGTAGTCCTCATGCTTCTGCGGCGTGGCCGGGTGATGCGAAAAGACGTATTCGGGGTCGAAGTCGGCTGGGCTCATGCGTGTCTCTCGAGAAGGATGCCGCCTCGCAAGGCGGCCGCAACGGTCAACGTACGGCGAGCGCGGGCCCGCGGTGAAGTGTCCATGGGGCAAGCGGGCGCGCAGCGGGCGCCGGGCGGCCTCGAGCCCGCTCGGCGTCACGCGCCCTTGCTCGGCGGGGCACGCCGGGTCCGGGCGCGCTTCGCTGCTCGCGGGCTCGAGCCTGCGCGCGGAGAGACGCCGGGGGAGGCGGCGCTTCCCGCGCACAGCGCGACGATCTGTGAGCCATACGCCTGCAACACCTTCGCCCCGACGCCCGCCACCGCGCCCAGCGCCGCGGCCGTGCCGGGCCGGGCCTCCGCGATCGCGACCAGCGCGCGATTGGTGAGCACGCGAAAGGCCGGCACGCGCTGTCGCTTCGCCTGCTGCAAGCGCCAGGCGCGCAGACTCGCGACCAGGGCAGCGCTCGGCCCGACCGCGGGCCACTCCACCGCGGGAGCCGAACCCGAGCGCCGGGAGCGCCGGCCCCGCCGGGGCGCCTTGCTGCCGCGGCTCGCGCGGGGGCGCCCTGCGCGCTGGCTCTGAACCGGAGACGCAGGGACCGGCGAGCGCGGCAGCTGGCTGGATAAGCTGGCAGCGGGCGCGCACACGTCGCACGCGCCACAGGCCTCACCCGAGTCCTCCCGATCGCCGAAGTGTTCCACGAGCGCGAGCATGCGGCAACCGCGGCCCTCGGCGAAGGCCGCCATGCGCGCCAGCTGCTCGATGCGCAGCGCGAGCTGGGCTTCGTATGCTTCGCGCCAGCCCTCGTGGCCACGCAGCAGGCGCTCTTCGGGCGCGACGCGCACGCCACCATGGATCTTCAACTTCTCGAGCGCCTTTTCGAACTCGGCCTTGCTCACGCGCGCCTTCTTGCGCAACGTCTGCTCGTTCACTGCGCGCGCTCCGAGCGCCGAGAACAGCTTCTCCAGCACGCCGGGATCGGGGTAGTCGCGCTTGCGGAAGAAGTCGTGCGTCTTGCGATCGCCGAAGTGGTGCATCAGCACCGCGCGCGAGGGCCGCCCGTCGCGCCCGGCGCGGCCGATCTCCTGATAGTAGGACTCCACGCTGGCGGGCAGCCCCAGGTGCAACACCGTGCGCACGTCGGCCTTGTCGATGCCCATGCCGAAGGCGACCGTGGCCACCACCACCTCGATCCGGCCCGCGAGGAAGTCGCTCTGCACTCGCGCCCTCAGCTCCGCGCTGAGCCCCGCGTGATACGCGGCCGTGCGGTAGCGGCTGGCGAGCAACTCCGCCGCCGCCTCGCTCACCTTGCGCGTGGGAGCGTAGACGATCGCCGGGCGCCGCTCGGGCGGCGCGAGCCAGCTCAGCGCGAGCCCAGGGCGCTCCTTGGCGGGCACCTCCAGCGCCTGGAGCGCGAGGTTGTCGCGGCGAAAGCCGTGAATGAACAGCTGCGCGTCCGTGAGCCCGAGCTGCGCGACGATGTCGCGCTGGACGACGGGCGTGGCCGTCGCGGTGAGCGCCACCACCGGCGCCGGGCGCAGAAGCGGCAGCCGCTGCCCGAGCAAGCGGTAATCGGGACGGAAGTCATGACCCCACTGCGAGATGCAGTGCGCCTCGTCGATCGCGATCAGACCGAGCGGACGCCGGGCGAGCAGCTCGGGAAAACCCGCGACTCCCAGCCGCTCCGGCGCGATGAACAGAAAATCGAGCGCGCCCGCCAGATAGTCCGCGCACACCTGACGCGATTCGCTGCGCGGGCGCCCCGAATGGATGCGGCCGACCCGGACCCCGCGCGCCTCGAGGCCCGCGGCCTGATCCTCCATCAAGGCGATCAGCGGGCTGATCACCAGGGTGGTGCCGCCGCGAGCCAGCCCGGGCAGCTGATAGCACAGCGACTTGCCGGCTCCCGTGGGCATCACGAGCAGCGCGTCGCGGCCCTCCGCCACGGCCCGGCACACCTCTGCTTGATGCGGGCGGAAGGCGGGAAAGCCGAAGCGGCTCTGCAGCAGCTGCTGGAGCGACGGCGGCGCGCCGGAGGTGGCGCCGCCAGAGGCTGGCGTTGCCGTCGGTGGTGCCGGCGCGGTCGGCGCTGCGCGTGGCGTTGCCGCTGCTCGCGCGCCGGCAGCGGCTCCGCGCGGCGCCAGCGTCATTGCCCGCGACGGCGGCGCGCCGGAAGCCGCTCCGCGCGGCGCCGCGGGCGGCGTCATCGCTGCCGCCGGCGCTGCCGGCGCACTCGTGTTGGCGCTGCGCTCGCGCGCGCGGGCGGGCGCGCTCGACTCACCGGGCAGCGGCGGCAGCAGCGGCGGTACGCGACCGACGACGCGCGTCACGTACGCCTCGATCTGCTCGATGAACTCCGGCAAGGAGCCCTGTCCGCGCGCGATGGCCTGCAGCCGCGCCTCCCACGCGCCGGTCATCGCCGGGCTCTTCACCTCCGGATCGACCAGCTCGATCAAGCCCATCCCGCGCTCCGTGGCGCGCAGCGCCTTGCCCGCCCGCTCCGCGTAACCGCGCGCCAGCAGCGTCTCGATGATGCTGGCGCGCGTGGCGGGGGTACCGAGGCCGCTGTCCCGCATCGCGTCCGAGAGCTCCTTCTCGTCCAGCGATTTGCCGGCGCTCTCCATCGCGGTGAGCAGCGTGGCGTCGGTCAGCGGCGGCGGTGGACGGGTGGTCTTCTTCTCCGCGCGCGCGTCCAGCACCCGCGCGGCTTGCCCGCGCGCCAGGCCTGCGGGCAGCACCTCCGTGGAGGGGTCCTCATCGGCCTTGCCGCCGTCGCGCGGGGCTTTGGGCGCGCCCAGATCGAGCACCTTCCAGCCCTGCTGCTCGATCGTCGTCCCGTGGCTGCGAAAGGAGTCGACCACGCCCGGCGCTCCGGGAGCTCTCACCTCCGTGATCACCTCGGTCGCCGCCCAGACGAAGTCCGCGTGCCAGGCTTGCAGCAAGCGCCGGCAGATCAGATCGTAGAGCTTGCGCTCATCGGCGCTCAGCGCCCGGCCCTCGGCGGACACGCTGGTGGGCACGATGGCGTGATGCTCCGTCACCTTGCCGTCATCGACGAAGCGCCGCGACAGCGGGCGCACGCCCGTCCCCTCCGCGAACAGCGCGCCGTAGCGGCCGCGCAGCGCCTCCACGACGGCCGGCAGCGTGCCCGCGACCTCGCTCGACAGCTGCCGGCAATCCGTGCGCGGATAGCTGATCAGCTTGTGCTTCTCGTAGAGCGCCTGCGCCAGATCGAGCGTGCGCTGCGCGGACAGCCCGTACAGGCGGTTGGCCTGCCGCTGCAGATCGGTCAGATCATGCAGGAGCGGCGGCGGCATGCGCTTGGTCTGCGAGCTCACGCGGGCGACCTGGGCCTGCCCCTGCCGCACGCGTCGGGCGATCTCGCGCGCTCGCTCGCCCGAGGCGGGCAAGCGGCGTGGATGCTGCTGGGCACGCGGATCGAACCAGGTGCCCGTATAGCGCCGCTCCTCGGGCGCGCTGAACGTGGCCAGCACCTCGAGGTAGTCCTCCGGCACGAACTCGCGGATCGCTCGCTCGCGCTCCACCAGCATCGCCAGCGTGGGCGTTTGCACGCGCCCCACCGAGAGCGGAGCGTCCAGCGCCAACCCGTACGCGCGCGACAGGTTCATGCCCACGAGCCAGTCGGCGCGGCTGCGCCCCAGCGCCGCATCCGCCAGCGCGTCGTACTCACTGCCCGGCCGCAGCCGGCGCAAGCCCTCGCGAATGGCGCTCTCGGTGAGCGATGAGATCCACAGACGCGACACCGGGCGCCGGCAACCCGCCGCCTCGTAGATGAAGCGGAAGATCAGCTCGCCCTCCCGACCCGCATCGGTCGCGCAGATCACCGAGGCCACATCCGGAGCGTTCAGCACGCGCCGCACCAGCTCGAACTGCTCGCGCGTCGACTCGAACACGGTCAGGGGCCAGCGCTCGGGCAACAGCGGCAGATCCTCTCGCCGCCAGCGCCGCCACTCCGGGTGGATCCCATCCGGCTCCGCCAGCCCCACCAGGTGCCCGATCGCCCACGTCACGACGTAACCGTTGCCGGACCACGCGCCCGCTGCGCGCCGATCGGCGCCGAGCACCTGCGCCAGATCGCGCGCCACGGACGGCTTCTCCGCGAGAACCGCGACCGTCATCGGCGATGCTCGAAGACGCAGAGCGCGCGGTAGCGCGGATTCACGGAGCGCTCGTTCCCAAGGTGGATGGGGCCATCAACCTGAACAGGAGTATAGTCCTCCTCCCAGCTCACCGCGAGCTGGATCGCGCCGGCGCTTACGGGACCTTGTCGTACACGCGATCCCATACGCGTGTCGCCGGGTAGGCATCGAACTGCGAGTCGCGGCTCACCAGGTACATCCCTTCGTGGCTCGCCTGGGCGGCGAGCAGCCGATCGAATGGATCTCGATGATGAAACGGCAGATTTTCAACCTGGTAGGTGTGTTCGCACGCGATGGCGAGCAGCCGGATCCCGCGCTCGGCGCCGCCGGCGACCAAGCGTGCGAGCGGAGCAGTGAGCGTCAGCTTTCGCAGGCTCGCCTTGATGGCCATTTCCCAGACGCTCGCGGCACTCAGGAAGATCTCGTTGCCAACATCCGCGAACAACGCGCGCACGTTCTCGTGGAGCAGGGGGTCGTCCTGAGCGATCCACAAAAATGTGTGGGTATCGAGCAAGTAGTGCACTCAGCGGTACTCCACGAAATCGTCGAGGGGCTGATCAAAGTCCGGCGCGATCCGGATCTGACCCTTCGCCCATCCGAGCGTGCGCTGCGGACGAGCCGACTCCACGAGCACCAGGCGCACCACTGGCTGGTTGCCTCGAGCGATGACGATCTCCTCGCCCGCCAAGGCCTCCTCTATCAGGCGCGACAGATGCGTCTTCGCCTCGTGAACATTGACGATTTTCACCCGATCAGCCTAGCTTAGTCAGGAGACTTAGTCAAGTTGACCGCGCGCGCCCCGCCGGGTTCAAAGCGAGTCTCCTCACTTCGTCGGCGCGGGCTCCGGGTCCTGCTGCGGCGCGGGCGCGGGCGGGAGCGGCTTGCGCATCTGGATGAAGATCATGGCCAGGCCGCCCACGAACATCAGCACGGCGATGATCTCCGCCTGCGTCGCGGTCTTGCCGAACAGCTCGTACACAGCGTTGACACGGATCTTCTCGATCCAGAAGCGCTCGATGCCGTTCAGCACCATGTACAGCCCGAACATCACCAGCGGGCGCTCGATGCGTTTGCGCAGCGACCAGAGGAGGGCGAAGATCACGAACGCCGCGATCGACTCGTAGAGCGGCGTCGGATAAACGGCAGGCACCAGGTGCGTGCCGTAGCCGGGAAAGCCACCGCTGGCCATGGGCACGCCCGAGCCGAGCACGTTGTTCGGATAGTCGTAGGCCCAGAACCAGGACGGCAACCAGCCGAAGCCGCTGGGCGTCCCCGCGCTCACGATGCCCCAGTCGCCATCGCCCGCCAGCTGGCAGCCGAGGCGCCCGATGCCGTAGCCCAGCATCAGGCCCGGAGCCACCGCGTCCGCGATGTGCACGAAGGGCAGGTTGTGCTTGCGACAGTAGCGGTACACGAACAGCGTGCCCAGGATCAGGCCGCCGTAGATGGTCAGGCCCGAGAAGATCGCGCCAACACTGGGGTGCTCGATCAGCTCGATGATGTTCCGGGGGCGCTCCAGCAGGTGGAACAGCTTGGCGCCGATCAGGGCGCCGAGGGCCGCGGCGCCGGTGATGCCGAGCAGGTGATCGCGCGGCGTGACCTCGACGAACTCGGGATGCTCGCCGGGCCGCGCCTCCTCGCGCTGCACGCGGTACTCACGCACCTTGAGCACCATCCAGATCGCGCCGCAGGCGATGCCAGCGAGCCAGTTGCCTTGCCCGGAGAGCAAGTAGCGCTGCGTGTCCGCCCCGCCTTGCAGCTTGAAATCGCCGAGCACGATCCCGAACAGCTTGAAGCCGACCAGAAACGCCATCAGCCCCGAGAGGGCCACATCGACCAGGGTCGGCGGGCGCGGCGGCACATACTTGCGCTGCGACGACTGGAGCTTGCCCTGCGCGTGCTTGCGATCCAGCTCGGAGCCGAGGGCCTGCGCAGCGCCCAGAAACGCCAGCGCGACCAGGAAGCCAAAGGTGTTGATCAGCTTCAGGGCTTGCAGATCCAGCCCGAACAGATCGTGAACCGCGTGGTACAGGGTGGGGTACATGGGGATCCTGGTCGCACCGCCCGGTCGGAACGGCGGCGCGACAGCGGCCGGACCGTAGCGCAGCCGAGCTGAAGGCCGCTGTCAAAATCGTCCCGCTTCGTTACGCCGCGCAGCGTCGGCGCGGAACTGGGGCACACGCCCCCAACCTGCATGGGGCACCCAGGTCGCGTTCGTCCCCGCGGCCATGAGGATTCGCGCTTCAGATCCCGGTGCGGGGACCGGTCAGGTTCGTGAGCCCCGCGTCTGTATCGTCGCGCTCCTCCGCACACCCACCGTACATGGATTCTCCTCCCCGATCGCCCGCGCGAGTGCTCGTCGTCGATGACGACGCGGCCTGTGGACGCACCCTCTCGACCCTGCTGCGCCGGCTCGGCGCCAGCGAGGTGGTGACCGCCGAGACCGCGACCCAGGCGCTGGAGCGCCTCGAAGCGAGCGCCTTCGATCTGATCTGCTGCGACCTGAACATGCCCGGACGGGACGGCGTGGAGACCATGCGCCTGTTCGCCGAACGACGGGTCAAGAGCCCACTCGTGATCGTCAGCGGCGCCGACCTCAAGGTCTTGAAGGCCGCGCACGCGCTCGGCAAGAGCCGTGGCCTGGCCATCGCCGGCGTGCTGCAGAAGCCGTTCGGCATCGCGGAGCTGGAGGCCGCGCTGGCCAGCGTCGCGACGCTCACGAAGCCGCGCTCGAAGCGGCCGCTGCCCAAGGTCAGCGCCGAAGAGCTACAGACGGCGATCGAGCGCGATCAGCTGATCCTGCACTATCAGCCGCAGCTCAACCTGCACAGCGGGCAGCTGCACGGCACCGAGGCGCTGGTGCGCTGGCAGCACCCCGAGCGCGGGCTGCTCATGCCCGATGCCTTCATCTCGCTCGCCGAAGCCAGCGGCCTGATCGCGCCGCTGACCGACTGGGTGGTGAAGGAAGCCATCCGCCAGGGCGCGGCCTGGCAGCGCGCCGGCCTCGACATCGGCGCCTCCGTGAACCTCTCCGCGCAGACCCTGCGCGAGCTCGACCTGCCCGACCGCATCGCCGAGATCGCCATCTCGGCCGGGCTCGCACCCGACCGCGTGACGCTGGAGATCACCGAGAGCAAGCTCGCCGACGACCTCGACTCGCTGCTCGACATCACCACGCGCTTGAGGCTCAAGGGCTTCCTGCTGGCGATCGATGACTTCGGCACCGGCTTCTCCAGCCTGACCCAGCTGCGCCGCCTGCCCTTCACCGAGCTCAAGCTCGACCGCACCTTCGTCAGCGGCGCGACCAGCGACGCGGACGCGCGCTCCTTGCTCGAGTCCTCCGTGCAGCTCGCGAAGCGGCTGCGGCTCAAGACCGTGGCCGAGGGCATCGAGACCGAGGAAGAGTGGAACCTGCTGGTCTGGATGGGCGTGGACTACGGCCAGGGCTACTACATGGCCCGGCCCATGCCCGGCGAGAAGCTCGCGCCCTGGTACGCGACCTGGCAGAGCAAGGTCGCCTGAGCACGGCAGGCTACGGCGCGGGCACAGAGATCTCGAGCAGCTCCAGCTCCTCGCTGCCGCCCGGCTTCTTCACTCGCACCCGATCGCCCAGCTCCGCGCCCAGCAGCGCCTTGGCCAGCGGCGAGAGAAACGCGATCTTGCCCGCGGCTGGATCGGCCTCGTCGACGCCGACGATCTGATAGCGCTGCTCGCGCCCCGCGGCGTCCAGCACCGTGACCTGGCAGCCGAAGCGCACCACGCTCGGTGCCTCCGCCGGAGGTTCCACGCACTCCGCGCTGGCCAGACGCTGCTCGAGCTCCGCCCAGCGCCCCGCCAGGGCAGCGAGCGGAGCCGTGCTCTCGGCGGCCTCGCGCAGGGCCGCGCGGGTGCTCTCCAGCGCCTGCCGCTCGGCGCGCAGCAGCGCGAGCCCGCGCGGCGTGACGTAGTTGGGCACACCGGGCGGCAAGGGCGCGCGCGGCGCGACCACCACCTCGTCGGCTGCCGAGTCCTCCTTCGTGAACGCCTTGCTCATGCCGCCATAGCTTGCCACGGGCGCGACGAACGCGTTACGCCCGCGTCCGGATTCCTTCTGGAGCAAGACACATGGACGTGGTGATCGTCGGAGACGGGCCGGGAGGCCTCAGCGCAGCGCTCTTTCTGGCCAAGAACGGCCTCTCTACCGTGGTGTATGGCCAGGACAAGACCGCCATGCACTGGGCGCTGGTGCGCAACTACCTGGGCCTGGACGAAATCCATGGCAGCGAGTTCCAGAAGCTCGCGCGCCAGCAGGTCGGGCGCTTTGGTGCGCTCCTGCAAGATCGCCACGTCGAAGCGATCGCGCGCAACAACCCCGGAAGCGGCTCCGGCTTCACGGTGACGCTCGAGGGCGGAGAGCAGATCGGCGCGCGCTACGTCATCCTGTCCGAGGGCAAATCGCCCAAGCTGGCGCAGGACCTGGGCGCGAGCTTCGACGGCCAGCGCGTCGTGACCGACAAGAACAACCTCACCAGCGTGCCGGGCGTCTACGCCGTCGGCCGCTCCGCGCGCCCCGGGCGCAGCCAGGCCATCATCAGCGCCGGCGACGGCGCGGTGGCCGCGATCGACATCCTCTCGCGCGAAAAAGGCCAGGACTTCTCGGACTGGGACTCGCCGCCGAAGTAGCCCGGGGAATCGGAGCGCCGGAGCACGCGCGCATTGCCGCCAACCTGGCCGCGCTGCTTTCTAGCCAGCTCGCCGGTCAGCGCTGCGCGGTCTTCAGCTCGGATTTGCGGGTACGCGTGCTCGCGACAGGCCTCGCGACGTATCCAGACCTCACGGTCGTCGTGCTGAGCCCGTCCACGGAAGACTACGACCGCGGCGAGAAGTTGAGCCGCTACCAACAGATTGCGTCTGTGCGCGAGCTGGTCCTGGTCGATCCCGAGCGACGATCGATCGGGGTGTGGCGCCGGGCCGCGCGGGATTGGTCGTTCGACGCCGGCAGCGCCGAAGGCGCTAGCTTGACGACGCTGGGCTGTCAGCTGCCCGCTGCCCTGGTCTTTCGCGATCCGCTCGCGCCCTGACTCTCCGAGTGGTCGTTCAAGGCGCGACGCCGAACAGCGCTTCGAAATTGCTCGCGAAGTGCGCAGCCGCGGCGTCCGGCGTCGTGCCCCAGATCTCGGCGGCGTATTGCACCGTGTGCGCGACGTTGGCCGGCTCGTTCTCGGCCTGCTTTTCCCGATCCGGGCCCAGATAGGGCGAGTCGGTTTCCAGCAGCAGCCGATCGCGCGGCAGCGTCTGCAGCATGCGCGTGAAGGACTCCGAGCGCCGAGCGTTGGCCGGGATCGACAGGTAGTGCCCCGCGCGGCTCGCGATCTCGCGCGCCAGCGTGACGCGCCCGCCGAAGCAGTGCCAGTCCACGCGCCGCGCACCCAGCTCGTCCAGCACCTCCAGCGCGCGCCGCTCGCGCTTGCGCGTGTGGATGATGATCGGCTTGTCCGCGTCCATCGCGATCCGCACCAGCTCCCGGAACGCCTGCTCCTGCGCGGGCCAGAAGCTCTCCTTCACCCAGTAGCCGTCGAGCCCGATCTCGCCCACCGCGAACGCCTCCCCCACGTGCTCGCGCACCCAGGCGATCGCCTCCCCCGTGGGCCAGGCCTCGCGCTGCCCCGGGTACGACTCTCCCGCGGCCAGCATCTCGGCGAGCACCGCGTCCACCGGATACAGCCCGAACGCGGGCTTGATGATCGGAAAGCGCTGCGCCAGCTCGCGCACGGCCTGATTGTCGGCGGGGTTGAGCCCGTTGCTCACGATCGTGGACAGCCCGGCCGCCTCCGCGCGCGCGACGATGCCCTCCACATCCGCCAGCAGGTTCGGGTGCGTGAGGTGCGCGTGAACGTCGAACAGCGAAGCCACGGCCCCGTCTTAGTGCGTTTCGGAGCAGCGTGCCAGGCCGGTCCATTCCACGCTGCCTGGAACGGCGCTCGAACGGCGCC